>JANXWA010000030.1 GCA_025351385.1 Acidimicrobiales bacterium | reverse complement strand
CACGCCGTGAACGTGGTCACTCCCCACTGCATCGACGGCCACCGCCGCCACCAGCGACGAGTCGATCCCCCCGGACAGTCCGATGACCGCGTCTGAAAATCCGTTCTTGGCCATGTAGTCCCGAGTACCCAGGACCAGCGCCTCATAGACCTCGGCCACCGGATCGAGCACCTCGGCCACCGGGTGGGCCTCTCCCCCGTCGATGGCCCGGGTCGAGGACGACACCATGACCCGTGGAGCGTCGGTGATTCTCGGGTCGGCAGCCAATTCGAGGTCACAGATGAGCACCTCTTCGACGAACTGGCCTGCCGAGGCCTCGATCCCGCCATCACGCCCACTTGGAACTCCCACTGGCCCATCATCACCTCGGCGTTGGTGCCCTCGATACCGATGCCGGCGCGCATGCAGGCCAGGGTGTGGGCTTCGACGATGTCGCGTCCGGGCATCTTCGAGCCGCCGACGCCGCAGTAGTACGGGCCTTGGGGCGCGGGGAAGCCAACCTCGGGCCAGCCGAAGGGGCGGCCGTCCTTGAAGAAGGTGTACTCCTGCTCGATGCCGAACTTCGGTTCGAAGCTGGTGAACTTCTTAGCCGCCGCGAGCGCCGCGGCCCGAGTGTTGGTCGAGTGTGGCGTCATGTCGGAGTTGAGAACCTCGCACATCACGAGCACGTCGTGGGCGCCGCGCAGCGGGTCCGGGCATGACCACACCGGCACGAGTACGCAGTCCGAGAAGTGACCGGTCGCCTGATTGGTGCTCGAGCCGTCGAAGCCCCAGACGGGGAGATCGGATCCGTCGGCGACGATCTTGGTCTTGCTCCGCAACTTTCGGGTCGGCTCGGATCCGTCAATCCAGATGTACTCAGCCTGATACGACAAGGGTGCTCCTTCGAGGGTCGTGACCGATCACGCAGTCCCTCCAAGTCTGCCGGGTCACCGCGGGCGAAACGTCGAGTTTTGTTAACCGCGTGTGAAACGTTGTCCGGGATGTCGCTCACGCGCCCACCGGTAGGCTCAGGTCGTGCCCGTCCTCCGACTCGCTCTGGCCCAGATGAACGCGGTCGTGGGAGGTTTCGCGCAGAACGTTGAAACTCTGGGACGTTTTCGCACTCAGGCCGCCTCGGCGGGTGCCGAGCTCGTGTTGACCCCCGAACTTTCGCTCACCGGCTATCCGCCCGAGGACCTGTTGTTGAAGGAGGGCTTCATTGAAGCCACCCGGGTCGCCCTCATCGAGATGGCCCTGCTCCAGAACGTCCCGCCCGTCTTGGTCGGAACGGCCGTCGGTGACGGGCTCGGTGGGATCGAGCTGGCGCCGTCGAGCGATGGGCGCGACGTCACCCGGTCAGCCCTCGTCCCGACCGGGCCACTGCATATCGCCAACGCCCTTGTTGCACTCGGCGACGCCGGGGTCGTCGCGACCGCGACGAAGCGATTGCTGCCGAACTACGACGTCTTTGACGAGCAGCGGTACTTCCACCCTGGTGTCGGACGTCACACGATCATCAACGTGAATGGCGTCGCGGTGGGGATGCTCATCTGCGAGGACGTGTGGACGAGCGACGGACCGGCCGCCGAGCTCGCTCGCGAAGGGGCGACACTGCTCGTGGTCGCCAACGCCTCGCCCTACGCGCGAGGCCGTCGAGCGGACCGAGAGGCGATGCTGCGCGAGCGCGCCCTCGAGACGAACTGCCCGATCGCGTACGTGAATCTGGTCGGTGGCCAAGACGAACTCGTCTTCGACGGTCAGAGCATGGTCGTCAACGCGCAAGGTGACGTCATCGCGCGCGCCCGGGCCTTTAGTGAGGAGCTCCTGGTGTGCGACATCGAGGCCCGCGGGTCGTCGGTCGGCGTGCCCCTGGACACGACCTACGCGCGCGACGAGGATCGACTGACCGCGCTGCACGTCAACCGCATCGCCGATCCTCCCTCGGAGGTCGAGGAGATCTACGAGGCGCTGGTCATGGGCACCCGTGACTACCTGCGAAAGAACGGCTTTCGCACGGCGATCCTCGGCCTTTCGGGCGGCGTCGACTCGTCGCTCGTTGCCACGATCGCCGTCGACGCCGTCGGCGCTCGAGCCGTGCACGGCTTCGCGATGCCGAGTCGGTACTCGTCCGCGCACTCCATCGCCGACGCCGTGGAACTGGCCGGCCGCCTCGACATCGAGCTCACGACCATGCCGATCGAGCTCTCCCACGAGTCCTTCGCGGCGATTCTCGGCGAGGTCATCGAGGGCGGACCAGTGGGCCTGACCGACGAGAACCTCCAGTCACGCATCCGCGGCGTGCTGCTGATGGCGATCTCGAACGCGACCGGGGCGATCGTACTCACCACTGGCAACAAGTCCGAGATGGCCACGGGCTACTCGACCCTCTACGGCGACTCGGCCGGCGGCTTCGCCGTGATCAAGGACGTGCCCAAGACCCTCGTCTACGAGCTCTGCCGCTACCGCAATGCGGTGGCGGCCAGCGACGGCGACCCTGAGCCGATCCCGTCGTCGGTGCTCACGAAGGCACCGTCGGCCGAGCTGCGGCCGGACCAGCGCGACGACCAGTCGCTGCCTCCCTATGAGGAGCTCGACCCATTGCTCGAGCTCTACGTCGAGGACGACGCGACCGCCGAGGAGATGATCGCTGACGGCCACGACCCGGCGCTGGTCTTCCGGATTACCCGTCTGGTCGACCTCTCCGAGTACAAGCGTCGCCAGATGCCTCCCGGGGTTCGCATCTCGAAGAAGGCCTTCGGCCGGGACCGTCGGATGCCCATCACCAACGCCTTTCGCCCCGAGCCGATGTGATGCCCTCGAATCGCCAGATGGCCGAGCACCTCCTCTCGTGCTTCGACGCCATCTATCTGACCTTCGGCGAGGGTGCGCCGAAGGTCAGCAACGACACTTTCGTCGTCCGGTCCCACGAGCTGTCGCGGGCCTATGGCTCACTCGCCCTCGGAGCGCGTGAGCACCTCGGCGGCTCCGACGTGGAGCCGATGGCCGTTCTCGAGGGGGTGCTGCGCTTCGCCTTCGATCACGACGAGACCGGGGCGATGGCGATGTTCGCCTTCGCGATGGTCGTCGGGCCCCGCCTCTTGGTGAGCCTCCTCGACGCCCGCGGCGCCATGGCCGACGACGAGGGGCTGCGCGCTCTCTGGGACCACGCGTCCGATGTCACCGTCGTGGAGGTCCGCGCCGTCGGCGAGTGCGTCAAAGGCCAGTCCCCGATTGATGATCCGAGCTGGCAGCTGGCCGCGCGGGACCTGGTCACCACCCTCGAGGCGGCCGGGAACGCTGAAAGTCTGGGACTTTCCCGCTAGGTTGCCTACCTCCGTATAACTAGAAGTACCGGACTTTCCGGTGTCGGAAGCATCGAGGGAGAGCCATGGCTAAAGATCGCGTCGATCGGGACGACGAAGACCTCGTACGCCTCTACTTGTCCGATATTGGTCAGTACACCCTTCTGACCAAGGACGATGAGGTCCACCTGGCCCAGACGATCGAGGAGGGCCGCGAGGCCAAGGCCGAGTTGGAGGCCGCCGAGAACGACAAGAAGGTCAAGATCACCCCGAGCAAGAAGTTGGCGCTGAAGCGCGCCGTGCACCGGGGCGACCAGGCCGAACGGGACTTCGTGCAGTCGAACCTGCGTCTGGTCGTGTCGATCGCCAAGAAGTACCAGGCCTCGGGTCTGCCCCTGCTCGACCTCATCCAGGAGGGCAACCTCGGACTGATGCACGCCGTCGAGAAGTTCGACTGGCGCAAGGGCTTCAAGTTCTCGACCTACGCCACGTGGTGGATCCGCCAAGCCATCACCCGAGGCATCGCCAACACCGGTCGCACGATCCGCCTGCCGGTGCACGCCGGCGACACGCTCGCGCGCGTGCAGAAGGCCCAGTCGCGCCTCGAGCTGAAGTTTGGCCGCCCCCCGACCATCAAGGAGCTCTGCGAGGAGTGCGAGATGCCCGAGGACAAGCTCATCGAGGCGCTGCGCTTTCGCTCCGAGCCGATCTCACTCTCCGAGCCGCTTCGCGAGGACGGCGACGCCGAACTGGGCGACGTCGTCGAGGACCGCTCGGCCGAGTCGCCCTTCGACGTGGCCGCGGTGAAGATGATGCCCGCAGCGATCGAGAAGCTGCTCCAGCCGCTCGACGAACGCGAACAGAAGATCCTGCGCATGCGCTTCGGGCTCGACGGGGCCGGGGAGATCCGCACCCTCGAGGACGTCGGCGCCGAGATGAACCTGACCCGCGAGCGGATCCGCCAGATCGAGGCCAGAGCGATGAGCAAGCTGCGCCATCCCTCGTCTGACACGGGTGCCCGTGACCTCTTGACGCTCTAGCGCTGCTGGTAACGCGACCGGCCGAGCACGGCCGCCGCGCCGATGACCATCGCACTGACGAGGAACGGCGTGTGCGACTTGGAGCGGTCGTGTGCGCGCACCGGGTGGGTGAAGCTCAGTAGCGGCCACTGGTTCTCGTGGGCGATCTTGGCGAGTGGACGGTCGGCGTTGACCGCGAAGGCGTGGCCGACCGCCTCGAGCATCGGGATGTCCGTCTCGGAGTCCGAGTAGGCGTATGACTCGGAGAGGTCGATGTCGCGCCTCGCGGCCAGTTCGCGCATCGCGATGGCCTTGTTCTCTCCGCGCGCGAAGAACTCCATCTCACCGGTGAACTTCCCGTTCTCGTCGATGGTCGCCCTCGACGAGATGGCCCCGGTGATCCCGAGGAGCTCGGCGAACGGCTCGACGATCTCGGTCGGCGACATGCTGACGAGCCAGACCTCGTCGCCCTGGCCGAGGTGGTGGTCGATGAGCTCGAGGGCCTCGTCGTAGATCAGCGGCTCGATGACCTCGTTGATGGTCTCGGCGACGAGCTGCTTCACTTCGAGGTGGTCCCACCCCTTGGTGACCTTCAGGACCGACTCGCTGATCCGACTCAACCGGTCCTCGTCGGCTCCGTAGCGAACGAACATCATCTGGCTGAGGACGCCCCAGATGAGGGTACGGCGGTGCAGCAGGCCCCGGGCGTGGAACTCGGGGCCGAAGGCGACGAGCGAGGACTTCGCAATCACCGTCTTGTCGAGGTCGAAGAAGGCGGCGCGCACCATTCCATGCTAGGTCTGAAGTTCGACGTTGCCCTCGAGGACGCTAGCCAATGAAGGCGGCGGCGCACTCCTGGGTCGCGTCGCCCCGGGCGATGAGGATCACATGGTCGTGCTCCAGGAATCGCATCGTGGGCGTCGGCGTCATGGGCTGGTCGCTTCGCACGACCGCGACGACGCGCACGGCGTCGGCCAGTTGCAACTCGTCGAGCGTCAGCTTGCGCGCGACCGCTGGTGCGTCCGAGGCCAGGGTGATCTCGATGAGGGTCATCTTGCCGTGCGCCAGGTCCATGAGGTTGATGATCGCCCCGACCTCGACGGCCTCGTCGACGAGCGACGTGATGAGGGCCGGCGTCGACACCGACACGTCCACCCCCCAGGTCTCGTTGAAGAGCCAGGCGTTGCGAGAGTTGTTCACGCGCGCGATCACGCGAGGGACGGCGAACTCCTGCTTCGAGAGCCAGCTGGTGACCAGGTTGTCCTCGTCGTCGCCGGTGGCGGCGATCACGACGTCGACACTGCGCAGGTCGGCGGCGGCGAGTGAGGCGTACTCGCAGGCGTCGGCCGCCATCACGTTGACGCCGGGCAGGATCGTCTTCAACCGCTCGGCGACGGCCACGGTGCGCTCGAGCAGCGTTACGTCGTGGTGACGATCGACGAGGTCGAGCGCGATCGCGGTTCCCACCGATCCGCCGCCGGCGATGACGACCCTCACGGCGCCGGCTCGTCGAGCAGGGCCCTCAGGTCCTCGAGCCCCTGGCTCGTGGTGAGGAACTCCAAGGTGTCGTCCTCTTGGGCGAACAGGCCCTCGACGTCCACTCGTCCATGGCCCCCGCGCACGAGGCCGACGATCCGAATGTGCTCGCCGACGTTGAACTGGCTCATCGGCCGGCCGGCCAGGTGGTCGGGCAGAATTCTTTCGACTAGGTGCAAGGAGCTGGACCCGTCGGTCCACTCGACCGAGTCGTCCGACGGTATCAGCCAACGCTTCACCTGCTGGGTCGTCCACAATGACGTGGCGACCGTGGGGATGCCGAGCTTCATGTAGACCTCGGCCCGCTGCGGGTCGTAGATTCGGGCGACCACGTTCTTGATGTGGTAGTTGTCGCGGGCGATCCGGGCGCACATAATGTTGGTGTTGTCGCCACTCGTGACGGCCGCCAGCGAGTCGGCCTGGCTGGCCTCGGCCTGGAAGAGGATGTCGCGGTCGAATCCCGACCCCAGGAGAGTCTTGCCGTGGTAGCGGGTGAGGCGGCGGAAGGCGTCACGGTTCTTGTCGATGATGACGACCGAGTGACCCTCTTCCGAGAGCTGCATGGCCAACTCTGATCCGACGCGGCCGCAACCGACTACAACGATGTGCACGGTGCCATCTGACCACATCGCGCGCCAGAGGCGCAAAATGATTGGGCAGATGGTTCAGGTCAGCGAAGCACGCCGTCGGCGTTGAATCGATAGCCGATGCCGGGCTCGGTGCGGAAGTACCGCGGACGCGCCGGCTCAGGTTCGAGCTTTCGACGGATGTGGGTCATGTGCACTCGGAGATAGCCCGACTCGTTCTCGTACTCCGGCCCCCACACCTCGTTCAGCAGGCTGCGTTGGGTGACGAGTCGGCCCTCGGAGTGGATGAGCACGCTCACGATCTTCCACTCGAGCGGGGTCAGGTGGGCCACCTCACCGTTCCTCGTCGCCACGCCCCGGGCGAAGTCGATCTCAAAGTCGGGGGTCGTGACGACGGGCGACAGCTCGACCTGCACGCGACGGCGAAGCGCGGCGCGCACGCGGGCCAAGAGCTCGCCGATGGAGAATGGCTTGGTGAGATAGTCGTCGGCGCCCTCGTCGAGCGCCGCGATCTTGTCGGGGTCACCGTTGCGAGCCGAGACGATGATCACGGGGATGTCGCTCCACGTTCGAAGGGAGCGCAGCACGTCGAGGCCGCTCTTCTTCGGTAGGCCGAGATCCAGGATCAACAGGTCGGGGCCCACGTCGCCGATGAGCCGGATGGCCTCCTCTCCGTCGTGGGCCGTCCAGACCTTGTAGTCACGCGCTTCGAGGTTGGTCTTCAGCGCTCGCAGGATCTGGACCTCGTCGTCCACGACCAGGATCTTGAACATGTTCACCTTTCCGACCGCTGGCGCAGTTCGATGACCACGGTGAGACCCCCACCGGGGGTGTCCTCGAATCGGAGGCTTCCGCCCAGGAGGCTGACGAAGCCCGACGCCACGGTCAGTCCCAAGCCGGCCCCGGAGCCCTCGTCGTTGAGGCGTTGGAAGGGCGCGAGAATTCCGTTTCGCTCGGACTCGTGTATCCCCGGGCCGCAGTCGATTACGAGGAGGTCGATCTTGCCCGGCGAGACTCCAGCGCGGATCCGAACGGGCAGATCGGCCGGACTGAATCGGCACGCGTTGGAGACCACGTTGGCCACGATCCGCTCGTAAAGGTCGGGGTCCGTCCTCAGGGGTGGCAGGTCCTCGGGGAGGTTGATCTCGAGCCGGCGACCCTGCGTGTCGATCGTCTCGAGCGCGCTCGCCACGAGGTCGTCCAGCTCGACCTCGATGGAGCGGGGCGTCACGACGCCGGCCTCGAGTCGGCCGGCGTCGAGGAGGTTCGTCACGAGTCGGGTCAACCGGTGGATCTCTCGCTCGATCGAGGTGAGGAATACCTGTTGCTCCTCGGGCGACCATGACACGTCGCCCTGGAGGAGCGACGACACGTTGGCTTCGATCGTGGCCAGCGGGGTTCGTAGGTCGTGCGAGACGGCCCGCAGGAGGCCCGTGCGCAACGCGTCGGCCTCGGCGAGGGCGCGAAGGGCGGCCGCCTCGTGCTGAATCTCCTGCGAACGGAGTCCGGCGGCCACGCGGGCCACGAAGGCGGCGACCATCGACCGGTCCTGCGTGTCGAGGACGGTCCCCGCGAGGACCAGGGCGTGGTCGTGGTCGATCTCGAAGCGCGAACTCGGCTCTAGACCCACCGTGCTCTCGCCGCTCGCGAGGTCGACGGACCACTCACCCTCGTGGCGCGTCATCAGCGCGACCCCCTTCATCGCGAGAATCGCCCGCAGTGAGTCGAGGACGGGCCCCAGGTCGTCGTGAGTGGTGGCGACCGTCGCCGCGGCCCTCGTCAGGATCTCGGCTTCGGCGCGGGCCCGTTCGGCCTCATTCGAACGTCGCGTGAACTCCGTCACTAGGACACTGGCGCCGATGGAGAAGACGACGAAGGCACTGAGCACCACGACGTCGTCCGGTCGGGCAATCCCGAGCGTGTGCTTGGGGACGATGAAATAGAAGTTCTCGAGGAACGCGGCCGCGAGCGAGCTCACGACACCGACGCCCGCCCCGCCCCAGATCGTGAGACCCAGCACCGCCACGAGATAGCACGGGAAGACGGCCGAGAGGATCGCGCTCGAGTGGACCTGGGTCAAGCCGACGGTGATCAGCGGCATGGCGACGGCCGCGGCGCCGAGAGCGGCGAGGCGTCGTCGCCACGAGAGCTCGGTCTTGCGACGTCGGCGCACGCTCGGCGGGCGCAGGTCATCGACAGCGATGATGTGCACGTCGAGATTGCGTGCCTTCGCCAAGACGCCTTCCACGACGTTTCGGCTCGTGCGGAACTTCGATCGGCGCCGTTCGGCGCCGATGACGATCTGAGTACCCCGCTCGGAGCGGGCGAAGGCGACGAGGGCGCTGGCGACGTCGTCGTCGACGATCTCTTGGAAGGTGCCGTCTAACTGGGTGACGAACTCTCGGGCGATCGAGGCGTCCACGGACGAGTGTCGACGCGTTCGAGCGTTGACGACGTGCACGGCGACGAGGTCCGCCCCGGACCGCGAAGCGATGCGGGCGGCCCGTCGCAGCAGCGCTTCGTCGCTGCCGGAGCCGGTCACTGCGACGACGAGGCGTTCGCGAGTCTCCCAGTTCTCGTTGATGTCGTTCTCGTCGAGGTAGCGCTGCAACGAGTCCTCGACCCGGTCGGCCAGCCAGAGAAGCGCCAACTCCCGCAGTGCCGCCAGGTTGCCCTCGCGAAAGTAGTTCGAGAGCGAGGCGTCGATCTCCTCGGCGGCGTAGATGTTCCCGTGGGCCATTCGTCGACGCAGTGCCTCGGGCGTGATGTCGACCAGTTCGACCTGTTCGGCACGGCGCACCACCGCGTCCGGCACGGAGTCATGCTGGGCGACACCGGTGATCTTCTCGACGACGTCGCTCACGGACTCCAGGTTCTGGATGTCGACCGTGGTGATCACGTCGATACCGGCCTCCAACAGCGCTTCGACGTCTTCCCAGCGCTTGGCGTGGAGGCTGCCGGGTGCGTTGGTGTGGGCAAGTTCGTCGACCAGGGCGACCGCCGGTCGGCGGGCGAGCACCTTCGCGAGGTCCATCTCTTCGACGGTGGCGCCGTTGCGGTCGCGTGTGACGCGCGCCACGATCTCCAAGTCGCCTAGTTGCTCCGTCGTGCGCAGGCGGTCGTGGGTTTCGGCGAACGCGATGACCACGTCCGCGCCACGCTCTCGGCGGCGCGAACCCTCCTCGAGCATTCGGTAGGTCTTGCCGGCGCCGGGCGCCGGTCCCAGGTAGACACGGAGGTGTCCTCTCGCCATGGGCCGAGTCTTGTCCATCCAGTGGCGCAGCGACGAATGTGCTCCAGAATCCGCGCGGCCGGTCCCTCGGGGGTGGCGTGGCCACCTCTCCGACGAGCGGTATGGCCCTCGTTGACGAAAGTCGAGAGAGCCTGTGTTCACCGGACCGGTCCACTACGGCCCGCATCACATTGGTCGCGGTGCGGGCGCTCCATTCCCGACCGGTCGCCTCGATGAAACGACACCGGCCGGAACTCGACGGCGAGGACCGCAGCCACGTTCACCGCCTGCCAGACGCCAGAGATGTGCATGGGCTCCTCGATCGAAATGCTGGTGAGTGCTCTCCGTCACTCGATTGTGCGCGGCGAGCGATCGAGCGACGACACTCTTAGCGCCTCCTTAGCGCTCGTCGTCGGAATCTCAATGGCTCGGCAACACGTCGCACTTAGGTTGGAGGTCACTCGACACTTAGTTTGGAAATGATGTCCGAAGCCGACAAGCAGATCAGTCGAAACACGCCCGTGATGACGTCGCACGCGAACGTTTCGACGGTTTATCCCGAGACGCTCGGCTATCGGCTGAAACGTATTCTGCTCGGTCGGCCGTACGTCACCGAACAGCTGAGCGGCGAGCGATTGGGCCGTCTCGTCGCGCTGGGGGTTCTCGCACCGGACTGCATCTCGTCGTCGGCCTACGGTACCGAGGAGATCCTCACCCAGTTGACTCCGTTCATCGGGCTGGCAGCGTTCGCACTGGTCGTGCCGATCATGTTCGTGATCCTGGGCGTGCTGTTCTTCGTGACCACGTCGTACCTCGACGTCATCAAGTACTACACGACCGCCGGTGGGTCGTACGTGGTGGCACGGGACAACTTCGGACCGAAGGTCGCCCAGATCGCCGCCGTCGCGCTGCTGATCGACTACATCGTGACCGTCGCCGTTCAGTGCTCGGCCGGGACCGCGGCGCTTACGAGCGCCTTTCCGAACCTCGCCTACTACACCGTGCCCATCACCATTGGTGTCGTCGTGGTGCTGATCTACGGCAACCTTCGGGGACTGCGCGAGGCCGGGAGCTACTTCGCGTTCCCGACGTACTTCTTCATCACGATGATGGGCCTTACGATCATCGTCGGCTACATCAAGAAGTTCAACGGTACGTTGCACCTGATCCCCCAGCCGGTGGCCCACCTGCTCGTCGACCACCGGCTCGGTCAGCGCGGGACCGGCCTCTTGATGGGCCTCGCCTTCTTGACCCTTCTTCGGGCGTACGCCAACGGAGGATCGTCGTTGACCGGGCTCGAGGCGATCTCCAACGGCGTGGGCAGCTTTCGCCGACCGGAGTCGCCCAACGCGCGAAAGACCCTCGTCGTGATGTCGAGTGTCCTGGCCTTCCTCTTGCTGGGCACGACGTTGCTCGCGGCCTGGACCCACGCGATGCCTTACGCCGCCGGGACCCCGACGGTCGTAAGCCAGGAGGTCCTCGCGGTCTTCGGCGCCCACGGTTCGCTCCACTTCATCTTCTACCTCGTCCAGTTCGCGACGCTGCTGATCCTGTACACGGGTGGCAACACCTCGTTTAACGGCTTTCCATTCCTCGCCAACTACGTCGCGGGCGACCGGTACCTCCCGAGCCAGCTCACCAAGCGGGGGCATCGTCTCGCCTTCTCCAACGGGATCATCGTCCTCGGGATCGTCTCGTTGACTCTGATCGTCGTCTTCGGGGCCCAGGTCAACGGACTCATTTCGCTCTACGCCATCGGCGTCTTCACCGGCTTCACGCTCGCCGGGGCGGGGATGGTCGCCCGGCACCTGCGTGAACGGACCGGCAAGTGGCGTTTCGGCGTCTTCGTCAACGGGCTGTCGGCGACGGTCACGTCACTGGTGGTCCTGGTCTTCGTTCTCGCCAAGTTCACCGAGGGCGCGTGGATCATCGTGGTCGTCGGACCATTGATGTACTACGGCCTGATCCGATTCAACCGCCAGTACGAACGCGAGGAGCGGGACTTCGAGGCCAGCAGCACCGCCGACCCGATGAGCATCCGGATGAACCGGGTCATCGTGTTCGTCGACAGCTACGACGTAGCGACCGAACGGGCTCTGCAGTACTGCAAGACCCTGAACGCCTACTCCGTCCGGGCGGTCCACTTCGACATCGACCCGATGGTGACCAGGCGCCTCGAAACGCGCTGGGGAGGCGCCGACACCGCGTCGTTCGGCGTCAATCTGGAGATCGTCGAGTGCGACGACCGCCGGGTCGACCGCGCCGCCCTCGAGCTCGTGGCCGATCTGGTGCGCGACCCCGACGTCTTCTGCATGGTCATCCTCCCGCGGCGTGGCTTCTCGTCACGCCTCCAGCGTCTGCTGCACGACCGCACGGCGGACTCGATCGCGGGAGCGGTGATGCACATACCCAGAACTGCGGCGACGATAATTCCCTACCGGATTGGACGTGATCGAATGACACAAGGCAACTTCGCAGGCCAGACCCAGACCAAGAGCGACGACGTCGTGCGTGGCGGCGTTCGCGAGAACGCGCACCTGGAGGCGGACTTGAAGCTGGCGGCGCGCTCCAGCGGCGCCGAGCCGATTGGACAGCTGGTGCTGCGCCAGCAAGCCCGGATCGCGGGGCGCGTGCGGTCGATGACGATCGACCAGGAGGCTGGAGGGCACGAGCTGCGTTGCGTCATCGCCGATCCCACCGGATCGGTCACGCTCATCTTCCAGGGCCGTTCGAAGGTGCCGGGCATCGAGCGGGGCACCCGGCTCTTGGTGCGCGGCACCGTGATGTCGCTACGCCGCGAGGCGGTGATACTCAATCCGCAGTACGAGATCGTCGCCTCACCGGCCAGCGGCTGAATCGGCGGTCGGGCCTCGAGCAGGGGCGAGGTAGTGGCGGCCTCGGAGATGGTCGCTTAGTCTGAACAGCGTGTCCGAGGCCGACAAACAGATCTCCAACAACGCCCAAGTCCTGACCTCGCACGCCAATGTCAGCACGGTGTACCCCGAGACGGTCAGTTATCGACTGAAGAGGGTCTTCCTCGGCCGTCCGTTCGTCTCCGAGCAGCTGGCCGGTGAGAGGATCTCCAAGCCGGTCGCCCTCGGCGTCCTCTCACCTGACTGCATCTCCTCCTCGGCGTACGGCGCCGAGCAGATACTCACCCAGCTGACCCCGTACATCGGGCTGGCGGCATTCTCCCTGCTCGTGCCAATAATGTTCGTCATCATCGGCGTCTTGCTACTGGTGACCCTCTCCTACCTCGACGTGATCGGGTTCTACAACATCACGGGGGGCTCGTACATCGTCGTACGCGACAACTTCGGGCCGAAGACCGCATCAGTCACCGCAGTCGCGCTCCTCATCGACTACGTCGTGACGGTCGCCGTCCAGTGCAGCGCGGGCACCGCGGTCCTGACGAGCGCAGCACCGTCGCTCTTCACCTACCGCGTCGAGATCACCGCCGCCATCGTGCTCCTGCTCATCTACGGAAACTTGCGGGGCATCAAGGAGGCGGGCGCCTACTTCGCCTTCCCGACGTACTTCTTCATCAGCATGATGACGCTCACCATCCTCTTCGGGACCTACAAGTTCTTCTCGGGATCGCTGCACCACCTGGTCCAGCCGCCGGTGAGCGCCCTCGTCGACGGACGGCTGGGCAGTCCGGGCCACGGGTTCCTCATGGGCGTCGCGTTCCTGACGTTGCTGCGCGCCTACGCCAATGGAGGATCCTCGTTGACGGGCCTCGAGGCGATCTCCGACGGCGTCTCGAGCTTCCGCCGACCGGAGGGTCACAACGCGCGCGTCGTCATGGTCGTCATGGCGTCGACGCTCGCCTTCTTGCTGGTGGGCACGACCATGCTCGCACGCTGGACCCACGCCCTGCCCTACGCCAAGGGCTCGCCGACCGTCGTCAGCCAGGAGGTGCTGGCGGTGTTCGGCGCCCACGGTGTCGGGCACATCATCTTCTACGTGGTGCTGTTCTCGACCATGCTGATCCTCTACACGGGCGGCAACACGAGCTTCAACGGATTCCCGTACCTGACCAACTTCGTGGCCAACGACCGGTTCCTGCCCCGTCAACTCACCAAGCGGGGCCACCGCCTCGCGTTCTCCAACGGGATCCTCGCGCTCGGCTCGATGGCGCTCCTGCTGGTGATCGTGTTCAAGGCCTCGGTGAACGGCCTTATCGCGCTCTACGCCATCGGCGTCTTCACGGCGTTCACGATGGCCGGAGCGGGCATGGCGCGACGCCACTGGACCCGTCGCGAGCCGCACTGGCGTCGGGGCTTCGTCACGAACGTGCTCTCGTCGGCGGTGACCCTGCTCATCGCCTTGATCTTCGCCATCGTGAAGTTCGCCGAAGGGGCGTGGATCGTGGTCGTGGCCGGGCCGCTCATGGTGGCCGGGCTGCTTCACATGAACCGTCAGTACACCAAGGAGTCGGCCGCCTTCGCTGCCACGCGCCGGGTCGCGGGCGCCTCGCAGTTCCGCCTCCACCGCCTGGTGGTGTTCGTCGACACCTACGACCTGGCGACCGAGCGGGCGCTGCAATACTGCAACACGCTGAACACCTACTCGGTGCGCGCGGTGCACTTCGACATCGACCCGCTGGTGACGGCGCAGCTCGAGGAGAAGTGGGGCGATCCACAATCCGCCTCTCTCGGCATTGGACTGGAGATCGTCGAGTGCGAGGACCGACGAGTCGATCGGGCGGCGCTCGAGCTGGTGGCCGACGTCGTTCGCGACCCGGACGTCTTTTGCATGGTCATCCTGCCGCGGCGGGGGTTCTCGTCCAAGATCCAGCGGCTGCTCCACGACCGCACGGCCGACTCCATCGCCGAGGCGGTCATGCACATCCCGCGCACCGCGGCGACGATCATCCCGTACCGGATGGGCCGGGTCAACGTGACGGTCAGCGACGACGAAGAGAGCGACGCGGTCGTGCGCGGGGGCGTGCGCATGGACGCCCACCTCGAGGCGGACCAGCGCCTGGCCGAGCGCTCGGCCGGGGCCGAGCCCATCGGGGACCTGCGCGACCGCCAGTTCGCCGACATCGCCGGACGGGTCCGCTCGATGACCATCACCCACGATGGCGGATCGAAGCAGCTGCGATGCGTCATCGCGGACAACAGCGGTTCAGTGACGTTGCTCTTCCAAGGCCGCTCGCAAGTGCCCGGCATCGAGCGCGGGACGAGACTCATGGTCCGCGGCACGGTCACGTCCCTGCATCGCGAGGCGGTCATCCTCAATCCGCAATACGAAATCGTCGCGGCGCCCCACGCCGAGGAGTCGAGTCACCCGTAATCGGCGAATCGTCAGCGCAGGCCTGGCGAATGGGGCGATCATCGGGTTGCGCTGGCGCGGTATGGAGCTGGAGGGGTCGGAGACCTGTCTATCTTGTAGAGCGTCAGAGAGACGTGGCGACAGCCTTCACGTCGAGAGTCTTCGAGAGGTGGTGAGATGGCGCGAGCGCTGGTGATAGTGGAGTCGATCGCGAAGGCGACGCGCATCCAGGGCATCCTGGGCCCCGACTACATCGTGAAGCCCTCGATCGGGCACATCCGGGACCTCCCCCAGAGCGCCGCCGACATCCCCGCGTCGGTGAAGGGTGAGAAGTGGGCCCGGCTCGGGATCAATGTCCACGACCACTTCAAACCGGTCTACGTCGTGTCGAGCGATCGCAAGAAGATCGTGTCCGAGTTGAAGGCGGCCCTGAAGCAGGTCGACGAGCTGTACCTCGCGACCGACGAGGACCGCGAGGGCGAGGCCATTGCGTGGCACCTCCAGGAGGTGCTCAACCCCAAGGTCCCCGTGAAGCGCATGGTCTTCCACGAGATCACGCCGGCCGCGATCGCCAAGGCCGTCAGCGAGACCCGCGACCTGGACTTGCGCCTCGTGGACGCCCAGGAGGGCCGTCGGTTCCTCGACCGCCTGGTGGGCTACGAGGTCTCGCCGGTGCTCTGGCGCGCGGTCGACAAGGCGAGGTCGGCCGGTCGGGTGCAGTCGGTCGCGATCCGACTGGTCTGCGAGCGCGAGCTCGAGCGGATGGCCTTCACGTCGGCGACGTGGTTCGACGTCACGGCCACGTTGCTCGCGCGCAGCGCCACGTTCGAGGCCACCCTCGAGACGGTGAACGGCGCCTCGCTCGCCACTGGCAAGAACTTCGACGCCTCGGGCCAGCTCGACGCGAAGGCCACGGTGGAGGTCCTGGGCGAGCCGTCGGCCCACGCGATCGCCGCTGGGTTGACCGGTGCGCAGGTGCGCATCACCTCGATCTCGTCCACGCCGCGCACCCAACGGCCCCAACCGCCCTTCATGACCTCGTCGTTGCAGATCGAGGCGAGCCGCAAGCTCCGCTTCGACCCGGAGCGAACGATGCGCGCGGCCCAGCGGCTCTACGAGCAGGGGTGGATCACCTACATGCGCACCGACTCGACGACACTGTCCGACGAGGCGATCCGCGCGGCGCGGTCGATGGCCGCCTCGATGTTCGGTGACGACTACGTGGCGGACCAGCCCCGGCGTTACGACCGCAAGGTGAAGAACGCCCAGGAGGCCCACGAGGCGATCCGCCCGGCCGGCGAGGCCTTCCGCACTCTCGACGAGGCGCAGAGCCAGCTCGGCGGCGACGAGTTGGCGGTCTACGACCTCGTCTGGAAGCGGACCATCGCCTCCCAGATGGTCGACGCCCGCCTCACCCAGGACAAGGTCCGCCTCGCGGCGACCCTCGCCGCCGTCGTCGGCTTCACGGGACCGGTCGACCTCGGCCTCACGGCGACGGGGATGCGGATCGAGTTCCCCGGCTTTCGGCGGGCCTACGTCGAGGGGACTGACGACCCCGAGGCCGAGCTCGCCGACAGGAGCGGATCCTGCCGCCGCTCACCGAGGGCGAGGTGGTCCCGGTCCAGGGAGCCGAGGCCAAGGGTCACGACACCCAGCCGCCGGACCGCTTCTCGGAGGCGACGCTCATCAAGAAGCTCGAGGATCTGGGCATCGGTCGTCCATCGACCTACGCCTCGGTGATGAAGACGATCGACCGTCGCGGCTACGTCTGGAAGAAGGGCAAGTCGTTGGTGCCGGCCTTTCGGGCCTTCGCCGTGGTGAACCTGCTGCAGCTCTATTTCGCCGACCTCGTGGACTACCAGTTCACCGCGTCGATGGAGGACGACCTCGACGAGATTGCCCAGGGTCGCCAGGACCTCGAGCCCTGGCTCCAGCGGTTCTACTTCGGCGACCCCACCGCTGACACCGAGCTCGCCCGGGCCGGCCTCGAGAAGATGACTCACGAGCAACACGAGTTCGACTTCGCCGCAATCAACTCGATAGTCCTCGGCACCGCACCCGACGGCCTCGCCGTCTCGGTGCGCTCCGGGCGCTACGGCCCCTATCTCGTTCACGGCGAGGACCGGGTCTCGATCCCCGAGGCCACGGAGCCCGACTCGCTCAACGTCGATCACGCCCTCGAGTTGCTCGCCGCGCCGAGCAACGACCGCGAACTCGGACTCGACGAGGCGACGGGCCTGCCGATCTTCTTGAAGGCCGGACGTTACGGCCCCTACGTGCAGGTCGGCGAGATGACCGATCCGAAGGAGAAGCCCAAGACCGCCTCGCTGTTCTCGACGATGTCGCCCGAGACATTGACCCTGGATGAGGCGCGCAGACTGCTGACCCTGCCGCGGGTCGTGGGCGACCACCCCGACGGTGGCGAGCCGATCGTCGCTCAGAACGGTCGCTACGGCCCCTACATCACGTGGGGCAAGGAGAGCCGGTCGCTCGAGGACGAGGACCAGATTTTCTCGATCGACCGTGAGCGCGCGCTCACGCTGCTCGCCCAACCGAAGCAGCGCGGCCGCCGCGCGGCCGCGGGACCGCTCAAGGACCTCGGCGTCGATCCCGTCACGAAGCGCCAGGTCGTCGTGAAGACCGGTCGCTTCGGCCTCTACGTCACCGACGGCGAGACCAACGCGACGCTGCGCTTGGGCGACACGCCCGAGTCGATCTCGCTCGACCGAGCGTGCGAGTTGCTCGCCGAACGGCGCAACGCCGAGCCCTCGACTCGACCGCGCAAGGCCGTCAAGGCGGCGAAGAAGACCCCCGCGAAGAGGACCCCGGCGAAGAAGGCCGGCTCGAAGTCGACACCGGCGAAGAAGGCGGACGGAGCGTCGAAGCGCGCGGCCGTCGCGAAGGGTGCGACGGCGAATGCGTCGTTGGCCGCGACGGCCCAGCACCAGGATGAGTCGTAATGGGGCGAGGGACATTCCTCGTCTTCGAAGGCGGCGACGCCAGTGGCAAGAGCACCCAGGCCCGCCGAATTGCCGAGCTGCGAGAGGCGCACTTCGCCTTCGAGCCGGGCGACACGCCGCTTGGGGTGGACCTTCGTCGCTGGGTCCTCGACGCCTCGACGCCGATGACCCCGACGACCGAAGCGCTCTTGATGCTGGCCGACCGCTCGCACCACGTGCGCACCGTCATCGAGCCGATGCTCGAGACCGGGCGCTCAGTCGTGTGCGATCGCTTCTTCGCCTCGACGCTCGCGTATCAGGGGTACGGGCGTGGGGTGGACCTCGAGAAGCTGCGCGCCGCGACCGACCTCGCGATCGGATCTTGTCAGCCGGACCTCACGATACTGATCGACCTGCCCCTCCACGTCGCCAACGAACGCCGGACCTTCGACGAGCGCGACCGTTTCGAATCGGCCGACCTTAACTTCCACGAGCGGGTTCGTGAGGGGTACCTCGAGATCGCGAAGAGCTTCGGGAACCGCTGGTTCGTGGTGGACGGATCGCGCGACGAGGCCGAAGTCGCAGCCCAGATCGACGCTCGTCTGGCCGACCTCACCTGGTTCGATGCCTGACGTCTTCGACGTGGTCATTGGACAGGACCGCGCGGTGGCGTCGATGCGCCAGCACGCGAAGAGCCCCGTGCACGCCTACCTGTTGAGCGGCCCGGTCGGCTCGAGTCTGCACGATGCCGCACTGACCTTCGCCGCGGCCCTGCAGTGCCCCGACCACGGCTGTGGCCGTTGCGAGGTCTGCCGACTGGTGCTCGCCGAGGGCGACCCGGACGTGTACTTCGCCGAACGCTCGGGGGTCTCGTGGCGCATCGACGAGCTGCGCGAGGCGGACCGGGTCGGGCGGCGCCGCCCCCTTGGTTCGGGTTATCAGATCATCGTCATCGAGGACGTCGAGCTGACGACCACCGGATCGTCACCGAGCGCCCCGGCGTTGCTCAAGTCCCTCGAGGAGCCGCCGTCGCGCACCATATTCCTGTTGACCGCCGAGGACGTCCCTGCGGCGCTCGACACGATCACCTCACGATGCGTCGAGGTGAAGTTGAAGGGCCTCGGTGAGGAGGACCTGCGAGAGATCCTCGTACGCGAGGGCGCGGGCGCCGAGGCAGCGGCGGTGGCCGCCACCGCGGCGAACGGAAACCTGCGTCGGGCCCGGATCCTCGTGCGCGACGACGACCTCGCGCAGCGGATCGCCCGGTGGCGGGCCGTACCCGACCGTCTGAACGGGACGCCGGCCACCTCGGCGGCCGTCGCTCTCGAGATCTCGCGAGCGCTCGACGACGCGATCGCGCCCCTCCAGCAGTTCCAAGAGGAGGAGATGGCCCACCGCATCAGGGACTCGCGCGAGATGGGCCAACGCACGGTGGCGAACCGGCGCGACATCGAGGCGCAGTTCAAGCGTGAGCAGCGCCGGTTCCGAATCGACGAGTTGCGCTTCGGACTGTCGGCACTCACGAGCGTCTACCGCGAGCGACTCGTCGAGAGCCTGGCGGTCGGGGCCAGGGGAGACGCCAGGAGCCAGTACCGGGTCGGCGCGTCGATCAAGGCGATCGACGTGGTGGCCGAGGCCAATCGGCGCCTCTCGTCCAACATCGACGAGACGCTGCTGATGAACGACCTGATGCTCTCGTTGATGGAGTTCTGAGCCGCTCGCCCGGAGTCCAACCGGACGTATCGGGTAACCTTTCTCCTTGCGCCTGGGTAGCTCAGTCGGTAGAGCAACGCATTCGTAATGCGTAGGTCAGGAGTTCGAATCTCCTCCCAGGCTCCATCATTTCGTCGATTCGCGAACCGCGGCAACGAAGTCATCGGAGCGCTCCTCCCAGTTGCGGTACCGATCGAAGCTCGGCGCACCCGGTGAGAGCAGGACTACGCCACCGGTGGTGAGCCAGCGACGCCCTAGGGCGACGGCCTCGCGCATGGACGTGACCGCATGCTGCTCGATGTCCGGGCGCAGCTGAAGTAGCGCCTCGGCGATCCTCGCCCCGGCGTCGCCCATTGTGAGCACCACCGTCGGCTTCGCGCGTCCGGCCAGGGCCACGGCGAGTGGGATGTAGTCGACGCCGCGGTCGAATCCTCCGGCAATGAGCGCCACGTGCTCGTCAGCGAAGACCTCGAGGGCGGCGACTGCGGGCAGGACCGACGTCGCGAGCCCGTCGTCGACGAAGCGCATTGTCGTGGCGCCCTGCCCTTCGCTCGCCACGAGGCTGAGACGTCCGCGCAGTGGCTCGAATAGGTGCGCGAGGTCGCGCACTCGACTGCGGACCTCCTCGACGGGGCGGTTCGTCAGTCGCGCGGTGGCGTCCAACGCCAGCGCCACGTTCGAGTTGCTGTGAGCGCCCAAGAGGCCGAGCGACGCCGCAAGGTGCGTCTGTTCGGCGGGGACGAACGACAACTCGCCACCCAGCCGGTCGGCGACCGCGCGCAAGGTCGCGGTGTCGGGCACCAGGGTCTCGTGGTCGCCCGCGGCCCTCGTCAGCGAGAGCTTGTCGTCGAGGTAGGTCTCGAGCGAACCGTGCCAGTCCAGGTGGTCGGCGCCGAGCGACGTGACGACGACGATCCTTGGCGCCAGGTCAATGTCGACGCACTGGAAGCTCGACACCTCGAGGACCAGCCAACCGCTTGACGTGTCGAGGGTCGGGTCGTAGGGCGGCTCGCCGATGTTGCCCAGGCGCAGGGACTCCTCGCCGAGGCAGTGTAGGAAGTACGTGACGAGGGCCGTCGTGGTGGACTTGCCCTTGGTCCCGGTGATCCCGACGACCCGCGACCGGTCGACGTCGTGGAGCCAGAGGTTGAGCGCCGACGTGACGACGACGCCATGCATCTCGAGGTTGAGCACGTCGGCGCGCCGGCGCGGGATCCCGGGACTCTTCAGCACGACGTCACACGAGAGCAGCGCATCGAGTCCGCCGGCCGAGGTCATCAGCACGTCGGGTCCGATGCCGGGGGCGTCGTCGACGAGCACCAGACTCTGGGCGACGCCGGTGAGTCGACGGGCCGTGGCGTGGCCCTCGACGCCGTAGCCGAAGACTCCGACCCGCCTCCCGGCGAGGTCAGCGAACCCAGTGAGCCGGAGCACGGCTGGGTCCTTGCGGGGTGAGCAGTTCGTCGAAGTCTCGGTCGGGACTGGCCAGTCGCGCCAGTTCGCCCAGCCACTCGACGTTCGCCCACTCGTCCATCTGACTGACTCGAGCGAGTGCCACCGCGCTCTCGTCGGGATCGCCGACGCACTCGAAGGGCTTGTGATCGAGGCCGATACCAACGAGGATGCGCAACTGCTCGCGGCGAGCGGGGTCGCTGAGCGGCTCGCTCGAGAAGATGTCGCGTAGCGCCGGACGCGCCAGAAAGGGGGCCAGAATGAGGTTGACGAAGAGGCACTTGTCGCACTTACCGCACCAGTTGGCGGCGCGCAGCTCGCGGATCTGGGCGAAGGCTCGGTTGCAGCTGCGAAAGACGTGGTGGTAGCGGACGTGGTGGCTGAAGGTTTGGGCGACCCACAGCTCGCTACGATCGCGCAGGAAACTCGCGACGACGAACTCGTCGCCGACCCGTTCGGCGATCGCCTCGGCGATCAGCAGTTCGGCCTCCCACGATTTGCTCCACTGATGATTGACGTCGCGGTCGAGCCAACGCAGGTTCGGGGCGGACGACGAGTGCTCGTTGCTCATGGCGACGCCGCCGCGTCCCGAGGCGAGGGCCGCGACGGCGCCGAGCAGCGTCACCATCGCCGTCACGGGGACGTGTCCGGCGAAGAACGAGTCGTCGACGCGCACGATGCGCGGATCGAGTCGTCGGGTCGCCCGCACAACCCCCAGGCCCGTGACGTTCGCCGTCTCCTCAAGGGGCAGGAAGCGTCCGCTGCCCGGGCTCACGACGAAGAGCGAGCGGTCGACGTGCCCGGCCAATTCGGCCACGGTCACGACGGAGTCGATGCCGCCGCCGAAGGGGATCAGGACCCGGTGGGGGTCGATCAATGGTTCGTAGCGCTGGGTCGCGGTTCCGCCTTCGATGACGACGTCGTCGAGGGGCATGTCGTTGCGAAAGGCGAACTCGCCGAGACCGTCGTGCAGGGCCGCGCGCAGCAAGGTCGCGCCCTTCTCGCCCAGGGGTGTGGCGCCCACGTCGATCGTGCGCGCCGCGCCGGCCTTGTAGTAGGAGAGGCCGGCGAGGAGGTACCAGAGTTGACTGATTGCCACAATCGCGGGGGTCTCCAACGAGCCCACGCCTTCGAAGGTCACGGTCTCGGTGAACTGGTCCTTGTCGAGCTCGAAGTGGCCCGTCAGAGAGTCGGCGGTGACCTCCAGCCCGGCGTATCGAAAGAGCTGCGCGCGTGTCCTCATGAGGAGCCCTCGTCCATTTCGCCCCATGCTACGGTGCGCCTCGCCACCAGGGCGAAGCGTCCGCACGGGCGAACGGCCCGGTCGCTGAAGAACAGCTCGCCCCCGTCGGTGGGCTGACGGCTCACCTCGACGTTGGCGTCGTGGACGCCGAGACCGACCAGTTGGTGCACCGCCACCCGGCGCAGGTCGAGCCGCGAGCGGTCCCCGCCGTCGGGGTAGAGCGCGTCGGGCACGTCGACGAACTGCTCGGCGACGTCGGGACCGACCTGGTAGCCCTCCGCCGAGATCGACGGACCGACGAAGGCGTGGACCGTGCTCGGGTCGTCGAAGGCCGCCAGCGCGTTGCGCACGACGCCGCGCTGCAGCCCCCGCCACCCGGCGTGGACGACCGCGAATCGGGGCGACGCCTCGTCGACCAGCAGCATCGGGACGCAGTCGGCGACCAGCACGGCCAGTGCCCACCTCGCCGAGGCGCAGTGCAGGGCGTCGGCCTCGGTGTCGTCGCTCACCCGACCGGCCTCGACGACCACGTTGCCGTGGACTTGGCGCACGACGACCAGGCGGTCCGCGTCGACACCGATCGCGTCGCTCACCCGACGGCGGTTCTCGGCGACGTGCTCGGCGCGGTCGCCGACGTGCTCGGCGAGGTTCAGCGTCGCGAATGGGCCGTCGCTCACCCCGCCCCAGCGGTCGGTGACGAACGCGTCGACGCCGAACCGTCGCACGCCCGGCACCGGGTGGACGGTGAGGGGTCCGCGCACCTCGGGGGTGAGGGTCAGATCGTTGGGCACGCCGGGCAGATCCCACTGAACTCGACCACGTGGCGCAGGTCGTGGTAGCCGAAGCGAGCGCCGATCTCGTGGGACCACTTCTCGAGATCGGGGGCGTCGACTTCGACGGTCGCCCCGCATCGACGACAGGAGAGGTGGTGGTGATGGGCCTCGACGACGCAGCGCCGGTAGAGGCTCTCGCCGCGATCGGTCATCACCACGTCGACCTCGCCCGTCGAGGCCAGCCTCTTCAGCTGGGTGTACACCGTGGCCAGGGCGATCTGACCACCGCTTCGTTGGATGAGCGAGTGGAGCTCCTGGGCGCTGACGAAACCCTGGACCCGGCTGAGCACTCCAATCACCTCGCGGCGCTGGGCGGTGTTCCTCGAAGTCGACACGCCACCAGACTAACGCCCCTGGGTTTGTTTTCTGGAATGATTCCAAGTACTATAACTGGAATGATTCTAGAGAAAGTTTTACTGACCTCGGGCCTCGTCGTCGCGTCACTGCTCGTTGGCGTCACCGGCGCCGGTTCGTCGACCAAGCCGCTCATCGTGTCGGGGGTCTCGGAGTGGGGAGCGCTGGCGACCCAACTGGTGGGCCCCGAAGCGAGGGTCGTGTCGCTGCTCACCGATCCCAACGCCGATCCCCACGAACACGAAGCGACCATCACGGACGCGGCGAACGTCGCGCGGGCCTCGATCGTGCTGGAGAACGGCGCCGGCTACGACACGTGGCTGACGCAGCTGGTGCGCGCCTCGAACCCGACCGTGAATGTGGTGGATGTCGGACGACTCATGGGCGTGGCACCGGGTCACAATCCCCACCTCTTCTACAACCCGTGGGCGGCCATCAAGTTCGTGAAGGCGCTGACGGCATTGCTCGCGCACCGCAGCGGCTTCACCGGGATCACGAGTCGATCCCAAGCGCTGCTCGCGCGACTGGGGGCCACGCAGAGAACCGTGGCGTCGATCGCGCGGACCTGCTCGAACGTCAAGGTCGCCGCCACCGAGGACGTGACCACGTATCTCTTGACCGACGCCAAGTTGAAGATCGTCACCCCCAGGGCCCTGCGCCTGGCGGTGGGCAACGGCGTCGATCCCTCGGTCTCGGACCTGGCGAGCGCCCTCGCGCAGCTGCGGGCCCACCCCGCGTTCCTGGTCGACAACGTCCAGACCGCAACGCCGCTGACCAAGGAGCTGGTGGCCCAGGCCAAGGCGTCGCGCGTGCCGGTGATCAAGGTGACCGAGACGATGACCGGGACCGACTACGTGGGCTTCCTCGACGGCACCGTCGCCAAGATCAGGGCCGACCTCAAGCTCCAGGGATGCCTCCCGTGACCGTGCTGGCGCTGCGCGACGCGGCGGTCACGCTCGGCGGGCGCACAATCTGGCAACGGGCCTCGTTCGACGTCGAGGCGGGGTCCATCACCGCGGTGCTGGGCCCGAACGGTTCGGGCAAGTCGACGCTCCTCAACCTGATCCTCGGACTCGTGCCGTTGGCCGAGGGCAGCCTGCAGGTGTTCGGCGAGCACCCGCACCGGGGCAACCGGCGCGTGGGCTACATGGCCCAGGCGCGGGGCGCCGACGCGATGTCGGCAATGACGGGACGTGACTACGTCAGCCTCGGGTATGACGGACCGCGCTTCGGTTGGGGTCGCGACCGCGCCAAACGAGCGGTCGTCGGCCGGGCCCTCGCCCTCACGGGCACGACGAGCTTCGCCGACCGCCCGTTGCGCAGCCTCTCGGGCGGGCAGCGCCAGCGGATCGCCCTCGCGCACGCCACGGTGTTCAAGCCCGAGTTGCTCCTCCTCGACGAGCCCCTGGCCTCGCTCGATCTGGCGGCGCAGGCCGAGATCGTCGACCTCATCAACCTGATCCGCGACACGACCGGGGCCGCGGTCATCGTGGTCGCCCACGACCTCAACCCGCTGGCCCCGATCGTCGACCGCGTGCTCTGGATCGCCCGACACCAGGTCCGCGGCGGCCCCGTCGACGACGTCGTGAACGAGGAGGTGCTGAGCGACCTCTACGGCCACCCGGTCGAGATCATCGTGACGCCTCGCGGTCGTCGGGTCATCGTCGGGCTCGAGGAGGAGTTCGCCCATCCCCATCCTCACGGCCACGATCACTCGCACGAGGGGCCGCACGAGCACTTTGCCGAGATCTACGACGAGGAGACCCGATGAGCCTGGGCCAACTCCTCTCCACCTCGTTCGTCCAGCACGCCTTCTACGCGGTCACCGCCGTCGCCCTCGCGGCGGGGGCGATCGGCTACTTCGTGGTGCTGCGACGCCAGGCGTTCGCGGCCCACGCGATCGGCCACGTCGGCTTCGCCGGCGCCGCCGGCGCCGTCTGGCTGGGACTCTCGCCGATCGTGGGGCTCCTCGTGTTCTGTCTGGGGGCGGGCCTGCTGATCGGCCTGGGCGGCGCGTCGCTCGACGAGAGTGACACCGTCGTCGGCGTCACCCTCACGGCGGCCCTCGGCCTGGGCGTGCTGTTCATCTCGCTGTACAGCGGCTACGCCAACGCGACCTACTCGATCCTTTTCGGCCAGATCCTCGGCGTCACGTGGGGTGACGTCGGATTGGTCACGGCGCTGTCGCTCGGAGTCCTGCTCGTCCTCTCAGTGGTGTACCGACCACTCCTGTTCACCTCGGTCGACGCCCAGTCGGCGTCCGCCAGGGGACTCTCGACGCGGTGGATGTCGCTGCTCTTCTTGTCCCTGCTCGCGATCACGACGGTGGTGGCGATCCAGATCGTCGGGGTCCTGCTCGTCTTCTCGCTCATCGTCGCTCCGGCCGCCGCCGCCCAAGCCCTGTCGAGCCGACCGCTGGCCTCGCTCTCGCTCGCCACGGCGATCGCGCTCCTCAGTGCGTGGGCCGGTCTGGTGCTGGGCGTGTGGATCGGGGGACCGGTCAGCTTCTGGATCACCGCGATCGCGTCGTTCGCCTACTTGTCGGCGCGGGTGGCCCAGGCGGCACGTTCCCGTTCGCGACGACGGGTCATTGCGTAACCTACGGACGTGAGGCCCGACGAAGACACGCTCCTGGCGGTCTGCCACTTCCCGCCACGCGGGGCGACCGTCGATCTCGCCGTCTCGGGAGGCCCCGATTCGCTGGGGCTGCTCCAGCTGGCCCTCGCGGCCGGACTGGCGGTCACGGTCCACCACGTCGACCACCACGTCCGTCCGACCAGCACCGATGACGCGAACTTCGTGTCCGCCGTCTGCGAGGGCCTCGGGGTCCCCTTCACGCTCCACGACGTGCGGATTGCGGTCGGGGGGAACTTCGAGTCGCGCGCCCGTTCGGCCCGGCGCGCGGCGATGCCGGCGTCCGTGATGACCGGTCACACCATGGACGACCTCGTCGAGACCATGCTCTTGAACATGCTGCGCGGCGCCGGGCTCGACGGCCTGTCGCCGATGGTCGGTGACCTTACGAAGCCTCTGCGAGACGTGCGCCGCAGCGTCCTACACGACTATGTTCACTCGTCGTCGCTGCGTCCCCGGGTCGATGAGACCAACGAGAGCCCGGCGTTTCGCCGCAATCGGGTGCGCCACGAACTGATTCCGGTCATGCGCGAGGTCGCCGCCCGCGACGTCGTGCCCCTCCTCGCGCGTCAGGCCGCACTGATGCACGAGGAGCGGGTCTGGCTGGACCGGCTCAGCCTCGACGACGCGGTGGTCGAGCTGGCCAACGCCGACTGCCGAGAGCTCCGACAGTGGCCGACCGCCCGGCTGCGCCGTTGGCTGCGCGTCGAACTTCGAACACCCGACGTGGGCGACGGCGACCATCCGCCGTCGGCCGACGTGGTCGAGCGCGCGATCTCGGTCGTGCGCGGCGAGGCGGTCGCCACCGAGCTCGGAGGGGGGCGCCGGCTGGCGCGCCGCGGCCAACGCTTGACGCTCACGAAGGCGCGGCCACTACGCTGAGCAGGCATGGGTAGCCACTCCGCCGACGATTTCACCGCCACGTGGGCGCAGCACGACCTGGGTGAGGTGGTGGTGTCGGCCAAGGAAGTCCACGACCGCGTGCTGGAACTCGGTCGCGAGATCACTCGGGACTACGCCGAAAACCCTCCACTGCTGGTGTGCGTCCTGAAGGGCGCCATCAACTTCATGTCAGACCTGATGAGAGCGATCGAGCTGCCGGTCGAGGTCGACTTCATGGCCGTGTCGTCCTACGGCGCGGCCACCAAGACGAGCGGTGTCGTGCGGATCGTGAAGGACCTGGACGTGGACCTGGCCGGACGTGACGTCCTGATCGTCGAGGACGTCGTCGACTCGGGACTCACCCTCAACTACCTGCGCCACTACTTAGGGGCGCGCAGCCCTCAGAGCCTCGAGGTCTGCGCCCTCTTGCTGAAGGAGGGTGAACAGCGTGTCGAGCAGTCGCTGCGCTACGTCGGCTTCACCATCCCCTCGGACTTCGTCGTCGGCTACGGCCTCGACGTGAACGAGCGCTACCGAAACCTCGACGCGATCTACACCTTCACCGGCCAGGCCTAGCCGTGGTCGACCACGAGCGGGTCCGGGGGCTGGTCCGCGAACTCCTCCAGGCGATCGGCGAGGACCCCGACCGCGAGGGTCTGCGCGAGACGCCCCGACGCGTCGCCGACATGTACGTCGAGCTCTTCGAAGGCTTGGAGGTCGACCCCGGCGAGCACCTTCGCGTCACCTTCGAGGCCGGCCACGACGAGATGGTCATGGTGCGCGACATCCCCTTCACCTCGCTCTGCGAGCACCACCTCCTGCCGTTCATGGGGCTGGCTCACGTGGCGTACATGCCGGGACCGGACGGGCGCATCACCGGACTGTCGAAGATGGCGCGCCTCGTCGAGGGGTTCGCTCGCCGCCTCCAGGTCCAAGAGCGCATGACGACCAACATCGTTGAGGCGATGGAACGCGAACTCGTCCCGAAGGGCTCGATCGTCGTCATCGAGGCCGAGCACTTCTGCATGTCGATGCGCGGGGTGCGAAAGTCCGGCGCGACCACGGTCACCTCCGCGGTGCGGGGAGTCTTCCGCGACGACGCGTCCTATCGGGCCGAGGCACTGCAGTACATCCACCAGCGAAGGTCTTCGTGGCGCTGAGCCCGATGGTCATGGGCGTCGTGAACGTGACGCCTGACTCGTTCTACCCCGCCTCCAGAACCGCCGCCACCGGCGAGGCCATCGCACGCGGCCGGGCCCTCTTCGATCTCGGCTGCGACGTCGTCGACGTGGGCGGCGAGTCGACCCGACCGGGTGCGACGCCTGTGGCGCCAAATGAGGAGGCGTCGCGCGTCGTACTTGTCGTCGAGGCCCTAGCCCGGGTCGGGACCGTGTCGATCGACACTCAGAAGGAGTCGGTCGCGCGCTCGGCGATGGAGGCGGGCGCGACAGTCCTCAACGACGTCTCGGGCGGGCTGGTCGAGCTGGCGGGCGAGCTCGGGGTCGGCTACGTCGCGATGCATCGAAGGGGCGACTCGATGGTGATGCAGGACCACCCCTACTACGACGATGTCGTGAGCGAGGTCGAGGAGTACCTGCGCGGTCTCGCGGTGCGCGCGCGCGCCGCTGGCGTGGAGCGCCTGTGGATCGATCCGGGCATCGGATTCGGCAAGACGGTCGAGCACAACCTGGCGTTACTCGCCCACGTCGGGAGGCTTGTCGCGCTGGCCGCGGAGTTCGACGCCGGCGTGCTGATCGGCACGAGCCGCAAACGCTTCCTCGAACATCTCGGCGCGGCACGGCTCGACGTGGACCAGCGATTGGAGGGTTCTGTCGCCTCCGAGGCGTGGGTCCTCGTGCAAGGTGTCAGTATGGTTCGTGTACACGACGCTGCGGCCGCCGTTCAGCTACGTGAGCTGCTCATCCGTCCCGTCGAGGAGGTAGTCGCGTGAGGGGCAAGTGGGCAGCGGGCATCGAGCCGCGGAGCTTTACGTGGGTCTACAAGGGGATCCTGGCGGTCTCCGAGCGGCCTGGCGGCTCCACGACCGTGCATCGTCGCGTTCGTCGCGACGAGGAGCTGCTCTGGCTGAAGCACCAGGGCTTCGGTCGGGTCATCTCGATCCTGCCCGTCATGCAGAATCTGAGCGCCTACTTCGAGCACGGCCTCACCGCCAGTCACTACGCCCTTCGCGGCGGACCCCAGCAGCGCGAGGTGCTCGAAGCCTGCTACATCGACCTGGCCAACTCGATGTCGAACAAGACCGTCGTCTTGCTGCACAGCGACGAGGTCTCGGACCGCCTGCTCGGGGTAATCGCCGGCTACCTGGTGTGGTCGAACCGGGTTCCCACCGTGCCGACCGCGATCGCGCTCGTCGAGCGCCTGTTCAAGCGCTCCATCGGTCCCGACGGCCGGGGGGTCCTCTTCGACCTGCCCGAGGTGAGTTCGACGTGAACGACGTCATAGAACTGCGCGACCTGCGGTGCTCGGCGATCGTCGGCGTGCTCGCCGAGGAGCGGATCCGGGCCCAGCCGCTCATCTTCGACGTCGACCTGGTTCGGCCGTTCGAGGAGGCCGCCATCAACGACGACATCGCCGCGACGACCAACTACGCCGACGTGCTGACCTTGACCGATCGGACGGCCACCGTGGGCCAGTACCTCCTGCTCGAGACCCTGGCCTACCGGGTGGCCTACGAGATCCTCGCCTTCGACACCGAGATCGAGTCGGTGACCGTGGCCGTGCGCAAGGTCCGACCTCCGGTCGTCGAGGACGTCGCTTCGGTCGGCGTCAGGTGCACAGTCCACCGCTCGTAGTGCGGGCCTTCCTCTCGCTCGGCTCGAACGTCGGGAACCGCGCCGAGCACCTCGCGCGCGGCGTCGCCGCCGTGGCCGGCGATGACGCCTGGCGACTGTCGCTCGTCTACGAGACCGAGCCGGTGGGAGGTGTTGACCAGGACGACTTCTGGAATCTCGTGCTGGAGCTCGCGACCGAGGCCTCGCCCCGCGAGTTGCTCGAACGGGCTCGGCGGGCCGAATCGGCCGAGGGTCGTACTCGCGAGGTCCGTTGGGGGCCGCGGACCCTCGACGTCGACGTCCTGCTGGTCGGCGACCAGAGGAGCGAGGATCTCGAGATCGTGGTGCCCCATCCACGCCTCTGGGAGCGTTCATTCGTGTTGGTGCCCCTCGCGGAACTGGCGCCAGAGCTGGTCAGCGAAGCCCAGTTGGCCGGTGGCGTCGGACGGGTCGTCGCACTCGGTACACTCGAATCGTTGCGCTAACACCGAACGGCACCCGCGAGGGGCTGGAACGGATCGGAGCAGGTATGAAAATCGACATCGTCGGCGCCGGCCGAGCCGGCACGTCCTTCGCGCTCGCCCTTCGTCGCGCCGGCCACGACGTCACGGTGGTCCACCACGACGAGCTCGACGCGCTCGGCTCACCCGACGTCATTCTGCTCTGCGTCCCCGACGACGAGATCGCCACGATCGCCGCCCAGATTGCGCCCAGTGACGGCTACGTCGTGGCCCACGCCGCGGGGTCGCGCAACCTCGACGTGCTCCAGACCCACCGCCGCGTCGGGTCGATGCACCCCTTGATGGCGCTGCCGACCGGCGAGCTCGGGGCCGACCGCCTGGTCGGCGCGACGTACTGCGTCGCCGGCGACGAGTCGATCATGACGGTCGTGGCGTCGCTGCGAGGACGGGTCATCACGTTGCGCGACGACCAGCGAACGGCCTACCACGCGACGGCCGTGGTCGCGTCGAATCACCTCGTCGCACTGATGGGCCAGGTCGAGCGCCTCGCCGAGTCGGTGGGACTCACCCTCGACGACTTCTTGCCGCTGGTCGTGCAGTCGCTGCGCGACGTGGCCGACATGGGCCCGGGTGCGGCTCTGACCGGCCCGGCTTTGCGCGGTGACATGGCGACGATCGACGCCCACCTCGCGGCGATCGCGGAGTCCGAGCGCTCGACGTACGTCGCGCTGGCCAACGCCGCGTTCGAGCTCGCCGAGCACCAGCGCTCCCAGACGCCCGCCTGACGTGCGCCTGATCACCGAGCTGTCCGCGTGGCGGTGCTTCGCCGACGAGCAGCGCGGTCTCGGCCGACGGGTCGGGCTGGTGGCGACGATGGGCGCCCTGCACGCGGGACACGCGTCGCTCATCCAAGCAGCGAAGGACCACGGCGACGTGGTTCTCGCCACGCTGTTCGTTAATCCCCGCCAGTTCCACGACGGCGCCGACCTGGCCGCCTACCCACGGAACCTGCCGGGCGACCTCGCTACGGCGAGGGCCAGCGGCGTCGACTGCCTCGTGACGCCGACCCTCGCCGAGATGTGGCCGTCCTACCCGGCGCCCACACCCACGACCGTGTCGGTGCACGGGCTCGACGAGGTCCTCGAGGGCGCCGGTCGGCCGGGTCACTTCGATGGCGTGGCGTCAGTCGTGGCGAAGATCCTCGCCGTGACGGGACCGTGCCGGGCCTACTTCGGGGAAAAGGACTTCCAGCAGCTGGCCATCGTCCGTCAGATGATCCACGACCTCGCCTTCGACGTGGACCTGGTCGGCTGTCCGATCGTGCGAGACGTCGACGGCCTCGCCCTGTCGAGCCGCAACGTCCTGTTGGGCGCCGACGCGCGCCGGCGGGCCCTCGCGCTGAACCGGTCACTGCGCGCAGTGGAGTCACGGCGCGCGTCGGCGAGCGAGCACCGGGCCACGCTGGCGCGAATTTTGGGCGAGGCCGACCTCGACGTCGCCTACGCCGAGGTGGTCGACCCGGTCACGTTCGCGCCCTGCGCCGACGGCGACGACGGCGAGGCGCGCGCGATGGTGGCGGCGCGGGTCGACGGTGTTCGACTGATTGACAACGCGCCGGTGACGCTGGTGGGGAGGGAGGGCTGATGCTCCTCGCGATGGACGTCGGCAACACCGAGACCGTGATCGGACTCTTTGGACCGGACATGCCTGATTCGCCTGACGCGATGGGATTCGCGCGCGCCACCGACGAGCACGGCTTGGCCTTCCATTGGCGCATTTCGACGGTGGCCGACCGCACGCCCGACGAGCACGCGATGGTGCTGACCCAACTGCTCGACCTCGAAGGTCTCGATCTGCGAACGGCCGTCAGCGCCATTGCGATCTCCTCGTCGGCCCCGATGGTCACCACGCAGCTGCGCCGAATGGCGAACCGCTGGTTCTCGAGCCTCGACCTCACCATCATCGGGCCCGGGACCAAGTCGGGCATGCCAATCCTCTACGACAACCCCCGCGAGGTGGGGGCCGACCGCATCGCCGACGCCGTGGGGGCCTACGACCTCTACCCCGGCGCGTCGATCGTGGTGGACATGGGCACGGCCACGGTCTTCGACGTGGTCAGCGCCAAGGGGGAGTACCTCGGTGGGGCGATCGCCCCGGGCGTCGCGATATCCCTCGAAGCGCTCTACGCCCAGGCCTCGGCGTTGCGCTCGGTCGAGCTGGTGCGCCCACGTTCGGTGATCGGCCGTTCGACCGTCGAGTCGATCCAGTCTGGGGTGCTCTACGGCTTCGCCGCCCAGGTCGACGGCGTCGTGGAGCGCATTATCGACGAACTCGGCGAGGCGACGGTGATCGCCACTGGAGGGCTCGCCGGGCTCATCGCCCCGCACACCAAGCACGTCCAGCACGTCGAGCCGTGGTTGACCCTCCACGGATTGCGTATCGTGCATGGACGGAATCATTCGGGAGACTCTTCGTGACCACGCCTTACCAGTTCGCGCACAACGCCTTCGCCGACGCGCTCCAAACGACGTTCGCCCACCTGAACGACGGTGAGGAGTCGGGCGTCATGGTGAACGTCGCGGGCCGGGTGATGCTGCTGCGCCGCCAGGGGAAGCTCGCCTTCGCGACAATGCGCGACTCCAGCGGCGAGGTCCAGCTCTTCGCGCTGGCCGCGGTCACCGAGGGGTTCGAGGACTTCGCCAAGCTGCACCTGGGCGACTGGGTCGGCGTGTCGGGCGAAGTCGTTCGCACCAAGCGTGGCGAGCTGTCCGTGAAGGTCACCTCGTGGGTCCGCCTTGCCGAGGCGCTGCACAACTTCGGCGACAAGTGGGCGGGGATCACCGACTACGACCTGCGCTATCGGCACCGCGAGGCCGACCTGTGGGCCAACCCCGTGACCCGCACCTCCCTGTCGCGCCGCAGCGAGGTGGTCCGCTCGGTGCGCGAGCGCTGCTGGGCGGCCGACTTCGTCGAGGTCGAGACGCCGATCCTGAACGCGATCGCCTCGGGCTCGGACGCGCGGCCCTTCGCAACGCACCACAACGCCCTCGACAGCGACTTCTACCTGCGCATCGCCCCCGAGCTCTGGTTGAAGCGACTCGTGGTCGGTGGCTTCGAGCGGGTCTTCGAGCTCGGCCGGGTCTTTCGCAACGAGGGTGTCAGCCCCCGTCACAATCCCGAGTTCACGATGCTCGAGCTCTACGCGGCCTACTGGAACTACTCCGACATGATGGACTTCACCGAGGAGCTCGTGGCCGGCGTCGCGATGGACGTCCTCGGCACGACCGAGGTCGAGTACCAGGGCCGACCGTTCTCCTTCGCGACGCCGTGGCCCCGCCGGACCATGGCCGAGCTCACGAGCGAGGCGGTGGGCGAGGACGTCTCGGTCCACACCCCCCACGAGCGCTTGACCGCGATGCTGGCCGAGCGCGGCGTCGAGGTGCACCGGGCGTGGGGTCCCGGTCGGTGCCTCGCCGAACTGTTCGAGGCGGCGTGCGAGTCCGAACTGTGGAACCCGATCTACGTCACGGACTTCCCCGTCGAGATCTCGCCGCTGGCGCGGCGCCACCAGACGGACTCCGATCTCACCGAACGCTTCGAGTCCTACGCCGTGGGGCGCGAGCTCTCGAACGGCTTCAGCGAGCTGATCGACCCCCTCGACCAACGGGTTCGCTTCGAGGACCAGGCCCGACTGGCCGCCGAGGGCGAACCCGAGACCATGCATATCGACGAGGACTACATCAAGGCCCTGGAGTGGGGCCTGCCACCGACCGCCGGACTCGGTCTCGGCATCGACCGACTCGTCATGTTGATCGCCGACGAGTCGAACATTCGGGAGGTCATCGCCTTCCCGACGCTGAAGCCGCTCTCCGACTAGTACGCGGGAAGGTCCTCGAGCAGCGACTCGATGAGCGACGAGAAGCCGCTTCGCAGAGACTCGCTCGGCACGGACTCGAGTGCGACGTGGGCCCGGTCGAGAAAGCTCTGCGCGGCCGCGATGGTCCGCTCGATGCCGTCGGTGGCGACGACGAGCTTGCGCGCCCGCTCGCGGTCCTCGTCGTCGAGGGAGTGGCCGAGCACGCCGCGCAGCTCCACGCCGATCAGCGGGTCGCGCAGCGCGAACAGGGTTGGCAAGTTGTAGATGCCCTCGGCGAGGTCCTGACCGGCCGGCTTGCCGAGCTGGTTGTCGGTCGCAATGATGTCCAGGACGTCGTCGCGCAACTGGTAGATCATCCCGAAGCAGCGTCCGAACTCCGTCAGGGCCTCGGTCTCCTTGTGCGCGAGGCCGGCGGTGATCGCTCCGACCCGACAGCTCGAGGCCATGAGCGACGCGGTCTTGCCCTCGATGGCCTCGAAGTACTCGGCCTCGGTTCGCTCCACCGAGAAGGCGGTGCGCACCTCGGAGACCTGGCCGCGGGTCAGCCAGGCGAGCGTGCGCGCGAGAAGTCCGGCGACGTCGGTGCCCAGATCGGCCGCGATGGCCGCGGAGCGGGCCATGAGGTAGTCGCCGGCGACGATGGCGATGAGGTTCCCGTACCGGGCGTTCACGCTGTCGACGTTGCGCCGGACCTCGGCCTCGTCCATGACGTCGTCGTGGTAGAGCGACGCGAGGTGCATGAGTTCGAGCGCCACGCCGCCGAGCAGGTCCTCCTGGGTGGCCTCGCGGGCGCCGCCGGTCGCCGAGGCGACAGCGAGCAATGGTCGCAGCCGCTTGCCGCCGGCGTAGATCAGGTGGGTCGTCACCGAGTCCAGGTAGGGGTCGCCGAAGATCACCGACTCGGCTAGCAGCGTCTCGAGCCTCGCGAGGTCGGCTTCGACCGAAGCCAGCTGCAATCTCTCGTGAGGATTCACAACTTCCACCCTAATTGAGCGTTGTCGGTGGTCCGAGGGGTGGGGCGTATCCGTCGCAATCGACCGGTACACTGCTAAGTGTTGACGCACAAAGGATGACAATTGTTCGAACGATTCACAGACCGTGCCCGCCGAGTCCTCGTACTTGCACAGGAGGAAGCGCGCGACCTCAACCATGCCTTCATTGGTACCGAGCACATCCTGCTGGGCCTGATTCGCGAGGGTGAGGGGGTCGCCGCTAAGGCGCTCGACGCCCTGGGGGTCACCTTTGACGTCGTGCGTGAGAAGGTCGAAGAGGCGATTGGGGCGAATACCAACCCGTCCCCCGGATCGCCGCCGTTCACCCCGCGGGCCAAGAAGGTCCTGGAGCTCTCGCTGCGCGAGGCCCTCCAGTTGGGACACTCCTACATCGGCACCGAACACATGCTGCTCGGGCTCGTGCGTGAGGGCGACGGCGTCGCCGCTCAGGTCCTCAGCGACCTCGGCGCCGACATGGCTCGCGTACGCACCCAGGTCATCCAGATGATGTCCGGCCAGGCCGGCAAGGAGACCGGCGCCTCAGGCGGCTCCGCCGGTCAAAAGAGCGACCCCGAGGGCGCCGGCGGCTCGGCCGTCCTCGACCAGTTCGGGCGCAACCTCACGCAGTTCGCTCGCGAGGGCAAGCTCGACCCGCTCGTCGGGCGCGAGAAGGAAGTCGAGCGCGTGATGCAGGTGCTCTCGCGCCGCACGAAGAACAACCCGGTCCTCATAGGGGAGCCCGGCGTCGGCAAGACCGCCATCGTCGAGGGGCTCGCCCAGCTGATCGTCGCCAACCAGGTGCCGGTCACGCTGGCTGGCAAGCAGCTCTACACCCTCGACCTTGGCGCGCTCGTCGCGGGAAGCCGCTACCGCGGTGACTTCGAGGAGCGCCTGAAGAAGGTGCTGAAGGAGATCCGCACCCGCGGTGACATCATCTTGTTCATCGACGAAATCCACACCCTGGTGGGTGCCGGGGCCGCCGAGGGGGCCATCGACGCAGCGTCGATCCTGAAGCCGATGCTGGCCCGCGGTGAGTTGCAGACCATCGGGGCCACCACCATCGACGAGTACCGCAAGCACATCGAGAAGGACGCCGCCCTCGAGCGCCGGTTCCAGCCGGTGAAGGTCGAGCAGCCGTCGGTCGCCATGACGATCGACATCCTGAAGGGCCTGCGCGAGGTCTACGAGGAGTTCCACGCGGTGAAGATCACCGACCAGGCGCTGATCGCGGCGGCGAACCTCGCCGACCGCTACATCTCGGACCGCTTCTTGCCCGACAAGGCCATCGACCTCATCGACGAGGCCGGCAGCCGCCTGCGCATCCGACGAATGGACACCCCGCCCGCGGCCAAGCGCTACGACGAGGACATCCTTCGCGTGCGCGCCGACAAGGAGTCCGCCATGGAGAGCGGCGCCCTCGAACAGGCCAAGGCCCTCGAGGAGCAAGAGCGCGATCTCGTGTCGAAGAAGGAGGCGCTCGACGCGACCGTGAAGGCCTCGGGCGGCGTCACCTTCGACCTCGTTGACGAGGACACCATCGCGGAGGTGCTGGCCGTGTGGACCGGCATCCCCGTCTACCGCCTGACCGAGGAGGAGACCACCAAGCTGCTGCGCATGGAGGACGAGCTCCACAAGCGCATCGTGGGCCAGGAGGAGGCCGTCACGTCGCTCAGTCGAGCCATCCGACGCACTCGCGCGGGCCTCAAGGACCCCAAGCGGCCGGGCGGGTCGTTCATCTTCCTCGGGCCGACCGGCGTGGGCAAGACCGAGCTCGCCAAGACGCTCGCCGAGTTCCTCTTCGACGACGAGGACGCGCTGATCCAGCTCGACATGTCCGAGTACATGGAGAAGCACTCGGTGAGCCGCCTCGTCGGCTCGCCCCCCGGCTACGTCGGCTACGACGAGGGCGGGCAGTTGACCGAGGCCGTTCGGCGCAAGCCCTTCTCCGTCGTGCTCTTCGACGAGGTTGAGAAGGCCCACCCCGACGTCTTCAACACGTTGTTGCAGATCCTCGAGGACGGCCGTCTAACCGACGCGCAGGGCCGCGCGGTCGACTTCAAGAACACGATCCTGATCATGACCTCGAACCTCGGTACGGCCGACCTGCGCAAGGCCGCGATCGGCTTCGGCAAGGCCTCGGACGTCGCGAGCCACGAGCGCATGAAGGAGAAGGTCCACCAGGCCCTGAAGGCCCACTTCCGCCCGGAGTTCCTCAACCGCATCGACGACACCATCGTCTTCCACGAGCTGACCAAGGACGAGGTGATCCTGATCGCCGACATGTTCATCACCCGACTGCGCGAGCAGCTGGCGGTGCAGGGTCTCGGACTCGAGCTGTCAGCCGCGGCTCAGGGCTTCCTCGCCGACAAGGGCTACGACCCCGAACTCGGCGCGCGACCACTTCGTCGAGCGGTCCAGCAGTTCGTCGAGGACGCCCTCTCCGAGAAGATCCTCTTCAAGGAGTTCCACGCCGGTCAGACCATCGTGGTCGACACCGCCGAGGGACCCGAGGGGACCATCCTCACCTTCGAAGGCGTCGAGGGCCTGCCCCCCTCGGTCGACTTCGAGGACCTGTCGCCCAACGCGTAGGTCACACCCCGTACCTAGCGTCGCGGGGGTGAAGAGCCACTCCATCCACGTCTGTCACGACTGCGGCACGACATCGCCGCGCTGGGCGGGACGCTGTCCGGGCTGCGGACAGTGGAACACCCTCGTCGAAGAGAACGACACGCGCGGCCGCGTCGTCGCCGTGCCGACGACAACGTCACTGCGCGACGTCGGCGAGGGCACCGCTGCGGTCCGATCGACCGGGGTTGCGGAACTCGACCGGGTGCTCGGCGGAGGCTTCATCGCCGGATCGACGACGCTGCTCTACGGCGAGCCGGGAGTGGGCAAGTCGACCCTGGCGCTGATGGCGCTGCGCGCGCTCGCCCTGCGTGCGACGAGCGTCCTCTTGGTCGCGGTCGAGGAGTCGCCGGCCCAGGTGGCCCAGCGCGCGAGACGTCTCGGCGACGTCCCGGCGGGACTCGAGGTCCTCGAGACGCGCGACGTCGACACGGTCGAGCGGCTGCTGGTTGAGCGTCGACCGACCTTCTGCGTCGTCGACTCCGTCTCGGCACTCTGTGACGACGCGCTGGGCGGCGTCGCCGGATCGGTCCCGCAGGTTCGCCACGTCGCCGAACGGCTGTGCGCCGTCGCCAAGGCGACCGGCACCGCGCTCTTGATCATCGGGCACGTCACCAAGGATGGTGAGCTGGCGGGACCGCGGGCGCTCGAGCATCTGGTCGACACGGTCGTGCGCATCGAGGGGGATCGGCACGGCTCGCTGCGCATCATCCGCGCGCAGAAGCACCGCTTCGGGCCGACGGGCGAGGTCGGCCTCTTCGAGATGGCCCCCGAGGGTCTGCGCGAACTGGCCGACGCTGCCGTGCTTCGAGGACCGTGCCTCACCGTGCCCGGAGTCGTCTTCACCGTCACCAACGACGGTTCGCGCTCGTTCCTCGTCGAGATGCAGGCGCTCGTCGCCTCGGGGTCGGGCTCGCCGCGTCGAGTCGCCCACCAGGTGTCGGCCCAGCGGCTCGCCCTGATGCTGGCCGTCCTCGAATCGCGCTGTCGCGTCGACACGAGCGGTCTCGACGTGTTCGCGGCGACCGCGGGCGGCCTGGCGGCGAGCGAGCCGGGCGTCGACGTTGCGCTGGCCCTCGCGGTCGCCTCGGCGACGGTCGGCTTCGCGGTGGCGCGCTCCCTCGCCGCTATGGGAGAGGTCGGTCTCGCCGGCGAGCTGCGGGCGGTCGCCGGTCTCACCCGTCGCGTCCGAGAGGCCCAACGTCTTGGCGCCACCACCGTCATCGTCCCCACCGAGGGCGAGCTCGAGCCAGTGGCCGGCGTGACCGTACAGCGCTGCTCGTCACTCGCCCAGGCAATCGCGTTCGCCCGGGCTGACACGTCGTGAGCAAAGTGCGGTAGAATTACTAATCCCCCTATCGCCCTACGGGCGGATTCCCCTTGAGGAGAACCTGGTTCATGACAGTTCGCAAGTACAAAAAGGGCGATCGACTCGTCTACCCCCACCACGGCGCCTGCACCGTGGAAAAGATCGAGAAGATGACGGCCTTTGACGTGAAGCAGGACTATCTGAAGCTGAAGGTCGCCTACACCGACCTCGTCTTGATGGTTCCGGTCGCCAACGCCGAGTCGGTGGGACTACGCGACGTGATCAACGACGAAGAGGTCGAGGAGGTCTTCGCGGTACTTCGCAAGAAGGAGGCGCGCATGCCCACGAACTGGTCCCGTCGATTCAAGAACCACTCCGAGAAGCTCCGTTCGGGCGACATCTACCAGGTCGCCGAGGTAGTGCGGAACCTCTCGATCCGTGACAAGGACAAGGGTCTCTCAGCCGGCGAGAAGCGGATGCTGACGCGGGCCCGCCAGATCCTCGTCTCGGAGCTGACGTTCGCGCTGAACGTGGACACGGAAGCGGCTGAAGAAAAGCTCGCCTCGGTCCTGCCGTAGTCATGTCGGTCGCGGCCGTGGTGGTGGCCGCCGGCCAGGGTCTCCGATTCGGGGGGCTCAAGCAGTTCTCTCCACTCGACGACGGCACCGTGACCGCCCATAGCGTCCGAGCCGCCCGGTCGGTCGCCTCGCGCGTGGTGCTCGTCGTCCCGCTCGGCTACGACGGGCTGGGCGAAGGAGCTGACCAGGTCGTCATCGGCGGTCCGACGAGGGCCTCATCGGTCCGGGCCGGCCTTGAACACTGCCGGGAGGCCGACGTCGTCGTCGTGCACGACGCCGCCCGGCCGCTCGCGACGCCCGCACTCTTTCGCGCTGTCGTGAACGCCGTCATCGCCGGGGCCGACGCCGCCGTGCCCGGACTCGCCATCACGGACACCGTCAAGCGCGTCGCGCGTGACGGTGGTTCGATGGTCGTTCGTGCGACCGTGCCGCGCGACGAGCTGGTGACGGTCCAGACACCCCAGGCCTTCACGCGAGCGTCGCTCGAGCGCGCCCATGCCACCGGCGGCGACGCCACCGATGACGCCGCCCTCGTCGAGGCCCAGGGCGGGCGCGTCGTGGTCGTGCCCGGAGAGGTCGACAACATCAAGATCACGTTGCCCGAGGACCTCGACAAGGTCGCCGCTCACGCGGAGGGACCCCGATGAGGATCGGACACGGAATTGACGTCCATCGCGTCAGTGACGACGCGACGCGCGAACTGTGGCTCGGCCTCGTGAAGGTCCCGGGTCCGGGGCTCGTCGGCCACTCCGACGCCGACGCCCCAACTCACGCGCTCTGTGACGCCCTGCTGGGGGCGTCCAACCTGGGCGACCTGGGACGGCACTTCCCCGACACCGACGTCGAATTCGCCGGGGCGTCCTCGCGTCACCTACTCACCTTGACCATGGAGCTCGTCGCGGCCCAGGGTCTTCGGGTCGTCTCAGCCGACGTCACGATCATCGCGGAGCGTCCGAAGTTGGCCGAGTTCATGCCGGCTATGTCCGACGAGCTCTCGTCGGTCGTCGGCGTCCTCGTCACGGTGAAGGCGACGACCGCCGAGGGTCTCGGCGCGCTCGGCCGCGCCGAGGGCATCGCGGCGTCAGCCGTGGCCCTCTTGGAGGAGATCGAGTGAGCCCCCGCCCCGCACCACGACGAGGATCGCCCGCTGGCCGCCCACCGCGCCAGGGCGGCCGGCCGATGACCGGAGGACAGGTCGGCGGTCCCCGGAGAGCCCCGAGCGGGCGAGACAAGGAAGGCCTCGGGGGGGAGCAGGTCGAAGGCCGCCACGCAGTGCTCGAGCTGTTGAAGGCTCGGCGTCGCACGGTGCAGAAGATCTACATCGCCGATGCGCAAGACTCGTCGGACATCCTTGACGCCATCGAGTTCGAGGCTCAGCGCCAGCGGGTCCCGGTCCAGGTGATCTCGATGACCCGACTGGACCGAGAGGCGCGCACGGAGGGCCACCAAGGGGTCATGGCGATCGCGTCGCGACTTGAGACCGTCGGGCTGGACGAGCTCTTGAAGGTCCCGCGGCCGTTCCTGCTGGTCTGTGACGGCGTGACGGACCCGCGCAACCTCGGAGCGATGCTGCGCAGCGCCGACGGCGCCGGCGTGACCGGTGTCGTGGTGCCGCGCCACCGGTCAGCGAGGATTTCGCCCTCGGTGACGAAGACCGCGGCCGGGGCCATCGAGTACCTGACGTTCTGCGACGTGGGCGGCGTTCCGGCGGCCCTGGAGCAACTCAACAAGGTCGGCGTGCTCACCGTCGGACTCGCCGGCGAGTCCAAGGACTCGATCTATGACCTCGACCTGGGGTCGATGCCCGTCGCGCTCGTCGTGGGCGGCGAGGAGAAGGGACTTTCTACGTTGACTCGCAAGAGATGCGCGGCAGTTGTGTCGATACCCCAGTTGGGCAAGATCAGCTCTTTGAACGCCGGTGTAGCGGTCTCGGTGGCCGCCTTCGAGGTCGCACGACAGCGGAGTCGGCGCTCGTAGGGCTGCATCCAACTTGGGTCATTGTGCCCTAGGGCGTCGAGACGTCGCCGCACCTACACTGCGAACGTAGTTGACACGAAGTAGCGATTTTTATTCATCAGGACCATGACCCCTGGTGACGTTCCGCTGCGTTCACCGAGGCACGATTGCTCCCATCGGAGTCGACTTCACCGTATGTACGTTTGTTTGCCCAGGCGCGCGAACCTATCGACAAAGGAATTCCCATGCGCCAAATGTCCCTCCGTGTTCGCGTCTCATTTTCAAGTGACGCAACGTCATGAATCGCAGCCAACACTTGGGTTTTGGTCGCTTCACTCGGCTGCTGCTGATATTGGTGGTCGGCCTGGCACCAATTTCCCTCTCGTTGCCAGCAAGTGCATTTCCGTCTGTAAGCACAGTCACATTCTTCGAGAACGCTTCTGGAAGCGACTCAGTCAGTAGTTACCAAATAGGAAGTGGTTCGACGGCCCTTAAGTTGATGTCCGCGTTCAGTCCACTATTTTCAATCTCCGGTGAGGCATTCATTGATTGGACCACATCGGCAAATGGAAGCGGTGAACACTTCTCTGATGGCGGGACCTATTCCTTTGCGAATGACATTTCTTTGTATGCGCAATGGAGAATGATCCCAGTTGTCAACACGGTCACTTTCTATGAGAACAGGAATCTCTCCGACAGCGTTAGTGCATACTTGGCATCGAGTTCACCAACCCAATTGACTTCAATTGCCAATCTGATTCCGACCTTTTCAAATGTCGGGTACACCTTTGTGGATTGGGCGACAACATCAAGTGGAAGCGGTACGCACTACGCAGACGGTGCAAATTACGGATTTGCAGGTGGTCTTTCCCTCTTCGCACAGTGGGCTCCAATACCCACTTACACAGCTAGTTTCACGGCAAACGGTGGCAACGGAACCATTGCTTCCATGAGTAGCCAAGTGGGGGCAACGGTTTCTCTTCCATCGAGTGCCGGAATTACCAACCCAGGACATTCCTTCGTGGGTTGGAATACAGCCGCTGATGGGAGTGGGACTGAGTATGCCGGCGGAGCTACGTACGTGTTGAACGGCGATCAGACTCT
>JANXWA010000005.1 GCA_025351385.1 Acidimicrobiales bacterium | reverse complement strand
GCAGTCATGATGGAGGGTGTTGACGCCGGAGTCTCAATACGTTCGATCTACTGGCCCCAGGATCGCTCATCTTTCACCGTCATTTCCAACACGTCAGCGGGAGCTTGGCCACTAGTGAGGATCATCCAGCAATATTTCGGCATGTGATGCATCGACTTCTACGATGACTGATCGCCAAATCTTCAAGACCTTGAACTTACGCCGCCGCCAGCAGGAAGTAGTTGGTGGGGTGACGTGCACATTCTCCGCCTGGCGACTTCTCAGTTAGGACGACCGTTGGGTCGCGTGACTGGCTTTGGATAGAACAGTACAAATATGTACTATAATGACAACATGATAAGTGGTGATGTGATCAAAGAGGCACGCAAACGCGCAGGAATCACGCAGGCGGAGCTCGGGATCCGTCTCGGTAAAGCGCAATCCGCGATTGCCCGATGGGAGCGTGACGATGTGCAACCCAGTCTCGAGACGTTGCGTGAGCTTGTGCGCGGTTGTGGCTTCGACCTGTCGTTTTTCATTTCTAAGTTCGATGACTCGAACGAAACGATAATTGACGAACATCTGAGGATGACGACGAAGGAAAGATTCGCAGATCTCCTGACTCGCGTTCGTTTCCAGGAGCAGCGCGAACAACGTAGGGCGACCCGTGGCGCGTGATGTGACGCCATATCAACCCGACACAATGCTCGAGGTATTGGAACGTCACGGCGTTCTCTATATCGTCATCGGAGGGCTAGCGGCCGAATTGCGAGGATCCCCCTACGTGACTCGTGACGTCGACGTGACGCCCGCGCGATCTCGTGACAACCTTGGTCGGCTGTCGAAGGCACTTCAGGAGCTCGATGCAAAACTCAGAGTCCCTGATCTGGAGTATCCCCTTGAAATCAAATTGGACGAACGAACATTTGACCAGGGGACGACGTGGACCTTCGTCACGAAATTCGGCTACTTAGACATTGTCTTGCTCCCCGATGGCACTCGGGGATACGAGGACCTAAAGCGAGATGCGACGACAGAGCAACTGACCGACGCATTAGCAATCTCAGTGGCCTCTCTCGCAGATGTGATTCGTTCGAAGGAGGCGGCTGGACGCGAGAAGGACCGCGCAGTGTTGCCAATTTTGCGACAAGTTCTCGAGCGATCACGAGAGAAGGGTCAGCATTGAGTTTTCAAACCAAGCATGTAAGACGTCACGTCCTTCGGTCACATGATCGAACCAAAAACTGGCACTTCGCGAACTGAATAGAAGAGACATCCGTGGGGTGACGTTAACGATCTCCCACTGGCGCCCGTCAGTGAACTCGGATTGCCTTGTGATTGACCCATGTCGAATATGGCACATTGAGGCGGTCACCAGATTCATGGTGTGCGGTTGTCAAGCGCGTCAATGACTTCGGACGAAAGTGAAATAATCAGCGGCGGACTATTGAAAGTTTACAATGACAGCAAATTTAGGAAATTAACGTCGTTCCTCGACTCTCCTCACGATTTCTCCTTGTCTTCGTGTGTTTTCGCGGCGACGCAAAACTCGTTGCCCTCGGGGTCCTTCACAACGGTCCAACCGTGGAAACCCCAATCAGTTCTGCTCACGACAGTTGCTCCGAGATGTATCAAATCTTCAACCGCTGAAAGGTCAGGATTCATCAGGTCGAGGTGTACGCGGTTCTTCGTACTTTTTACCTCTTCAACTTTGTTGAAATACCAGGCGGCTTCACCCCGTTTGACATCAGAGCCTCCGATGGACGCGAAAACGTCACTACTTCCATCATCAATGGGGCGACCCAGCACGGACGACCAGAATTCGGCGATCTTCAAAACGTTGTCGCAACCGAAAGTGATGTGCGAGACCCTAAAGTTGACGACATTCCTCTATGTGGTGGTGACGGCGGTTAACTATGACCCCGTGGAAACACACAAACCGGCCGGCATCGGATTCTATGTTTGGTGTCGGAGGGGTGACGTGAACCCGCGCGTGCGTAAGGCCCCCGACATCTCAACGACGGGAGATGCCGGGGGCCGAGCGCAGTCAGCGGTGTCGGGCGGTTGGGTTCCCTCGACCGGTTCCCACTCTGGTGAGCGGACTGGTGACCATCAGTGGCAGACGACCGTGCCCGACGGCGACGTGGTGCACACCGGCGTCCGGGCCACTGGCACCGCCACCGGCGTCGACTTCGTCGTGGCCTTGACGACTGGCGTCACCGCCTTGGCCGGAGCCTTAACCGTGGTCGTCGTCGCGGCTTTGGGCGTGACCACGTGCGTGGTCGCGGGCACCTGAGTCGTCGTGGTCGCGGCGGCACCGGCCGGCACCGTCGCCTGGGCGAGGTAGCCGACACCAAGGCCGCCACCGAGGCCGGCGACGACGGTGATGGCTTGGGCGTAGTGACGGATCCTCTTCATGCGACGGTCACGCTGTTCGATTGTTCGACGGTAGGCCATTGCGGCTCCTTTGTTCGTTGAGACCACTGTGCCAGTCGGCCATGAGAATCGGCTGGGGTGGGCATAAACGTTGACTAAAGGTTTGCGAGCTCATCAAGAGACGTCGTGCGACCCTGCTGCAACGGCGATACACCGTCGAATCACGATCAAACTCTCGTGGCCCAATCGGCCACGAGATCGGCGTCGATAGCGCAGGCGCCGAGCGTTGAGAGGTCCGATCAACTTTGGCGACACCGTGAGAAGTCGTCGGAATGTCGACGTGTGAAGAAGTTGATGTGGTCGTCATGCAATCGCCATCGGAATTTTCGATGCGTTGATATTCGCCGGCTTTCGTAACTTGGTCGTAATGAAGACGGACGGTACCCCGTCTTAGTGTTTGCTCAAGAACACGAACCCGAGGCGAGGGAATAATGCGCAGGCCACTCAACGACAGTCGATTGCATCTGCCACACGGCGTGAAGTGGACGGTCGCCGCAGTGCTCGCGATCGCCACCAGCAGCGGATTCGTCATCGCGAGCGGTGCGTCGAGTCCGTCGCTGACGCCACTCGACACGACGACGACGACGGTGGCCGACACCACGACGACGACGATCGCTCCCACCACGACGACCACGGTGGCCGACACGACGAGGACGACGACGATCGCACCGACGACGACCACGACGGTCGGCGGGACGACGACGACGACCGCACCGACGACGACCACAACCATCGCCGCGACGGGTGACGACGACGAGTTTGACGATGCCGCGGACTCCACGACCACGACGACCGGCGAGACTGACGACCAGGCGACGGAGGGCTCTGGCGACCACCACGGAAACGACGGCGGCGGCGGTCAGTCCGGTTCGAACCTGGGCGGGTCAGGCCAGGGTTCTTCCTTTCACGGTGGCGAGGGCTCCGGTCAGGGTTCGGGCAGTGGCGGTGGAGACGACTAGCTCCGAACGCTCGATCTGACGAAACTCCGGTCGCTCAGTCGCGTCGACGTCGAGCGCGTCGACGTGATCGGATGTGCAGCCGCAACGTGGCCAGTACCCCGAGGATGATCAGGTTGGCGTTGACCGCCGGCACCCACTTCGCACTTCCGTCCTTCACGACGTAGACGCCAGTGGGCATCACCATGCCGCCGTAGCCGCCGCCGGCGCCGCCCGACGGGGTGTCGTCGCCCGTGCCGGCTCGCGCCTCAGACGAGCGGTCCAACGACTCGATCTCCCCGCCGCCGCCGCCCCCGCCGACCACCAGCGCCACGGGGATGATCAACGCGCCGTCTCGCTCGTAGGCGGCGCCGAAGGCCCGCCCGACCGAGAGGTTCTCGCCCACCCTCTTCAACAGCTCCTGTACGTCCATCCGTGGACCTCCTTCTCATGCTCTTCGTCGGTGCCGCTGCACGACGAGAGTCCTTCGACGCCTGGGACAACGCGTGCGGCGCGGATCAGTCGTGGTAGTGAGACTTGCGACTGCCGCGCGAGACGGCCTCGATCGCCGGACCGATCACCAGCCAGAGCCCGATGGTGACGACCATCGACGTCACGTAGCCGAAGGGACGGATGCCGACGTCGCTGTGCACGATGCCCGCGAAGAGCATCAGGATCCACGAACTCACGAAGAACATGGGTCCGGCCGCCAGAAGTTTGAATGGGCTCATAGTGGTCTCCTCACTCGAATCGTACCGACAAAGCTCGTAGGAAGTGCGACCTGGTCAACTGATCAACCGGCGCAGTCGCGAAGTCGCCAGCACGAGAAAGAGGGCGGCGAAGGCGCAAAGCATCCCCAACTGCGGGCTGATCGTGAGGATCGTGCCGTGGCGCGCCAGCAGGCTGGTCCAGGCGTCCACGGCCCAGGCCTGGGGCACGAGGTGGCCGACCGTGCGCATGGTGGACGAGACAATCGCGAGGGGCCACATGCATCCGCCCAGCATCGCGAAGGCGAGGCCGACGGTGGGGCCGACCGAGGACGCCTGCTCGGGCGTGCGAAAGAGGGTGCCGGCGAGCATACCCGCCCCGGCGCCCACGACCGACCAGATCAGGATCAGCGCCGCCGCGGCCAGTGGATTGCCCCACGACACGCCGAAGAGGACCGCGCCAACGAGAACGATGGTGACCGACTGGAGCAGGGCGATCGCCACGTAGGTCATTGTCTCGCCGGCGATGATCGTGCGCGCACGCACGGGGGCCGCGCGCATCCGCTCGTACATGCTGAGGCGACGGGTCTCGATGATCGCGGCGCCGGCGGTGAGGGCGCTCAGAAAGACGAACAGCACGAGCTCGGTCGGCGCCGAGTAGCTGTACCCCTGGGGCAGGACGCTGGCCTTGGACTGGGCCTGGACGACCTTGAAACCGACCCGCGGGACCTGCCGCTGGAGCTGCGCGGCCCGGAGAAGGTTGGCTTCGTAGGTGCCCGATCCGTGCGCGGTGGCGAAGGTGGCCGCCTGCACGATGGAGCCCCGCTCGAGGATCACCGACGCCACGGCCGTCGCCGCCGCCTGCTGGTTGCTGTTGGCCTGCTCGGCGTAGACGTCCACGTGGACCGGCGCACCACTGCGCTGCGCGGCGTCGAGGCCCTTCGGGACGTAGACGCCGGTATTGAGCTCGCCCAGGGCCACCCCGGTCGTGAGCTGGTGGACGGTCGTATAGGTGGTCACCGCGATGCCCGGCGCCCGCGAGAGCGCCGCCACGATCTCGCGTCCGGCCGGTCCCTGGTCGGCGTTGACGACACCGACGCGAAACGTCGAGAACCCGCGCACCGTCGCCCCGACGATGATGATCACCAGGACGGGCAGCACGAGCAGGAAGAACAGTGCCGTGCGGTCGCGCATGACGCGTCGGATCGACGCGCGCGCGATCAGCAGCACCCTCACGACGACACCGCCCGGTTGGCCAAGGAGGCCGCGACGCCGCCGATGACCACGCTGAAGGCGAGCATCGCGAGGATCGGGGTGACCACCGATCCCGGCCCGCCCCCGATCGTCGCCAGACTCGTGATGCCGCGAAGGGCCCAGCCGTTGGGAGTGAAGAGCGCGAGGTGGCGCATCAGGGGCGGTGCGCTCGAGATGAAGATGAAGTTCCCGCCCAGCAGCGCCAATCCGAACGTCAGGATCGAAACGAAGCCCTCGGCCTGGCGCTGGGTGCGCGAGACGCCGATCACGAGCGCCGTCATGCAGACGACCGAGATCACCATCGCCAGCAAGAGGAGCGACACGGCGAGCGAGTTGCCCCAGTGAGCTCCGAAAACCGCCGACGTGATCACCGCCACGGTCGCGAGGCTGAACAGGCCGTAAACGAAGACGGACAGGGCCTTGCCGGCGAGGATCTCGAGGGGCCGCACGGGCGCCGCGCGCATGCGCTCGATCATGCCTTCGGCGCGGTCGACGAAGAAGCTCCGGGCCGTGAAGTTGATGATGAACAGCAGGAAGAAGATCGCCATCGCCGGGGCGAAGTAGCTGATGGCCGTGAGCTGGTGGGCCCCGACCGGCTTCTCGACGGCCTGGATGGGGATGCGCAGCGTGGCCGCGTCGGCCGCGAGGCGATTGATCTCGCCCTGGGTCGGACTCGGTCCGAGAGCGGTAAAGACCGACAGGCGGTCGGCGTTCAGCTGGGCGATGTACGACGTCGCGATCGACTGGGTCACGTTGGTCGCGATGAGGTTGTTGACGTTGGTCACCGTCGTGAGCGACTCGGGTCGGTTCGTCGTCACCGACGTCGAGAAGCCCGCCGGGATGACGAGGGCCGAGGACGCCTTGCTGTTGCGCACGGCCGCTCGCGCCGCCGACTCGCTCAGATACATCTTCACGGTGACGATCTGCCTCGACGCTGGGGACTCGAGGGCGTGTATCAGGGCGCTCGCCACCGGCCCGTGGTCGGAGTCGACGACGCCGAGCGTGAAGTGGAAGGATTCGGTGCCCTTGAAGGCGAAGCTCATCAGCGCGGCGATCGTGAGCGGCGCGACCAGACCGAGCACGATGGCCGAGCAGTCGCGCAGTCGCTGGCGCAGGTCCTTGCGGGCGATGACGAACACGCTGCGCATCGCCGTCAGTCCCGCAGCGCGGTTCCGGTGAGGTGCAAGAACACCGCCTCGAGGTCGGGCTCGACGACGTCGACCGTGTTCACCGTGACCCCGGCGTTCTCCGCGGCCTCGAGCAGCAGCGGGAGCATTCGCCGGCTGTCGCTCGCCACCACCTGCACCGAAGTGTCGGTGGTCGCGGCGTTCTCGACCCCGGGGATCTCGCGACAGGCCCTTGCGAGGCGCTCGAGGTCCCCGGAGGCGCCGAGCTCGATCCGGTCGCGCTCCTCGAGGCGCTCGACGAGTTCCTTGCGGGTGCTCTCAGCGATCAACCGACCGTGGTCGACGATGCCGACTCGGTCACAGACTCGCTCGGCCTCTTCCATGTAGTGCGTCGTGTAGAGAACCGCCATTCCCTCCCGTCCGAAGGCCTGGACGCGCTCGAGGATCGCGTGGCGGCTCTGGGGGTCGACGCCGACGGTCGGTTCATCCAGGACGAGCAGCTTCGGGTGGTGCAACAAGCCCGCGCCGATGTTGAGACAACGCTTCATGCCGCCCGAGAACGAGTCGACACGGTCGTTGGCCCGCTCGGTGAGGTCGGTCAGCTCGAGCACCTCGGCGACCCGGGCGGCGAGCTCCTTGCTCCGCAGCTGGTAGAGGCTGCCGAGGAAGCTCAGGTTCTCCCGGGCCGTCAGGTCGGGGTAGAGGGCCACGTCCTGGGGCACGTAGCCCACCAGGTTCCGCACTGCCAGTTCCTGCTCGGCGCGCCGGCCCGCGATGGTGACGACGCCGCAGTCGGGTTCGAGCAGGCCGCACACCATCTTGATGGTCGTGGTCTTGCCGGCGCCGTTCGGCCCGAGCAGGCCGTAGATCTCGCCGGGGCAATCGAGAAGCTGATCCCGTCGACGGCTTTTCGGCCATCGAAGCTGCGACTCAAGTCCGCGCAGACCAGTAGGGCTTCAGTCGCCATGAGTCCATCGTCGCCGATGGGCGGCGCACTCTCTAGAGGCGAAGGTCCCAGTGAACGTTCTCACCGAACCGAGCATACGAAGGTCCGGCTTAGGTCGTCTCAGGCCCGAGGAGGCCCACCTCACCCTCCGGGTCCGTCTCCGGAACCGCCTCGGTGAGCGCCGACGCGTCGCGGTGCTCTTCGGAGGCGTAGTCCGACGGCTGGCTCGGGTGGCGGTGGAAATAGAGCATCACGACGAGCGAGAAGATCGCGAATCCGACGAAGGCGATGAGCAGCGGCACCATCGCCACATGCTTGATCTCGTTCGAGCTGCCGCTTCCGGGCGAGAGAAGCACCGCCACGAAGCCGACCAGGCCGATCACCGTCATGACGAGCCACGCCGTCCGGTTCCAGTTGGCCACATGGCGCCCCGGCAGGAAGGGAAGCGGGAACATTCCGAAGGCGAGGCTCGCGAAGCCGCCGAGGAACACGACGTTGAGCGCCGGATTGAGGATCAGCCAGATCGGTGAGGGGTTGACCTGGGTGGCGGCGTGAAAGACGGGCACCGTCAAGAAAAAGGCTGCGGTCGCCACGACGAGCACGCACACCGAGGCGATGAAGTGCAACTTGCCCCATTCGTGCTCGGCCACGTGGGGACGGAGCAAGAACACGGCGATGAGTCCGTAGCAGTAGCCCGGCGACAGACCGAGCGCTCGCGAGGCCGCGACGCACATTACGGCGATGAGCAGTCCGCCGATCAGGACCTGAAGGTGGATCTTGCGCTTCTCGTGCAGCCCTCCGAAGAGGATCGGCAGTTGCGAGGTCAGCGTCACGATGCCGACGCCGACGCACTGGCCGAGGAACAGCCAGAGCGTCGTGCGATTGAAGCCGAACTTCGGGTCGAGGAAGGAGTTGATCACCCCGGCGGCGAAGAGGAACCCGAGGAAGATGCCCAATCCCCCGAAGAAGCGGCGACGGTTCGATTTGGGCTTGTCGCGGTCGATGAAGAATTTCGAGTAGCGCCGTCGGAATCGGGCCTGGATTCGCTCGCGGTTGGCCTCGTACGTGGAGTCCAGCCACTCGCTCGGGAAGCCGGCGGCGATGACCCGGCTCAGCAGGAGCATCGCGATGCTGATGCCCCCCGAGGCGGCGAGGTGCTTGCCCAGTTCGGTGGGACCGGGCATGGCGACGCTGAACTCCGACAGGTGATTGCGGGTGCTCTCGACGTCGAAGCGCGTCGTGAGCAGCCACACCTTGCTGGTGGTCGAGCACGATAGCTCCAGTTGGTGCCAGCCGAGCGTCGCGTCGCCGGGTATCACCAGGTGCCGGTCGAGGAGCAACTGGCCCACGGGGGCCGTCTGGGCGATCAGCTTGCCGTCGAAGAAGACGTAGACCGGTCGGCACGTTGCCGAGAACGTGTCGTCGCGCAAGACCACCGCGATGCCCGGCGGGCCCGAGGGTGGCGTCATCTTCAGCGCCGACGTCACCTGAACGGTGTGCGCGCTACGGGCCGACCCGTTGCCGTTGTTGCTCACGGTCTGGCCAGTGAACGTGAGGCTCGTCGAAGTGCCGTCGGCGCTCTTCTCGGTGACCGACGCGACGTAGGAGCCGGCGTGGGAGTAGATGTGGGTCGTACGCGAGGTGGTCGTCGTCGTGACAGTCCCGTCGCCGAAGTTCCACGTGTAGTGCGCGATCGGGCCGCTCGGCGCGCTCGAGGAGGAGGCGTCGAAGATCGAGGGCTTCCCGGCCGGCGCCGACGTCACGACGAGGTGGGCCACCGGCGCCTGGCCCGGGGCGACCGCGATGCCGAAGGTAGCCGAGCCCACCTGGAACGGCGCCTCGGGGGTCGGGGGGTTGGTGCGCAGGTTGATTGGCGTCACCGTGTTGCTGGCGTTCGCGGCGTAGGCGGTCAGACCGTCCGGGCTGATGGCGACGCCGTCAGGCTGGGTCAAGGTCCCGACGGTGACCGGAGTCGCGGGCACGGCCGGGTGGGCTCGTAGGTCGATGCGGGTCACGGTGTTGTCGGTGTTGGCCGTGTAGGCACTGTGGCCATCCGGTGTGATCGCGACGCCGAGCGGACCGTTACCGACCGGGATGGGTGACTGGGCGACCGGCGGCGAGGCCCGCAGGTTGATCGGGGTGAGTGAGTTGCCGCTCGCGACGTAGGCGGTCGCCCCGTTCGGGGTGATGGCAATCGCCTGGGGTCGGCTGCCGACGGCGATGGTCGTCACGGTGTTCGAGGCCGTGGCGATGACGCTCACCGTCGTGCCCTCGGAGTTCGAGACGCACACCACCTGGCCGTTGGGGCTGACCGCGATGCTCCAGGGGCCGGCCCCGACGGCGATCGGGGGGGCGGGCGTTGGCGGACTCGTCGCCAGGTTGATCGGTGTCACCGTATTGGCGTTGAAGTTCGTCACGTAGGCGGTGCGCCCGTCCGGGGAGATCGCGATCGCTGAGGGACCGTCGCCCACCTTGATCGACCGCCCTATCGACGGCGGGTTCGTCGTGAGGTCCAGTGACGTCACGGTATTGCCGAGAGAGTTCGTCACGTAGGCGGTACGACCGTCGGGGGCAATGGCGATGCCGAGTGGCCCGTTCAGGCCTCGTCCCGCACCTTGGACCACTGTGATCTGGTGGTTCACGGGGTTGATCGCGGTCACGGTGTTGACTCCGAGGCTGGTGACGTAGACCGTCCCCGCAGGCAGGGCATGGGGCGTGGCGGCCGACGCCGGGACCGGCACGAGGACCAGCGCGACGACCGGGGCCACGACGCTCACCATCAGCGCGAAGAGTCGAGCGACGTCTCGCGAGAGACGACGAAGCGTGACTCCCTCCTCTTCGCCCATCGCGCGGTCTAACCAGCCTTGAGCGTCGCAATGACGCGTCGGTTCGCGGCCCGGCCCTTGGCGGTCGTGTTGGACGCCGTGACGATGAGCGGTCCGCCGATCACGATGGTGACCGTGACGCCGTTCAGACCGAGCGCCTTCAGGTCGGCCGAGAGCTCAGATTGCACGATCGAGGCCCGGCTCTGGTTCAGCGTCTGATTGAAGGCCGGTGAGAAGACGTTGTCCGTGTAGCCCGCCAGTTCGACCGACTTGTAGTGGTGGCTCTTCACGACGTTCGCCAGGTGCGCCACTTGCCTCTTCAGCTTCTTGCTGAGTGCGGCCGAGCCCTCGGCGAAGGGACCGATGTTGATTGAGATCGTCTGGGGTGCCGGGGGCGGACTGGACTTGATGTGGACGGGTGGGATCGGCGGCAGCGTCGTGGTGGTGGTGGTCGTGGTCGTCGTCGTGGTCGTCGAGGTTGTCGTCGTGGGCGGCGGCACGAAGACCGGAGTGGGGGCGATCAGGGTGATGGTCGCGTTACTCGAGGTGGCGGCGGCGTAGGAGGGGTCGGCCGCGATGGTGGCCGTCACCAGGCAAGTGCCCGGGCTGGAAGTCGTCAGTTTGTCGCCCCCGCTCACGGCGCAGCCGCTCGCCGTCCCGCCACCGACGACCGCGAAGGTGATCTTGCCGGTCCCCGAGTAGCCCGTCGCCGCCAGAGTGACCGTCACGCCAAACGGGCCCGACAGCGACGAAGCATTGATCTTCTGCCCCTTCCTCGCGAGTGTGATCGTCGCGGACGACGACGTGGCGCTGTTGTAGTTCGCATCGGCGGCGATCGAGGCCGTCACCATGCAGGTGCCCCCGCTCGTCGAGTTCAGTTGGCCCGAGCCGTTCACCGCGCAGCCGGTCGCAGTACCGCCACCGACGACCGCGAAGGTGACCTTGCCGGTGCCGGAGTAGCCGGTCGCCGCGAGGGTCACCGGCGTGGCGTAGGTACCCGACAGCGACGTCGCATTGATCTTCTGATCCCTCTTCGCGAGCGTGATCGTGGCGGGCGACGACGTGGCGCCGTTGTGGTCGGCGTCGGCCGCGATCGAGGCCGTCACCATGCAGGTGCCGGCGCTCGACGAGGTCAGCTGGCCCGAACCGTCGACAGCACAGCCGCTCGCCGTGCCGCCACCGACGACCGCGAAGGTGATCGTCCCCGTGCCCGAGAAGCCGGATGCCGCGAGGGCCAACGGGGTCCCGAACGTTCCCGTCAGCGAGGTCGCGTCGATGCTCTGGTCGGCCTTCACGACGGTGAGCGCCAACGTGCCCACCACACTCAGGTCGTCGGCATCGGTGCTGCTGTTGCTCCCCTCGGTGTTGCGATCGGCGTTGATCGGGACGCTGGTCGCCAGAATCACGCACGAGCCCACGCTGGTGTAGGCGAATCCGGCTCCGGAGGGACCGATCGAGCAGTGCGCGGAGTTCCCTCCGGAGATTGAGAAGGTGTACGTATCGCCCGTGATGCCGTCACTGACGGCCGGCGGCGAGTAGGGAGTGGGATAGACGACGCTCGAGCTGTACGCGCCGTTACTCCCCGCAGCGGGCGCTCCGAAGGCGACGTAGCCCAATGAAGCGGCCGAACTCGACGCCGTGGCGATCAGGGAGAATGGTGCCGCGAGCACGGCTACCGCCACGCCCAGCCGGGCTATTCGCCAAGTTGCTCGTTGATTGGCCCAGAACTCGTTCGCGGCCGTGCGCCACCACGAGGTCCTCGTCCACGTCAATCGTCTGGTCCAACGCCCTTGCATCCTGCCCACTCCACTCGGTATTGCGAGTTCCCCCGCCATGCTGGTCTGCGCGACTTAATATCAATTTTCGCCAATATAGCAACAATTGCTTAACAACGCACCTGGCACCTGGCCGAAAGGCCGGTGCCTCTCAGGAGCCCACCCGAGGGCCTGTGACGGCCCATTTCGGCCCCTCGACCGGTCACCTCCGGCCGGTCACCTCGGCCGCCATCCGGTACGACGGGCACCGGACCCGGTACTACCCTGAATGACTGCACCGATACTCACGTCTGGACCCAATGGCCGAATCCGACCCCGCCCCGAAACCCGCCGACGTCGCCACGACGATCGTCGTGCCGGCCTTCAACGAGGAGAAGCGGCTCGCCGCGGGATTCGAGCGCCTGGCCCCGGTTCTCGAGCAACTCGGCGTCGAGCGGACCGAGGTGATTGTCGTCGACGACGGGTCGGCCGACGCCACGATGCACACCGCCCACGCCGTCTACGGCCACCTGCCCCACGCCCTCTTCGTCCAGCACCCGGTCAACCGGGGGAAGGGCGCCGCGGTGCGCCTCGGCATCTCGCTCGCGCGCGGGTCCCACGTCATCGCCACCGACGCCGACATGTCGATCCGTCCAGCCCACTTCCCCGAGATCCTCGCCGCCCTCGAGACGAGCCCCCTCGCGCCGGGCTCGCGGGTCCACGAGGGCCACATCGACTACGACTCGCCGGTGCGCACCTTCGCCGGCAAGGTCTTCAACCGGGTCGTGCGCCATTACACCGGCACCACGCTGCGCGACACCCAGTGCGGTTGCAAGGGCTTCCAGCTCGGTCCGGCCCGGGTACTGGGCCTGCTCGGCTACTACGACCGGTTCATCTACGACGCGGAGATGCTCTACCTGGCCGACCAGTTGGATCTGCGCATCACGCCGATCCACGTGGAGTGGGACGATATCGCGGGCTCGTCGGTGCGCATCGGACGTGAGTCGCTCCAGATGCTGCGCGACCTGCGCTCGTTCGGTCGCACCCACTACGAGAACCCGGTCGTGCGACTCTCGCGGGTCGTCCCCGTCGGCGACGTCGCGTTGGCGGCGCGCTCGACCCGCACGGGCGGGCTCGTCCTCGCCCGCGGGGTGTTGGACACCCTCCTCGTACTGCCCCGCGACGGTGCGCTCGCCGGTACCGCGATCGCCCAGTCCCTCGGGGGGACGTTGCGCACGGCCGGCATCGGAGAGTTGCGTGGTCGGAGCTTCGAAGCGGTCTAGATCTGCCCCGTCCAAACCCGAGGTGACGCCGACGAAACGGCGACTCACGCGGCACCATCGAAGCGTTCTAGTGGCGACCTTCGAGCGTCGAGAGGAAGCGGTTGAGCGAGTCGAGGGTCGCCTTCACGGCCGAGACGAGGTCGTCCTCGGAGCGCGCGATGCCGAATCGGTCGGCGTCGTTGGAGAGCGAGCGCAACGTCACGATGACCGGCCAGTCACGGCCGTTGGTGACGTTGGTGACGGTCATGAGCGAGAACGGGACGTCGTAGCCGAGGTCGCGTAGGGCGGCGATGGTGGCCTCGGCACCGCCGATCAGCGGACCGCTGCCGGCGCGACCGATGCCGACGCGTCCATCGAAGGAGAGCTGCACCTCGCAAAATCCGTCGGTCGTGTCGTAGTCGGCGCGCACGAGCGCGACTCGGGGGCCCTCGCTTCGCTCGGAGGCCAGGGCGCGATTGGCGTCCTCCACGACGACGGCCGCCTCGGGGAAGTAGAGGCTCGCGATCTGCGTGGCGGCGTTGCGGGTGGCGCCGGGGTCCTTGGAGTTGACGACGAGGGTCACGACGTCGACGTCGCCGTTCTCCCGGTGGGTCTTACCGATGTTGAGCACGCCCGGCAGTGAGCGCAGTTCGAGTTCGAAGTCCTCTTCGGTTCTCGACATCATGAGTTGCGACTGCCCTTCTTCTCGTAGAGGCGGCCGTCAGCCATGCGCAACAGCTCGGCCGGATCGGTCGAGTCCCGTGGCGAGGTCGACGTGCCGATCGTGAACTCGACCATGTTGCCCACGGCCGTGAGGTGACCGCGCAGCCGCTCCGTGAAGCCGGACGACTCGTGGCCCTCGGCGTTGCTCAAGATGACGGCGAACTCGTCGCCGCCGACTCGCGCGGCGACGTCGCCCTGGCGCACGGCCTGGCGAAGCGCGAAGCCGAACTGGCGCAGCATGTTGTCACCGAACTCGTGGCCCGACCGGTCGTTGACGGCCTTGAAGTTGTTGAGGTCCACGAGCACCAGCGTGAAGGCCCAGCCGTAGCGGGCACTGCGAGCGGAAGCGACCTCGAGCGCCTCGTCGAAGCTGCGTCGATTGGCGATGTTGGTCAAAGGGTCGTGGGCCGCGCTGAAGCGTGCGAGGTGCAGTGACAACGAGAGCTGACACGCGGTGCGTACGGCGTCGCACTCGACGGCCGGCACGGTGTCGGGCTCGCAGAACACGCCCGGCTCCGATCCAATGTGCGCCGCCATCTCCGAGGTGACCGCCAGGCCGCCCAGGCGGAACATCTGAGTGCCGAACGACTCGTGCACGAGCACGACGACCGCGTCGGTGAGGCCGTGGCGCTGAGCGAAGAGGTCGAGCACCGAGTAGATGAACCCGACGCCGAGCTCCTTCTCGGAGAGCTCGGACAGCATCGTCTGGAAGAGCCACGGCTCGTAGGCGCTCTCGGTGAAGTTGTCGTCGTCGGGCACCACGCTGTGTATAGCAGTCAGGGTCGCCTCGACCTCGGGTTGCCTGTCACCGTTCATGTGCGTGGACTCGCCAGCCAAACCGGGTTTCGAACTCACAGCGGCAATTCTGCCAGTTCGGACGAGCTGCTCCGGCTGGGACGCAGTACTTCCTCCGCGACCAGTCCCTCACCGAGCATCGAGGCCAGTTCCGAGGCCGGGACCGGGCGCGAGATTAGGTAGCCCTGACCGCGGTGACAGCCCAGCTCGAGGAGCTTCTCGACGATGACCGGCGACTCGATGCCCTCGGCGATGACGCCCAGGTTGAGCGCGGCGCCCAGGCGGATGATCGACTCGACGATCGCGCGGTCGTAGTTGTCGGTGGTGATGCCGCGCACGAAGCTCATGTCGAGCTTCAAGAGGTTGACCGGCAGGTCCTTCAGCTGGGTCATCGAGGCGAAGCCGGTACCGAAGTCGTCGAGCGCGACCTCGACGCCGAGGGCCTGGAAGCCCTTCAAAATCCCGGCGATCCGCTCGGGGTCGTCGGCGACGGCGTACTCGGTGATCTCGATGCAGATGCGATTGCCCGGCACGTTGTTCTCGAGCAGGCAGCGCTCGACGAACTCGACCAGGTCGTCCATCTTGCCCATTTTGAAGTCGGCCGGCGACATGTTGACGCGAACGATGAACGGCAGGTCGAGGAACTGCCTCTGCCAGATGCCCAGTTGCCGACAGGCCTCGGCGAAGACCCAGCGACCGATCTCGGTGACGAGGCCGGTCTCCTCGGCGACGGTGATGAACTCCGAGGCGGCCAGCAGTCCCCTCGTGGGGTGCTCCCAGCGGACCAGGGCTTCGGCGGCGAGGACCCGTCCGGTGCGCAGGTCCACCTCGGGTTGGAAGTGCAGGCGCAGACCGCCGAGGTCGATCGCCTCACGCAACTGCAACTCAGTGCGGGAGCGCTCGTTGACCTCTTCACGCAGCTCACGGTCGAAGACGACCGCCTGATTGCGGCCGCGCGCCTTCGCGGCGTACATCGCGACATCGGCGAATCCAAGTAGGTCGAGGCCGCTCTGCTCGCCGGGCTGGGCCAGGGCGATGCCAATCGAGGCGGTGTGGCTGACCTCCTGGCCGAAGATCGCGACCGGCTGGGAGATGATGTCCAGGATCCGGTAAGCCGTCGCCAGCACCTCCATCTCGCTGCGAGCCTTGTCGACGATGAACACGAACTCGTCGCCGCCAAGGCGCGCGGCGAAGTCGTTGGCCCGGATGCTCGTGCGGATCCGGTCGGCAATGGTGACGAGGAGGCGGTCACCCGATCCGTGGCCGAGGAAGTCGTTCATGATCTTGAATCGGTCGAGGTCGATCACCATGACGGCCGTTTCGCGGCGCGCGTCGAGACGGCTCTTCAGCTCGGCGATCAGGGCCCGTCGGTTGGGCAGGCCCGTCAACTCGTCGTGGTTCGCGTTATAGCGGGTGCGCTCCTCGGCCTCGATCCGCGCCTGGAGCTGGACGAGCATCGATGCAACCGCCTGCAGGGCGTTGACCTCGGCGGGGACCCAGTCGTGGAGGTTGAAGTGGAGGAAGCCGAGCACGCCCCAGGTCAAGTCGCCAAGCAGGAGCGGCACGGCCGCGCCGGCGGCCGGCGTCACGCCGGCGGCGTCCTTCGCGCGGTCCTTGTACTCGTCGGTGACGTCCTCGCCACCCGTCAGGTACGGCACGCGCATATCGCGCGTCGCCATGAAGAGCGGGTCGACGTCGAAGGCCACCTCGCCTAGCGGGTCGGGGTCGGGCTTGTCGAGTCGGATCGGGTACTCGGCCTCGAGGATGCTCAGCTCGCGGTTGAGGTCGTTGCGCCGGATGAAGGCGACGTCGGCGACGAGGAACTCGGCCAGCATCTGGCAGACCCAGTCGAGGGTCTCCTGGCGGTTCTCCGCTGAGGTGGACATGAGGCGCTCGGCGACCTGGGCGACCAGCTCGTCGAGGCGGCGCTGGTGCAACAAGAGTCCCTCGCGGGTGGCGAGGGTCGCCACGTGGCTCAAGAGGCTGCCGAAGGCCCTCGTCAGCGACCGCTCACGGGCCGACCAGGTCCGCCCGTGGCGCGCCACGACGAGCGCGCCGACAATGTCACCTGCCTGAACCTTGATGGGGTCCACGAGGATGCCCCACTCGATGCCCTGGACGACCGAGGAGAAGGAGCCGAGCGGAGTGTCGCCGACCAGTTGGCCGCGCACCCGCTCGCTGATCTTGTCAAAGGCCAGCTGGGACTTGGCGCTGACCAGCGGATCCAGTTCGAAGCCCGGGATCGGCCGTTCGAGGAGGGTCACCACGGCGACGATCTGGGTTCCCGGGACGACTTGCAGGAGCGTCTCGACGACCAGGCGCGTTTCCTCGCCGGCCCGGTCCAAATTCGATTGTGAGTGACTTCCCATGGGGATTCAACCTTTGCCGACAAAAGCCCTGCACCAAGGGTCGGGCCATCCGGACCCAACCGTTGATGTTTTGTGTACCAATGGAGATTATTACACACTGGTAGTTCGGAGTAAACCCCTAATTTATCGGCACTTCCAGTGTGAAATCACCAGTTCTCGACTCTGAGAGGCACAATCGGCTCCACGGAGTCCGGATCGCGGCTCAAGACGTGGGCCAACGGCAGGCGGACGCTGTGCACCGACGGCGGCGGGGCCTGGAAGACCCGAAAGACCATGACGGCCGTCTCACCGTCGCCGAGCCCCCAGAACTCGTTGAACCGGTCGAAGAGCTGGTACATCTCGTCGAAGTAGCGCTCCCCCGACAGCTGCACGAGGTCCGACTCGTCCACGGCGTACAAGAAGACCGGCGACGACGGTTGCACGGCCAATCCGTGCATCTCACAGCTGAGCCAGAACCGCTCCATCGCCGCGCCGCCGCGCACGTACCACATGGGGTCGGCGCGCGGCACCGTCACGACCGCGAGAGCCGAGCTGGTCATGATCGAGGCCTTCATGCGCATCCCGAGCGCCTGTCCGGCGCGCCAGTCAGCCAAATGACTCATGACGTCGGGACGACTCAACAGGTCGAGGGCCGCGTAGCCCCCCGGGTCCATCTCCAGGGTGCGCACGTCGAGACCCTCGTCAAGCGAGTCGCGACCGGGCCACTTCACCTCGGAGAGCATCTCTTGGTGCACGGTCGGCAGTAGGAACCGCAGTCGGTCCGAGGCCGCGAGAAGGTCCGCGCCGGAGTCAATTCGCGTGCGCTCGGTGACGAAGTGTAACTGGGCGCCTTCGCGCTCCACGCCGCGCGACAGACTGGCGACGACCTCCGCCGAGACCGGCGCCGGCTGGCCCATCCGACGGTTGGTCGCACGAGAGTGGAGGTAGCTGACGAGCGGCGCGATCCCGACGTCGCCCGACGTACTCAGCTGCATCGTCGCCACGTGGTGCGACGGGCGCCCCTCGGGGAAGAGCCTCACCGGTCCGAGGACCTTCATCGACGCGGCCTGCACGCGAGCGTTGAACAGGGCCGCGCCGATGCCGACGTACGAGCCACGGTGCGCCACGTCCATCGACGACGTGCGTTCGGGGAGCATGAAGAACCGGACCTCGCGGTCGTCGGCCTCGAAGCGCCACGGCTGGACGTTGCCGCCTGACGGCGCGCGTCGCGCGGCGTCGACGATCATCTCGATCGGGTCGTCGCTCTCGAGTGGCGGGTCCTCGGGCGGCGGGGTGAACAGGTCGGCCTCGGCCTCGAGGTTGACCTCGACGGGACCGAGCGCCGAGAGGATCTCCTCGACGTCGAAGCGGACCCGGCCCGACGGCAGTTCGCCCGCGAGGCCGATGCGCCGAACGGCCGCGGCGACGGTCGCCGCGCCGAGGGTGACCTCGCTACCGAGCTGCGGCCAACCGGTGATCGTGATGCCCACCTCGAGCAGCGACGCCGCACCGCGCGACGAGGCCTCGCGCGCGCCCACGATGCGGATGACGAACGGCGCCTTTTGCGCTTGGGTGAGACCCGACAGCTTCGACGAGTCCATGTCGCCGAGCAGGCCGTGGAAGATCGGACGGTCCGGCTCGAGGTCGAAGCGCTCCACGTCGAGCACGCCACGGTCACTTGTCTCCATCAACACGGGGATCCGGCGCTCTCGGGCAGCCTCTCTCACCAGGAACTTCATGTCCAACGAGTCGCACTCTTCGATGACGAGGTCGAGGCCATCGAGGAAGGTGCCGAGATTCTCCGGCCGGATTCCCTCGGGTTCGACGACGACGCGCAGGTATGGGTCGATTTCGGCGATGCGGCGCGCGGCGACGACGGCCTTATTGATGCCGAGGTCCAGCACACTGGCGGGGATGCGGTTCAGGTTCGAGAGCTCCAGCGTGTCGAAGTCGGCGAGACGGATCTCGCCCGCCAGACCCTCCATCGCGATCACGTGAGCAATCGAGTGACCGGCACTGAGGCCGACCACCCCGATTCGAAGCGATCGCTGACGGGCCTGCTCGGCACGGGTCAGCTTGTTGCGGTTGCGATCGAGACGAAGCGTCGAGAACGAGCGCGGCGCCAGGAGGCGGACGACGGACCGACGCCACGGGTAGTACACCCAGCGCGATCCCTCCTCGAGCAGCGCCGTGGCAGGCGTCGGGATGATCCCACCCAGCTGCTCGCGCTGTTCGGCGAGACGATCGATGATGTGCAACGACGAGTCCTCGCGCAGCACTCGCAGCACCTCGCGGTGGGCCCGTCCGCCCACGTCCATGACGAGGGGGCGACAGGCCCGGGTCCTCGTCGACGCCGGTTCGATCGGGCTCAGTCCCAGTCGGGCCGGTCCGCGCAGCAACTCCTCGGCCTCTCGGCGCAGCGCCTGCTGGTGCGGCGGAGTGCAGAGCTCGTAGCTACGACTACGCTCCCACGACACGCAGATCGTCCGGTAGCGCTCGTCGGGATACGGCACCGACGCGGTTCCGAACTTGCGGCCGCCGGCCGGAGTGCCGACCTCCTCCAGCGTGTCGGATACCGCCGCGATGGCGAATTCGGCGCCGAGCCAGTTCATTGCGTGCGTCGCCGAGCGCGTGATCGCCGCGATCAATCGCACGCCCGTCACCGCCGCGCCCTTCGACCAGGCGCCCTTCACCTCGATCGCCCCGAGGCGAATCTCTCTCTCGATCAGGGCCTGGATGTCCTCGATCTCGGGCGAGTCGGCCATCTCCTCCATGAGAAATGCCTGGTGGCTGCCCTCGAGGGGACCGTGGAATCGGACCCCCGCCACCGGCTCGCCCTCGGCGTTGAATCCGAGGAAGAAGAGCGGAACGTCATGGCCGTCCTCGAGCTCCTGGCGACGGAGCGTGCCCTCGAAGCCGTGGCTCCGGTACTTTCCCTCGGCCTCGTTGAGGTACATCTTCCAGAGGTCGGGGCGCTCCAGAGGGTGGTGACCCTCAAATCGCACACCGGAGTCTTGGTCCACGAAACTCGAGCCGTACCGGTACCGGCGACCGATTGAGTTACCCACTGACCACCTATTCTGCTCTGCGATTGAGTTCTAGCCACCGTGAAAGTGCAGCCTTTTCCCAAAAAACTATAGTGACGGCCACATTGAAAATGGTGGAACCTCACCGTTACTTCTTCGTGACGGAGTGCGTCAACGCGTCGGTGGGTGGCCCCGTCGTCACCTCGCCCGGGACCGGTGGTCTCGCCGGTCGCCACGAAGATTCCCGTGCGCGAGGACCTCGAATGCTCGACAAAGTCCATAGAATGACAGCGTGCAGAGCGCCCGACCTCCAAAGCAACGCCGCCCGCGGTCTCCGACCTGGGACTTGGGACGCCGTTGTCTCGGTATTGTCGCAATTTCAATCTCGGGGAGCGGTGGGGACTCGTGACCAAGATCCTGGTCGTCGAGGACGACCTGGCCAACGCCAACATGCTCGAGAGATACCTCACGGGCGAGGGTTTCGAGGTGGTGATCGCGATCGACGGTGCCGAGGCGCTGCGGGCCACGGCGTCCATGACACCGGACCTCGTTCTGCTCGACATCGGACTCGGTGAGGAGGACGGCCGCGACGTCTTGAAGGAGATCCGGCTCATTAGCGACGTGCCGACAATCTTCCTGACGGGTCGGGGACTCGAATCCGAGCGCATTGCTGGACTGAAGTTGGGCGCCGACGACTACATTGTCAAGCCCTTCTCCCTCGGTGAGGTCTCGGCGCGCATTGAATCGGTGCTTCGCCGGGCCGGCGCCAATCTCGCCCAACACCAGATCGACGCGCCGACCATGCGCTTCGGTGACCTGTTGATCAACGAGAACACCCACGAGGTCCACGTCGGTGGGGAGTTGCTCGAACTCACGTCCAAAGAGTTCGCGCTACTGGTCTTCCTCGCTCGCTCGCCGCGCCAGGTCTTCTCGCGCGAGCAGCTGCTCGAGCACGTCTGGGAGTCGTCGGGTGAGTGGCAGAACGAGGCAACGGTGACCGAGCACATCCGCCGGCTCCGTGCCAAACTCGAGACCGATCCCGACCACCCGCGCTGGATCACAACCGTGCGCGGCGTGGGCTACCGCTTCGAAGTCGAGGCTGGCTCCTCCTAGGGACTGCGCTTTCAGCCGCGCCGCGTCAAGAGTTCGTGAACGCTGTCGATCAACTCGCTCGGCTTGAAGGGCTTGGCGAGGAAGCCCGATTGGCCAGGCGTCAGGTCGGCCACGATACTCGCGTCCTGGGTTCCCGAGACGAGCAGCACCCGCAGCGACGGTAGGCGCGACTGGAGCGTGGCGGCGAGCTCATGACCGTTCATACCGCCCATCACTACGTCACTGAGGAGGAGGTCGAAGGTACCATCGATCTCGACGGCGAGTTCCAGGGCCCGTTCCCCCGACTCACTCTCGATCACCTGGTAGCCGTTTCGCTGTAAGACCTGGCTCATGAGTCGTCGAAGCACCTCATCGTCCTCGGCGAGCAGTACGGTCGCCGAACCTCGCGGTCGCACGACGTCGGCCAACCGAGGGACCTCGACCACCGGCTCATCCACGACGGGCAGGAGGATCTCGAACGTCGTGCCCGCGCCCACCGCCGACGTGCATCGGATCGCGCCCCCGCTCTCCTCGACCAATCGTCGAGCCGACGACAGCCCCATTCCGGTGCCCTTGAAGGGCCCCTTCGTCGTGAAGAGTGGCTCGAAGCAACGCTCCCGGGTCGCCTCGTCCATGCCCACGCCCGTGTCGGTGACCGTGAGCACGACGAAGTCGCCCGCGAGCAGGCCATTTTCGAAGGCTCGCTCACCGTCGAGCGTGACGTCGGCCGCCGCGATTCGCAGCACGCCCCCGTCGGGCATGGCGTCACGGGCGTTGATCGACAGGTTGAGGATCATCTGCTCGAACTGGTCGGCGTCAGCGCGCACGTTGCCGACGGCCTCGTCGAGCCCCCACTGCAGATCGATCTCGCCGCCCAGGATCCGCTCGAGCACCTCGGCGTTGGACTGGATGATGGTGACGGGATTGAACACGACCGGTTCGGTGGCGTTGGTCCGTCCAATGGTCTGCAGCTGGCCGGTGAGCAGCGAGGCACGCGAGGCGGTCGCCTGGATGTCGCGCACCATCTGCGAGGAACGCTCGTCGCCCGAAAGGTCGTGCGAGAGGATCTCCGCGTAGCCGGCGATCAAGGTGAGCAGATTGTTGAAGTCGTGGGCGATACGACTCGCCACCTGGCCCCGGATCTCCATCGTGTTAGCGTGTCGCAGCTCGGCGGTGAGTTGGCGATGGTTCGTCACGTCATCGACCAGCGTGAGGATTCCCTGCACCTCGCCGTCGGTGTTCATCAACAGGGCCGCCGACGCCGTCAGAATGCGCAGACGGCCGGCGATCTCGACGTCGACGAAGTCGCGCAGGGCGACCGACCCGCCCTTGACGACGTCGGCCCACAACTCGCGAAGTCCGTCCAGCGCGCCCGACGGGAAGCGGGCGGCACCGCCTCCGCCGCCATCGTCGAACTCGGCCCAGGCGAACACCCGACTGGCGGCCCGGTTCCACCAGCGAACCTGGCCGCCAACGTCGACTTCGACGATCCCGACCGGCGCCGTTTCGATGAGGGCGCGCAGCCTCGTCTCGCTGGTCTGGATGGAGCGGCTCAACTCCGCGGCGCCCAGTGCGGTCGTCGCCATCTGGGCGAGCAGGGTCAGGACCTCACGGTCCTCGGTGCTGTAGCCCCGGTTCGAGTCGCGTCGTATGGCGATCGCGCCGACGTTATGCACCCGACGCTCGACCATCGGGGCCACGAGCCATCCGTTCTCCAGCCACGGTTCGCTGCCGTCGCCTCTCGCCTGGGGAAGATCGTCGACCGGACTCTCGACAGGCCCGGTGCACACGGCCGGTCGACCACGGTACGCGACGCCGCGCAACGGCGCGACGACTCCGGCGTCGAGCGAGACGACGGCGACGTCAACGTCAAAGACGCTCTGGGCGCTCCCGGCGATATTGCGCACGATGTCGCGCTCGTTGCGCATGCTCGTCAGCGTGATCGACGCGGCGATGAGTTGGTGGAGTTGGCTCGCGATGCGCTGCGTGCGACGAACGGCGTCGCGGCTGTCGCGCAGCAGCAAGATCCGCTCAATGGTGTCGGCCGCGCGCCAGGTCACCTCCTCGGCCGCGGCGACCTCGGATGGTGCGAAGCCCTCTCCGTCGAGGTCGCTGGCGAACGTGATCGTCCCGAAAGCGAGGTCGTTGACGACGAGCGCGACGACCACAATCCGCGCCGTCGCGCTCGGATCCTCACGCGACGACTGGCTCTCCCCGCTCGAGAGCGCTCGCTCGATCAAGGTGCTGCGCTGCGGCCATCGCGAAGCGCCGTCGGACGCGCAGCAGTCGACGTGAAGACGACTCTCGGCGTGCGTACATCCCCGATGTCGGGCACAGAGGACCATCGGCCCGCCTCCCCGGTCGACGATGTCCACGATGCACCAGTCGCAGAACGCCGGCACGGCCATCTCGACGAGGTCGATCAGACCATCCTCGTAGGAGGCGGTTGACAACAGCGCCGCCCGATTCTCCTCGTGGCGCATCCTCGAGTAGGCCTGCGTAAAGTCCAGGGCACGTCCGAGTCCCGTGTCGGGCGGCGCGGCCTCGAGGTCGCGCGTCACACTGACTCACCACTTCGGCGGCCGTCGTCGACGCGGCCGCGACGATGACCACTGATCCGCCAGTCGCCCGAGGTCCGTCTCGCGGTGTCCATTGCCTGTGACGGGGATATCGGCCTCATGGATCTGGTCAGAGTGGCTTGCCCGAGAAGATGGCGAAATCCTCGAGGTACCGGTCGATATCCGCGGCCTCGTGGGGCCTCGAGAAGTGAAATCCCTGCCCGACACTCACTTCCTCGAGACGAAGGCGTCGCAGCTGCTCGGCGTCCTCGATACCTGAGGCGACGACCTGCAGGTGCATCAACTTGGCCTCCTTGACGACCGCGTGAACCTGGTCCGCCAATGTCGAGTCCGTGGACATCGAAGCGATGAACGTTCGATCGATCTTGACGATATCAATCGACAGCGCCTCCAGATCGTTCAATGCCGTGCGACCGGGAACGAAATCGTCGACGGCCAACCGCACGCCGAGTGACTTCAGCGAAGTCAGGGAGTCGGCCGTCGCACTACTCGACAGGGTCCGCTGCGTGAACTCCAGTACGAGCAGGGCGGGGTCGAAGCGACTCGTCACCAGCGCTTCGTCGACCTCGTCAGCGAAGTCGTCCCGTTGGACCTGGCGCGACGAGACGTTCACCGACACCGAGAAGCGGTAGCCCTTGTCGTGCCAGCGCCCACCCTGGGCGCAGGCCGTCTCGAGAGCCCAACGACCGACCTTCACGATGTCGCCACTGGCTTCGAGCTGGGGCACGAACGAGTCGGGGTCGACAACGCCGAGCTCTGGGTGGCGCCAGCGAATCAACGCCTCCACACCGGCGAAGGCGTTGGTCTGAAGGTCGATCTCGGGCTGGTACACCAGGAAGAACTGGTCCCGGTCGAGGGCCCGCGGTAGCTCCGCCGCAAGCGGCGATGGCACCCGTCCATGATCGGACGAAGCGGATTTCTTGGCCATGGTGCGTCGCTTCCCTGGGGCCGCCACTTCGCAGCCGACGTATAGAACTCGTTGGTCGAGACGATACTAGGTGCACCCAAAAAATCGCCGCTCCATCAGTGTGACATGGGCCCGGCACCCACACGGGACGGGCCGGCGCGGCGCGGTCGAATACCGTGTGATCTTCGGTTCCCCGGTTCGGCGATGAGTCGTGCGGCGCAGATCACCGCCGTGACTCACGCGTTGATAGGTGTTCGCCACTCGGCGCGTAGGGGACCTCACGACCCTTCGTTCCCGAACCGGTGGACCAATACGAGCCAATCCGTGGCCTCGACACAACCCGGCCTCAAACGTTCAGCAAATACCAGTCAACAGGGCCAATTTGCGGATTTTCGCTGGCATGATGCCGGTGCCTCGCTTTATGCGAGTGTTGTTCTCAGTCTCTCTGAGGCGACCCACCAGCATGCCCTTGCGTGTTGGGTCGCGCCCAAAAACGCCTCAGGCCCAGGTCATCGAGGCAGTCGGAGACGGACCGACAAGGTCCGACGTTACTGATCGACGGCGCGATCGAATGAATATGACAGGCGGACGTCGAGCCGTCACCGAAGACCGTCCGTCGACGACGACTCCCGTCAACCGGTTCGCCACTGCGCGACTATTGGGTTCGCAACCCAGCAGCCACCGATCGGTCCATGCCGATTCGACGTCGCACTATGCGGCACTTCGGTTGGACGATCGGGCAAATCCCTTGAATTGCAAGGGCTTTGGCGCCCACTTTATTTGGGGTGGAGTTGAGAAAGCGTAGATAGCCCCGTGATTCTGGTTTCGAAAGATGGCAACCATGAAGGCGCAAGGGCAGAGCTTCAGCGGGAATACCGCTACTCCTATTCACTCGACGCACCACGTCCGCTCGCGCCGATCGGCGCTCGTGGCTTCGATCGGCGCCTCCGTAATGGCCATCGTCCTCTCGACCACGGCCCTCATGATCCTCGCGCGACCGATCGCCGCGACGCCCATGACGACGACGTCCGCCACCGCGACCACTCCCACCACCACCGTCAACACGTCATCGCCATCCCCGTCGCCGTCGCCGTCGCCAACCCCGACCAGCGCCCACGCCACGGCCGTCTCGTCCAATACGCAAAGCACGAGCACCGTCACTGGCGCCCAATCGACGCCGACCACTCGGTCGGCCCCATCCTCGACGCCGGCGCCGCACAGCGCGCCGGCGTCGGCCCCCACTCCCCCGTCCTTTGCCTTGCGCCTCTCGACCAACATCGTGGCGAGTCCGGACTTCCAGACCTCGGGCACCGGTGAGGACGTCAACGGTGTCGTCACCTACCAGAACCCGTGCGTGACGGCCCAGTCGACCTGGCCGGCCTTCACTAACGATTCTCGCTGCACCAACTACGTGCTCTCGGCGATCGACCACGCCCGATCCATCGAGGGGCTGGCCGCGATGGTGCTCCCGACGAACTGGTACTCGCTCTCCACCGCCCAGCAGCTCTTCGTGGTCGCCGACCTCGAGCGCACGGCCCGCGGACTTCACGCCTACCTCGGCCTCAACGCCACTCTCAGCGCCGCAGCGCAGAGCGCCGCGCAGACCAACGCCGACCCGTCGCTCGCCCCGGGCTTCCCGGTCGCGAACGACGCCCAGGGCGTCCCCGCGATGGGCGGTGCCTGGTCCAGCGGCTACTCGGTCCTCGCCGCCGACTACGTCTGGATGTACGCCGACGGCTGGGCCGGAAGCGCGGCCGCCACCTCGAACGTCGCCTGCACGTCGGCGCGCGCCGATGGTTGTTGGGCCCACCGTGCCGAGCTGCTCGGCTCGGACCCGGGCTACAACCCCGGCGTCGGACTCGACTGTGCGAACTGCGAGATGGGCACCGGCTTCGCCATGGTGAACGGATCCGCCTCGTACGTCGACCTCATCGAGGCGCCTCGTGGGTCATTGCCACCAATGACCTTCACCTGGGCGAACGACGTGCTCCCCTACCTCGGCTGATCGCTGACACTCTCGGTCGGGTGAGACCACGAGACCGACGGAACTCTACGGCAGCGAACTCGGCCTCGCGAAGTGGAAGCCCTGGCCGAGGATGCCGCCGCGCCCCAATGGGACGCCGAGGTTGCGCAAGGTCTGGGCCTCGGCCTCGGTCTCGATGCCTTCGGCGATGATGATCGTGCCACTCTGCGCGGCGAAGTGGCACATCCCGGCGGCCATCGCCTGGCGTGCCGGATTCGTGTCGATACCACGAACGATCGAGATGTCGAGCTTCACGTAGTCGGGGCGAAGTTCGAGGATGTGGTTGAGGCTCGTGTATCCCGCGCCGGCGTCGTCGACGGCCAGTCGACAGCCATCGATCGCGTCCACGGCCCTTCGCACTGCGGCGTAGTTGTCGATGCGAGCGTGCTCCGTGACCTCGATGATGATCTTGCGCCCCACGTGGGCCAGGGTCGCCGCGGCGTGGCCGTCGAGGAGGGCGGCCGGGGAGAAGTTGAGGCTGAGGAATAGCTCGGACCCCAAGCTCTTCGAGGCCTCGAGCGCCTCCTCGACGCAGGCGGCCTCTAACTCGGTCCCGAGGCCCACCGTGTGCGCCTCGATGAAGCGCACGTCCGGCTGCGCGCCGTCGTCGAATCGCGTCAACGCCTCGTAGCCGACGATCGCGCCGTTCAGAAGGTCGATGACCGGCTGGAACACGGGATGGAACCGACGGGCGTCGATGATGTTGCGCAACTGGCTGCGCAGCGCCGAACGGTTCCGGTAGGCCTCGGCCTGGGCGCCGAAGAAGGTCCCGGCGTAGGAGCCGAGCTCCTCGAAGTACGAGAAACGAGCCTCGGCCTGGTCAATCGGGACGTCATCCCTGGTGCCGATGCCGAGCACCCCGATCAGTTCGCCCTCCCATCGGATCGGAGACATGACGACGTTGCGCAGCCCCTCCCCAAGCGCTGCCTCGCGCACGTGGGGGTTGCCTGGCCACTTGGCCGGGTCCATGTCGAGTTGGACCGGGCCGTCCATGATGCGGTCGAGTAGGTCGACGTTGGGAACCAGGAGGAACTCCTCGTTGACGTCGAAGATCTTCGACCCGCTCAACGCCACTGGCAGTAGAGCCCCCGAGTCATCACGTAGCATCACGCACATCGCGTCGACGTTGGCCAACCGGGTGGCGGTCTCGCAGAACGCGCCGGCCGTCGCCTGGATCGTCTCGGCCGGTCGGATCGCGCGCATCACTTTGACGATGGAGTTGCGGTCACGTTGCTCGCGTGAGAGGTCGGCCTCCAGACGACGCTCGATCGTCAGATCGTGCTTGACCGCGACGTAGGCGACGAGCGTCCCGTCGGCGTCGTGGATGGGCGAGATCGTGGTGTCCTCCTCGTAGAGATCGCCGTCCTTGCTGCGATTGACGAGCACGCCACGCCACGATTGACCGCCGGTCAACTCGGCCCACATGTCCTCGTAGAACCGATGGGTCTGCAGTCCACTCTGGAAGATCCGGGGATTCTCCCCCATCAACTCCTCGCGCGTGTAGCCGCTCGAACGCAGAGCGGCGGGGTTGACGTACACGATGTTCGTCGTCGGATCACTGATGACGATCGCCTCGCCCGACTGTTCGATGGCGTTCGTGAGCAGCGCCTGGTCACTGAGGGACTTGACGAGCAGCTCGCGGTCGCGCAGCCGCTTGATGCCGAAGCCGATCTCGATGGCGAGGTCCTCGAGGACTCCGACGGCGAACTCGTCGAAGCCGTGCGGCTCGGGGGCGTAGACCAATAGGGCGCCGTCGATCTGCCCGCCGACGCGCACGGGCAGAGCGACCGACGAGCGCATCCCCTGCGCGGCCGCGGCCTTCGCCCAGGGCATCATCCGGATGTCGGCTCGGAAGTCCTGGGTGACCACGGTCTCTCCGAGTCGAATGGCCCGTCCGGCGGGACCCTGCCCGGTGGGGCTTTCGCCCCAGTTCACGTCGATCTCGTAGAGATACTCGCGATGGAGCCTGCTCGAGGCCAGCTTCGCGACACTGTGCTCGGCGTCGTCCACGCGCCGGCCGTACCAGGCGAACTGGTAGCCGCCCTGGTCGACGGCGACCTGGCACATCTGGGTGAGCAGCTGGAGTTCGTGCTCGGCCCGAACGAGGCTGCGATTGCCCTCGGAGAGCGTCGTCAGGGCTCGACGGGCCTGGACCTCCACCTGAACATTGCGCAGGGCCACGACCACGTTGGAGACAACGCCGTTGGCGTCGCGGATCGGACTCGATTGGACCGACATCCACAAGAATTCGCCGTCATTGGTACGAAAGCGTGACTCGTGTCGCTCGGGCGTACCACCCTCGCGGGCAATGGCGCGCCACTCCCTCGCCTTCGCCAGGTCGTCTTCGACGACCAGCGTCACGCCCTCCACTCCGATCAGGTCCTTCGCCGACCAGCCGAGCACCTGCTCGACCGAGGGCGAGACCCACATGATGACCCCGTCGGTGTTGGTCTCGTAGATGACGTCCGAGGCGTTCTCGGCGAGCAGGCGAAATCGCCGCTCCGATTCGGCGAGCGCCAAACGGCTCTCCACCTCCTCTTGCGCGTCGCGCCACGAGGCGATTCGTTTGACCAGCCGTCCCTGGTCGTCCAAGATCTGGCGAACCGCGACCGAGACCCAGCGGTACGTCGCCTCTGACGTTCGCATTCGTACCTCGTACGTTTCCGACCCACTCGTTCGAAGTTGGTCCCACGAAGCGAGGACAATGGACTGATCGTCCGCGTGCACGTAGTCCCTCGCGGACTCGCCAATCATCTGCTCGGGACGCCAGCCGAGAAGTTCGGCCACCGACTCCGAGACCCACTCGAGTCGGCCTTGGTCGTCGCCGACCACGATCACGTCCGAGGCGTTCTCGGCGAGTAGCCGGTAGCGCGACTCGGACTCCTCGAGCGCCACGCGATTCTCGTGGTCCGACTCGATGTCGCGCACGCTTCCGATGAAGCCGGTCGTGACGCCCTGATCGTCGGCGAGCGTCCGACCCGAGATCGAGACCCAGCAATACTCGCCGGCGGCGTTGCGGACCCGCGCCTCGGCAGTGTTGCGCTCGTTGGGGCCGGTGTCTGCAATTGTCCGGTTCAGACCCTCGAGGTCGTCGGGATGCATGAGATCGACCATGGTCTGGCCGATGATCTCACTCGGTTCGAGTCCGAGGAGTTGCTTGACCGAGGGTGAGACCCATTCGATGACGAAGTCGGCACTGGTCTGGAACACGACGTCGGCCGCATTCTCCGCGAGTAACCGGTAACGCGTGAGAGTGCGTTCCCACTCGGTGACGTCGCGCCAGCTGTAGCTGAGCAAGTCCCCCACCTTGACGGCCTGGATGTCGTAATACCGGTCGAAGCCGGTGACGGAGTTGGGGAAGGCGAAGGCCTCGAGCACCAGCTGTTCACCGGACTCCATGGTGTGCACGTAGCGGTCGAAGAGCCCGGTCGAGGCGTAGTCGGGGATCATCTCCAACAGACGAGTGCCGAGCAACCGATCGCGGGTGATGCGAAAGTAGTTGGTGGCGGCCATATTGGCATCGACGAACTCGAAGTCGAGGATTCGACCCTCTTGATCACGAAGGGTCCGGAGCAACGCGTGGGGGTCGATCTCGGCGCGCATCGTCGCGTCCAGGATCTCCTGACCGACCTGGAGGGCCGTCCGGCCAGCCACCTCCTCGTCGATGTTGCGCAGGCTCGCGATCCTCGCGAACATGACACCCTGAGCGTTGACGACGTCGTGGACGCTGACCTCGAAGTAGTGATAGGCGCCATCAGCACTGCGCAGACGAGCCTCTGCCGCACCGCGTCCGGTGGCGTCCACCTGGGCGAATATCTCTTCACGCACGTGTTGGTCATCGGGGTGGGCGAAATCGCTGATCCGGTGGCCGACGACTTGCTCGGGCTGCCAACCGAGCTCGTTGGTCACCGATGGTGAGACCCACGTGATCGGACCTTCGGGCTCAGTGCGCATGACGATGTCCGACGCGTTCTCCGCGAGCAGTTGGAACTGCTCGAGGAGTTGATGGCGCTCGGTCACGTCGCGCCAGCTGTAGCGGAGCGAGTCACCGACCTTCACACCCCGAAGGTCGTAGTAGTGGTCGGTGCCGTCGGTCTGGCCGGGATTGAAGAAGTCGTCGACGATCAAGGGCTCACCGGTCTGCACCGTATGGACGAATTTGTCGAAGAGACCCGACGCGACGTGCCCAGGGAAGAGGCTCAACAGTCGCGCGCCGATCAGCTGGTCGCGAGTGGTCTTATTGACGGCGATCGCCGCATCGTTGGCTCCGATGTACTCGAAGTCGACGACCCGTCCCTTGCGGTCGCGTACGGCCCGGTAGATCACGTGAGGGTCGATGAGCGGACCGAAGGTCTCTTCCAACTGGGCGTAGTCGAGTTCAAACTGAACGGTGGCGGGGTCGATTGGGGCGCCGTTCAACCCCGCCGCCTTCTCACGTGACGGCTGCGGTAACTTGACGATTGTCGGCGGGGTCCGGCGCAACTTTGACAAGGACTATCTCCATCGGGCGAGTCTTCCGACAAAGTTGCAATACCCGCCCAATTTGGACACTACACACCACTAACGCAAGTCACCATGGGACCAATGTCATCTGCCAGTGAAACGACGGGGCAATGCCGGTGTGGGCTGCGAATGGTGAACTTCGACCGCTTTCTGCAGGTCGCGTAGCCGCATCAGGGGCTTTGCGATTCCGTCGATGCCACTTGGTCACCGAGGTCCCATCGGCCGCGGCGACGCTGGTGGCACGCCTCGACGGCGACTACCCGCGCTCCAAAGGTGCCGGATGAGCGAAGTGGAAGCCCTGTCCAAGGATGCCGCCGCGCCCGAGTGTAACGCCAAGGCCGCGAAGGACCTCAGCCTCCGCTTCGGTCTCGATTCCCTCGGCGATGATGATCGTGCCGCTCTGGGCGGTCCTGCTCCAGCTCGAGTTGCGCCAGGAAGACGTCGTCTGCGACCATCGCCGACTTCGTCGAGGCGGCGCCGGGCACTTTAGTGACCGGTTTCGATTCGAGAGGTAGCCGGCGGAACTTCGCCACGAGACCTCCTCTGTAGGTACGTCATCAATGAGTACCAACTTCGCGTACCTATCCGATTCTACGGGTGTGCATGCTCCTCTGTGCCCATTCGCACCGGCGCGGCAATTTCAGATTCACAAACGTCGGTGAGGAACTATCCCAGCGAACGGGATCGTTGGTGCGTTGTCACTAGATAGTGATAGTCGGCCACCGTGGCCGTCGTGTAGAACTTCCTATTCGAGACGATGCTATGACGTCGCAAGAAACAGCTCTTTGCCACCGTCAACGGGGTGGGCCGACTGACGTGCGCACGTCTCTCGGCATTCGGAAACTAATCGCTCGACAACGTGTCGACTCGTCGAATGAGCGCGAGATTCACGCACGCCAAGCTGAAGATCCGACGCGAGGCTCCGAAGTCGACGTGCTTGGGTCACTTCGAAAGACACGAACAGTCGTTGCTTTCGAGTCACGATGCGGCGCTACTCGGATCAAGGTGGCGAATAGCAGTCCCAAACGGCAAAGCCACTGATCCCGTCGCGTTCTGGGGCGTCGACCATTAGCGCGTCGCCTACCTCGCCGACGACGTTGTCAGCCTGTCGTGATTCCCGGCCGACCTCGCCGGAAATCTCTCGTCGCTGACCTCGACCACGTCGTTCGGGTCTGACACTGTCGAAGCGGACCCTCGTTGGTGCGACTGCGTCTTGGCAATAGGACGTTACGACAGGTCGGGTGCCGACTTGGACGCGCAATGCAAATTCGAACTGCGGGGCGCTTCGACGGAAACGGCCCCGCAGTTCTAAGCCCTTGCGCCTGGTGAGCGCCGACACGCTAGGAGTGGAGAGTGAATGCCTGACTTGTTGTGCCCGCCGAGTTCGTGGCCTTGATCGTGAAGTGGTACGTTCCTGCGCTCAACGTCCCCGACACGACGCCGGTCGTGGAATTGATTGACACGCCAGATGGCGCACCGGTCAGGCTGTAGGTGGGTGCCGGGAAGCCCGTCGCCGTCACGTGGAAGCTGAACGAGTGTCCTGGATGGAAGGTCATTGAACTGGTACTCGTGATGACTGGCGGCGTGAATACCGAGAAGTGCAGCGAGTTCGTCGAGGTCGAGCCTGCGATGTTCGGGTCTCCGGTGTACGTCGCACTGACGGCGAAGACTCCCCCGACGAGCACGCCATTGGCGATGTGGCACGTGGCGACCCCGAGAGCATTCGTCGGCCCAGTGCACGTCGTCCCGTCGACGTGGATCGTGACGAGGTAGCCCGACGGCACCGGCTCGCCCTGCGACGACGTGACGGTGGCGCTGAAGGTCACGAGGTTCTCGGATCCGGAGATGGCGCTCGTTGCGCTCTCCGAAACGATCGTCCTGCTGGAGTCCTTCGTGACAGTGAAGTTCAACGCCGGGCTGGAGGTCGATGTCGCGTAGTGGACGTCGCCCGAGTAGACGGCGACCACCGTGTAGGTACCGGCTGGCAGCTGCACGCTGGTCAATCGGCAGAGCGCCGTCACCGTGTGCGCGTTGACCCTGGAGAAGGTGGACGTCGTGCACAGCACCGTCGTGCCGAACTTGAACGTCACGGTCCCGGTCGGCAACGTGTTTGATGTCAAGCCGCTTACGGTCGCCGTGAAGACCTGATCGCCCTCATCCCCGTATACGACTGACGAACGAGACCCGATCATCGACGTCGTGGTCGGCGCCTTCGTGGATGCGGCCAGGGTCACCGTCGTTGGGGCCGAACTGGCCGCCAGGTAGTTGGCGTCACCGGCCTTGTTGACCGTGACGGTGCAGGTGCCCGCGCCCGTGGAGCTGAGCACGCCAGAGACGACCGCGCAGCCCGTGGCGGTGCCGTTGGCGACGCCGTAGGACACAAGACCGGTGCCCGAGCCGCCGGTGAAGGTCATGGTGAGACCGACGCCGTAGGTGCCGCTGATCGAGGTGAGCGTGATCGTGGTCTGGGCCGCCTTGGCCAGGGTCACCGTCGTTGGGGCCGAACTGGCCGCCAGGTAGTTGGCGTCACCGGCCTTGTTGACCGTGACGGTGCAGGTGCCCGCGCCCGTGGAGCTGAGCACGCCAGAGACGACCG
>JANXWA010000025.1 GCA_025351385.1 Acidimicrobiales bacterium | reverse complement strand
TTACGTATAGAGCCAGCGCCGGACGGTGATAAGACGCCTTCAATCGGTCGAAAACGATGGCGTACGTTTCGACGTACTTTGAGATGACCGCGGCGACGTAGTCGTCGCTATTCAACAGATGCCCACCCGCATCAAATGCATCCGGCTCGGTCGAGTGTTCACCGAGGACTATTCCGACGCTCCCGGGTCACCGACCCGTCAGGCCCTCGAAGACGTGCTCACCTTCTTCGCGTCGCGCCTTGTCGTCGGGCCCCGGTGACATCTGGGCGCCGACCGGCCCGTCGGTAGGGTTGCACCATGAGAGTCAGCACGGTCATCCTGCCGTGGCAACGGTGGCGCGAGGCTCGAACGACGTGGGAGCACGCGGACCGGCTCGGACTACACGCCGCCTACACCTACGACCATCTCTCGTGGCGCAACTTCCGCGAGAGGGCGTGGTTCACCATGATCCCGACGCTGGTCGCCGCATCCCAGGTGACCTCGTCGATTCGACTGGGCCCACTCGTCACCTCGCCGAACTTCCGCCACCCCCTCGTGCTCGCGAAGGACCTCTTGGCGCTCGACGACATCTCGCTGGGCCGGCTGACCATCGGAATCGGCTCCGGCGGCACGGGCTTCGACGCCTCGGTCCTGGGCCAACCGACCTGGTCGCCCGCTGAACGTCAGCAGCGCTTCGAGGAGTTCACTCGCGCGCTCGACGCCTTGCTGCGCGAACCGGCGAGCACGCTCGATGGCCCGAACTATCCCGTGGTCAACTCGCGGCAAGTCCCTGGCCCAGTCCAACTTCCCCGTCCACCCCTCTACCTGAGCGCCCTCGGTCCCAAGTCGATGTCCCTGTGCGCGCAGATCGCCGACGGCTGGGTCAGCCTCTGCACCTCCGCAGCCAACGGGGCGGGCGCGACTTTCAACCGGTTGCGACGCCAGGCCGCGATGATGGACGAACGACTGGCGGAGCAGGGAAGGGACGACAGGTCGCTCGAGCGGGTGATACTCGACTTCGAGAGCGACGAGAAGCCCCTCGCCTCCTACGACGCGTTCATCGACTGGGCCGGTCGACTCCGTGCGTTGGGCTTCGACGAGGTCGTCCTGCATTGGCCCATCGCCGACTCGCAGTTCGACAGCGATCCCCGGGTCTTCGAGAGGGTGGCCACTGAAGGTCGAGAGACCCTGCGCAGCTGGTCCTAGAGTTCGAGCCAGACAGAGACGAAGGAACATATGGTGAACAGACAGATCGCGGTTGTGACGGGAGCCGGATCCGGCATCGGTGCCGCCATCGCGACCGAACTCGGTCGACGCGGCTATCACGTCGTGGTCACCGACGTCGTCGCGCAGAACGCCTCCAAGGTCGCCAAGGGGATCGACAGTGCACAGGATCGGCAGTTGGACGTCACGAATCCTGACGAGTGCGAAACGCTCGTCCAGGCCGTGGTGGCCGAGCACGGGCGTCTGGACGTGTGGGTCTCCAACGCGGGCATCTCGAAGATGCAGCGATTCGTCGACATCTCACCGGCCGACCTGGCCCGCAACTTCGAGGTCAACGCCTACGGCGTCTTCTTCTGCGGCCAGTCGGCCGCCCGCGCGATGATCGCCCTGGGCACGCGCGGGGCCATCGTCAACACGGCGTCGATGGCAGCGAAGGAGGGGGGCGTCCTGTTCCTCTCGGACTACGTCGCGAGCAAGTTCGCCGTCCTCGGCCTCACCCAGGCGATGGCTGCGGAGCTCGCCCCTCACGGAATCCGGGTCAACTGCGTCTGTCCGGGCTACGTGGCCACGTCGATGCAGGCGCGCGAGCTGGCCTGGGAGGCCGAGCTGCGCGGCGTCGACGAGGCGACCGTGCGCCAGTCGTATATCGACAACACACCGTTGGCGCGACTCGAGACCGCCGAGGACGTCGCGAAGGTCGTGGCCTTCCTCGTGAGCGACGACGCGTCGTTCGTCACGGGCGAGGCGATCTCGGTCAACGGCGGCGCCTACATGGACTGAACCGAAGTTTGCGCGACGTCGTGGCACCGATGTCGTTCGGCACTCCGGTACGATGGCGAGCTAGAGAGGTCGGCCTTCGCGTCGGCGCCGGAGACGCCACGAACTGGCGAATGGAGTCCGATCGCCTGCCCCGGCCTTGCTTTCCCGAGGAGAAGGAGGTCGCCGTGGGTGAGAAGATCGAGGAAGCGTACGTTCAACTCCAGGTCGAGGCTGAGCACCATACGAGGTTGGCCCAGGCCCGCGACGACGCCTTCGAGAACGGCTTCGCGCAGGGCTTTTCCGAAGCCACTCGGATCGTCGGAGAGATTCGGTCGCGTCACCTGATGCCCGAGGCCACGTCACCGCCTGAAGGTGAGGTTGTCGAGTAGCCGAAGACGAACTGTCCGACCGGTCGACGCGATCTCATTCGACCAGCGACGTAGTCCCGTCTTGGTCGGGGCGAGTCGGGCGCCGCTTCGGCCTCGCGATCGCCGCACGAGCGGCCGCCTGGGCCTGGAGCTTGGGCATCACGAGCATCACGTAGCCGGTCGACAACACGGCGATGACCGCGATGACCGTGATCGGCAGCAGCGAGAGCTTGTGCGCGTTCTTCGGATCCGAGAGCCCCGACGCCAGTGCGAGGAACGTGAAGAGCACGAGGCCGAAGGTGGCGAGGGGCCTCGCCGCCGCCAGTCGGAACGGGCGCTCCCGCAGGTCCTTCTTGCGCAAGGCCAGCACGCACCACGATCCGACCGCGTAGATGGCGGCCTCGATGGTCGCGCCGACCGCGACCAGCAAGAGCCACTGGTGCGTGGCGAAGACGACGGCCGCGACGACGGCCGATGTGCCGGCAAGCGTGACGACGGCCAGCCACGGCACCGCCTGCAGGTTCAGTTTCGCGAATGAGCGGGGCAGACTACCGTCGCGCGCGGTCGCGTAGATGAACCTCGAGGCGACGAGGAAGCCCCCGTTGAACGTGTTAAGCGCGGTGAGCAACGTCACGGCGAACATCCACAGTTCTCCCACGGTACCGAGCGTCGCGGTACCCATCAGCAGCTGCGGATAGGCGCTGCCGTGAGAGAGGCCGGGCGGCACCAGGTGGGCCAACGCCAGGCTGAAGAGGGTCGCGGCTCCCCAGATCAAGACCGGCGCGATGAACAGGGCCCGGGTGATGACCTGGGGTCGGCGCGCCTCCTCCGCCGTCGTGGTGACCCATTCGAAGGCGGCGTAGAGGAACAGGGAGAAGGCGATGGCCTGGACGACGCTGAAGCTGCCGTGGTCGAACAGGCCGAAGGGCTTCTTGAACGAACCGCCGACGTGGAAGATGGCGATCACCGACAGGACCGACGTGGAGGCCAGCACGGTGTAGGTGACGATCGACTGCAGCCAGCCGGCCAGCCGGATGCCGCGCAAGTTGGCGCCCGCGGCGACGGCGAGCAGCACGACGATCCACACGTAGCTGAGCCACGGCGGTTCGTGGAGCACGTGCCCGATGGCCGCGCCGATGAGGAATGCGTCGGCGGCGATCACGAGGATGACGGTGCTCATGTAGGTGAAGCCGACGGCCAGTGACGTCCGCGGACCGATGGCACGGCCGATGTAGAGACGGATGCCCGCCGCCGTCGGGAACAGGCCGTTCAGCTCGGAGAAGATCCCTGAGACGAGCAGTACTATCAGCCCGCCGATGAGGATCGCCAGCCAGGCGCTCGCGCCGAGGGCGTAGGTGGCGACCGACACCACCCCGAGGAAGTCGATCGCGGCGAAGGCCAGGCCAGTCGACGTCGCCACCGCCGTCGGGGTGCCGATGGAGCGGCGCAGGACGTGTGAGGTCGACGGGGCGGCGGCTTCGTCCCCCATCAAGCGTCGGGCCAGATCACGTAGCTGATGGCATCGAGGCGCATCACATCCTCCTGCGTGCCCTTCACCTTGATCTCGCCGCGCAGGTACTTCTGCACCGGGTTGAGGTCACCCCAGAACATGTCACAGAAGACCTCTGACTCGGTCGTGACGACGATGTCGGGGACGCCCTCGTGTCCCTCACAGACCCGTACGATCTCACCGTGGTCGACGTCCATCGTGAAGGTGACGGCATTGTCGGCGCACTCGAAATGCAAGAGCCGTGTCCAATCGCGCTGCATCTTGCGCAGACGCTCGTTCGTGTTGCAGCTCACGGTGTAGTCGGCGAGCGCCTCGTGGAGCTCAGTCCAATCGGCCATGCGCGTCAGCCCGGCACGCCGGCCGCACGCTGCGGACGGCGTTTGGCGCGATCGCTGGTGATGGCCTCGTCGAACCCGGTGCCGGCGACCAAGTCCTTGACGGCGGCCTCGATCGCTTCGAGGAGGAAGTCGATCTCGGACTCGGTGATGATCAGGGGCGGCATCAAACGCATCACCGAGGGCTCGTTGCCGCTGTAGATCGCCAGGACCCCGTGGCGGGCCAACTGGTACGACATTCGCGGGCCGAGACCGTCCTCGGTGTACTTGAGTCCGGTCATCAACCCGAGGTTGCGAACCTCGGCAATGACGTCCGAGTGGGCCGCGGCCACCTCGTGCAGACCCGTGACGAGACGTCGTCCCATCAAGGCCGCGTGCTCGATGAGCCCCGTCTCGTCGATGTAGTCGATGACCTCGAGGGCGATGGCGCACGCGAGGTCCGAGCCGCCGAAGGTCGACAGGTGGATGAACGGGTTGGGGATGAGGAACTCGCGCAAGTCCTCGGTGTAGATCGTCGCCGAGATCGGTACCAGGGATCCGCCGAGCGACTTCGCGATCGTCATGATGTCGGGCACGACACCGAAATGCTCGCTGGCGAACCACTTCCCGGTGCGGCCCAAGCCGGTTTGGATCTCGTCGAGGATGAGGAGCGCACCGACCCGATCGCAGGCCGCGCGCACGCCAGCCAAGTAGTCGGCCGGTGGCACGACGATCCCACCTTCGCCCTGGACCGGTTCGAGAATGACGGCCGCGGTGTCCGTGTCGACGCAGGCCTCCATCGCAGGGAGGTCGCCGTAGGGGACCCGTTCGAAACCGCCCATGAGCGGCTCGAAGGGGGTGCGGAACGACTCACGGCCCGCCGCCGACAGCGCGAAGCCGGTATGACCGTGGTAACCATTCACGCTGGAGACGATCTTGGCGCGACTGGTCGCACCTCGGGCCAACTTCAGGGCGAAGTCGATCGCCTCGCCGCCGCCGGTGCCGAACGTTGTGCAGGTCAGGCCCGGTGGCGAGATCTCACCGAGCCTCTTCGCGAGCGCTGCCTTCTGCGCTGAACAGAGCAGGAAGTTGCCATTGTCCAGACGGTCGAGCGCGTCGTGTGCCGCCTTCACGATGCGGGGATTGCGCCGCCCCACGTTGAACGATCCGGCCGACGTGAAGCAGTCGAGGAACCGTCGACCGTCGAGGTCCCACACCCACACCCCGTCACGCTGGGCCTCGATGATGTCCAGACCTGCGGCCTTCAGCACTCGCACCTTCTGAGGGTTCATGTACGTCGCGAAGTCGGCGAGCGCCGCAGCCTTGGCCGCCACGTCCGGCTCGAAGTTCATCACCGGTCGTTCCGTCATTTCGCACCTCCGAGCTCAATCACTCAACTTACTGAATGGTAACCAGCCCACCGGTCCGGGACGAATCCGAAGGGTCCCTGAATGGCCCGTCGTCATCGGACGATCCTGAGAGCTCGGCGCGACCCCGGTATGGTCGATCCCGTGTGCGACACAATGGTCAAGATAGGAGCTGACGGCGTCCTTTTCGCGAAGAACAGCGACCGTGACGCGAACGAGTCCCAGGTGCTCGAGTGGCATGGGGCCGCGCAACACGGTTCTACGGACCACGTCGACTGCACCTGGATCGACATACCCCAGGTCAGGTCCACGAACGCGGTGCTGCTCTCGCGGCCCTGGTGGATGTGGGGGGCTGAAATGGGGGCCAACGAGCACGGCCTCGTCATTGGCAACGAGGCCGTCTTCACCACCGAGCCTGCGGGCGAGCCGGCGCTACTGGGCATGGACCTCCTGCGGCTCGCGCTGGAGCGCGCGAGCGACGTGGACAGCGCCACCGCGGTCATCATCGAACTGCTGGAGCGATACGGCCAGGGCGGACCATGCAGTCACGAACGACCGGGCTTTACCTACCACAACAGCTTCTTGCTCGCTGACGCGAACGGCGCCGCCGTACTCGAGACCGCGGGGCGTAAGTGGGCCGTTGAGCACGTTCGTTCGGGAGCGCGCAGCATCTCAAATGGCCTCACAATCCCCGGTTTCGCCGAGGAGTACTCGCGCCGAGTCAAGACCACAGTCAGTGCCTGTCGCCTGCGACGGGCCCGTACTGAAGCCGCCGCGAGCCTTGCCGAGGGCCCGGCAGGGCTGATTGTTGCTCTGCGCGATCACGGGTTACACGACGAGCCGCGATGGTCTCCGATCAACGGCACCCTGCACGCGCCCTGCGTCCACGCCGGTGGCCTCCTGGCCTCGAGCCAGACAACAGCCTCGCTCGTCTCGGACCTACGCGCCGAGCCGCTCCATTGGGCGACGGCGACGTCGGCGCCGTGCACGTCCATCTTCAAGCCGGTCCGCGTGGACGTGCCCGTCGAGCTGGGTCGCGTTCCGACCAACAAGTGCGATATCGAGTCACTCTGGTGGCGACACGAGCTCCTCCACCGCGCGGTCCTGTCGGACTACCCCGCCTTGATACCGCACATCCGATCGGAGCGTGACCAGGTCGAGACCGACTGGATCGCGAATCCACCGGCGTCCTCGGAGGCCTTCGCCAAGGCACGTGCACTCGAACAGAGGTGGCTCGACGCGGTGTCCCACCACGGCCGCGACCTACGGCCGTGGTGGGTCCGGCGCACGTGGCGCGACCTCAATCGGTCGGCTCAGTTGCCCACCGGTGCTTGAGACCGGTCCTCGCCGGTTGGTGGCACCCAACGTGAGCGAACCAGTGGACGAAGGGTCTTCGATTGATTTGGCCCAGGGCCGCGATGTTCCCGGGGCCGCCTCGAGGAGTTGGCGCGAGACCTAAAGGACGCTGGCCCACGACGGACTCCTAGTCCAATGGGCCAAGATGGTCCCATGGGCTATCAGACGATCATCGAACCTTTCCGCATCCACTCGGTCGAACCGATGAGGATGACCACTACGAGCGAACGGCGCGCGGCCCTCGAGGTCGCCGGATACAACCTCTTTGCGCTTCGCGCCGAGGACGTGCTAATCGACCTGCTCACCGACTCAGGGACCGGTGCAATGTCGCGCGATCAGTGGGCGGCTATCCAGCACGGCGACGAGAGCTACGCCGGGTCACCGTCGTGGTTCTCATTCCTCGAGAGCGTCCAGAAGCTCTTTCCATTCCCCCACGTGATCCCGACCCACCAGGGACGGGCCGCCGAGAAGATCCTGTTCAGCGTCATCGGTGGACCCGGAAAGGTCATCCCGAACAACACCCACTTCGACACGACGCGAGCCAACGTGGAGGCGACCGGCGCCGAGGCGCTCGACTTGGTCATCCCCGAGGGCCGCGACCCGTCGAACCTCTACCCCTTCAAGGGGAACATGGACCTGGGTCGCCTCGACGCATTGCTCGCTGAGCGACGCGACGACATCCCCGTCGTCTTCGTGACGATTACCAACAACTCCGGAGGCGGACAACCTGTCTCGCTCGAGAATCTCCGCGGAGTGCGCGCGATCTGCGACAAGTACGACCTACCGCTCTTTCTCGACGCCTGTCGCTTCGCGGAGAACGCCTGGTTCATCCGCGAACGAGAGGCGGGACAGTCCGAACGAAAGGTCGCCGACATCGTGCGCGAGATCGCCTCGCTCGCCGACGGTATGACCATGAGTGCGAAGAAGGACGGCCTCGCCAACATCGGCGGGTGGCTCGCGATGAATGACGCGGAGCTGGCCCAACGCTGCCGCGAGGTACTGATCCTCACCGAGGGCTTCCCCACCTACGGCGGTCTCGCCGGCCGCGACCTCGAGGCCATTGCCCAGGGTCTGACCGAGGTCGTCGACCACGACTACCTGCGCTACCGAATCCAGTCGACGGCCTACCTTGGCGACGCCCTCGTCGCGGCCAGCGTTCCCGTGGTACGACCCATCGGCGGACACGCCGTCTACCTCGACGCGCGTGCCCTACTCGCCCACATCGAACCACTCGCCTATCCCGGTCAAGCGCTCGCCGTCGCGCTATACGAGGCCGGGGGAATCCGGTCGTGCGAGATCGGGACCGTCATGTTCGGTATGCAACCCGACGGCACTGAGGTGCCGGCGGCGCTCGACCTTGTACGCCTCGCGATACCGCGCCGGACCTACACCCAAAGCCACATCGACTACGTCATCGAGGTCTGTCGCGACGTGGCCTCGAAGGCCGCCGACCTGCGCGGCTACCGCATCGTCGAGGCGCCTCAGGCCCTCCGACACTTCACCGCCCGCTTCTCACCGCTCGGCGGCTGATCCGACGTCGGTCTCAGGATCTGCGAAGGTCGACCACCTGCCTCTGACCCGACGCCCCTCTCGGCATCGTGCGCTTGTCACCTCTGGAGTGACCTGCTGTACCCGAGTCCACCATCACCTCTTGGCAGCCTGCCCATCCATCAGAGTCCACCGCCGTCGACACGGTCCCCTCGACGCGACTCACCGCACTACTTGAGGTGAAAGGCACGCACCATCGACCGCGCCGTGCCAGCGGCGGCGAGCAGCGGCAAACGGAGCAGCGTCTCAGTTGTCCGAAGAAGCGAGTAGTGGGTCAGCGCGGCGCCGACTCTCCCGCCCCGTGGAACCGTCGGCGCGATCACCCAGGTCGGCACCCGATTGGTCGACTGGGTGTCGTTCTCGTCGAAGGTGATGAACAACACGAGCCGGTCGGACCGGTACAGTTCGCTCGCGAGAATGGACGGCACGTACCGGGCGAGCCACCGGTCCCCGCTCGACACCGGGCAGCTGTGCATGTCGTGGCAGATGTTCGGCGCGATGAAGGTGAAGGCTGCGCTGACGTTGGGCGCAGCGGTCAACGCCACGTCGTTGCGACGGCACGACCCGCCGAGGTTGACGTAGTAGACCGCGGGGTTGTGCCGCGCGGCATAGCTCCCGCTGGTCACGCGATCGCACGATTGGGGCATCGACTCGACGAGGGCGCGCCAGTTGCCGTGGAGCTGGCTGAAGATGCTCGGCGCCCTCAGCGGATGGACGCTCGGCTCACCGTCGTCCGAGACGCCGAGCGTCGACCCACTGGTCAGCGCGACGTAGTTGGGCAAACTGGGATGCGAGACCGCGAAGTCGTTGGTGGCGAGTGCGCACGTGTCGCCCAGTCCGTTGAGGTACGGGGCGTCGCGCGAACCGACCACTGAGTAGCCCACGTTCTCGAGGATGATCCATACCACGTGGTCGTAGTGCGCTACGGCCCCGGGCACGCCACAGGGTGATTTCGGGGTTGGCCCGTTCGCCGCCCCTGTCGCGACCCCGGGGTCCAGGTTCGGCACGGTCAGCATCAGGAGCGACACCAGGGCCACTAGTGAACAGCGTCTCATCATCGGTCCATCTTCGCAGGCCCTCTCCGTGCACGGTGAGCGATCGAGACGGCGCGACCGACGCCGAAGGGCCTCGCCGTCGATAGGCTTCCTGTCATGACCGACCTGCCCCAGCGGATCTCCTATTTCCCCCTCGCCGAGATGGACGAAGCAATGCTCACCGAGATGGAGCGGTGCGCCCGTGAAGGCACGCCGAGACCGGAGAGCTCGGCGGTGCGAGCGCACTCGACCGGAGCCTTCTGGGCTTTCGCCAACTCGTGGGAGAAGTTGTACCGCAACGGCGTCGTCGACCACGCCCTGAAGGAGCTGTGCCGCGTCTACGTCTCGAGGTCGGTCAAGTGCGAGTACTGCGGCAACCAACGAAGCACCGAGGCCCAACGGGCAGGCCTCTCCGAAGGCAAGCTCGAGGACCTGTTGAACTTCGAGTCATCGGCACTCTACGACGACCGCCAGAAGGCGGCCCTCGCCTACGCCGAGGCGATCACCTGGCGTCTCAGCCCCGACGACGCCTTCTGGCAGAGGCTGCACGGGCATTTCTCCGAGGAGGAGCTGGTCGAGCTCGCCTGCTTCATCTCGCTCACCATGGGCCAACAGAGTTGGATTCGACTGCTCAACATCGACCACCACCAGGTCATGGCGGGCACCTCGGCGGCCATGGCACCGGGCTTCGAGGACGCCGCGGAGCTGGAGGCCACCAAGGCCGGGGCAGACTACTGGGCGACCCAGTAGGTGTTCACTCGATCGCAGAACACGACGGGTCGCGCCGGCGAGTCTTGATAACCGGTCAAGGCAGAATTATCTCGAACCCGAACTCGAAGGTGTCGAAGTAGCCGACCAACTCCTCGAGCATCGTCACGGATCCCGCGATGCGAAAATCGTCCCTGGTCACCAGCTCGTCGAGTACTTTCGCGCCCGATGCGAAGTCGGCCAGGGCGACGATTGACGTTCGGATCGTGACGTCGGCGTCGGCGTGCTCGGCGTTGCGCCGGGCGTGCAGGACTCCGTGCCGCACGCCGAAGGCCCACCGCTCGTCGTCCCGGTCGACGACCACGAGGTTCGCCTCGAAGGCGAATGACTCCGCCCTCGGGCCGTTCAGTCGCACGCCCATGAGGTCGAGCAGCAGCTCGGGGGTCATCGACCGCACGAGTCCCCGGCCCATGGCGCTGCCCCCAATCCCCTTGAGTACAGTCCCATTGCTGCGCAGCTCCATCGCTCCGGTCAGGTAGAAGTCGCGCCACGGTCCCGACTCGCTCTGGAAGCCGAGCTGCTCGAGGGCGTCGGCCTGCACGAGGCGTGCCGATTCGTTCTCCGGTTCGGCGAACACGACGTGATTCACGACCTCGGCGACCCACCGATAGTCACCGCGCTCCAAGTAGTCCCGCGCGCGCTCCAGTACCGCGTCGCTCCCGCCCATGAACTCGACGTAACGCCGCGCGGCCTCAACGGGCGAGTGGGGATTGAGGTGGGCCGGATTGCCGTCGAACCAGCCGAGGTAGCGCTGGTAGACGGCCTTGGCGTTGTGCGACACCGTGCCGTAGTAGCCGTGGTTGAACGACTCGTCGCCGAGGCTGCTCGGCAGTTCTAGCTGTTCGGCGATCTCGTTCATCGTGAGTCCCAGATTCGCGAGGCGCAGGGTCTGGTCGTGGACGTAGCGATAGGCGTCTCGTTGGCTGGCGAGCAATGCGGTCAGCTCCGCGTTGCCCCACCTCGGCCAATGATGGCTCGCGAAGAGGACGTCGCACTCGGGCGCGTAGAGCGCGAGGGACTCGTCAAGGTACTTGCTCCAGGCCAACGCGTCGCGTACCTGCGCGCCGCGCAGCGTGTACACGTTGTGCTGGTTGGCCGTGCAGTTCTCGGCCATGCAGAGCGCGCGCAGGTCCGGCAGGAACACATTCATTTCGGCCGGCGCCTCGGTGCCCGGCGTCATCTGGAACACCAGTCGCACGCCGTCGATCGTCATCTCCTCGCCGGTCGCGGTAATGTCGCGCGTCGGGGCCACCAGTCCGACGCTCGGCAGGGCGGGCAGCCCCTTGCCCAGGCCCGTGTCGACGTGGCCCTGTGGGTCCTTCGCCAGCAGCGCACCGTACATGTAGGTCGCGCGGCGCAGCATTACCGTGCCCGCCAGGACGTTCTCGCTGATGGCCGCGTCGAGGAAACCGGCTGGAGCGATCACCGCGACCCGACCGTTCGCCACGTCCTCCTCCGGCACGACGCCGCGCATCCCTCCGAAGTGGTCGGTGTGGCTGTGCGTGTAGACGACCGCGAGTACCGGTCGCTTGCCGAGGTGCTCGTTGACCATCGCCATCGCCGCCGCCGCGGTCTCCTCGGCGGTTAGCGGATCGATGACGATCCACCCGGTCTCGCCCGCGATGAACGTGACGTTCGAGATGTCCATGCCACGCACTTGGTAGATGCCGGGCACTACCTCGAACAGCCCGGCGTGGTTGTTGAGCCGCGCCTGGCGCCAGAGGCTCGGATTGACCGTAATCGGTGGGTCGGCGACGGACGCGGGGTCCTCCACGAAAGCGTAGGCGTCGAGGTCCCAGACCGCGTGACCGAAGCGCCCGATCACCTGGCGTGGCGCTCCCGACGCGATCAGTCCCTTCGACGCCCTATCGAAGTCGCTCGAGTCCAGGGCCGAGGCCGCCCCTTGAACCGCTCGATGCAGGGCCGCGGTCGACTGGCTCGCGGCTTTGCGCTCGGGAGTCGGCTCGGTCATCGTGCTCCTCGGTCGTTCGACGTGTCGAGGGCCACTCTAATCAGACCTTCGACAGCTGAGATGAGCGCTTGACCGGACGGACCGGACCGCGAGGGCGAGGTGACATGGTGGACGACGCACGTCGAGAGGTTCTAGGTTCAGTCTCATGGCACAACGCGAGGTCCACTTTCCCGAAGCCTTCATGTGGGGCACGTCGACATCGGCGTACCAGATCGAAGGCGGCGGGTCCAACACCGACTGGTGGCGCTACGAGCGCGCCGCAGGCACCGAGTGCGTCGAGGAGTGCGGCGACGCCTGCGACTCGTGGAATCGATACGAGGATGACCTCGACCTGACCGCCCAGCTCGGCCTCAACTCCTTTCGCCTCTCCATCGAATGGGCCCGCATCGAGCCCGAGCGCGGTGTCATCTCCCACCAGGCCCTCGATCACTACCGCTCCGTCCTCGAGGCCTGTCGAGCGCGGTCGATCGTCCCGGTCGTCACCTTGCACCACTTCACTCTTCCGCTCTGGGTCGCCGACCTCGGCGGCTTCGAGCATCCCGACATCGCGACGTGGATGAGCAACTACGCCCTCGTCGTCGGCCAGTCCCTGGGCGAACTGATCGGCATCGCCTGCACCGTGAACGAGCCGAACATCGTCGCCCTCATGGGATACCTCATGGGGCTCTTTCCGCCCCAGGCCAAGAGTTGGGAGCGATTCGTCGAAGTCAACCGGGCGATGCGGTCGTGCCACTTCGCTATGCGCGACGCCCTTCGCTCGACACCGGGCTCCTACCCCATCGGCATGCCGCTGTCGATGCAGGAGTACGAGGCCCTGCCCGGAGGCGAGGAGATCGTGGAGTCGATCCGCAACGAGATGGAGGACGAGTACCTTCGCGCCGTCGGCGACGACGACTACGTCGGCGTGCAGTGCTACACCAAGCTTGTCTTCGACGCCGATGGCCTGGTCGTAAGTCCCGACGGCGAGTTCACGGAGATGGGCTACCTCTTCTGGCCCCAGTCAGTCGAGTACACCATTCGACGGGCGGCACAGTTCACCGACGTGCCGATCATCATGACCGAGAACGGCATCGGCACGGATGATGACCAGCAGCGGATCCGCTACCTGACCGGAGCGTTCGAGGGTCTCGCGAACGTGCGACGCGACGGCATCGACCTGCGCGGGTACTTCCAGTGGTCGCTGCTCGACAACTTCGAGTGGGTCCTCGGCTATGGGCCGAAGTTCGGGATCGTCGCCGTGGACCGCACGACGTTCGAGCGTGCGCCCAAGCCGTCGGCCCAGTGGTACGCGGACGCGGTGAAGGGCTTTCCCACCAGCGACTGATCGCGGCCGTCGGACCTAGAGCAGCGCGAGCCGCTCGAACTGCACCGACGGCGCCTCGAGTTCTCGCAACGCCTCGCGCAACGCCTCGACGGGGGTCGACGTGGGCGTTGCGCGAGCCCCGGCACTGAGGTTTCGCTCCTCCTGCGGGTCTTCGCCGCGGTCAAAGAGCACGTCACCGTGGAACGACGACGTGCGCGCCCAGAACGGGACGTCGTCGTCGGCGCCGTAGGGCTGGCGAATCACCGGCACGTCGGAGCCAGGCATGAAGGAGAGCGTCGCTCGCCGGTCGGGCCGCGGCAGACGCAGCTGGGGCAGCGCTTGGATCGGCATCGTCGACCATCGGTTCGAGTACATCTCGAGCGGGCGATTGCTCTCGACAGGAGCACGCACGAACTTCATCTCGTCGTCGATGTAGACGACCTCCCGGCCCCAGATGCCGGTCAGTACGTGGGTGCGGGTCGCCGGACCGGCTCCCGACAGCCTTGGCATCAGCGAGTGGCCGTGGACGCGGTGGTGGGGTGTCACGTCGAAGACCTCGCAGAGCGTCGCGTGGACGTCGACCGTGGTCGTGAGGTCGTCCACGTCGCCGGCCTCCCTCCCCGGCCACGCCACCATCAGAGGGATGTGGCCCATCTCGTTGTAGATGGGTACGCCGGGCTTGCCCCAGATTCCCCCTCGCTCGCCTAGGTAGTGGCCGTGGTCGGTCATCACGATCACCGCGGTGTCGCGCCAGAGGTCCTGGTCATCAAGCGCGTCCAAGACCCGCCCGAAGTAGTGGTCGATCATCGAGAGTTTCGAGCCGTAGTTGGCCCGTATCTGACGACCGGTACGCTCGTCGGGCGAGGAAGGCCCGCCGGCGTCGGTGTAGGGGGGCCAGATAACTCGCGGACCGGTCCACTCGTCGTCGTACATCGAGGCCCACGGCTCGGGGGTGTCGAAGGGCTCGTGGGGGTCGAACTCGTCGACGAACAGGAAGAATCGCTCGTGCTGGCGAGCGTTCTCGCGCAACCACGCCGCCGCGGCCGTCATCGTCTGTGGGCCGGGGAAGTCTTCCTCGGAACGGAAGTAGGTCCGCGAGCGGTCGTACCCTCGCTCGATGGAGGCCGGCTGGGCGGGCAGCGCCGGTGCGCCGAACCACGACGGGTCGAGTCGGGTCTTCCACGGGTCGTCCTCGTGGCCCCGCACGTACGACCAGGCCGAGAAGTCGGTGTGGTAGTTCTCTCCTCCCGACTCGAAGAGGTGCGGGTGGTCGGTGACGAGCTGGGTGACCACGCCCTTCCTTCGAAGGTCGAAGGTGATGGCGTCCTCCCAGACCTCGACGGACCCCCAGGGCCGCCACAGGAAGTCGATTGCGCCACACAGCACGTCATGGCGCGCCGGCATGCACGGCAGCGAGCCGGTGTGGTGGTTGGTGAAGCGCTGCGCCCGCTTGGCGAAACGGGCGAGGTTGGGCGTCGTGAACTCCGTCGAGCCGTACGCCTCGAGCAGGTGGCGGTTGAGCGAGTCGAGCAGGACGACGACCACGTTGCGCGGTGCGTCGGGGCGTGGCGTTCGCGCATCGATCGGCATCCTTGAAACGTACCCCAGCGATATCGCCACTGGTCCGCGCCGATCCGAACAGGTAGATTGACCCAATGCCGTGGCGAGACCACCACCCCCGAAGCGACTTCGACGCTTCGCGCCAGGATTTCGCCACGTAGCCGGAGGAGAATAGCCATGCCCTTGCCCCACTACCAACTCGTCGCGCTCGACTGCCCCGACCCCCTCGCCCTCGCCGACTTCTACGCCCGCCTCACCGGACTCGACGTCGAGCCCCTCGGCGACTTCCCGGCGGAGAAGGTCACCTGGATCGAGCTCATGAACGGTGGCCATCCCACCATTGCCTTCCAGAAGGTCGACGGTTACGTCGCCCCGACCTGGCCGGAGGGTCTCGTCCCTCAGCAGCTGCACATGGACTTCCTGGTCGACGACCTCGACGAGGGAGAGCGACACCTCCTCGCCATCGGCGCCACCAAGTGCGCCGTCCAGCCGGGTGAGACCTTCCGGGTCTACCTTGACCCGGTCGGCCATCCGCTCTGCCTCGTCCTGCACAACGACTGAAATCCATCGTCAGCGTCGGCCACGACTCAGCTGAGGCCGAGCAGAGCGATGCCGGTCGCGACGACGACTGCCGGCACCAGGATCGCCCGCGCCTTACCCTCCTTGAAGATGACGATGCCGATCGCGGCCGCCCACACGACGCCGGTCTCGCGCAACGCGCTGACCGCACCGAGCGGAGCGCGCGTCTGGGCGTAGAGCACCGCGGTGTAGGCGGCGAGGGAGAGCAGACCGGCCGCGACTCCGGTCCGGGCCGTCGCGAAATCCGGCGCCAGCCGCCAGCCGTGACGCACCACGACCGACGTCAGCCAAAGGGTCGACTGCAGCGCAAAAAGGGTGGCCGCGTAACGCAACGTGCCGTGGCTCGCGCGCACGCCGATCCCGTCGACGACCGTATAGACCGCGATGGCCACGCCGGTCGCGAGGGCCCAGTAGGCGCCCGCGCGGTCAAGCGTGGACGAGTTACGGATGTACGAGAGGCTGACGACGCCAGCGACGATCAGGAGAATCCCGCCTGCGCCGGCCACGCCGACATGCTCGTTGGCGAGCACGAGACCGCCCAGCGAGACCAGAAGTGGTGCCGTGCCCCGGGCGATCGGGTAGGCCCGCGAGAAGTTCGCCCGCTGGTACGAGCCCATAAGGAAGAGCTCGTAGCCGACGTGGCAGACGATCGAGCCGAGAAGGTACGGCCAGGCCTGACTCCGAGGGAGCCCGACGAATGGCCAGGCGACCCAACTGGTCACCGCGATGCCTAGGTTCACCAGCGCGAAGCTCGTCGACTGGTTCGAGATACTCTTGACGAGGGCGTTCCAGAGCGCGTGGACGAAGCCGGCTGCCAGCACTACGACGATCACGGTGAGGCTCACGAAACGCTGGTCCCTCCGATGAATAGCACGGGTTGCATCCTACGGTCGGGGGCCAATCGGTCTTCGCACCGCCCCCGAGGACGTGGCCCGACACCGTATAGACTTACAATTCGCGTCTCGAGGTCCCGACTTCGAGAACACCGAGGACCTGTGGTGCAGCTCGGAGTGCACGCCGCCCTGTCAAGGCGGAGGTCGCGGGTTCAAATCCCGTCAGGTCCGCTCGACACCCGAAAGGGTGACGAGGTTAGGTCGAGTAGCTCAGTCGGTAGAGCGCGCGCCTGAAAAGCGTGAGGTCACCGGATCGACGCCGGTCTCGACCACCGAGAGATCGCCCCACGCCGTCACGAGACTTCGTGGGGCGATCTCTACTATCCAGTCCGTCGCGCCGGCGCCACGCGCATTCGGGCGTGGCGCCGGCTCGGGGTCGTCTGCCACCCACCGGCGACGACGAGGTCGCGGCGCAGCCGCTGGATCGCCAGCGCCTGCTCGCCGATCGAGGTGTGGACGAGTCCCAAAGGCTCGATACGCGCCACGACGTTCGAGTCGGAGAACCGCTGAACGAGGTACGCACTCACCCGGTTGCGATGGCGCGGTGACGGCATGACGGTTCGGTAGAGGTACTGGACCGGCCCTCGCTTTCCTTCTGGCTCCATCGCCTCACGGTAACGACGGAGTGTGACGCGCGTGCAACAATGCCTACAGACATCGGAGGAACATGAGCGACCTGCCCAGCGTGACACCCCAATTCGCCCCGCAACCGACGGGGGTGGCGTGGCCGACGGCGCAGTGGCCCCGCGGAACCTCCGACCACCAAGAGGAGCTCGAATCCGTCGTCGACGAGATGTTCTGCGACGAGAAGCTCGCGGTCACCAACGCGGTGGTCGTGATCCAGGGCGGTCGAGTGCTCGTGGAGCGCTACGGCGGCGAGCAGTTCCACTTCGATCGGCCGGCCGAGCCGATCACCGCGAAGAGCCAGCTGCTGTCGTGGTCGATGGCCAAGTCGGTTCTGCACATGATCATCGGAACCCTCGTCGCCGACGGTCGCCTCGACCCGGACCATCTAGCTCCCGTGCTGGAGTGGAGCGATCCGAAGGACCCTCGCCACCAGATTCGGGTCCGCGACCTGCTTGCCATGCGCGACGGCCTGGCCTTCGTCGAGGTCTATGAGCTCGGTCAGGTGAGCCACGTCATCGAGATGCTCTACGGGGAGGGCAAGGACGACATGGCCGCCTTTACCGCGGCGCTGCCCCTCGCCCACGAGCCCGGGACCTTCTTCAACTACTCGAGCGGCACGACCAACCTGCTCAGCCGGATCGTCGCGGACCTCGTCGGCTACGGCGACGGCTACCGTTCGTACCTGCACGACCGTCTCTTCGACCGCATCGGGATGGCGAGCGCCGTGCCCACGTTCGACTCGCGTGGCGTCTTCGTCGCGTCGAGTCTCCTGCACGCCAATGCGCTCGACTTCGCTCGCTTCGGTCATCTGTACCTGCGCGGCGGCGAATGGGACGGGGCCCAGTTGATACCGCGCGAATGGGCGGCGACCGCTCAGGTCCCGACCAGCCTCGACGAGGAGAGCGGTACGTACTACTCGTGGCAGTGGTGGGTCACCGGCGACCGTTACGGCACCTACTGGGCCAGCGGCTACGAGGGGCAGATGATCAGCGTCGTTCCGGCCCTGGACGCGTTGGTGCTGCGCTTCGGCCACTCGCCCGACGAGGAGTACCCCGCCCGCTACCAGTGGCGCGGCCGAGTCCTCGACGTGCTCGCCAAGTAATTAGACGCCCTCGTAGGCGAAGCCCAGGTCGGGGGCGTCGAACAGCGCGTCAAAGGCCCAGCCCTGCGAGGCAGCCATCGCCGCGGCGGTGCCGCCACGGTCAACGACGGCGAGCAGCAGGACCACCTCAGCCCCGAACGCGGTGACGACGTTCGCCGCCTCCAGGAGACTCGTGCCGCGCGTCACCGTGTCCTCGGTGATCACCACGCGGTCTCCGGGCACCAGGGCCCCGGCGATGCGTCCGCCGGCGCCGTGGTCCTTCGCTTCTTTGCGCACGCTGAATGCCCGCAGGGACCGGCCACGTGTCGCCGCGACGCCGGCCGTGATGAACGAGGCCCCGTCGGCGCCCATGGTGAGTCCGCCGATCGCCGTGGCATCGGCGGGGATCCTCTCCAAAAGCAGCGTCGCGACGTCCACCATGACCTCGGGGGCGCAGATCGTCATCTTAGAGTCGATGAACCACGACGAGCGACGACCCGACTTCAACTCGAAGTCACCCCGACGCACGGAGTGCTCGAGTAGGTGGGCCAGCACTCTCTCTCTCGCCCCGGTCACACCAGCACGACCTTGCCGCTGCCCGGCCGCACGATGCCGACGATGGTCGCCGCCACCCCTTCGGTGCGCGCCAGCGACACCGCAGCCTCGGCGCCGCTCGGGTCGACCGCCACGACCATGCCCAGACCGCAGTTGAACACCCGCACCATCTCGTCGGCGCTGACTCGGCCGCGGCGCTGGATCTCGTAGAAGATCTCGGGCGTCTCGAAGCTGTCCATGTCGATGACCGCGTCGAGCGTCGGGGGCAGGATCCGCACGACGTTGCCGACGATCCCCCCGCCCGTCACGTGCGCGACGGCGTGAATCGCGCCACCCAGCTCGGTGCGCATCGCCAAGATCGCCGTGACGTAGATCACCGAGGGGACCAGCAGCTCATCACCGAGCGTGTGGGGCGCTCCGTCCCACGCCGGCTCGTCGAGCGACTCGTCGCTCGTCACGAGGACCCGCCTCGCGAGGGTGTAGCCGTTGGAGCGAAGCCCCGGTGAACCGAATCCCACGAGGACGTCTCCCGCGCGAACCCGTTCTGGGCCGAGCTCCCGACCCCGCTCGACGACGCCGACGACGAAACCGGCAACGTCCAGATCGTCGGACCTCATGACGCCGCCGTGCTCGGCGGTCTCGCCACCGAGCAGCGCCGTGCCGGCTCGGCGACATCCTTCGGCGATGCCCGCGACGAGCTCAGCGAGCCGGGATGGATCGAGCTTCCCGACGGCGACGTAGTCCAACAAGAACAGCGGTTCCGCGCCGACGCAGGCGAGGTCGTCGACCAGCATGGCCACCAGGTCAATGCCGACCGAGTCGTAGCGGCCGAGTTGGCGCGCCACCTCGAGCTTCGTGCCGACGCCGTCGGCCGACGCGACGAGCACCGGTGAGGCGTACTTGGCGACGTCCAGGGCGAACAGTCCGCCGAACCCGCCGATGCCGCCGAGGACTTCCGGCCGCTTGGTGCTGGCCACGATCTCCTTGATCCGCTCGACGGCCTCGTCACCGGCCTCGATCGAGACGCCGGCCTCGGCGTAGGTCAATCCGTCGCCGGGCTGGTCGAGCAGACGGCTCACCAGCGGCTGCCTGCGGTTCCGAGGACGACGGGGGTGGGGGCGGGGTACGCGCCGGTGAGACAGGCGTCACAGCACTCGCCATCGAGCTGGATCGCGTTGCGCAAGTTCGCGAGCGAGATGAACTCGAGCGAGTCCGAGCCAATGAACTCGTTCATCTCGGCGACGGTGTGGTTCGCGGCGAGGAGGTCGTCGCGCGTGGGCGTGTCGATGCCGTAATAACAGGGCCACATGAAGGGAGGCGACGAGATGCGCAGGTGCACCTCCCTCGCGCCGGCGTCTCGCAGCATCTTCACGATTGCGCGGGTCGTCGTGCCGCGAACGATGGAGTCGTCGACCACCACGAGGCGCTCGCCCTCGATGTTCTCGCGCAGGGGGTTGAGCTTGCGACGGACCGTCGCGGCTCGCTTGTTCTGGTCGGGCGAGATGAAGGTGCGCCCGATGTAGCGGTTCTTCACGAGTCCGTAGCCGAAGGGGATGCCGGACGCCTTGGCGTAGCCCTCGGCGGCGGGCACTCCCGAGTCCGGGACGCCCATGACGATGTCGGCCTCAACCGGAGACTGTCCGGCCAGCAGCTCGCCCATGCGCCGGCGCGTCGTGTGGACCTGGTGGCCCATCAGGTAGCTGTCGGGCCGCGCGAAGTAGACGAACTCGAATATGCAGAGCTTCTGCTTCTCGCCGGCCGGTTCGAGCAGCTGGGTCGACGTCATAGCGCCCTTCGTGATCGAGACCATCTCACCGGGCCGGATCTCACGCACGAAGCTGGCGCCGACGACGTCGAGGGCCGGCGACTCCGAGGCGACGATCCAGCCCTCGGGCCGGTCCTCGGTCCCGAGACGCCCGAGGCAGAGCGGACGAAAGCCGTAGGGGTCGCGCACCGCGTGCACCTCGCCGGCCTCGAGAATGACCATCGAGAAGGCGCCCTCACAGCGCGCGAGAACGATGCCGAGCGACTCGGCGAGGGTGTGACCGGCCTCGACCTCGCGCGCGAGCAGTTCGGCCATGAGGTCCGAGTCCGACAGCATCGAGGTGAACTGGATGCCCGCGTCGTCGGCGAGGGCCGTCGTGTTGGTCAGGTTGCCGTTGTGGGCGATGGCGAAGCCCGACGAGCCGGCCGAACGATAGACGGGCTGCGCGGCGGTCCAATTCGCCGAACCGGACGTCGAGTAACGGGTGTGGCCGATGACGATCGAGCCGGCCAACGCACGAAGCGTCGTGTCAGTGAACACGTGGCTGACCAGACCATTGTCCTTGACCACGGTGATCTGATGGTCGTCGAAGGTGGCCATGCCGGCCGACTCCTGGCCCCGGTGCTGCAGCGCATAGAGCGCGTCGTAACAGATGTGGGCCACGTCGCGTCCGGGGGCGACGATGGCGACGACGCCGCAGGCTTCCTTCATGCGCCGTCCTTTGATCGGTTCATCGACAGGGAAGGCACTAAGACATTCTCGCACAACCCGTCAGCCCCGTGGCACGACCTAGGTACGCTACAAAGGTGATTGATCTCCACACCCACTCGTCGTACTCCGACGGGTCTGATACCCCCAAGCAGCTGGCTGAGAGGGCACACGACCTGAGGCTGTCGGCGATCGCCCTGACCGACCACGACACCACCCTCAGCCATGAGGCCATGGCGAGCGCCTGCGCCCAGCACGGGATCGAGTTGGTCCCGGGGGTCGAGGTCTCGCTGCGCGACAACGTCGTGCCCAAGCACGTGGGCGCCAGAAGCGCCCCGCGAAACGTCCACGTCCTGGCGTATTTCCTGCCCCTGGACGCCAGCCACCCCCTCCAACAGAAGCTGGTTCTGCTGCGCCGCGACCGCGATGTGCGCAACCGAGCGCTCGTGACGCTCCTCCAAGGACTTGGCTTCGAGAGGCTGACCATGGACTATCTCGCCGACCTCGCCGGCAACGTCGACTCCATCGGACGGCCCCACTTCGCCCGGGCGATGTTCCAACTCCACCCCGAGATCGTCGGCGAGATGTCCGATGGGGCGTGGAACCGGCTATTCGTCGACTGGCTCGGCAGCTCGGGGAAGGCCTACATCCCCAAGACCAGCATGCCCATCGAGGACTTCGTCGGCGCGGCCGAGGGCTCGGGAACGGTCTTCTCGATCGCCCACCCGCTCCTCAACTACATGGATAGCTCGACGTCGATCGAGAGCGTGATGCCGCCGGTGTTCGCGTCGCTGCGCGAAAGGGGCTTCGCGGGCATCGAGGCGTACTACGGCGGGACCGACGCCTCCACTCGAGCCCTGATGGTGAAGCTCACTCGCGACGCCGGGATGGTCCCGACCGGAGGTTCCGACTATCACGGGACCTACAAGGAGTCGGTGAAGCTAGGCCACGGATGGAGCGGTGACCTGCGCGTGCCCGACGAGGTCCTCGACGAATTGAAGGCCGTCCGGTAAGAACGCCCACCCGCGCCGACCGACGAGAACTAGCCGGCGTACTTCCCGGAGGTCTCGGGGAACATCGCACGCACGATCTTGAAGTTCGACACGTCCGACGTACCGTCGCTGTGCAGGTTGATCAACGCGTCACGCATGTACTTCTCAATCCCCACCTCGAGCATCGCGCCGTAGCCGCCGTGCAGCTCCATGGCGTGCTCGCAGACCTTGACGATCTCGTGGCTCGCGAAGACCTTGACCATATTGCACAGCGCGTCGGCGTCCGGTGAATTCTCGTCGACCGCGAGGGCCGCGTGACGTAGCAACGCCGCCACCGCCTCCAGCCGCGTCGCCATGTCAGCGAGGCGCAGCGCCACGGCCTGGTGCTGGATGATCGGCTTGCCGCCCTGGACCCGGTCGTGGACGAATTTGACGGTCTCCTCGTAGGCGCCGACCCCGATGCCGAGGCTCTTCGCCGCCACAAGCACCTTGCCGGGACGGAAGTAGATACCGGCCTTGCCCAGGGCGTCGTTCAGCACCAACAGGTGGTCGGCGGGAACCCGGCAGTCGTCAAAGACGATCTCACCGTTGTTCATGAACCGTCCGCCGATCGTCTCGTTGCAGTTGGTGACCTCGAGTCCCGGCGTGTCGCGCGGGACGAGGAAGCTCGACGTGCCCTTTTGCATGCCGACCGAGTTGTCGGTGTTGGCGTAGACCACGTAGAGCGTGGCGTCGAAGCCATTGCTGATGAACTGCTTGCGACCGTTGATCACCCACTCGTCACCTTCGAGGACGGCCTTCGTGTCCATGTTGATCTCGGGGACGTTGTAGGGCAGCCACCGGTCTGATGCGCCGTGGGGCTCGGTGAGGCAGTGCGCCATGAGGAACTGCGGCTCGTTCATGTAGCGCGTGAACCAGTACTCCTGGAGGTGTTCGGGCGCGAACTGGGCGATCAGCACGGAGATCTTCCAGTTCTGGACCAGCTTGTCCGCGAGTCCCGAGTCGCCGCGGGCCAGCTCCGTCGCGATGATCGCCATGGTCTGGGACTGCGACGCCGGATCGAGCGCGATGCCGCCGAAGCGGTCGGGCACGCACAGGGCCCGCAACCCGGCGGCCTCGGCCTGTTCGAGGATGTTGGGAGCGAGGCGAGCGTTCGGATCCATGTCCCATTCGCGCAGGCGATTCTGCTGGATGAAGGGGATCACCACGTTGTCCACGTACTGGCGACTGGTGTCGCGCATCATGCGCTGCTCTTCGGAGAGATACCGGTCCTGGAAATACATGTGTCCCCCATCTCGCGACCTCGACGTGCGAATCCCTCAGGCGTCGATACCGACGCCTGGATGCGACGCTACTTCGACGCAGTCGTCACCGGTCCGTGCGGTCGCGTTCCAACGCCATCCTTGAAAAGATTTCGATTCCGGCGAGCTCCGTCAATCGAGCGCGAGGGCCACTTCGAGTGCGCCGCGCCGTCGCACGGTGATGTCGCCGACCGCTAGGTCGACCATCGTGCCGATACGAAGCCGGCCGCCCCCGACGACGCCCAACGAGGCGACCGGGACACCGGCCGCGCCGGCTCGGACACTGAACGCCTCAACGTCGCTGGTCGCCATCACGAATCGACCCGGGAACTCACTGAACAGCTCGCCGTGGCCCGTCAGTTCGACAACGTCCACGCCGACACCGGTCACGGCCACCATCTCGGCCAGCGCCGCAGCGAGACCGCCGCCACTGACGTCGTGCACCGCCGTGACGTCGCTCGTGCCCCCGGCACACACTCGGGCTATCTCCGCCGCGACGAAGTCGATCGCGCCAGCAAGCGTCACTGCGTCGAAGCGCGGGACGCGACCGCCCCGGCGGCCTCGACCGGTCGCCCAACGTGTCCCGCCGAGCGGATGGGCCTGGTCGCCGACGGCCCGACGGGTCCCGACCAGCACGACCGCGTCACCCTCGCGCCAGTTCCAGCCCGGTGGCGGCGCGACCAGTGAATCGACGACCCCGAGGAGGCCAACGACGGGCGTCGGGTCGATGTCGCTGCCGCCGCTCTCGTTGTAGAGCGAGACGTTGCCGCCGATCACCGGCAGGCCCAGGCCGTTGCAGGCCTCGGCCATCCCGTCGATCGACTCGGAAAGCTGCCACATGACCTCGGGGTGCTCGGGATTGCCGAAGTTGAGGCAGTTGACCACGGCCTTCGCGGTCGCTCCGACGCAGGCCAGGTTGGCGGCGCTCTCGGCGACGGTGAGGGCCGTGCCGGCTCTCGGGTCGAGCGCGCACCAACGGGGGTTCGAGTCGGTTGAGATCGCGATGCCCCGCTCGGAATGCGGCAGGCCCGGCCCAGCCAGGCGAAGCAACGCGGCGTCGCGGCCCGGCCCCACGACGGTGTTGAGGAAGAGCTGCGAGTCGTACTGTCGATAGACCCAGGCCGGGTCGACGAGCAGTGCCAGCAGGTCGTCGTTCGGAGAACCGACCGGCTCGTCGTCGGTCGGGTCGTCGGCGCGGATCGCGTCGAGGTCGGCCGGCCGCCGGCGGGGGCGGTCGTACAGCGGCGCCTCGTCGGCGAGCGACTTGGCGGGCACCTCGGCGAGGACCTCGCCGTCGAAGCCGTCGCGCACGCGTAGCATCCCGACGCTCGTGCCGTCCTGGCGCACGACGGGCTCGACGACGTGGCCGACGACCGACGCTCGCACCTCCCACTTGGCGCAGAGCGCCGCGACGGCCGGCCAGTTCTCCGGGGTGATGATGGCGAGCATCCGTTCCTGGCTCTCCGAGGTCATGATCTCGTAGGGCACCATGCGGGGCTCGCGCAGCGGGATGGCCGTAACGTCAACGTCCATGCCGACCCCGCCTCGCGCCGCGGTCTCGCTCGTCGCGCAGACGATCCCCGCGCCGCCGAGGTCCTGGATACCGACGACGTACCCGCCGTCGAGCAGGGCCAGACAGGCCTCGATCAGACGCTTCTCCTCGTAGGGGTCACCGACCTGCACGCTCGGGCGCTTGGCGTCGTCGAGCGACGCCGCGCCGTCGTCACCGGCGAACCCGGCCGACGCGAGCACCGAGACGCCGCCAATTCCGTCGCGCCCGGTGGAGGAGCCGAGAAGCACGGCTAGGTTGCCCACGCCCGAGGCGACGCCGAGCACGAGGCGCTCGGTGGGCAGCGCCCCGGCGCAGAGCACGTTGACGAGCGGGTTGGACGCGTAGCAGTCGTCGAAGGTCAACTCGCCCCCGATCGTGGGCACACCCACGGAGTTCCCGTAGCCCGAGATGCCCGACACGACCCCCTCGACGAGCCAACGCTGACGGGCGTCGGTCAGCTCGCCGAAGAAGAGGGGGTCCATCACGCAGAGGGGCCGCGCCCCCATCGTGAACACGTCGCGCAGGATACCTCCGACCCCGGTCGCCGCGCCCTGGTAGGGCTCGATCGCCGAAGGGTGGTTGTGGCTCTCGATCCGTATCGCGACGGCGATGCCGTCTCCGGCGTCGATCACGCCCGCGTTCTCGCCCGGACCGACCAGCACGTGGGGCGCCTCGGTCGGCAGGCGTCGCAGGTGCATCCGCGAGGACTTGTAGGAGCAGTGCTCACTCCACATCACCCCGTAGAGAGCCAGTTCGAGATGGTTGGGCTCGCGTCCGAGGACGTTGCGGATGTCGCCGAGCTCCGCATCCGTGAGCCCGAGCGCGCGGTGCAGGGGCTCGGGGGCGCTACTCACTCCACCAAACTACTGGCCCTGAATGGACGATCGGTCGCGGCGCGGTCACCGAACGGCGACGTAAGCGCCGACGAAGCCCTCGAGTAGCACCCGCCCGTCGGCGCTGCCGAGCAGCGTCGACATCGCGCGCTCGGGGTGGGGCATCAGTCCGACGACATTGCCCGCGACGTTGGCGACGCCCGCGATGTCGTCGCGCGAGCCGTTGGGATTGTCCTTGTAGCGAAGAACGACCTGACCGTTGGCCTCGAGCTGGTGCAGCGTCGCGTCGTCGCACGTGTACGCACCGGAGAAGTGGTTGATCGGGATGACGAGCTCCTGGCCGACCGTCGCCGCACTGGTCAGCACCGAGTTCGTTGATTCCACGATCAGCGTCGTGGGCTGGCAGAGGAACGTCAATCCCCGGTTTTTCTGCAGGGCACCGGGCAGCAGGCCAGCCTCGGTGAGAACCTGGAAGCCGTTGCAGATGCCGAGCACCGGTCTGCCGTCGGCGGCGAAGCGCCCGACCGCCTCCATCACCGGCGAGAAGCGCGCCAAGGCCCCGGGGCGCAGGTAGTCGCCGTGGGCGAAGCCTCCGGGCAGGATGATCCCGTCGAATCCGCTGAGGTCGGTCGACGAATGCCAGACGAACTCGGCCTGGGCGCCCAACTGGGTGACGCCGGAGGCGGCGTCGTACTCACAGTTCGAGCCGGGAAAGACAACGACGCCGATCCGGGTCACTCGCCAGCCTTCCCGAGCCGCGCCGTCGCGTTCTCGATCACCGGATTGGAGAGCAGCCGCTCGGCGAGAGCCGTGGCCCTCTCGAGTGCCGCCGACTCGTCGGTCGCCTCGACATCCAGACGGAACGACTTGCCAGCATGGACGTTGGTGACCCCGGTGAAGCCGAGGGCGGGCAGGGCCCGTTCGATGGTGGCGCCCTCCGGGTCGGCGATCCCCTCTCGCAGGGTCACTTCGACGATCACGCGGTAGTTCACGACTACGCACCGTACCAGTGGTCGAGCGACTGTCCGGTCACGCGATCGTATGCCGCAACGTAGCGTTCCGACGTCACCGCCACGATCTCGTCGGGAACCGTCGGTGGTGGTGGCGTGCGGTCCCACGGCTGGTCGCTCAGCCAGTCGCGGAACGGCTGCTTGTCGAACGATGGCGGCGTCTCACCCGAACGAACCTGGTCGGCCGGCCAGATCCTCGACGAATCCGGAGTCAGCACTTCGTCGCACACGACCAGACGCCCGTCGACGAAACCCAACTCGAACTTGGTGTCCGCGATCACGAGTCCCGCCGCGGCCATCTTCGACACGGCCCGTGCGAAGAGGTCCAGGCAGACCGCCTGGGCCTCGTCGAGGAGGTCGCGACCGACGAGGTCGGCCGCGGCGTCGAGGCTGATGTTGAGGTCGTGCCCGGTCGCGGCCTTCGTCGACGGCGTGAACATCGGTGCGGGGAACGGGTCAGTCAACCGGAGACCTTCGACGACCGCCATCTCGTGGACCGTCCCCTTCGCGACGTACTCGTCAAAGGCCTGGCCGGCGAGGCGTCCACGCACGATGCACTCGAGTGGCAGCATCTCGGCGCGGCGAGCCAGCATCGTGCGCCCGTGCCACGCCCGTCGGTCGAGGAAGCCCGGGACGTACTCCTCGATGACCGCGGGATCGCAGCTGACGAGCGCCGTCGGCACCGTGGCGAACTCGTGGACCCAGAAGTTGGTCATGGCGGTAAGCACCCGGCCCTTCTGGGGGATTGACTCGTTCATCACCACGTCAAAGGCACTCAGACGGTCCGAAGCAACCATCAAGAGGTGGTCGGCGCCGACCTCGTAGAGGTCGCGGACCTTGCCCGAGTACACGTGAGTGAGTCCGAGCTCGCTCATACGCGCCACGTCAACGCGTCGAGGAACCGTCCGCGGTGGGCCAGCAGCCGATCAGTGTCGAAGGCCGTGGCCAACGTCTCGTTGCTGAGAGGCACCTCGTCGTCCTCCTCGATCACGTCGCGAAAGTTGCGCCGCTCCTCCATCGCCCGTCGGGCGGCGGACTGCACGACGCGGTACGCGTCGTCGCGGGCCATCCCCGACTCCACGAGCGCCAAGAGCACCGACTGGGAGAAGACGAGCCCCAACGACCCGGTCGTCAGGTTCTCGAGCGCCCGCTCGGGGTGCAGGAGCAGTCCGTCCGCTAGTCCCGTCGCCTTGCGGAGCATGTAGACGGTGAGCATGATCGCGTCGGGCAGGATCACCCGCTCGACGCTCGAGTGCGAGATGTCGCGCTCGTGCCAGAGCGCGACGTCCTCGAGTCCGGCTTGCAGGTAGCCCCGCAACACCCGAGCCAATCCGCACAGGCGTTCGGACAGCACCGGGTTGCGCTTGTGCGGCATCGCCGACGAACCCTTCTGGCCCACCGTGAAAGGCTCCTCGGCCTCGCCCACCTCACTGCGTGCCAGATGGCGTACCTCAAGGGCGAACTGCTCGACGGCCGTGCCGAGCGAGGCGCACGCGTAGAGCACCTCGGCGTGGCGGTCCCGCGCGATCACCTGGGTGGCCGGCACGGCGACGAGGCCGAGGCGCGCGCAGACGTACTCCTCGACCGCAGGGTCGATGTTGGAGAACGTGCCCACGGCGCCCGAGAGCTTGCCCACGGCGATGGCCGTGCGCGCCCGCTTGGCGCGCTCGACGTCGCGGTCGACCTGCAGTGCCCAGAGGGAGAATTTGGCGCCGTAGGTGGTCGGCTCCGCGTGCATGCCGTGGGTGCGTCCCGTGATCGGGATGTCGATGGTGGCGGCGGCCCTACGAGTCAGGGCGTCGCGCAACTGCGTCGCCTCGTCGACGACGATGTCCATCGCCTTGGCGAGAGTGTGGCAAAGCGCCGTGTCCACCACGTCCGACGACGTGAGTCCGTAGTGGACCCAGGCCCCCTCGGGCATGCCGATCGCGGCTTGGACGACATCGACGAAGGCGGCGGTGTCGTGATTGGTGATCTGCTCGCGCTCGTCGACCGCGGCGACGAACACAGCGTCGACGACCGGTCGACGTGGGCGTAGTCGCGCCACTTCGTCGCCGGGCAGCGCGCCGATCGACGCCAATCCCTCCGCGGCCAGCAGCTCCACCTCGAGCATCGTGTCGAACCGGTTCTCGTCGCTGAAGAGCGCCGCCAGGTCCCTCGGGGAATACCTCGGAATCATCTGTCTCTCCTAAATCGCGCCAAGGGCAATGTCGCTGCGCATGACTCTTCCTTCAAAGGTTATGAGCGACGCGCCCTCGTAGGCGCGACGTCGGGCCTCGGGGACCGTCGCCCCGACACCGGTGATCGCCAGGACCCGTCCGCCGTCGGTGATGAATTGGCCCCGCACGTCGAGCGCGGACCCGGCGTGGTACACCGTGACGCCGTCGACCCGCTCGGCGAGCTGCCCGTCGGCGCCGAGCCCGGCGATGACGTCACCCCTTCGGGATCCCTGCGGGTAGCCGTGTGACGCGAGCACGACGGTGACCGCCGCACCGGTGGGCCTGGGCGACGCCCCAGCGAGCCGGCCCTCGCCGACGCGTACGAGAAGGTCGAAGAGGCCGTCGCCGTAGAGGGGGGCGAGCACCTCGGTCTCGGGGTCGCCAAAGCGCACGTTGTACTCCAGGAGCTTCGGCCCTCTCGGGGTCAGCATCACGCCGGCGTAGAGGACGCCCCGGAAGTCGATGCCCCGTCGGCGCAGCTCCGCGACGGTCGGCGCCAAGATCTTGTCCATGACCTCGGTCACGAGCGCAGGCGACATCGCCGCCATCGGGGCGAAGGCGCCCATGCCCCCGGTATTGGCGCCCGCGTCCCCGTCACCGACCCGCTTGAAGTCCTGAGCCGGCACCAGCGCAACCACGTCGGTGCCGTCGCAGAGGACGAGCAGCGAGCACTCCTGGCCGTCGAGGCCTTCCTCGATGACGACCGTCGTGCCCGCTGCACCGAACGAGCGGCCCCGGAGCTTGTCGAGCACGTCGTTCGACGCCTCGTCGAAGTCGCCGGTCACGAGCACGCCCTTGCCGGCGGCGAGTCCGTCGGTTTTGACGACGTAGGGAGGCGACATCGACGCGAGGTACGTCAGTGCCTCGGCTTCGTCGCGGAAGGTCGCGAACGTCGCGGTCGGCACGTCGGCCGTCGCGAGGAACTCCTTCATGAAGGCCTTGGAGCCTTCGAGGGCGGCTCCCGCGGCTCCGGGACCGACGACGATCTTGCCCTGGGCTCGCAGGCGGTCCGCCAGTCCTTCGACGAGTGGCTGTTCCGGGCCGATCACGAAGAGGTCGGCCTCGAGCTTGGTGGCCGGTGTCTCCACGCAGGCGATGCCGTGGGCCGCGATGCCGTCGTTGCCTGGCGTGACGACCACGTCGGTGTTCTGGGCCAACGCCCAGGCCAACGCGTGCTCGCGAGCGCCCGATCCAACGACGACACAGCGCGTCACGTGGGTCGGACGAACTGCTCTCGGCCCGGGCCCACGCCCACCACCGAGATGGTGACGCCCGTGGTCTCCTCGAGGAATCTCACGTAGTCCTTCGCCGCGCTCGGCAGCTGGTCGTACTTCGTCGAGGCCGTGATGTCGGTCTTCCAGCCGGGCAAGACCTCGAAGACGGGCTTCACGTCGTGCAGCACCGACTGGTGGTACGGCGGGTAGTCGTAGTGGACCCCGTTCGCCTCGTAGCCCACGCAGACCGAGATCTCCTCGAGGGTGTCGAGGACATCGAGCTTGGTGAGGGCCATCTCGGTGAGCGAGTTGAGCCGGGCGGCCTGACGGGCCATGACGGCGTCGAACCAACCGACTCGGCGGCGACGTCCGGTGTTCGTCCCGAACTCGTGTCCCCGCTCGACGAGCAGCTCGGCCAGGTCACCGTCGAGCTCGGTCGGGAAGGGTCCGGCCCCGACGCGCGTGATGTAGGCCTTGGCGATGCCGACGATGCCGGTGATGTCGCGTGGCCCCAGACCTGAACCGGTGCAGGCGCCACCGGCGACCGGGTTGGACGACGTGACGAAGGGGTAGGTGCCGTGGTCGAGGTCGAGGAACGTCGCCTGGGCCCCCTCGAGGAGGATCCGCTGGCCCTGGTCGAGGGCGCCGTGCACGACGCCGACGGTGTCGCCGATCATCGGGGCCAAACGGAGGGCGAACTCGTCCAGGTACTGCTCGGCGATCGCCTGGGCGCTAATGGCCGGACGGTTGTAGATCTTGGTCAGGATCAGGTTCTTCTCGTGCAGCACGACGTCGAGCTTCTCGCGGAAGATCTTGGGGTCGAGCAGGTCCTGGACGCGCAGTCCGACCCGCGACGACTTGTCGGCGTAGGCCGGGCCGATGCCCCGCTTCGTGGTACCCAGCGCGTTCTTGCCAAGGAACCGCTCCGTCAACCGGTCGAGCTCCTGGTGGTAGGGCATGATCAGATGCGCGTTGCCCGAGACCAAGAGTCGCGAGACGTCCACACCCTTGGCGATGAGCGAGTCCAACTCGGCGAGCAGCACTGCGGGGTCGATCACGACGCCGTTGCCGATCACGGGGATGATGTGGGGGTAGAGAACGCCCGACGGGACGAGTTGCAGGGCGAAGGCCTCACCATTCACCACGATGCGGTGGCCTGCGTTGTGACCACCCTGGTAGCGCACGACCATGTCCATGTCCCGCGCCAGGAGATCGGTCAACTTCCCCTTGCCCTCGTCACCCCACTGCGTTCCGACCACGACGGTTGCGGGCACTTGACTCCCTCGAGACGGCCTCGTTGCGGCTCCAGCCTACCGCACCCCTCTAGAGGCACCTTCGTCCTCGACCGGTCGCAACGGTGCCGGTGTCGTCGAGCTGGTCGTCGCGACGGCGCGACCGAACACGCTAGAGCTGGCGAGATTGACGACGCTGCGCCAGGAACACCGCAATGGTGTTGTTGACCGGCACGAGGTCGCGGCGATACAGGCGGTGCGCCTCGGCGACGTCCGAACGGGCTTCGTCCAACGTCGCCTCGAGTGCCGCCCTCGCCATTGACAATTCAGCCTCGAGCGCCATGATCCGCTTCACGCCTTCGAGGTTGACCCCGTCATTGGTCAGTTCCTGGATGCGCCGAAGCGCCGCCAGGTCCGCGTCGGAGAACCGTCGTGATCCCCCGCTGGTGCGCTGGGGGCTCAGCAGACCGCTGCGTTCGTAGTTGCGCAGGGTCTGGGGGTGGACGCCGGCGAGTTCGGCGAAGACCGAGATCACATAGACGGCGTGGTGGTGGCGTTCAGTCATGAGCGGGCTCTTCGTTGAGGGCCCCCGCGAGTTTCTCGACCAGCGCGCGCTGTTCCTTGTTCAACTTCTTGGGCAGGACCACGTTCACGGTCACCAACAGGTCGCCGGCGGCGTGCTTGCCGGCAGCGGGTACCCCCCGTCCACGGACTCTCATCGTCGTGGAGGGCTGGGTGCCCGCGGGGATCTTCAACGTCACCGGCTCGTCGAGCGTGGGGACGTCGACCTGCGTGCCGAGGATCGCCGAGGTCAGGGGCACGTTCACCGAGGTGGTGACGTTTCGGCCCCGACGGTCGAACTGCGCGTCGGTGGCCACGTGGACGTCGACGAAAAGGTCGCCGGCCGGACCGCCGTGCCCGCCCGGGCTGCCCTTGCCCTTGAGTCGTATCCGCTGGCCGTCGATGACACCGGCGGGGATTCGGACGTTGACGCGACGCGACGAGGGCTCGCGCCCGGTGCCGTGGCAAGTCGGGCACGGCGTCACGATGCGCCCACCACGCCCCTGGCAGACGGGACAGACGCTCGACATGGCAAACGGGCCCTGGTCGTCATTCAAGACCCCGCGGCCCTGGCAACGCTCGCAGGTCGCGAAACCGCTGCCCGGCGCCGCGCCGCGACCGGCACACGTGTGGCATGCGTCATTGCTCGAGAGGCTGACCGTCGTGGTGACGCCAACCACCGCGTCACGAAAACTCAGGTGCAGCGCCGTCTCCAAGTCCGCGCCGCGCTGGGCGCGTTGGCGTCGGCCGCCTCCGAAGAGCCCGCCAAAGATGTCGCCAAGGTCGCCGAAGTCGCCGGTCTGGAAGTTGAAACCTCCACCAGCCGATCCGCCCGGTCCACCGAAGCCGGCGGCGGCCGGACCGAGCCGACGAACGTCGTCGTACTCCTTGCGCTTGGTGGCGTCACCGAGCACGTCGTAGGCGACGGAAATCTCCTTGAACTTCTCCTCCGACCCCGGGTTCGTGTCCGGGTGATGCTGCTTGGCCAACTTGCGATAGGCGCGAGTTATCTCCTTGTCCGTCGCACTCGACGACAGACCCAGCAGCTTGTAGTAGTCCTTGTCGAACCACTCGCGCTCGGCCACGTGGTCAGCCCTTCACCCTCACCATGGCCGGGCGCAGGACCGCACCCTTCCAGAGGTAGCCGGCTCGCAGAACCTCGTCGACGACCTGTCCGCCGTCACCCTCGATGTGGGCAACCGCGTCGTGGATCTGAGGGTCGAAGTCGAGCCCGACCACGTCGATGCGCTCCAGGCCCTCTTTGGCGAGGGTGTCGAGCATCAATCCGCGGGCCTGGGCCAGCGCCTCGGCCTCCTCGGTGGGGGTGGAGGAGAAGTGGACCTGCGCCAGGTCGAATGCGTCGAGGACGGGCAACAACTTGGCCACGAGGTCTCCCGCCGCACGCACGCCGGCGTCGCTCGAGGAGCGACTCACCCGCTTGCGGTAGTTCTCGAATTCGGCCTGGAGCCGCTGGAGCGCGTCGAGGTACTCGTCGCGCTCCTTCTCGGCCTCAGTGGCCTCTTCGACGACCGGCAGGAAGGAGTCCCGGGGCGTCGTCCCGACGTCGCCGTCGATGATCGGATCGCTCATGGCTAGTCAACGATCTCGGCGTCGACGATGTCGTCGTCATTGCCGGCCGGAGCCGAGGCGCCGGCGGCGTTGGCCTTGGAGGCCTCCTCGTAGAGACGCTGGCTGAAACTCTGGCTCGTGGTCAGCAACTTGTCGGTAGCGCTCTTGATCGCCTCGAAGTCAGTGCCGTTGAGGGCCTCCTTCAGTGACGAAAGTGCGCCCTCGACGTCCTCGCGCTCGGTGCCCTGAAAGGACTCGGCCTGGTCCTTCAGCAGCTTCTCGGTCTGGTACACCAGGCCGTCGGCGTTGTTGCGCACCTCAGCCTCGTCGCGGCGCTTGCGGTCGTCCTCGGCGTGGGCCTCGGCGTCGCGCACCATGCGGTCGATCTCCTCCTTGGAGAGCGACGAGCCACCGGTGATGGTCATCGACTGGGTCGCCCCGGTCGCCTGGTCCTTCGCCGAGACGTGCACGATGCCGTTGGCGTCGATGTCGAACGTCACCTCGATCTGGGGCACGCCCCGCATCGCCGGCGGGATGCCGACGAGCTGGAACTTGCCCAGTGTCTGGTTGTAGGACGCCATCTCGCGCTCGCCCTGGAGGACGTGGACCTCGACCGACGGCTGATTGTCGTCGGCGGTCGTGAACGTCTGGGACTTCTTTGTCGGGATCGTCGTGTTGCGCTCGATGATCTTGGTCATCACGCCGCCCTTGGTCTCGATGCCGAGCGACAGCGGCGTGACGTCGAGCAGGAGGATGTCCTTCACGTCACCCTTCAGCACGCCGGCCTGCACCGCGGCGCCAATCGCCACGACCTCGTCGGGGTTGACGCTCTTGTTCGGCTCCTTGCCGGTGACCTTGGTCACGAGCTCTTGCACTGCGGGGATGCGAGTCGAGCCTCCGACCATGATGACGTGGTCGATCTTGTCGAGGGTGAGCCCGGCGTCCTTGATGGCCTGGTCGAAGGGCTTACGGCAGCGGTCCACCAGGTGGGAGGTCAGCTCGTTGAACTTCGAACGACTGAGCTTGATGTCGAGGTGCTTCGGCCCGTTCTCCGTCGCCGTGATGAACGGCAGGTTGACCGTGGTGTCCTGGACCGAGGAGAGCTCGATCTTCGCCTTCTCCGCGGCCTCCTTCAGTCGCTGCACGGCCATCTTGTCGGCCGACAGATCGACGCCCTCGGTGTCCTTGAAGGTCTTCACGAGCCACTCCATGACGGCGTCGTCCCAGTCGTCGCCACCGAGGTGGGTGTCACCGTGGGTCGACTTCACCTCGAACACGCCGTCGGCGATGTCGAGGACCGAGACGTCGAAGGTCCCGCCGCCGAGGTCGAAGACGAGCACGACCTGCTCCTGGTTCTGCTTATCGAGCCCGTAGGCGAGGGCGGCCGCATCGGCTCGTTGACGATGCGCAGCACCTCGAGGCCGGCGATCTGACCGGCCTCCTTGGTGGCCGTGCGCTGGGCGTCGTTGAAGTAGGCCGGGACCGTGATCACGGCCTGGGTGACGGTGTCGCCGAGGTAGGCCTCGGCATCACGCTTCAACTTCTGCAGGATGCGAGCCGAGATCTCTTGGGCCGTGTACTTGGTGCCGTCGATGTCGACGCTCCAGTTCTCGCCCATGTGACGCTTGACCGAGCGGATGGTCCGCTCGGGGTTGGTGATCGCCTGACGCTTCGCGACCTCGCCGACCAGCACCTCGCCGGTCTTCGAGAAGCCAACGACGGACGGGGTCGTACGCCCGCCTTCCGCGTTGGGAATGACGACGGGCTCGCCCGCCTCGAGGACACTGACCACCGAGTTGGTGGTTCCCAGGTCGATTCCGACTGCCTTTGACATGAACTTCTCCTTGATTCGGTCTCCGTCCCACCGGGCCTTCCGGTGCGCCAGAGCTCACGAGTACAAGGATACAGAGTTGAGCCTCCCCTTGTCAAGAAAATGTACAGGTCACTTGATACATGGAGTAAAGCCCTTCATCCACTTGACGTCTCAACGTCGCTCTCTTCCTGTTGGCACCGCCCTCGACCAGCGGTACGCTTGAATCGTGCCCGACCTGATCCTGCTTCGTCACGGCCAGTCCGAGTGGAACGAGCTCAACCTCTTCACCGGATGGACCGACGTCGACCTGACCACTCTGGGCGAGAGCGAGGCCCGCGTGGCCGGCGAGCTGCTCGCCAGCGAAGCCGACCTCGACCTGCGCGTCCTGCACACCTCGGTCCTCACCCGGGCCATTCGCACGGCCGAGATCACCCTACATACGGCGAATCGCTCGTGGCTCCCGGTTCGGCGCAGTTGGCGGCTGAACGAGCGTCACTACGGAGACCTCACGGGCAAGGACAAGCGCGAGACCGCCGAGCAGTTCGGCCTCGACCAGGTGCATCAGTGGCGCCGCTCCTACGACGTGCCTCCCCCGCCGCTGCCCGTTGGTGATCCCCGCGCCAGCGTCGGCGACCCCCGCTACCGTGACGTGCCCCGTGAGTTCATTCCCGCCACCGAGTGCCTGAAGGACGTCGTCGCTCGGGTTACTCCCTACTTCACCGACGCGATCGTCGACGACCTGCGCAGCGAGGCCGTGCGCGGCGGCGCGGTCATCGTCGTGGCTCACGGAAACTCGCTTCGCGCATTGCGCAAGGTCCTCCAGCACATCCCCGACGACGAGATCGCCGCACTCGAGATCCCCACGGGCATCCCGTACCGGATCCAGCTCGACAACGAACTGAACGTCCTCGAGGCTGCCTACCTCGGTGACCCCGCCGCCGCGGCCGCGGCGGCCGATGCCGTCGCGCGCCAGGCCGGTTGAACTAGATCGCCGCGGGGCCCCGCTCATTGGTCCTGATCCGCACCACGTGCTCGATGTCGGTCACCCACGCCATGCCGTCGCCGACCGTGTCGGTGCGTGCGGCGTTGACGATGGCGTCGATCAACCGGTCGACGAGCTCGTCGGTGCAGACGATCTCGACGCGGATCTTGTCAACGAAGTCGAACTCGTACTCCTTGCCTCGGTAGATCTCGATGTGACCGCCGGTGTGACCGAAGCCGCGAACCTGGCTCACGGTCATACCCGTGATGCCTACCTCCTTGACGGCGAACTTCACCTCGTCGAGCTTGAACGGCTTGACGACTGCAGTGACTAGCTTCATGGTCTACTCCTTAGACGTTGTCGGGGTGGAGGTGGCTGGGCGAACCGATCGGCTCACCGAAGGTCGGCTCGGGGAAGGCCTCTTCCTCGTGGATCGCGATGTCACCGATGCGCAGGGTCTCCTCGTCCTCACGTAAGCCACCTAGTACCAGTTTCACGATATAGAAGATCACGGCGGTGCCCACTGCGGTGTAGAGAATGATCCACGACGCCGCGAGGAACTGCTCCCAGAGTTGATGGAACGAGTGAGTGAAGAACCAGCCCCCCACCGAGAAGCCCCCCGGCCCCTTGTAGTGCGCCCCAGTGACGCCGTACATGGTCATGCCGGGGTCGGCGAGCAGTCCAACGAGCAGACCGCCGACAAGACCGGCGAAGCCGTGGGTGTAGACCACGCCCATTGCGTCGTCGACCTTGGAGAAGGGGCGGACCCTCGAGAGGAAGTTCCACGCGAACCAGACGATCGTCGATGAGGTCAGGCCCACGATGATGGCGCCGGTGCCGTTGACCCAGCCGGCCGACGGGGTGATCGCGACGAGACCGCACAGCATGCCGTTGATCGCGCCGAGGAACGTCGGCTTCTTCTGCTTCGAGAGGAACATGTCCCACAGCAGCCAGGTCAGCACGCCGACCGCGGTCGCCACGTTCGTGTTCAGCACCGCGCTCGCCGCGTCGGCGCCGGCGTAGAAGGGGTCCCCGCCGTTGAAGCCGTTCCAGCCGAGCCAGAGGATGCCCGCACCGACGGCCACCATCATCAGGTTGCTCGGAAAGGCGTTCTCACGGTCCTGCCAGCGTCGGGGCCCGAGGATCGCGGCGCCGACGAAGGCCGCGACGCCGGCCGAGAGGTGGATGACGTAGCCACCCGAATAGTCGACGGCGCCCTTCTGAGCGAAGAACCCGCCACCCCAGAGCAGGGCCGCGTTCACGCAGTAGATCATCGTGATCCACAGCGGCACGATGAGCAGCCAGGCCTTGAACTTCAGCCGCCCGACCAGTCCCCCGAGGAACAGCAACGGGGTGATGGCGGCGAAGACGAACTGGAAGTAGGCCAGCGTCGCGGTGGAGAAGTGGAAGGGGATCAGGGAGTTGGCGCCCGAGACCGCCTGGCCCTGCTCGGCCCCGGCCGTCGAGAGCGGCGTGAAGTGACCAATGAAACCACTCCAGAAAGAGCCGGTCGGGCCGAAGTGCGACAGATGCCCGAAGGCCAAGTTGTAACCCCACAACATCCACACCACCAACGTCAGCGAGAAGCCCGAGAACACCATCAACATGGTGTTAACGATCCACTTCTTGCGCACTAGGCCTCCGTAGAGGACGGCGAGGCCGGGCAGGCTCATCAGGCCCACCAACGTCGCCGACACGAGTTGCCACGTGTTGTCGGCCGGATTCAACCAGTGCGGATACGGGATGTTGGTGACGGCGGTGAGCACATCCACTCCTTCAATTTCTAGGAGAGGGCGCCGTTGACCTCAAGTTGATGGCAACAGTGTGTCAACCCAGGATTTCGAAACGGTTAGCAATGTGTTTCGTGCGCATTAACAAGAGGAATTCTGGAGGAATGTCGACGACTACTGCAGCGAACGCTCGACGACCTGACTGATGTCCATCACCGAGACCTCGTCGCCCTTGCCGTTGGCCTTGACGGCGTCGTCCAGCATGATCATGCAGAACGGACAGGCCGTCGAAATGATGTCCGCCCCGGTCCCGAGGGCCTCGTTGGTGCGCTCCATGTTGACGCGCTTGCCAATGGTCTCCTCCATCCACATGCGAGCACCACCGGCGCCGCAGCAGAAGCCCTTCTCGCGGTGACGCGCCATCTCGACCTGGGTGAGGCCGGGGATGGAGTCCAACACGCTGCGAGGCTCGTCGAAGATGCGGTTGTGCCGACCGAGGTAGCAGGGGTCGTGGTAGGTGACCGTGCCGTTGTAGGAGACGCCGGGCACGAGGCGGCCGGCCGCCACCAAATGGCTGAGCAATTGCGCGTGGTGGATCATCTCGAAGTCGCCCCCGAGACCGGGGTACTCGTTCTTCATCGTGTTGAAGCAGTGCGGGCAGCTGGCGACGATCTTCTTCGCGTTCACCTCGTGCAACGTGGCGATGTTGGCCTTGGCCATCTCCTGGAACAGGTATTCGTTGCCCATCCGACGGGCCGGATCGCCCGTGCACGACTCACGGGGGCCGAGAATACCGAAGGTCACCCCCGCGCGGTGCAGCATGCGCGCTGTCGACTCGACCTGCTTGCGGCCGCGCTCGTCTAACGATCCGGCACATCCCACCCAGTAGAGGTACTCGATGTCGTCGGGAATCGGGCCGTCGATGATCGGAACGTCAAAGTCGAGGGCCGCCAGCCACTCCGTGCGCTTGGACGCACCCAGCCCCCACGGGTCGCCCTGATTCTCCATGTTGCGCAGCAGCAGCGCCGCCTCTGAAGGAAAACGAGACTCCATAAGCACCTCGTATCGGCGCATGTCGATGATCGCGTCGACGTGCTCGATGTCGACCGGGCACTCCTCCACGCAGCTGCCGCACGTCGTGCAGCTCCACAGCACGTCTGGGTCGATAGTCGTAGGAACCAGCGTCGCGACATCACCGGAGCCCTCGCCGGACAGCAGCCGGTCGGCCGAGGCGAACATGTTGTCGCGAAGCCCCATGATGAGCAACTTTGGACTGAGCGGCTTTCCGGTCGTCCAGGCCGGGCAGACCGACTGGCAGCGTCCGCACTCGGTGCACGTGGCGAAGTCCAGCATCTGCTTCCAGGTGAAGTCCTCCATCTTGCCCGCGCCGAAGACCGTGTCCTCGGTGACGTGCTCCATGTCCATGTCGGGGGTCTTGTCTAGGCCTCCGAGGGCCCGGGGACGGCGCGAGACGCCGACATTGAGGGGCGCGAGGAAGATGTGCAGGTGCTTCGAGTACGACACGAAGACCATGAACCCGGCGATGACCGCCACGTTGGCGAGCAGGAAGACCGCCTCGAGCGCACTATTGACGCCAACGCCGAGAGCAGCCAGCCAGTGCGCGACGACTTGTGACGCAAAGGCCCAAGGCGACGCCTGGACCTCGAAATCGGCGACGCTCGGGTGTAGCGGCCCGTGAAAGACGGCGCCAATCGTGCGCGGGAAAGGGAAGTGGCCGGTATTGATCTGCGCCGCCCGGTACGCCAACAGCGTGACAATCACCATCGAGATCATGAACAGGACCAGCCACGCCGCACCGAGGTGGCTGCCGTAGAAGCGACTGGACCGGTCCTTTCGCGAGGGAGCGTTCTTGATCCGGATGATCGTGAACACCACGAGCGAGGCCAGCACCGCTGTAGCGAAGAAGTCCTCCACGAAGGCGAGCCAGTTGTCCTGGCCGATCAGGGGGATGTGGAAGTTGCGACTGAAGAGGGCCCCGTAGGCCTCGATGATCGTAGTCATCAGGACGGTGAAGCCCCACATCGTGAAGAAGTGCGCGAGACCGGGTACGGTCCACTTGAGGAGCTTGCGTTGGCCTGCGACCTCGACGACCTCGGCCTCGCTGACCTTACGTAGCCCTTGCCAGCGACGCGGCGCCGGTTGGCCGCTACGAATTAGCTTCGAGAGCCAGAAGAACCGGCGTCCCGCGATGGCGAAGAGCACGACCGTGATGCCGAGACCGATGATGATGCGAGTTAGCACGGCGATCCCCCGATCGACAGGTTGTTGGTCACGGCTTCTTGAAGTTCTCCGAATAGCGACTCGGGGTCGGACCGCGCTGGCCCCTGTACTTGGAACCGAGCCCCGATGAGCCGTAAGGGCGGTCGGCCGGCGTCGTCATCTCGAAGAAGCTGATCTGGCCGATCTTCATGCCGGGATAGAGAGTGATGGGCAGATTCGCGACGTTGGAGAGCTCGAGGGTGATGTGGCCGTCCCATCCGGCGTCGACGAAGCCGGCCGTCGAGTGAATCACGAGACCGAGACGCCCTAGCGAACTTTTGCCGTCGAGTCGCGCCACGATGTCCGAAGGGATGGCGATCCGCTCGGTCGTGGAGCCGAGCATGAATTCGCCGGGGTGCAAGATCATCGGATTGTCGGGGCCGACGTCGATCAGCTCAGTCAGATCCTCTTGAGCCTCGCGCACGTCGATCACGCGTTGGGAATGGTTGCGAAAGACTCGGAAATACTGGTCAATATGCAGGTCGACACTGGAAGGCTGGATACAGTCGTCGCCCAACGGATCGACAATGATGCGCCCATTCTCCAAGGCTTCTTTGATTGAGCGGTCCGAGAGCACCATAACCAAATCACGATACTCCGTTCATTCTTGCCCAACCTCGAATCGCCGGGTGCGTAGCAACGTGTCCACCCCATATGGCCCTCGTTCAGGTTGTGGTCTCGACCAGCAACCTCGACGTATCCACCTATGCCCCCGCGCCGCTTCCACGGTCCGCGACGCGCGCAGAGTCGCGGCACGGGCGCCCAGGTCACCCAGACGACAGATCCTGGGATGTCAGAGAACGGTCCCGGCCGGATATCATTGTGACCTGCGCGGGCGTAGTTCAGCGGCAGAACATCAGCTTCCCAAGCTGAGAACGCGAGTTCGATTCTCGTCGCCCGCTCCAAGTTTCATTTAGTTGCAACGACTGTTGAAACCCGAGTGCCCCAACCTTCGCAGCTTCGCCACTGTTTGCCACATTTCTCCCTTGTCGTCCACCGCTTAGTCTCGCAGCGGTCTCGACCATACAATCACCAACTCGAACCTGCCGCATGCGTGGAACGTTTATTGGGAACAAAGCCCTGGAGGTGGAAGTGGGACCCGCACTTCGTCACCATCACCAATAGTGATTGTCGGCAAACAATCAGTCGGGCTGTCCCAGTCGGCCATAGCGAATGGGAAGTGATTGGGGTAGGTCAGATGGAGCATCTCAACGAACCAACCGACGTACAGCCAGTCCGAACCCCGTCCGGCCTCGACGACCTGTGGGAAGCGCTTGATGAACTTGCGGGCGAGGCCGCTGGGCGTGTCGTGGGTTGCGTCAGTCCAGCCGAAGTACTCGGATCGGGCCGCGCTGGTGTAGTGCACGACCAACGGACTGTCCCAGGCCTCCTCAGTCAGGAGCGCCCCATTTAGTGCTGAGACAAGGGAGACGGGGGCGATCGAGCAACGCCAGCTAGTGCCAGAAGGAGACATCATTACACAAGCGCGCAACAACTGGAGGCCCCGAAGGTGGAGTTCAGATACCAATTGGAGCACCGCCCTAGCCTCTCGAGCCTGACGTTCTGGTTCGTCCATGGCCATCCTCCGGTCCTAGATATATCGCCTGCCTCGAGAGTAGGCATCATCTCGTAGCCCAAAACTCGAACGAGAACGAGCCCTGATTCGGCCTGGAAATCTTGGAGGCTCCATACCTTGGATGTGAGGATGGAGCATGACAGAAAAACCAACGTCGAGGCGTTACCCCGCTGAGCTGAAAGAACGGGCCGTGAAGATGGCGCTCAACTTGCAGCGAACGGATCCAAAGGACCACGGCGTCATCCGTCGGGTGGCTCGTCAATTGGGTGTGGGCGATGAGTCGCTGCGCGCCTGGGTGAAGCGCGCCGAGACTGACGCGGGCGCCCGGGGCGGGCTGACCAGTGAACAGCTGGCCGAGCTCAAAGAGTTGCGAAAGGAAGTGCGCGAACTTCGTCGCGCCAACGCGATCTTGCAATCAGCGTCGGCTTTCTTCGGGGCTGCTTCGACCGCCGATCACAGAAGTAATCACCTACGTCGAAGCCCACCGGGAGGAATCAACCGGTGGGCTTCGCTGGGGAATCGAGCCGATCTTGGAACAGCTTCAGGTCGCCCCCTCCACCTACTACGAGGCGAAGTCCCGCCCGCCCTCCAAGCGAACCCTGCGCGACAACCAGGTCGCCCCCCAGTTGGTCGAACTCTTCGAGAAGAACTACTGCGTCTACGGCCGGCGCAAGCTCACCCGGGCCGCACAGAAGAAGGGCCTCTGCGTCGGACGCGACCAGGTGGCTCGGCTCATGAAACGCGAGGGCATTCGCGGTGCCTCACGGGCGAAGAAGCGCTTCACCACCCACGCCGACAAGGACGCGCTGCGCGCTGCGGACCTCGTCCATCGCAACTTCAGCGCCACCCGACCCGATCAGCTCTGGGTGGCCGATTTCACGTACTGCTCCAAGTGGAGTGGAGTCGTCTACGTGGCCTTTGTCACCGACGTCTTCAGCCGACGCATCGTCGGTTGGAAGGCCGCTCGTTCGATGACCAAAGAGCTCGTAATCGACGCGCTCAACATGGCGGCTTGGACACGACGCCTTCTCTCGTTTGACCAATTGACGTGCCACACGGACGCGGGAGCTCAAGTTCCGGTGGCGATGATCCGTCCATCACGAATCGCGAGCGCCGATACCTCGTTCGAGTCCGAGTCGTGCGTCTCACTGCCGGTCCAGATGCGGCCGTTGATCAACAAGAGGTCGACCGGCAAGGTCAGGTCGGTCGTCACGTCGCTCCCGGATTGAGGTTGTCCCAGTCGGAGAGGCGGGAAACGGACGCTTCTTGCGTCCGTGCCCGGATGCCATCAACCAGACTCGAATCCGCCGGTCCACTGCACTGAGGGGAAGATCGTATTCGTCGGTCGGTGTCAACCTGCACGAGCGGCAAGGGGATGTTTGAGGCTTTCACAATCATCGCAACTCCCTGCCATCGATGTTAAGTGGCTCTTTACAGTATCGTGAGAATCCCACTGGCTCGGGAACGGCGTCCCGTGAGCCGATCAACGACCTCGCTTTGCACCGGTTCGCCGGCTGACGCGAGATTCATCATTGAGTCCCGACCTTGAGGACCGGTGACGTCAAGCACCCCGTCGTCAGCGTCCGGAGCGGTAGATGCCCTCGACGTAGTCGTCCACCATCCGCGTCGCGCTGTACTTCGACCCCAGCGTGCGCAGAGACGCGCGCACGCGCGTCAGCCAGCCCACCGGAATCCCGTTCGCGTCGCGCGTGTAGAAGAGGGGCTTCACCTCATTCTCCAGAAGGTCGTACAGTGCGCCGGCGTCGCGGATGTCCTGGGCCTGCGTGTCGGCGTCCACCGATCCGTCGATGGCCCAGCCGTTCTGCCCGTCGTAGCCCTCGCTCCACCAGCCATCGAGCACGCTCAGGTTGAGCCCCCCGTTCATGGCAGCCTTCATGCCGCTCGTGCCGCTCGCCTCCAGCGGCGGACGGGGCAGGTTCAGCCACACGTCACAGCCGGCCACGAGCCGAAGCGCGACCCGCAGGTCGTAGTCCTCGAGAAAGACCACGCGATTGGGCACGTCGAGGTCTCGCTTCAACGCGAGGATCCCGCTCGCCACGCGCTTGGCCTCCACGTCGCGGGGATGGGCCTTACCGGCGATGACGAACTGGGTGCCCTGGTCCTGGTCGATGATGGCGCGCAGCCTCGCCGGGTCGCGCAACAGAAGATCGAGGCGCTTATAGGTGGCGAGCCGGCGGGCGAAGCCGACCGTGAGGTGCCCGGGGTCGAAGGCGTCGAGTGCGGCCTTGACGTACTCGATGTCCTCGCCGCGGGCCAAGCGATCGACTGTCGCCTTGCGCCGTACCAGTTCGACGAGATCCATCCGCGACTCGCAGCGCACGCGCCACAGCTCCGCGTCGGGGATCTCCTCGACGTGACTCCAGAAGCCCGGGTCGTGCGCGTGGCGCTCCCAATCGGCGTCGAGGTGACGGCCGAGCAGGCTGCGCATATTGGGCGCCATCCACGTCGGGAGGTGGACGCCATTGGTCACGTGGGTAATCGGAACCTCGCCGGGCATCGATCCGGGGAAGAGCGGCAGCCACATCTCGCGGGCGACCTCACCGTGACGCAGACTCACGGCATTCGTGGAACGGGCGCTGCGAATCGCCAGAGGTGAGAGTCCGAGTGGCTCGGACAGCTCACTGGGAATGACGCGGCTCGCCCCGGCAACCTCCTCGCGGGGTAGCTTCAACTCGTCGAGGGCGCGCCCGAGCACCGAGAAGTACTCGTCAGCGTCGTAGGTCTCGTTGCCGGCGGGCACGGGAGTGTGGGTCGTGAAGATGAACCGTTCGCGTCCGACCTCGAGGAGGCTCTCGAGGGCGAGTCGCTCGCCGGTCATCTCGGCCGACGTGCGCGACGCGATCTCGAGCGCGGCCAGGGCGGCGTGTCCTTCATTGAGGTGGAAGAGTGCGGGCATGATCCCCATCGCATCGAGGGCGCGTACTCCCCCGATGCCAAGGAGGGCGTACTGGGCGAGGCGGATCTCCCCGGAGCCCTCGTAGAGCCGCGACGTCACCCAACGTTCGAGCGCGTCGTTCTCGGCCAACTCCGCGTCCAGCAGGTAGAGGGGTGTGCGCCCGACGTTCACCCGCCAGACCTGAGCAGTCAACTCGCCGTCCCACACGGGAACAATGACCTTCAGTGGCGCTCCGTCGGCCCCGCGCACGCGCACGGCCGGCAGTTGGTCGGTGTTGGCCTCGACCCAGTACTCCTGCTGCCAGCCGCTCAGGTCCATGCGCTGGTGCAGGTAGCCGCGCCGGTAGAGCAGTCCGACACCGACGACGTCGAGCGCCTGGTCCGACGCCTCCTTCAAGAAGTCGCCGGCGAGCACGCCGAGACCGCCGGCGTAGACCGGCAAGGACGAGTGCAGGGCGAACTCGGCGCAAAAGAAGGCGACCGGACCGGCGCCGAGGACCCGTTGAACGGGGCGCTGCATCTCGGACTCCATCTGATGGGAGACGTCGCGCAATAGGGCGAGCGTCGCCCCGTTGGTGGCGGCCTGCAGCAGGTCGCGCTCAGGAAGGTTGGTCAGGAAGGCGACCGGATTCTCGCCCGAGAGGAGGAACCGGTGCGCGTCGATGTTGCGAAAGAGGTCCTTCCCACCCGGCACCCACGTCCAGAGGTAGTTGTAGGCGATCCAGGCGAGGTCCTCGAGTGGCTCGGGCAGTCGTCGGGCCAAGCGGTCGATCGCGCGCTGCACGTCGCGCGACCCGTCAAATCGGTTAGTCATCTGGTCAAATCTACTTGCCGGGTCGGACCCTCCGAGACCGGCCAACCAGTTCGGCAAGTCCGACGGCCAGAGCGAGTGGTGAAAGAAGGTCGAGGTCGACTGCCTGCTCGGACTGGCCGGTGATGGCGAGCAACGCCCGGCGAATCGACGCCTCCCCGGATGGGCTCACGCATCGCATCGAGCCGGCGAGCGCGACGAGGACGGCCGCGTCGTCGTCGCCGGCCCGTCGAATAAGGACGTCGGACACCAGTAGGTCGAGCGCACTCTCGAAGTCGAGACTCCCCTCGCTCACGAGCCACGAGGCCGCGACGCGCGCGACCACGTCCGTGCCGAGCTGCGCGAGCTCGAATTCGTGCCTGGTCGCGCCCGAACCCCCATCGGCGACGCTCACGCGAAGACTGAGCGCCCCGGTTCGATCCGCGCGCGCCACGAAGGTGCGCCGGCGCAATGTCGCAGCGTGAGTGAGGGTCAGTCGCCACGCGTCGGTCTCGCCGGACTCCGTCTCCACGTCCTCGATGGTCCACTGACCTCGCCGGCGCCGGGCTCCACTTCCGCAGGCCAGAAGCTCCGCGGCGAAACCGGCCGCCACGAGCGGCTCGTCGAAGCGGTACTGCTCAGTGGCTCGGCGCCAGATGGTCGCTCCGTCGACGCCCGGCTCGTTCGACTGGACCGTTGCGAGACGCACCAGGAACTCCGGTCCGAAGTCACGGCCGAGTGAACGTTGCCCGAGCTCGATCGCCACAGCTGCGTAACGAAGGACGATTCCCGTCTCGATGGCGGCCGGGTCGGCGAAGAACCAGGCGCAGCTGGTAAAGCTGTAGGCGAGGTTGCGGTGGACCTCGCAGAGCTCGAGCACGGTGCTCGTCTCATCGTCGTCGAGCGGTCGCGCGGTGTTCGCCGCGACGAACTCCGCCGGCGCGAGCGCCCCCGCGATCACCTCACCGTAGGCGGTGAGAGTGTCGCCGACCGAACGTACGAGTTTCGCCAACTCGGCGTCGGCCGCATCACCCAGGGCGGCGCGAAGCCAGTCGAGGGCCTGACGGAGTGGTGCCCGCCAGCCCTGGTGCCAACCGGGCTGGGACCCGGTGGTGCAGCCGCAGTCGGCGCGCCAGCGCTCCACCCCGTGCGCGCAGCTCCACGAGGACGCGCCGACCAGCTCGACCTCGGCCGAGGGCACGCGGTCCATCAGCCATTGACCCAGCGTGGTGACGACGCCGTAGTGGCGCTGCAGGTGTCGCAAGGCCCAGGCGAGGCCAAGGTCGCCGAAGCGGTGATGATGGCCGTAGGTCTCGCCGTCGGCCACGAGCAGCGCCATTCCGTCGGGCGAGTCACCCAACACCTCCATCATGGCGTCGGCCAACTTCGTGCCATCGTCGATCACGTCGCCGAACGCGACGGCCTGGGAGAGGCCACCCTGTCCGAAGACGACCGTGATCGACCGTCCCTCGGACAGGCGCACCGTGTACGGCCGCGAGGTGTCGAGCGACGCCGCATCGACGTCGCGCCATTCGCCACCCCGTTCACGTACGCGCGCCGCCTGGCCCGGCATGAGGACCGTGTAACGGATACCGTGGCGCACCAGCGACTCCAACGTCGCGAGGTCCACTCCCGTCTCGGGCAGCCACATGCCCAGCGGGGCCTCGCCGAAGCGTCGGAAGTAGTCCGCGACGCCCCACGCGACGAGCCGGTCACGGTCGACGGCGTTCGCCAGGGGCAGTATCGCGTGGACCAGTGGCGCCGCGATCGCGACCGACGAGGGTGACGACGCGACGTGGCAAACCTGGTGGCGAAGGGCGCGGTCGACGTCGGGCGAGCAACGCTCGAGCCAATCGTGCAACGTCGGTCCCACGTCGAAGCTGCTCGACATAAGCGGCTCGAACAGCTCGGTCCCGCCGTCCTCACTGCGGGGCAGCGTCACCGCGATCAGCGCGCGGTAGCACTCCGTCGTGATCCGCTCGTTCCAGTCGTGGTACGGCCACGCGCTCCACTCGTTGGACACGAGACCGAGCCAGGGGTTCTCCCGAGGTGGTTGGTAGAGGTGCAGATGGAAACCCGCGGCCCGGGGCATCTAGGCCAGCCGTCCCAGCACCATCACCGCGAGTGGAGGCAGGTCCACGACCAGGAGCACGCCTCCCGCTGCGACGTCCTCGGTCGTAGAAAACGTCGAGTGCGTGAGGTAGCCGCTGCCACCGTAGACCTGGTCGTCGCTATTGGCCAGCACCGACCAGGTCCCCGACGCCGTTCCCCGAACCCCGTAGCCCGCTCGTGGGACTGGCGTGAAGTTCGCCAGGACCACGAGCTCACCCTCCCCGAAGCCGCGTCGCCAGATGAGCACGCTCTGGTCGGCGTCGTCGCAGCTGATCCACGCGAACTCGCCGCCGCCCTCGTCGCGGTGCAACGCCGGCTGATCTCGGTAGAGGGCGTTCAGGCTCTGCACCCATTGCTGCACTCCGCGGTGGTCCGCGTCGCCCAGTAGGTGCCAGTCGAGTGAGGCCTCATGGTTCCATTCGGCGTCCTGGCCGAACTCGTCACCCATGAAGAGCATCTTCTTTCCGGGCAGGGCGTATTGGTAACCGAAGAGGAGTCGCAGGTTGGCCAGGCGCTGCCAGCCGTCACCGGCCATCTTCGCGAGCAGTGAGCCCTTGCCGTGGACCACCTCGTCGTGCGAGAGCGGCAGGACGAAGTTCTCATTGGCGGCGTAGACCGCGCGGAAGGTCAGTTCCTCCTGGTGGTAGCGACGGTGGACCGGGTCACGCTCGAGGTAGTCGAGGGTGTCGTGCATCCAACCGAGGTCCCACTTGAAAGTGAAGCCGAGGCCCCCCTCGGCGACCGCACCGGTCACCGCGGGCCACGCCGTCGACTCCTCGGCCACGAGCACGACGTCGGGGAACGCTGTCGTCACCTCGGTCGTGCACTGGCGCAGGAAGTCCACGGCCTCGAGGTCCTCGTGACCGCCGAGGCGGTTGGGCGACCACTCCCCGGGCTTGCGCGAGTAGTCGAGGTACAACATCGAAGCCACCGCGTCGAGGCGCAGTCCGTCGGCGTGGTATTCGTCGATCCAGAAGCAGGCGTTGGACGTCAGGAAGCTGCGCACCTCGTTGCGGCCGTAGTTGAACGTCCAGCTCTGCCAGTCCGGATGAACGCGCTGGCGCACGTCGGCGTGCTCGTAGAGGTGCGTGCCGTCGAAGTTCGCCAGCGCGAACTCGTCGGACGGGAAGTGCGAGGGCACCCAGTCGAGGATCACCCCGACCCCGGCCTGGTGCAGGCAGTCGACGAGGTACTTGAAGTCGTCGGGCGAGCCCATTCGCGAGGTGGGCGCGAAGTAGCCGGTCGTCTGATAGCCCCATGAACCGTAGAACGGGTGTTCCATCACGGGCATCAGCTCGACGTGGGTGAAGCCCATCTCGATCGCGTACGCACTGAGCAGGGGCGCGACCTCGCGGTAGGTGAGCGAGCGGTTCCCTTCCTCGGGCACCCGCCGCCACGATCCGAGGTGAACCTCGTAGATCGACAGGGGCCGCTCCAACGCCTTAAACCCGACGCGAGCGTCCATCCATTCACCATCGCCCCAGTCGTGCGTCGAGTGCCACACCCTCGTCGCGGTGGCCGGCGGAACCTCGAAGAAGCGCCCCATCGGATCGGTCTTGTCGAACTCGTCGCCACCGAGCCGGGACCGCAGCCGGTACTTGTAGGCGTCGAGCTCGTTAGCCCCCGCGACGAATCCCTCCCACACGCCCGAGCTCTCGCGGGGGTCGAGCACGTTTATGCCCGGATCCCACCCGTTGAATTCGCCGATCACCGAGACCCGCTCGGCGTTGGGGGCCCAGAGCGCGAAGTAGCAGCCCGACACTCCACCCACCACCATCGGATGACAACCCAGGTGATCGTGGAGCCGGAAGTGACGGCCTTCGCTCAAGAGATGCAGGTCGTTCGCACTGAAGCGAGTCACGTCGCGGGCCTTGCGCGAGGTCGCGCGCGGCGGACCCTGGGTCGTCGCGAAGCCCCGCAGTCGACTGAGGGTTGCGATGGCTTTCGCGAAGGGCTTCGACGTGGCAATCTCTTCCAGGCTGAGCCGCGAGCGGCGACTCCAGTTGGGACGCTGTGTTGAGGTCCCGGGCAGATTGACGGCACGGGTTGCGCCCAGCAGGTCGTCCAATTGGACCATCACGAGGCCCGCGTCACTGCCGGCGAGACGCTCGTGCAGGACCGCGAAGAGCTCCGGGGACTGCACGTCAACGTCGCAACCCAGCGAGTGGGCGAGCGCCCGACGCTCATCGGCGCGGTTCGCTCGCGCGAGTAGTGCCGCCCCTTCGTCGATCAGTTCGAGCGCGACGCGCTCGTCGATGTCCGCCTCGCTCCACCAGCCCGCGAACGTCGCAGTGTCGTGGGTCGCGAAGGAGGCGACCGATCCACTCGGGACCTCGTCGAGCGATCCTTCCTCGACGTCGATCGCGTACTGGGCCACGTAGGTGCGGCGCAGGCCTTCGCGGGTCATCGCGTCGCGCAACTCCTCCTCGACGGTGCCCAGATCCTCACCCACCACGTCGACCCCCGAACGCTGCGCCTCGATGGCGACCACGGCCAGGAGTTCATCGAGGGGCATCCGCACGTAGAGGCCCTGCTCGGGTGACGCACCCTCGGGAACCCAGAACAGGCGCTGCAGACCCATCACGTGGTCGATCCGAAGGACGCCGGCGACGCGCATATGGAACGAGAGGGCCGCGCGGAACTGACGGTGGGCATCGTCTCGACAGCGGTCGGGGTGCGGTGGCGGTGAGCCCCAGTCCTGTCCGTGTTCGGCGAGCGCGTCGGGCGGCGCCCCGATCGACATCGACGTCACGTACTGATCGCGGTGGCTCCATACGTCGTAACCATAGGGATGGACCCCGACTGGAAAGTCCAGTTCGAGGGTCTGGCCGCGCTGGGCCATGTTCGAGGCCATTGCCCGCATCTGCTCGTCGATGATCCACTGAGCGAAGACGTGGTAGCGAACCAGTGAGGGATCGACGTCGTTCCAGCGCAACAGCCCGCTGCGCGCCGTCGAGGGCCAGCGCCGCCAATCGAGGCCGAACTGCTCTCCCGCGGCCCGAAACCGGGCGTAGTCGTTGACGTCGGGTCGCGCCATCACGAACGTCGCCACCGCGTGGTCGGCGTCGGCCATGATGTCGCTGCGTGTCGCGACCCAGGATTGGATAACGCTGCGCTTCGCCTCGAAGGCGGCGGCGCCGTCCACGTCGCCGTCCAGGACCCACTTCGCGCGGCGCTCGGATGAAAAGGTCTCGGACATGAGCCGTTGGGCGACCGGCGACCTCGCGAGGTCGGTGACGCGGTCGAGGGCGATCCACCGGTCGCTCCAGAACGTCCGACTCACTGGTCGGTAGGGACTGACCTCGAAGTCACCGGGGCCGAACGACGCGAGCAGCGGAAGGGTCGACACGACGCTCGCGTGATGACCCGACACCAATCGCGCGAACTCGTCCAGGTCGCCAACGTCTCCGGCTCCCCAGGTGCGCTTCGAATGCAAGGAGAATATCGGGGCCTGGACGGAGAAAGCTCGCCAGTCGCGGGCGAATCGACCCCGAGCCCCGCGTAGCGGGCGCACGATGATCGACGTCGTGAACGTCCGTCGCCCGAGGGTCAGGTGCAGGCTGTGGTACCCAACCCTCAGGGTCGGCAGCGACAAGGCGACCACCGGGCCGTCGGGGTCTCCGGGCGACGGAGCCATCACCGTCAGCGAGTCGGTGCTGACCCCCCAGGAGATCTCGCTACCGAACTCGAACTCCAGTCGGCACGTCAAATCGCCACTGCGACGGCCCAATCGGATCGGCACCGTATTCTCGATCCCCTCGTCGACGACGTACACCGGCTCCACCATCGCGTCGGCGCGCTGCGCGCGCCGCTCGCGGAGCCTCGTGCGGGCGTCCGAAGCGGTGCGCACCTCCTCCATGTCGCCGAAGGCGTTGAGAACGGTTGCGAGGACGTGGGGATCGGCCCGACGCTTCACCTGCATGCCGTCGACATACTTGAGCGACACGCCGCGGTCTCGGGCGAGGTCGCGCCACGCCGCGGCGAGCTCGGGGACGTCCTTCTCGCTCATCGGGACCACGTGATTAGACCGGGAATCGCCTCGCCGGCGGTGTGCCTCGGTGAGGGCACGATCCGGGCGACGACCTCCTCGGACGGCGCACCGGACGGCGCCAACGTGGCGCCGTAGCGGGCCGCGGAGCCCGAGTGCTCCAGGAGCTTGGTGTCGAGGATCCGCGGCGGCTCGCCCTCCTCATCGATCCAGAGCTGCACCCGCAGGTCGGCCGGATCGAGGCCACCGAGACCGACCGACACCTCCACCCGGCGTTCGCTCAGCTCGCTCGAAACGTTGATGGTGATCCACAGGCTCGGCCAGTTGATCCGCAACCGCTCGATCTCACGGGCGTGGGCTCGCGCCAGCACGGCGCCGCCCGAGCGGAGTTGGCGGGAGCGCACGAGACCGGGCAGGTAGAACCGCTCGGTGTACTCGCGGGTCATGCGCAGCGAGTCCCACGTGGGGGCAAGCGTCGCCATTGACTGCTTCACTGAGGCCATCCACGCCTTCGGCACCCCGTGCTCGTCACGGTCGTAAAAGCGCGCCACGATCTCGTCCTCGAGAGTCTCGTAGAGCGAGTTGGCGTCGAGCTCGTCCTGGGTCTCTTCATCGGCGTAGGGACCGGCGGTGCCGATCGAGAACCCGACGGGGGGCGCCGTCGGGTCGGCGTCCAGGCAGGCCTCGTCCCACCAACCGTCCAGCGTGCTGAAGTTGAGCACGCCGTTCATCCCGGCCTTCATGCCGCCCACACCGCAGGCCTCAAGCGGTCGACGTGGAGTGTTGAGCCAGACGTCCACTCCCTGGGCGAGCGCGCGGTCCATGGTGGTGTCGAAGTCGGCGATGAAGACCACGCGATCGTCGAGTCCGAAGCGCTCGGCGAACTCCATCATGCTCTGGAGGAGCAGCTTGCCGCCCTCGTCATTCGGGTGGGCCTTGCCCGCGAAGACGATCTGGACCGGGCGTGCGGGGTCCTTCAGGATCGTGGCGAAACGCTCCGGGTCGCTCAGCAGCAGGGTCGGTCGCTTGTAGGCGACGAAACGGCCCACGAACCCAATGGTGAGCCGCGTCGGATCGAGCAGTTCGACGGCCGGCACCCGCTCGATGGGGTCGTGGCGGCGGGCGAGCTCCTGACGGGCGCGGCGGCGGGTAAACTCGACCAGACCGGCGCGCGCTTCGTTCTTCGCACGCCAGAGGTCCGCCTCGTCGATCTCGAGAACCTTCGACCATTCGACGCGGTCACCGGGGGTCGTGCGCCACTTCGAGCCCAGGGTCGCCGTCAACAAGTCGTGCACCGCACTCGTGGTCCACGACTGCAGGTGGACGCCGTTGGTCACGTAGCCGATCGGAACCTCGTCCACCGGGAGTCGGGGCCAAAGGCCGGCCCACTGGTCGCGCGTCACCCGGCCGTGGAGTCGGCTCACCCCGTTTCGCGCGCCGGCGCTGCGCAAAGCGAGCACGGTGGGGCAGAACGAATCGCCGGGATCGTCCGCGCGATACCGTCCCAGCGACAGCAGCGTCTCGGGGTCGACGCCGAGCGGGCCGGCGTAGCGCGAGAGGTACCTCGCGGCGACCACGGGATCGAAGTAGTCGTGGCCCGCGGCCACGGGCGTATGGGTCGTGAACACGACGCCCGGGCGCACGGCCTCGCGAGCCTCGGCGAAGCCCAGGCCCTCCTGGGCCATCACTCGGCGGGTCCGCTCGAGGACGGCGAACGCCGTGTAGCCCTCGTTGAGGTGCAGGATGTCCGGCTCGATGCCCACTGCGGCGAGGGCGCGCACGCCGCCCACGCCAAGCACGAGCTGCTGGGCGAGCCGGACGTCGACGTCACTGTCGTAGAGCCGCGCGGTGATTGCCTGGTCGGCGGTGGAGTTCGCACTGACCGCGGTGTCGAGGAGGTAGAGGTCGCTTCGGCCCACCTTGGCCCGGTACACCGCGACCTGCACGTCGCGGCCCGGCAGCGACACCGCGACCTGCACGCCTCGGCCCTGGGCGTCGCGGACCAGTTCGATCGGCATCTTCGACGGCGAGGTCATGTCCCAGGACTCGTGCTGGCGACCGTCGCGGTCCAACCATTGGTGTGACGTCCCTCGGTACAGGAGACCGACGCCGATCAGCGGTATCCCCAGGGTGCTCGCGGCCTTCAGCTGCTCCGCCGCGACCGACCCGAGGCCACCCGCAAAGATCGGCAGCGAGTCCGTCAGCGCGAACTCGGCCGCGAAGTACGCCACGACGAGGTCCCGCTGCTTGCGATGCTCCACGCGGTACCAGGTACGCGAGGTCTTGGCGCCGCTCGCGGCGTTGACCCGGAAGTCCTCGACGACGGCCTTGGCCAGCAGGGACAGCTCCGGATCGTCGACCAGCATCTGATGGAGTCCGTTGCGACCGATGCCGCGAAGGAGCTGGTGGGGCCACTCGAGGGCTCCGGGGCTGGCGTCGGGGTCCAGGCGGGCGAAGAGTCGACGGGCCTCGATCTTCCAGGTCCAGCGCAGGTTCAAGGCGACATCGAGCAGGTCGTCGTACGTCGCGTCATTTCGTCGCGTCGACCCGAGAGAGCGGCTCACCGCCACGGCACCTCGCTCGACGCGTCGCACGCGACGAGTGGACCGATCGTCTCGTCGCCGCGAGTCATGTCCATCTTGCGAAACTACACGGGCATCGAACCACCCCGATAAGGCGATTAGACGAGGTCCCACAGGGTGTCAGCGTGCCGACACCTCGGCCGGTGCGCCGTCGCGCACGCCGATCTCGTCGAGGACGTCTCGGATCGCGCGCAGCGCCGAACGGATCTCTCCCTCACCCAGTCGCCCGATGCATCCCACCCGGAACGAGTCGGCGACGGTCAGCTTGCCGGGGTAGGTCAGGAATCCCCGACGACTGAGACGGTCGTAGAAGTCCTCGAAGACGAAGCGCGGGTCCCCCGGCATGCGAAAGGTCACGATGATGGGCGCCTGGAGGGACCTTGCGACCAGGCAGCGAAAGCCCATCTCCACCATCCCGTCGACCAAGACCTCGTGATTACGTGCGTAGCGGACTCCGAGTCCCGCGACGCCGCCCTCGGTTTCGTGCTCGTCCAGCGCCCGCGACAGGGCGGCGATCACGTGAGTGGGCGGGGTGAAGCGCCACTGACCGTTGCGCTCGAAGCCCTGCCATTGGGCGAAGAGGTCGAGGCTGAGGCACTGCGAACGTCCCGCGCTCGCCGCGATGACGTCGCGGCGCACCAGCGCGAAGCCGACGCCGGGCACCCCTTCGAGGCACTTGTTGGATGACGCGACGACCGCGTCGAACGAGACGCGATTGCCGTCAAGGGGTAGCGCGCCGAACGTGCTCATGGCGTCGACGATCAATCCCCTCCGGTGCTGCGCGACGACGTTGGCGATCGCGTCCAGCGGATTCAGTATTCCCGAGGTGGTCTCGGAGTGGACCACGGCGACGTGCGTGATGGCCGATTCGTCGGTCAACCGCCGGTCGACCTGCGAAGGGTCGACCGGCTGGTCCTCGCGCCACTCGAGCGACTCGACGGGGCGACCCATGACGCGACACATCTCGACCATCCGACGTCCGTAGGCCCCATTGACCAGCACCAGGAGACGACCGTGGCGGGGTACCAGGGTGGCCAGCGTGGCCTCGATGGCGAAGGTACCCGAACCCTGGATCGGGACGCAAACGTGGGTGTCGCCAACCCCGGCGAGCGCGACCAGCCGTTCGCGGACGTCGCGATTCATGTCGATAAAGTCCGGGTCCCGCGAGCCCCAATCGCGCAACATCGCCCGCTTGACCCCGTCCGATGTCGTGAGCGGCCCGGGAGTCAGCAGATAGGGGACCTTCATAGCGCCTCGCTGACGATGAGTACCAATTTGACCAACCACCGAGGGTACTGAGCACCGGTTGCCCGAAAGCAACGCGGGGGTGACTAGTGAGTGACGGACGCCCGATCGTTCAGAACCTCGAACACGATGGCCTCACGCGCCCTCAAGATACCGGATTGGTGGTCGGCCCGGCTCGAGAGGAGGGGCAGTTCGTGCGGCGTCGTCACCTCGCCGTCTGCCGAGAAGTTGACCATGACGCGCAGTCGCCCGTCATCGCCGACCCGATCGAAGACGAGCACCTCGCCCTCGACGTGCAGTCCTTCGAGGGCACCACTGCGCAAAGCCGTCGATCGACGACGCAGATCCAGGACCGTGCGGGTGAAGTGGAGCATCGATCCCTCGTCGACCAACTGCGAGTCAACCGAGAGCTCGGAGGCCCGCTCGACGAAGGGCAGCCACGGTTCGCCCGACCACCCGTGGTCGGGCGACGCCGTCCACGGAATCGGCGCCCGACAACCGTCGCGCCCTCCGGGGTCCACCACCCGCTCAGGGGCGATGACGGCATCCTCGAGTCCCAACTCCTCGCCCGCGTAGAGGAACGGCGTGCCCCGTAGCGTCAACAGCAGCACCAGCGCCGACCGGACCGCCGCGACATCGCCGTGGAGCCTCGTCGCGATTCGGGCGTTGTCGTGGTTGCACAGCACCCACGTCGGCCATGCACCGCGCGGCTCGAGTGAGTCCATGGTGCGCGCAATGACCGCCGCCCACGCGTCGGCCCGCCAGGGAGTGAAGAGAGGAGCGAAGTTGAACGAGAGGTGCAACTCGTCTCCGTCGCCGTAGTACTGGGCGACTCGATCGGGGTCGATCAGGTAGACCTCGCCGACCGAGACACGCTCGCCCTCGTATCCGTCGAGAACCGAACGGATAGCGCGAACGTAGTCGTGCGTGACAGGCACGTCGTTGAGAGGCACGTGGCTGAGGGCACGCAGGTCCGCCGGGTCGTCGGCGTCGAGGTCCTTGCCGAGGAGGTGGATGACGTCCATCCGCAGCCCGTCGACGCCACGATCGAGCCAGAAGCGCATCGTCTGGTGCATCGCCTGGCGGACCTCGACGTTCGACCAGTCAAGGTCCGGCTGGCTGGGCAGGAAGCAGTGCAGGTAGTACTGCTCGGTGGCGTCGTCCCAGGTCCACGCGGGCTCGTCGCTCCACGCGCGGATCCAGTTGTTCGGCAGTGCGCCATCAGGTTTGGCGTCTCGCCAGACGTACCAGTCCCGGTGGTCCGACGTGCGCGACGAGCGCGAGTCGACGAACCATGGGTGGTCGCTCGACGTGTGGTTCGGCACCCAGTCGAGGATGACCCGAAGTCCGAGTTCGTGGGCCTCGCGCACGAGTTCGTCGAAGTCTTCCAACGTTCCAAAGACCGGGTCGATGCCGATGTAGTCCGACACGTCGTAGCCGAAGTCGCGCATCGGCGAGGGATACACCGGCGAGAGCCACAGCGCGTCGACACCGAGCCACGACAGGTAGGGGAGCTGCTGGCGCACGCCGTCGAGGTCGCCGATCCCGTCACCGTTCGAGTCCCGAAAGGACCTCGGATAGATCTGATAGACGACCGCGTCGCGCCACCACGTCACGGTCGAACACTAGCGAGCGCCCACGGTGCACCCGCCTTCACTTCGACCTTCCCCGACGCCGTGCACGGCGCCGGGCGGGCGGCGCCGGTCGCGATCCCCATCGGGCCCGACTCGGTAACCTGAAGAGGTGCCAACAACCTCAATCGTCGTATGCGAAGGCGACCAGACCGGTCAAGAACTGCTGGAGGAGTCCCTCAGGGTGCTCGAGCCCAGTGTCGTCGGCTTCGACATCGAACTGGTGCGCTACGACCTCTCGCTCGCGAACCGTCGATCGACCAAGAATGGGGTCGTCGGCGACGCCGCGAAGGCGATTGTCGAAACCGGGCTGGGGCTGAAGGCCGCAACGATCACCCCGACCGAGATCGGCGGCGTCGGGTCGCCGAACCGGATTCTGCGAGAGGGCATCAACGGCAAGGTCATCGTCCGCACCGGGCGCCGCATTCCTGGCGTCTCGCCCATCGTCCCACTGACTCACCCGGTCGTTGTCGTACGCATGGCCGTTGGCGACGCCTACGGCGCCCAGGAGGGCCGCGACGGGGAGGCCGGGGCCACGACCGAGACCGCGTGGCGAACCGAACGGATCGACCGCGGCACCTGTCGGTCCGTCGCCGAGTTCGCCTTTCGCACCGCGGCCTCGATGGACGGGCTCGTCTACGGCGGACCGAAGTGGACGGTCTCGGCGACCTACGAAGGGATGCTGAAGGAGGAGATGGACTCGGCCGCGGCACGCCATCCCGACGTCCACTACCACCCGATGCTTATCGACGCCGCCTACGCCGGCCTCATGACCGAGCAGTGGGAGCAGACCGCCGTCATCCCGGCGCTCAACCGCGACGGCGACTGCCTGAGCGACCTGGTGCTGGCCATGTTCGGCTCGATCGCCGGGGCCGAGTCGATTCTGCTCGCACTCGACGACGACCTGCGCCCGACTGCGGCGATGGCGGAGGCGCCTCACGGTACGGCTCCCTCGCTCGAGGGCAAGAACGTCGCGAACCCGATGGCGATGCTGCTGGCCTGCGCCGCGGTGCTCGAGCACGCGGGCAACCACGGCGACGAGCGGTGCCTCGAGGTCTCCAAGTCGCTACGCAAGGCCACCCTCGGTGCCGCCCTGGACGGTATTCGCAGCTTCGACCTCGGCGGACAGGCGACGACCTCGGAAGTGGTTGATGAAGTGGTAGCTCGAATGCGCGCTCGCTAGAACACCGCTCGAGCGTCGCTCTAGTGATCTGGAGTGAATTGTGTCTTTGATCCGCACGGACCCGTCGATCGACATCCTCGCTGAGATCTCCGTCGTCAAGGCGCGCGAGCTCATCGAGCGCTCTGACGCGATGCGCGGCCGCTCCGAGAAGGCGGGCCGAAGGCGCTTCTCGCGTCTCTTCCGAGACCCTAGGGCCATCGAGGTCACGATCACGCTGACCGACGAGGTCATGCGCATCCGCTCGGTGCGCAGCTCCATCAACGTCTTTCGTCGCGCCGCGGCAACCTCGTCGGTCCGAGGCTTCGGCGTCGTCAACGCCACTGGCCTGCGACTCCTCGCCCTGGTCTCTCGAGTGGCGCCCGCACCGGTCATCCGACTGGTCCACTGGAGAGTTCGGCAGCTCTCACGCGACCTAATCCTGCCCGCCGAGACGGCGCCATTGCGAGAGCACCTGCACCGACGTCAAGGAGACGGGGTGGGGCTGAACGTCAACGTGCTCGGCGAGGCGGTCCTTGGCGAACGCGAGGCCGACGAGCGTCTGCGCCGTGTGCTCGAGATGGTCTCGCGACCCGAGATCGACTACCTGTCCGTCAAGCTTTCGGCCATCGTGAGCCAGGTCATCACCATTGACCACGCGGGCTCGCTCGAACGGGTCTGCGCGAAGATGCGCCTCCTCTACCGAGAGTCCGAGGCGCACCGGGCCTTCATCAACCTTGACATGGAGGAGTACCGGGACCTTGAGCTCACCGTCGAGGCCTTCCGGACCGTGCTCGACGAGCCGGAGTTTTCGTCCATCGCGGCCGGGATCGTGCTCCAGGCCTACCTTCCCGAGTCCCACCAGGTGTTCGCCGACCTCGTCGCCTGGTCGAAGGATCGCCACCGCCGCTCGGGGGGCTCGATCAAGGTCCGTCTGGTGAAGGGGGCCAATCTCGCGATGGAGACCGCCGAGGCCGAGCTCCACGGTTGGTCGCCGGCCCCCTATCGCACCAAGGCCGACGTCGACGCCAGCTACGCGCGACTCATCGACGCGGCGCTGCGCGCGGAGCACGCCGACGCGGTGCGCGTCGGCATCGCCAGCCACAACCTCTTCCACTTGACGTGGGCCCTCGAAGTCGCGCGCGCCCGCGGAGTGCTCGACCAGGTTGACGTCGAGATGCTGGAGGGCATGGCCAACGCCGAGTCCCTCGCGATCGCGCGCGCCGGCCAAAGGGTCCTCTTGTACGCCCCGGTCACGCGCAGTGACGACTTCGCCTCGGCAGTCGCTTACCTCGTTCGTCGACTCGACGAGAACACCTCGGACGAGAACTACCTGAAGGCCGCCTTCGACATTGGCTCGGACGGGGCCAAGTTTGACGAGCAGCGTGCACGGTTCGAGACCTCGGTCCACGCACGTCACAATCTGTCGACCGCGTCGCTGCGTCACGCTCCACCGACGCCGATGACCGCCGGGGTCTTCGCGAACTCCCCCGCCATCGACCCGACCTCCGCCACGGTGTTCGGCGAGGTCACGACGGCACTGGCGGCCGTGCGCGAGCGACCCATCGAGATGATCCCCCTCGTCATCGGTGGCCGTGAGATCGTCACGTCGCCGTTCGAGGTAGGCACCGACCCCAGTGCGAACGGCACACCCTGGTACCACTACTCGGTCGCGGAGCGAGCGCACGTGGAGGACGCAATTCGGGTCGCCGCGCAGGCCGGTTCGACGTGGTCGCAGACCACCGCGGCGCAGCGGCGCGAGATCCTCTGGCGCTGCGCCGACGTGATGGAGGGCCAGCGGGTCCAGACCATTGCGCTCATGGCGCGCGATGCGGGCAAGACCGTGGCTGAGGCCGACCCTGAGGTGAGCGAGGGCGTCGATTTCGCCCGCTTCTACGCGAACTGCGCCACCGATGAAGGCGACTCCAGGGCCCTCGGCACCGTGGTCGTCGTGCCACCGTGGAACTTCCCGTACGCGATCCCCGCGGGCGGGGTTTGTGCTGCCCTGGCGGCCGGCAACCGCGTCATCTTGAAGCCGGCCCCCGAGGCCGTCGCGACGGCCTGGCACCTCGCGCGCCAACTCTGGGCCGGGGGTGTGCCAATGGAGGTCCTCCAGTTCGTGCCGACCCGCGACGACGAGGTCGGTCGGCGCCTCATCACTCATGACGGCGTCGACGGGGTGATCCTGACCGGTTCATTCGACACCGCGCTCTTGTTCACGTCGTGGCGCCCCGACCTCAACCTGCTCGCCGAGACGAGTGGCAAAAACGCGATTGTGGTCAGCGCCTGCGCCGACATCGACGCCGCGGTGAAAGACGTCGTCCAGTCCGCCTTCGGACACGCGGGCCAAAAGTGCAGTGCCGCGAGCCTGGCCATTGTGGTGCGCGACGTCTTCGAGGACCCGTCGTTCTTGCGCCAACTGGGCGACGCGGTCGCGAGCCTGGTCGTGGGACCGGGCTGGGAGCTGTCGACGTCCGTCGGCCCGATCATCCGCCCCGCCGAGCCGGCCCTCGTGAGAGCTCTACGCGACCTCGATCCCGGCGAACGATGGCTGGTGGAACCAGTGCCGCTGGACGACGCCGGACTGCAGTGGCGTCCAGGCGTGCGGCTGGGGGTGGCAGCTGGATCGTGGAGTCACCTACACGAGTGGTTCGGCCCGGTGCTCGGCGTGATGGTCGCACCGGACTTGGAGACGGCGATCAGCTGGCAGAACCAGACGGACTTCGGTCTGACGGCCGGATTTGCGTCACTGGATGTCCACGAGTGCGAGCAGTGGCTGGACCAGGTGCAGGCCGGCAACCTCTACGTGAACCGCGGGGTGACCGGCGCGGTCGTCAATCGGCAGCCCTTCGGAGGATGGCGTCGTAGCAGCGTCGGCCCCACCGCCAAGGCCGGCGGACTTCACTACGTCAACTCGCTGCGCGATTGGCCCGAGCTCTTTGACCCCACCAGCGCGATCGACGAAGCTCGCACCTGGTGGCTCGAGGCGGGCAGCCAGTCGATCGACCGGTCCGGTCTCGCGGTGGAGAGGAATTTCCAGCGCTACCGGCGCCCGACGAAGCAGACCGTCGTGCGCGTAGACGAACGGTTCTCGCTCGATCAACTCGCCGTCATTGAGTTCATCCAGCGCCGGGCCGGCCTGCGGGCCAGCTTCAGCGTCGACGCGCCAAATCAAATCGTGCCCAATTCCACGGTCGAGTCATGCGCCGACCTGGTGGAGCGGGCCCCGACCGTGGGCCGCGTGCGATGGCTGTCGAACGAGACGCCACCGACCAGCGAGTTGCTCGAGCACGGCGTGACGACCGACCGCCGGCCGCTCGCCCAGCGCGGGGACGTCGAGATGGCCCGCTGGCTGCTCGAACAGAGCGTCGCGATCACCTACCACCGCTACGGCAACGTCAACGGCGGGCCGAAGCCGCATTGCCCGGGCCTGGCCTAGATGTGCTCCGCCGCAGTCGGCTCGATGCGCTTCATGGCGCCGAGCAGGGCCGCGAGGCTCACCGTCGCCACATTGATTCGCGAGTCGGCGACACCGTAGGGGATGACGAGCAGGTCGCCGTGAAGAATCGCACCGCAGCTATAGACGACGTTGGGCACGTAGCCGTCCTGCTCGTCCGGCGCCGCGGTGAGCAGCGGGTCCTCGAGTGACGCGACCATCATGTTGGGGTTGTCGAGGTCCAAGAGGACCGCGCCAATGCCGTAGGTGCGCATCGGTCCGACGCCGTGCGTGAGCACGAGCCAACCGTCCGGGGTCTCGATCGGCGATCCGCAGTTCCCGAGCTGGATGACCTCCCAGTCCCGGCTCGGCAACTGATAGGTCATCGCGTGACCCCAGTGGCCGAGGGTGTCGGAGTGGCTGACCGCGTTGGTCTCACGGTCGTAGCGCGAGAGCGCGGCGTAGCGTCCCGCGATCTTTCGGGGGAAGAAAGCCAGCCCCTTGTTGGCTGACGCCGCCCCCACGACGGGCGACACGACGAAGTCCACGAAGTCGTCGGTCTGGAGCAGTTGCTGGGAGATCGCGTCGCCGTCGTAGGCCGTGTAGGTCGCCAGGTACGTCGACGAGCCGTCGGTGTCGGTGAACCTCACGAAGCGGGCGTCCTCCATGCCGCGGGACTCAGCCCCCATCGTTGGCCAGAGGACGCGCTCGGATATGTCGGACGCTGCGTCGAAGTGCACGGCGTAGCTGCACGACGCGATTGCGCGAAGCAGGCGCGCGACGTCCGCGGCGTCGGACCTGGTGTCGCGCTCGGAGAGCAGCACCGCCAGCCTCAGTTCGAGCTCCTCGCCGGTGAACATCACCGCCAGGTGGTCCAGCACGTACCCCGCGCTCTCGCCGTCGCGATCGAGCGCCCTCAACCTCGCGTGGAAGACGTCTCGATTGAAGAGACCGTCGCGCACCGCACCGATCTCGGGCAGTGAACCGCGTTCGTCGATGGTGACTGCTCCCTTGCGGTTGACCGTCCCGGTGCGAAACCCGATGCTCGAACGGTGACCTTCGCCGATGCCGCGAAAGCTCATCACGAATCGCATAGCCCCGTCGGGGAGGTCCGACTGGTCGGGGTGCGCGACCATGCTCGGGTTGCAGACCGAGGCTGCCTCGAGGGAGAACTCGTGAGTGAACGCCGCGCCGAGCAGGAGCCACCGCTCCTCACTCAGGTTGGCACTGGGGTCGAGGCGTGCCCCGACCCGCTCGGCGTGCTGACCGAAGACCGCGACGATGTCGCGGTGACGTCGACCGAACCGGTAGAGGACCTCCTTCAGACGTCGACGGACATCGGCCTCCGACAGCGCCATGATCCGGTCGACGACGCTCGAGGCCCTCGACTCGACGCCACCAAGCTCCTGGCCCGCCACGAAGAGCAGTGTGATGACTCGCGAGCTATCGGGGGTGAGGTGCACGTCAGTCCTCGTCACAAGGTTGGGACGCTTCACGCCGGCACCAGCCGATGGGCCACGGCGTGCTGGCGCGTGGCGATGAGGGCCAGCGTGGACTCGGCGCCCATGTTCACATTCACGTAGGTGGCGGCCAATCCGTCGAAGCCGCCACCCGACGTCGCGTCCCACATGACGGACATCGTATCGTTATCGCCCTCGAACCAAGAATGCGCCATCTCGATTCCCTTCAACCAACGCACCGAATCGTCGAGGGTGGCGGCGCGCGCGCAGGCGTCGGCAATCGTGGCCACCTCAATCGGCTGTTGGTCGAAGCCCGGTCCGACGTCACCGGGCCCCGAACCACCGACCGGCGTCACTGAGAGGTGCCCCTCGACGGTCTCACGGGCAAGGAGCCATCCGAGAAGGTCGAGTCCCCTTCTCACCAGGTCGCCCCTCGCCAGCACCGAACCGGCGGCCATCATCGCGTCCGGCAGCAGGGCATTGGCGTAGGCGAGCCGCGGCTCGGGCCACGGCCACCCACTCTCGGCGGCCGAGCCAACCATGGCGTCGGCGGCGTCGCTGAGAAGTCCGAGTGCGACGGGGTTCTGAGCGTCGACCTCGAGCACCGCGACGGCGCCGAGCGACGCGAACGCCATCGACCTGGACCACGGCGAACGCAGCGCCGCCCCCCGTTCGAAGAGGGTGAGGGCTTCGGCATCGATCGTCGCCTGTCCGCTCGCCGAGGCCGTCCCGAGGCCCCAGAGGCTCCGACCCCAACTGTCATCGACCGAGGCTCGGCTCGTCCAGCAGCCATCCGCGGCCCGGCGATTGCGCACGGCACCGCTCGCCAGCTGGGACTCCTTGAGGAACGCCAACGCGCCCGTCGCTAGTCGGTCGACCTGAGTGGAGTGATCGACTTCGCGAGCAGTGACCACGAGGACCCGAGCGACGTCATCGACGCAGTAGCCGTGCTCGCGACGGGGGGTCGAGTGATCGGCGTGCTCGAAGGTCCCGAACCGATCAGTGATCGCCTCGAGGTGATCAAAGGAAGACGTCCGCGCCGTCAAGCCGACACCGGCGCCCGGCGCTTGATCAACTGCTCGCCCAACGCTGCGTAGCGACCTGCGACGCTCGACCACGCCAACGACGGCGCCAGTCGACGGGCTTCGGCGGACATCGACTCGGCGAGGCGTGGAGAGGTGAGGACGGTGCGCAGGGCCGTGGCCAACGCCACGGGGTCGCGACGGGGTACGACGATCCCCGCGCCGCCCGCCAGGAGTTCGACCGCGTGGGGGAACGCCGTCGCAATGACCGGACGGCCGGCCGCAATGGCGTCGACGAGCACGCCCGACGTGACCTGGTCGGGAGAGTCGTATGGCAGAACCACAATCGACGACTTCGCGATCATACGGGCGAGGTCGTCGAGGCCCCGATAACCCGCGTCGAACTGCACCTGCGCCGATACCCCGCGATCGAGCGCCCGTCGAGCGAGCATGTCGCGATAGGCCTCACCTTCGAGTTCGGCCACCTTGGGGTGAGTGTCACCGGCGATCCGGTAGAGGGGGCCAGGACGCAGATCCTTCACGAGCGTCAACGCGTCGATCGCCCACTCAATCCCCTTGCCCGGTCCCAACAGACCCCACGTCAGGAGCATCGGATGCCTCGGGTCGGGACCTGGGCCGCCAGTGGGCGAGACCGCAGCGCCGTGGGGGATGACCGTGACCTTCACTGGATCGACGTCGTAGCGCGAGCACAGCCTCGATCGACCGGCCTGGGTCATCACGACGACGGCGTCGGCCGATCGCGCGACACCTTCGAGGACGCTGCGCTGGTGCGGGGTGGGACGTTCAAGAACCGTGTGGGCCACGACGATGGTCGGACGGGCGATCGCTTCGAGCGCGGCGACTATCGAGTCGCCGTCGCGACCGGGGAATATCCCGTATTCGTGCTGGACGACGACCACGTCCGCGAGTTCGAGTCGGGTGTGGGCGTCGGAGGAGAGCGCACCATCGGCGTCATTGAAGTGGGCCTCGACAAGGTCGTTCACCGCGTCACGTGATCCACCAACCCGCACGACGCCAACGTCCTGGCCGAGCTCGATCAACCCTCCGCTCAGCGCAGCCGCAAAGGTGGCGATGCCACAGGCCGTCGGCGGGAAGGTCGAGACCATGGCGTACTTGCGGTGCGGACGGTCGGCGACGGGCAGCGGGGACACGGCAACCTCCAGAGTTACGAGGCGTCGTGCCGGAATGGCGAACGACCGCGACGGCCGTCCTACCCAAGAATGGCGTCTCTGAGTCGGTGCAGATAGCAACAACCTGCACCTACAACCTACCGGCACCACGCAAAATATTGACCTGCGCCGGCCAACGCTACTTTGGCTGGGTCGCCGCCACACGGGGCGCGAAGTTCTCACTGCCGGTGAGTCGCGCCGCGATCAGGATGGGGATGAACATCAAGACGACGACCATCGTGACCACGACGTTGACCTCGGGCAGCTGCTGTCCGAGGCGAATCGCTCCGAAGATCCAGATCGGAAGGGTGTTCTGCGCGCCCGCGGTGAAGGTCGTGACGATGACCTCGTCAAAACTGAGCGCGAAGGCCAGCAACGCGCCCGACACCAGTGCGGTCGCAATGGTCGGGAGCGTGACGAAGCGGAAGGTCTGCACGGCGGTGGCGCCCAAGTCGGCCGAGGCCTCTAGGAGGGTGTTCGACGTCCGGCGTAGTCGGGCGATGACGTTGTTGTAGATCACCACGATGCAGAAGGTCGTATGGCCCACGATGATGGTCCAGATCGACAGTTGGATCCCCGCCCATTGGAAGGCGGAGTTGAGCGCGACACCGGTGATGATTCCCGGCAGCGCCAGCGGCAGGATCAGCAGAAGCGAGATCGAGTCGCGGCCGAAGAATCGGGCGCGGTGCACACCGAAGGCCGCCATCGAGCCGAGTACGAGCGACAGGATCGTCGCCGCGAAGGCGGCCTTCAGGGAGAGCGCGAAGGCGGCTCGCACCTGAGGGTCGTGCCACGCCACCGAGTACCACGACAGCGTCCAGTGCTGGATCGGCCAAGTCTCGACGTTCGACCTGTCGAAGCCGAACAGGACGATCGTCGCGATAGGCGCGAAGAGGAAGAACAACACCCCGAGCACCCACAACCAGAGGCTCGCCCGCGCGAGACGGCGTCTCACAGCGCCTCGAATGCGCCGAGACGTTTGGCGATTCCCAGGTAGATGATCATCACCGCGATGGGCACCGTCGAGAGCGCTGCCGCCAGCGGCAGGTTGCCGCCAGTCAGCAGGTTCTCGTAGATGGCGTTGCCGATCAGCGTGGAGTTCGACCCTCCGATCAGCAGCGGCGTCACGTAGTCACCGAGTGTCAATGAGAACGTGAAGATTGATCCGGCCGCCAGACCCGGCAGCGCCAACGGCAGGATCACCCGGCGCAGCGTGGACCACGAGGAGCCGCCCAAGTCGGCCGATGCGTCGAGCAACGACGACGGGATCCGTTCGAGGGCACCGTAGATCGGGACGATCATGTACGGCAGCCAGATGTAGCAAAAGGCAATCCACATCGCGCCGTTGGTGAATCCGAGGTTCGGGTTCGGCAACCCCACCTTGGAGAAAGTCCAGTTGAGCGCCCCGCCCTTCTCCAAGATCGAGATCCAGGCGTAGACCTTGGCGAGGTAGCTCGCCCAGAGCGGCAAGAGTACCGCCCCCAGCAGGATCCGCTGGGTCCGCTGAGTCGCCACCCGGGCCATGACGTAGGCGAAGGGGAACGCGACGATGGCGTCAGTGACGGTGACCAGGACGGCGAGCAGCACGGTGCGTCCGATGATCGATGGATAGGCCCCGGCAGTGATCTGGGAGAAGTTCTGGCCGGTCAGGTGGTGGTCAATCTGAGAGGTGAAGCCGTTGACGCTCCAGAAGCCGGTGACCAGCATCAAGACGAGCGAGGTGAGGTAGATCACGAGGAACCACAGCAGCGGAGGCGACAGCATGAAGGCGGTTCGCCACCTCGATCGGGCCAATGCCGAAGAGTGGAGGGCACGAGGCCCTCCACTCTTCGGCGAGGCGTCGACCGAAGTCGTCATCCGGTGATTGTGGTCCAGGCGCTTGTCCACTGGCTGTAGGGCACGCAGTCGCTCTTGCCGTTGCCGCACTGCGCCAATGGCGTCTTCCAGAACTTGATGGTCTTGAAGTACGAGTCGGGCTGGTCGGCGTGGTAGCCCGCGCACGATCCTGCCTGCAGCTTGTTCATCAGGGGGCACGCCAGCGAGTTGGCGGGCGTCTCACCGAAGTACACGGCCTGCTCGGCCTGGACCTGCGGAGTCGAGGCCCACGCCATCCACTTGTAGGCGCAGTTGGGGTGCGGCGCGTGCGTGGCGAGCAACCACGAGTCGGCCCAGCCGGTCGCGCCCTCGACCGATGGGATGGTGTCGGCGACGGCGGCCTTGTTCGACTGGAGGGTGATTGTCTGGTACGGCCAGGCAGCTCCGGCGACCACTGTCTTGCTCTGGAACAGGTTGATCTCGTCACTGGCGAGGTTCCAGTACTTGGCGATCAGGGGCTTCTGGGACTTCAGCAGGTTCACGGTGGCGTTGAACTGCGTCTGAGTCAACTCGTACGGGTCCGTGATGCCGAGTGAGGGCTGGGACTTCTCCAGGTAGAGCGCCGCGTCGGCAATCTGGATGGGGTTGTTCGGCACCGTCAGCTTGCCCTTGTACTTCGAGCTGTACAGGACACTCCACGAGGTGGGCGCCTTCTTGAAGGTCTTGGTCGAGTAGAGCAGGACGTTCGGACCGAACTGCAGGCTCACGCCAAAGTGAACGCCCTTAATGGTGTTGAAGCTCGGAGCTTGAAGGAATGGACGGAACTGCTTCCACGAGGGGATCAACGACATGTTGACCGGCTTCACGTCGCCACCGTAGATGAGGCGAAGGTCGGCGTCGCCTGACGCCGAGACCAGGTCGTACTGACCGCCACCTCCGTTGGCCATGAGGGACACCATCTCCCCGGACGATCCCGCGTACTTCGGATGGACGACGCAGCCGGTGGCCTTCGTGAAGGGCTTCACCCATTGTGGCTGGACGTAGCCCTCCCACGCGATGAGGTTGAGGCTGCCCTCGCCCTTGCCCACCGCCGACGCGGGCTTCATGCCGGCCGTAGGTGCGGTGAGGCCGGAGGCGCCTGCGCCCGACGTGATCGTTGCGATGCCGAGCATTCCAATCGAGATCGCCGAAAGTGTGACGGCCACTCGCTTCCCCAAGCTGTTGATAACACGATGACTCATGGTTCCCCCTGAACTTTTTCTTCGTTGGCTCTTAAGATGCTCAGACTAGTGCTGTGTCAAGATCAAAGGCGTCCGCGGGACGCCAGGCAACCTGGACCCGATCACCGGGATTCGCCACGGTCGACGCGATGGACGAGCCGTCGTTCGTCTGGACGGCGACCAGGTCGTCGCCGCTGTCGAGGTGGACAAAGACCCTCGTCACCATCCCGAGGTAGACGACGTCGGTCACGGCGCCCGGCTCGGCGTGGGAACCAACCGGTGCGGCTTCCGAGGCCGTGAGGATGATGAGCCGCTCGGGCCGAAGCGACTGAGAGCGACCGTCGCGTTCGATGACGTTCGAGGTCCCGATGAAGCTAGCGACAAAGGCCGTCGCCGGCAGCTCGTAGACCTCCTTGGGACTACCGATCTGTTCGATCACGCCCTTGTTCATGATGGCGATCCGGTCGCTCATCGCCATCGCCTCTTCCTGATCGTGGGTGACGTAGAGGAAGGTGATGCCGATCCTGCGCTGTATCGCCTTGAGCTCGGTCTGCATCTCCTGACGCAGTTTCAGATCGAGTGCCCCGAGGGGCTCATCGAGGAGCAGGACGCTGGGCTCATTGACGATGGCCCGAGCGAGGGCCACCCGTTGACGCTGGCCCCCGGACAGCTGTGCCGGGCGACGCTCGCCGAATCCCTCCAGCCGGACCATGGCCAGGGCCTCATTGGCGCGCCTTCGACGCGCGTCGCGCTTGACCCCCGACACCCGCAGCCCGTATTCGACGTTGGTGACCACGTCCATGTGCGGAAAGAGGGCGTAGTCCTGAAAGACGGTGTTGACCGGTCGCAGATGGGCGGGACGTTGGGTGACATCATCGCCGTGGAGCTTGATCGTGCCAGCGTCGGGCGTCTCGAAACCGGCCACCATTCGAAGCAGCGTCGTCTTGCCAGAGCCCGACGGACCGAGCATGGTGAAAAACTCGCCGTCACGAATCTCGAGGTTGATGTCGTGCAGCACCGTCGTCGTCGCAAACGACTTCGCAACGCCGCGAATGTCGATCGCCGATTGGTCGCCCATCATGCCTCCCACGTCGCCCGTGCGGGCGAGCACCGTCCATCACGGTACTCGCGAACATCACTCGCCGTCCATGGAAGTGCCACGCGCCACCCGTTCACGAATGGCCGTCGGTCGTCAGAACAATGCGAAAATGTACCGGTACGTGCCGCGGGAGCTCTTGGCCGTCCTGGTCGTCTCGACCAACCTCGCGACGGTGGTTTCGTGGCAATCGAGGCCGTGTCTCTGTGCGCCTTCTCAGTGGCGAACTGCACTTCTGCGGGCCAGCGCTCGTCGTCCGGGGATACCCGCCGTGGATTTAGCCGACGGCCGAAAATGGACTCGACGGACGACTCCTCGCCACGGCCGCGCGACGGTGTCTGGCGCGACGTCCTTCTTATACTGAGGAGGACCCGAGGTCCGAGAGCCACCAACGATCGAGTCCACGTTCAAGGTTTCGCGATCAGGTACCGCCCGCGAAGTGCTAGCCATTGGAGTGATGTAGATGGAGTTACCCCGCACCGCGCTGCTCGTCGCTTCGCTGGCGACCTTGGCCGTAGCGGTCCCGGCCGGAGCGGTCAACGCCGAACCCACGTGGCAGGCAGCCAGGATCGTCACGCTGCCGAGCGGTGCCTCCGGTCTCCCCCAGGGCTACCTGCCGGCGCTCTCGTGTCCGTCAATAGGGAACTGCGCGGCGGGCGGTGCGTACGCGGACTCGTCGGGCAACACCCAGGGACTCCTGCTCGAGAAGGTGGCCGGCGTCTGGCGGACCCCAAGGCGCCTGGTCGCGCCCCGGGACGCTGCGGCCAATCCCGCCGTCACGATCAGCGCACTCTCGTGCGCGCGTGCGCGCAACTGTGCCGTAGGCGGCAGCTACCAGCAGAAGGGTGGCAATTCGCAGAGCCTCCTCGCCAACGAGGTGCAGGGGTCATGGTCCGCCGCCCGAGCGGTCGTGCTGCCGGCGAACGCGATGGCGACTGGTCAGAACAGCGCAGTCCGATCACTGTCGTGCGCTTCGATCGGCAACTGCAGCGCGGTCGGTGCGTACCTGACCAATACCTCGCCGGTCGGCCACGCCGACAGCTACGTCGTCAGCGAAGTGCGGGGCAGATGGGGACGCGCGAGCGAGGTGGTCCCGCCGGCGGGCGCGAACGTGAATCCCTTCATCTCAATCAACCAACTGGACTGCACCTCGGCCGGTAACTGCAGCGCGGTCGGGTCCTACATCGACGTCAACGGCGTCACGCACGGGCTGACCGTCGACCAAGTTGGCGGCGAGTGGGCACGGGCCCGACCACTCGCCCTGCCCGGCGATGCCAACGCGTTCCCGGGCGCGATTCTCATCGAAATATCGTGCGTCTCGAACGCGAACTGCACCGCGATCGGCGACTACACCAACGCAAACGGAGCCATCGAGGGTCTCGCGGTGACCAAGCTTCGCGGTCAGTGGGGCCGCGCGGTGTCGATGAGGATGCCAGCGGGCGCGGCGTCCAATCCCCACGTCTTCTTCTACGGCTTCGGCGGACTGTCCTGCCCCTCGCTCGGCAACTGCAGCGCGGGCGGACAGTACCGCGACAGTGCGCAGCTCTACCAGGGCTTCTTCGTCAATGAGGTCGCGGGCCAATGGAGCACGGCCACCGAACTCGCGCTGACGAGTGGCGCACAGGCGGCCGGCAAGAACGGCGGCGTAGTCGCGGTGTCGTGCCGGTCGTCAGGCAACTGCAGTGCTGGCGCGGCCTTCATTGACGACGCGGGCAACTACCAGGCCCTCGTCGTGAACGAGAGGGCGGGCACCTGGTTGGCCGGCACCCAGGTGAGGCTTCCTCCGGGAGCCACCACCGTCGGGGTCGACGGTGGTGTGTATGGGCTCGTGTGCAACACCGCGACGTCGTGCACGGCCACTGGCAGCTACCTGAGCTCGACGACGACCTACCAGGGCTTCACCATCGCCACGGGTTGATCAGACGCGAAATGGTGCCGGATTCGAGGCCAGCTTCGGCACCCGCATGCGAGCGATCACGCTGCCAGGCGACGGATGGCAGTACTGCGCGATGCCGAGGTCGCCCGCGACCGAGAGAAACATGAAAGCGTCCTCTACGGAGAAGTCCCACTCGTCCACGAGCAGTCGCGAGGCTTCTTCGCACGCTGACTTCAGGGCCTCGTCGATGCTGCTCGCCGACGTGCCGTGGGTGTAGAAGGCATCGTTCGTCTCGGTGATGGGCCAACCCCCAGCCCGGCGCTTGATCACGTCGACCTTGATCAGCCCGACACCACCGATCTCAACGCCAGTGCCCGAGATTTCGCCGTCGCCCATCGACGCGTGCATGTCGCCGATCGCCAGTTGACCTCCGGACTGGAATACCGGCAGGTGAATCGTCGCGCCGATCCCGTTGACGTGGTCGTCCATGTTGCCCCCGTGGCGATCGGCGAGGAACGTCGTGATATCGCCCGATGCCGGCGACACGCCAATCACACCGAACATCGGACGGGCCGGGAATGACACCCGATCATTCATGGTGACGACACCGTCGGCGACCGTGAATATGCGCGTCGTGGGCGAGTGGACGGAGTCGATGAGCTGTCCCCATCCCGGGATGCACATCGCCGCCCCCTTCTCTCCGGGCCGGATGTCGAGGAGGGTGACCGACAGCGTGTCGCCCGGCTCGGCACCGCGCACCGCGATCGGTCCGGTCGCGCTGTTCACCCGATTGAGGTCGAGCTTCTCGAGGGTGTCGTTCTCGCTCTGCACCTGACCCGTGAAGCAGTCCCACGTCTCGATCTCGAGCACCGTGCCCGGCTCGACCGTCACCACCGGCTCACGATTCGCGTCAAACGACCAGACGTGCTCGTCGCGACCGATCCTCAGCATTGCCTCACCCACGATCCCCCTTGCGTCAGCTCCGAGTCAAACACAGCGGGACGCCGGATGCTGCCCTTATGACGAGGGGCCTTGAAAAGATTCATCTCTTAACCCCCTCTCGATAGCGCTCTTATCACCTTGCGGTAACCCTGCCTTCCTACGTTGGCCTCGTGGCACGTCGACGATTGCAAAGCCCCCTTGACGAGACGAACCGTGCCGCCTTTCGCCGCTCTGACACCGAACTGCGAGGACGCCATGGCCGACCCTGACAGTCGCAGTGTGATCCTGGTGGTCGAGGACGAGGAGAGCTACCAGGACGCGCTCAACGTCGGGCTGACCGTGGAGGGGTTCGTCGTCATCGGCGCCACCAACATCGCTCAGGCCCGTCAGTTGATGACGTCAGCCAAGCCGGACCTGGTGCTGCTCGACGTCATGCTCCCCGATGGCTCGGGTATCGACTACTGCCGAGAGCTCCACGACTCGACCCGCACGCCGGTCATCATGGTCACTGCACGCACCAGCGAGGTTGACGTCGTGCTCGGCCTCGAGATCGGCGCCGCCGACTACGTCACGAAGCCATACCGGCTGCGCGAGTTGATTGCGAGGATCCGAGCGGTGTTGCGCCGACCGGTCGCGTGTCTCGATCAGGAGGTCGCATGCTTCGGCGACCTCCGGATTGACTTCATCCGGCGCACCGTGACTCGACGAGGACTGGAGATCGAGCTCAGCCGCAAGGAGTTCGACCTGCTCGCTCTCTTCGCGACCCGACTCAGTCAGGTCGTGACCCGCGAGGTCTGTCTCGACACGCTTTGGTGGGGCCTCGAGCTCTCGGACACGCGCACCCTCGACACCCACGTGAAGCGCCTTCGCCAGAAGATCGAGGACGACCCCACCAACCCCCGACACCTGATCACCATCCGCGGAGTCGGTTTCCGGCTCGACCCGTAGTCTCAAGAGATGCACAGCGGTGACCTCGCCCCGGACTTCACGCTCCTCGACGAGGAAGGAGCCGAGCGGACGCTTTCGACGATGCTGGCGAGCGGACCCGTGGTTCTCTTCTTCTACCCGGCGGCCATGACCAAGGGCTGCACAAAGGAGTCGTGCCACTTCCGCGACCTCGCCGCTGAGTTCGCAGCCGTCGGGGCCCAGCGCGTTGGCATCTCGATGGACAGCGTCGAACGACAGGCGCAGTTCTCATCGCAGTTCGGACTCGGTTTCCCACTACTGGCCGATGTGGATGGAGAGGTCGCCCGGCGCTACGGGGTGAAGCGGTCTCTCGACTTCTTGAAGGTGAGGCGCACGACCTTCGTCATCGGACGAGACCGACGGTTGGTCGACGTCATCAACTCGGAGATGCAGATGGACGTACACGCCGATCGGGCCCTAGCGGCCCTGAGGGTCTCGACGGCCTAGCCGGCGATGATCGCCGGTGCGGGGTCGTTGACGAACCGACCAATGTGGGCGAGGACGGCCGACGCCATCGCTCCGTCGATCTGTCGATGGTCGAAGGCCAAGGTGAGTTCGACCACGTGGCGAACGACGACCTCGTCGTCGACGACCCACGGTGCTTTGGCGATCTGGCCCACGCAAAGGATCGCCCCCGTTCCCGGAGGGAGGATCGGAATTGCGGCGTCGACGCCGAACGGGCCGACGTTCGTGATGGTCAGCGTCGTGCCCAGCATCTCCGCGGGCGTCGTCGTACCCTGACGGGCCTTATCCACGAGGGCCGTCAGGGCCGACGCCATGGCGACAAGTTCGAGCTGGTCGGCTCTCTTCAGGTTCGGGACGATTAGGCCTCGCGGCGTGTTCGCCGCGATGCCGAGGTTCACGGTACGCCGCACGATCACCTCACCGGCCGCGGCGTCGAAACTGGAGTTGATGCCCGGGTAGTGGCGCGCGGCGTCACAGACTGCCAGCGCCATAATCGTCAGCGGTGACAGTCGCACGCCGGCGAGGTTCGGCTGCTCCTTCAACGACGCCAGGAGGTCGATCGTCCGCGTAGCGTCGACACGCACCCACGCCGCGGCGTGAGGCGCACTGAAGGCACTCTGGACCATCGCTTCGGCCATCGAACGAAGCACGCCCTTCACCGGGATACGCTCCTCCTTCGGGCCAGTCGACCACGACTCGAGATCGCGTCCAACGAAGCGCGACGTGGCGGTCGGCCCGGTAATTGGGGCGCTCGATCGGGCGCTACCCGATCCCTGCATCGCGCGATCGACGTCGTCGCGGGTGATGAGGCCGTCACGCCCCGAGCCCGAAAGTGACTCGAGATCAACGCCGTGCTGCTTCGCGTAGAGGCGTACGGGCGGTGTGGAGCGCGGCGCGGGCGCGGCGCGGACGTCAGTCGCCCCTATCACCGGCTCTGGTTGCGGTGCAGTCGTCGCGACTGTCCCGGCCACCGCCGTCGTCCCGGTGCGGCGATGCTGGCGAGTGACGACGGCCTCCTCGTTCGCCACGCCGTAACCGATAAGGACCGCCTGACGGCCCTCGCCGACCGCGGGCTCCTGGGTAGACGATGCGACACTGGTCGAGGCGGTCGTCGCGGTCGCGTCCCCACCGACTTCGAACGTGATCAGGGGCTGATGGACGTCGATGACGTCACCCACCTGGCCGTGCAACGTGACCACGGTGCCCGCGTAGGGACTCGGGAGCTCGACGACGGCCTTGGCCGTTTCGATGTCGACGAGCGCCTGGTTCAAGGTGACGACGTCGCCGACCTGCACCTTCCACTCGACGATCTCTGCCTCGGTCAGGCCCTCGCCGACGTCCGGCAGCAGGAATGTGGCCTCGCTCATCCCCCGAATCCCATCACTCGGTCGACGGCGTCGAGGATCCGGTCGACGCTCGGTCGAAAGTCATCCTCGATCCGCGACGGCGGATACGGCACGTGGTAGCCGCTCACCCGAAGTCCGGGGGCGCTCATCGAGAAGAAGCAGCGCTGGGTCAACTCGGCCACGATCTCCGAGCCGACCGATGCGGTGTTCGGCGACTCCTGGACGACCACCAGTCGTCCGGTCTTCTGGACGGACCTCGCCATCGTGTCGAGGTCCAGCGGCGAGACCGAGCGAGCGTCGATGACCTCCAGCGAGGTCCCCTCGCCGGCCGCGGTGTCTGCGGCGCGCAATATCGTCTTCACCGACGAGCCGTAGCCGACGACGGTGACGTCGGTGCCGACTCGGCGGACCTCGGCCTCGAAGAGTCCGCGCGGCGGAGTGTCGATGTCCACCTCACCCTTCTCCCAGTAGCGGCTCTTGGGCTCGCAGAAGATGATCGGGTCGTCGTGCTCGATTGACTGCTGGATCATCCAGTAGGCGTCGTTGGGCGTCGCGCACGACACGACACGAAGGCCGGCGGTCTGGGCGAAGTATGGCTCGGGGCTCTCGGAGTGGTGCTCGATCGCTCCGATGCCGCCCTGGAAAGGCAGGCGGATCACGAGACCCATCGTGTAGACGCCGTCGGAGCGTTTGTGCAACTTGGCGACCTGCGAGACGATCTGATCAAAGGCCGGGTAGACGAATCCGTCGAATTGGATCTCGCAGACAGTGCGGTACCCACGGATCGCGAGACCCACCGCGGTTCCGACGATCGCAGACTCCGCGAGCGGTGCGTCGATCACTCGGTCCTCGCCGAAGTCCTTCTGGAGGCCGTCGGTGATGCGAAAGACGCCGCCGAGTCGACCGATGTCCTCGCCCATCAGGAGGACCTTCGAATCCTTCTCCATCGCGCGGCGCAGTCCCTCATTGAGGGCCTTGGCCATCGTCATCGTCGTCGTCGCCATCAACTCGTCCCCGCGCTGATGCCGAGCTCGACCATCTCACGGCGCCCCTCGTCGACGAGCGGGTGCGGCGCAGCGTAGGCGTGGTCGAACATCGAGATGGGGTCGGGTCGGCCCATCGCGAGTACGTCCTCTCGCAGCTTGGACGCGAGGGCGTCGGCCTCGGTCGCGACCTGGTCGAAAGTGGCGTTCTTGATCTGGTACTCGCGCACCAGCAGCGACTTCACCCGCTCCACGGGATCACGGTGCTTCCACACCTCGACCTCGGCGTCGATGCGGTACCTCGTGGGATCGTCCGACGTGGTGTGCGCGCCGATCCGGTAGGTGTAGGCCTCGATCAGCGTCGGGCCCCCGCCAACGCGTGCGCTCTCGAGGGCGCGCTTGGTCACCTCGTAGACCGCCAGCACGTCGTTGCCGTCGACACGGATGCCGGGGAACCCGAATCCGTGGGCGCGGTGGTACAGCGGGATCTTCGACTGCACCGACGATGGCGTCGAGATGCCCCACTGATTGTTCTGACAGAAGAAGACCACCGGCGCGTTGAATGACGCCGCCCAAACGAACGACTCCAGCACGTCACCCTGGCTTGAGGCGCCGTCGCCGAAGAAGGTCAACACGGCCTCCTCAGCCCCGTCGCGCTGTACGCCCATCGCGTAGCCCACCGCGTGCAGCGTCTGGTTACCGAGTACCACGGTCGGCACGGAGTGGCGGTACCTCTGAGGGTCCCAGCCCCCCGTCGTGACGGCGCGAAACACCCGCAGCATGTCCTCGGGCGGGACGCCTCGACACCAGGCGACGCCGTGCTCACGGTAGGAGGGGAAGGAGAAGTCCATCGGGGCGAGGGCCCGACCGGCGCCGATCTGAGCGGCCTCCTGACCCTGGACCGGGGCCCAGAGCGCCAATTGGCCCTGGCGCTGCAGAGACGTCGACTCATTGCAGAGCCGTCGGATGATGACCATGTCGCGGTAGAGGCCGAATACCTCGTCACCGTCAAGGGTCGACTCGTAATCGGGGTGGGTAATCCGTTCGCCTTCCGGCGTGAGCAACTGGACAAGTTCCTCGTCGATCATCGACTCTCCTTCGACCACTAACTCTTTCGCACCCTACTCTCGTACGATAAACGGATGCCCAGGTTCCTTGTCGACATCGGGCCGCTGAAGCGCAATCGCGACTTCCGACTCCTCTACGCCGGCCAAGTGTTCTCGCTACTCGGCAGTAATCTGACGATCGTCGCGGTGCCCTATCAGGTCTTCCGCGAGACGCACTCGAGCCTCTGGGTCGGAATCGCAAGCCTCATCCAACTGCCCTTCCTCATCACTGGCTCGCTGTGGGGAGGCGCTATGGGCGATCGTCGCGACAAGCGCACGCTCATGCAACTGAGCGCCGCGATGCTTGGACTCTTGAGTGGCGCTCTGGCCGTCAACGCGCACCTTCGTCACCAGCACCTCGCCTACCTTCTGGTGCTCGCGGCCCTCGCCGCCGGGTTCGCCGGGTTCTCAGGGCCACTGCGAACTGCCGCGATCCCGAAGTTGGTTCGACCCGACGAGCTTGTCGGCGCGTACTCGCTGAACCAAGTCGCGTACAACTCGACGATGGTCATCGGACCGGCGCTCGCCGGGGTGCTGATCGCGAGCGTGGGCCTGTTCAGTTGCTACGCAATCGACGCCACGACGTTCGTCGTGCTCATCGCGCTGACATCGTTCATGACGCCGATGCCTGCCTCAAACGAGCACACCGACACGGCGATTCTGCGCGCCATCGGCGATGGGCTTCGCTACGTGCGTGGCCACGCAATCGTCCAGGCGGTCTACCTTGTCGACCTCAACGCCATGGTCTTCGGCCTGCCGCGCGCGCTCTTCCCAGCCGTCGCCCTGACCCTCTACCACGGTGGGCCGCGCACGCTCGGCCTGCTCTACGCGGCGCCCGGCGCGGGGGCGTTGCTGATGGCCGTGATGACCGGGTGGATCGCTCGAGTGCGCCGCCAGGGCCGGCTCGTCGCGCTCGTGGTCGTGGCCTGGGGGACGGTGATGGCCCTCTTCGGACTGGTCCACGTGGCGGCGGTCGGACTCGTCTGCCTAGCGATCGCGGGCGCCATGGACGTCATCTCGACGGTGCTGCGCAACACGATGATCCAGATAGCGATCTCCGACGACTTCCGTAGCCGAATCTCGTCGATCTACATGGCGGTCGTCACCGGCGGGCCGCGTCTGGGCGACCTCGAGTCCGGGGTCGTCGCGAACTTCACCTCCACCGAGTTCTCGATCGTCTCGGGCGGGGTCGCCTGCATCTTTGGCGTCATCGCCCTGATGCGATGGCGTCCGACGTTCTGGAACCGCGAAGCCCTTTAGGCGGAGCGAACCGGAATCGAACGGCGGCGACCGTTGGTCACGTTGGCCAACTGCCCGCAGGCCGCGTCGATCGAGCGGCCCCGCGTGTTGCGCACCGTGGCGTTGACGCCCCGCTCCACTAGGCCGTCGCGGAACTCGCGCACGCGCTGGGACGACGAGCCGAGCACGAGATAGCCGGGCGTCGGATTGAGCGGGATGAGGTTGACGTGCGCGCGCAACGACCTCGCGTAGGGAGCGAGTTCGTCCAGGGCCCGATCGGTGTCGTTGACCCCGTCGATCAGCGCCCATTCGAAGCTCAGTCGCCGACCGGTCGCCGCCATCCAGTTCACGCAGGCATCGTGCAGGCGCTCGAGCGGGAATCGGCGATTGAGCGGCACGAGCTCGTCGCGCGTCTCGTTGTTCGCGGCGTGCAGGCTCACCGCGAGCGTCAAGGGAAGGCCCTCGCGGGCCATGCGCTCGATGGCCGGCGCTACACCGACAGTCGACACCGTGAGGTGGCGCGCCGAGAGTCCGCGGTACTCGTGGAGTCGCCGCACGGCCTTCATCGTCACGATGTAGTTGGCGAGCGGTTCGCCCATCCCCATGAAGACGACGTTCGACAAGCGCCGCGGCGCGGCGGCGCGTGCGGCGAACATCACCTGTTCGAGCACCTCGCCCGCGGTGAGGTGACGGGTGAAGCCGGCCTGGCCCGTGGCACAAAAGGTGCAGCCCATGGCGCAACCGGCCTGACTCGAGACGCACACCGTGACGCGGTCGTCGTAGCCCATGAGAACCGTCTCGATGGTCGATCCGTCGGTGAGACGAAAGACCCACTTGCGCGTCGCGCCGTGGTCGCTCTGAACGTCGTTCGCCACTTCGAGGCCCCCTGGGAACTGCTTGGCGAGGCGCGCGCGGAGCGTCTTGGGGATAGTCGTGATGTCACCGAGAGCCTGGCCCTCGCTCCAGAGGCCGTGCCAGACCTGGTCAACGCGGTAGCGCGGCTCGCCGGCGAGCAACTCCGCGAGCTGATCCTTGGTGTACTCGTAGACCGACGGCATCCACTCAGGCTAAGGCCGCGAGCCAGGGCCTCCTCACCCTCTCCATTGCCCGCCTTCGGAGGGTGCTTAGCCCCGACCCCGGTTCTTAGCGAATCCTTCGGCCGGCCTTGACCCGCGTTAGAGGTCGCCGGTCAGACTTCGAGCTGAGTATCGAACAAGAAAGTAGGACACCATGTTCGCAGAGATCTTCGCACTCCCCCTCCTCTCCCTCGCGCTGGCGTTCGCCGTCTTCGTGCCTTGGCTCGGTCTGCGATTCGAGGTGGCGCACCGAGCGGAACGCCGTCTCGACGCCACACTCGAGGCCCAGGCGAAGGTCATTCGCGACCAAGAGGCGACCATCGAGGCGTATCGCCAGTTGGTGGCGACCGACACCAGCTTCACCCTCGCTCCTGCGGCCCCCGGACCGAACCGGTGGATCCAGATGGCGCTCGCGACACGGGCCAGCCGAAGTCTGCTTGACTCGGTAGCGGCTCAGCCGCGTGTGCTGGCCTACCGATAGAGAGCAACTCATGGAACTCAAGAACACATCAGCCGTCGTCACCGGTGGGGCCTCCGGCCTCGGCGAGGCTACGACCCGGGCTCTAGCCGCCCGGGGCGTCAAGGTAGTCATCGCCGACCTCAACGACGAGCGCGGCGCCCAAGTCGCCGCCGAGGTCGGAGGGGCGTACGCACACTGCGACGTCACCAATACCGACCAGGTCATCGCGGCGATCGAACTCGCCAAGTCCCTGGCTCCCCTCGCGAGCGTGGTCAACTGCGCGGGCATCGGGTGGGCCACGCGCACCGTGGGCAAGGACGGCGAGTACGTCTCGGCCCACGACCTCGACCTCTACCGCAAGGTCATCGAGATCAACCTCGTCGGGACTTTCAATGTCTGTCGCCTCGCCGCCACGGCGATGAGCCACAATGCGCCCGACGGTGACGGGCTGCGCGGGGCGATTGTCAACACCGCCTCGATCGCCGGGGTGGAGGGACAGGTCGGCCAGGTCGCCTACGCCTCTTCCAAGGGCGGCATCATCGGGCTGACCGTGCCGCTCGCGCGCGACCTTGCGGTCGTGGGCGTGCGGGCGAACTGCATCATGCCCGGACTGATCGAAACGCCGATCTATGGCTCGGGCCCGCAGTCCGACGAGTTCAAATCCCACCTGGGCAAGGACGTCCTGTTCCCCAAGCGGCTGGGCTACCCCGAGGAGTTCGCGTCACTCGCCATCGAGCTGCTCACCAACAACTACATGAACGCCGAGTCGATCCGCATCGACGCCGGCATCCGCTTCCAGCCGAAATAGCTCAACGGCCGAGGTCGCCACGAGCGAAGCCGATCGACGCGACCGTGGTCAGGGCCGCCCCGATGACGAAGAACCACATGGTCGCCCCCCAGTTCGGCGCCTCTGACGGTACGAGGTGCAAGAAATGGAAGGGCGAGACGTCGAGCAGCCACTTGGGCCAGCGAAGTATCGGCCCGAGCATCGAGATCACGTAGCAGAGTGACAACAGTGCGGCCATCGCGGTGAACGCGAACCGGGGCAGCCACACCGCGAAGGCCACCGCGACACCGACATTCAACGGTGCCACGCTCACCGAGTTCAGCATCCCCTTCAGCGGCACCGACAACGCGATCGAGGAACCGCTGAACTCGACGCCCACCCACATCGCGACCCCGGAGACAAGCGCGACGACGACCAAGCCGAGGGAGGTCGCGGCGAGGTTGGCCGACAGCCACTTCACGCGTCCAGTCCCCGAGGCGAGCGGCACCTCCAGGCGACCTTGGAGGTTGTCGGCGCTCACCATCGTCAGCAGAGTCACGACGAGGAAACTGAGAGCCAACGCCATGATGACGCAGATCTCGGCGACGAATCCCTTGACAGTGATCATCGACCCGTAGCCCCACCGGTTGAGCAGTCGGGCGTACGCGGGGTCCGACCGAGAGAACGAGACCAGCGCGTTGGTCAAGTATCCGACGACGACGCCCATTGCCGCCAGACCGATGGCCCAGGCGACGAGCGAGCTGCGGCGCTCGCGCCAGGCGAAGCGCCACGACGTCGCCAACAGCATCACGTGCGCTCGGGAACGGTCCGGGCGGACCCACATCGCTCCGCCGATGTCGCGCCGACGCTCGCTCCACCACGCTGCAGCCATCGCCACGGCCGGGACGATCATGAGTGGCAGGGTCCACAGCGACGAGCGACGACCGAACGAGTCGACGTTCTCGAGCCATCCGAAGGGCGTCAGCCAACGAAGCCAGCCACCGCCCGACGACCCGTCGGCCAGCATCCGCACGAGGAACATCAGGCCCACAGTGATCAGGGCGATCTGGGAGGCACTGCGTCGAGGTGCGAACAGCTGGGCGCAGAGCAGGCCGATCGCTCCGCCGAACCATGCCACCCCGGCCAACCCCAGGGCAAACTGCGTCGAGCCGACCACACTCTGCGAACCGGACATCAGCCCCAGGAAGGTGACGACCCCGACGCCAGCACCTCCTTCGATGACCACGACGATCGCCGTCTTCAGGGCCGACCGCCGTCCCGCGACGCCGGTGACCAACAGGTCCCACGTGCCGTCATCCTCGGCGCTGCGAGTGAGACGGGTGGCCAAGAGTCCCGCCCACAGCGCCGCGCCCAGAGCCAGGTACATCCCCATTCGCCAGGCGACGAACGCGCCGGCCGTGGCGAGCGAGGTCGCCCTTCCGTAGAGGGCGGTCATCGCGGGGTTGCGTAGCAAGTGCATGAACGCGGTCATGCCCTTCACGCCCCCGGCCGAGTCGAACGTCGTGAGTCCGACTCGTACGACCAAAGCCATCAGGACGAGCATCACGAAGGTGACCACGCGGACCTGGCGCCACATCAAACCGTGCTTCGAACTCGGAGGACTCACGGGTCGGGTGACGTCGTCTGGTCGTAGAACGACAGGAAGATCTCCTCCAGGGAGGCCTCGCGAGTGCGCAGCGACCGAACGGGCCAACGGGACAGTGCCACGAGCAGCGGGCCCGGCGGGCCACTGACGTGAACGCGCACGCCGTCGTCGAGAGCTTCGACCGAGGTGACGCCGAGCACATGGGAGAGGTCGCCCACCTCGCCAATGACCTCGAACTCCATGTCGACGCGAGCGCGCAACTCGGACACGTCGGCGACCGTCACCAGACGTCCTGCTCGAATCATCGCGACCCTCGCGCAGAGTTGCTCGACTTCGGAGAGCATGTGCGAACTGAGCAGGACCGCCTGACCCCGTTCCTGAGTCTCGGCCACCGCCTCGCGAAAGGCCCTCTCCATCAAGGGATCGAGGCCCGACGTCGGCTCGTCGAGCAAGAGCACGTCCGCGCGCGTCGCGAGGGCTGCGATGATCGCGACCTTCTGTCGATTGCCCTTCGAGTAGGCGCGGATCCGCTTGTCGGGGTCGAGCTCGAAACGTTCGATCAGCTGATCGCGGTACGCGTCGTCATTGGATCCGTGCAACGAGGCCAGTAGGGAGAGGGTCTCTCGACCGGTCAACTGGGGCCAGAGCGCGACGTCTCCCGCCACGTAGCCAACGTGCTGGCGCGCGAAGGAGGAGCCGCACCGCTTGCCCAGGATGGTCGCCTCGCCCGAACTCGGTCGCAAGAGGCCGAGCAGGAGTCGAAGGGTGGTCGTCTTGCCGGCGCCGTTGGGGCCGAGGAACCCGACCACCTCGCCGGATTCGACGGTCAGGTCCAGGGAGTCGACGGCGAGGACGCCGCCGAACGACTTGGTCAGTCCTCGGGCCTCGATGGCGTGGAGGGTCACGTGCAGAAACTATCCGCGCACCGGTGGGCCCAAGGTCACTTTCGATGCCCGGGCAGTGCATACGCCAATTGGAACCTTGCGAACAATCGGTCCGCCGTGTACCTTCGTGCCACGGGGCGAGATCACCGGAGTCGAGGCGCCCGCGGGGGGTTCCCATGAACACACGACGTCTGCTCGCATCGACCGGATCCATCGTGCTTGGCGTGGCGGGACTCGTCCTCGCGAGCGGCGCACCGGGCGGGGCCACGACGCACCCGCTTTCGACCTACGTCTGCCAGGGATCACAGCGCACGCTCTTCGACAACACCAACGGCCTCGAGGTCGCCAACGGCGGAGGACTCCCGACGTTCTCGACCCACGGCAAGGCCTACTGCGTGACGTACATCCAGACCTACCATTGGAACAACGGTAAGGGCTCGTATCCGGGCCACCTCTCGCTGATCCGTGTCTCGGGCCCGCCCGGGCTGCCCAAGCACACGCACTTCTTCCCGGCGAAGGGCAGTCCCGGACAGAACAACGTGGTGAACGCCAACGCCTACGCCGACGTCCCCACGAACCGGCCCACGATCATCGACGGCGTCTACCACTGCAGTGACACCGTGCGCGCCACGTGGTCGGCCAACAAGCAGAGTGCCGGTGCCGGATTCTGCATCGTCTACGGCGACCCCGCCGTGCCTCCGTCCTAGTTCGACCCGTCCAGGTCACCGTGACCGCGCTCGATCAGCGATCGGCGCCGTTCGCGAGGGCGGTCGCCTTGGCCCATCCGTAATCGGCCTTCCCGTTGGGGGCGCGCTGCACCCGGTCGACCACGGTGATGACCTTAGGTATCTTGTAGTGCGCGAGCATCGGCCGCAACCAGTCGCGCAACTCCTCGCCGTCGGGCGGCGTCGGAGACGACGAACCGGCGACGGCGACCACCCGTTGTCCGAAACGCTCGTCGGGTAGTCCGACCACGAGGCAGTCCTCAATGCCCTCATGGCGCTTGATGGCCTCTTCGACCTCCTCGGCGAAGATCTTCTCCCCACCCGAGTTGATGCACGAAGATCCACGCCCCAACAGAGTGATAGTGCCGTCGGTCTCGACCGTCGCCCAGTCACCTGTGAGCACGTACGACAGACCGTCGAGTTCGAGGAACGTCCGAGCAGTCTTCTCGGGGTCCTTGTAGTAGCCGTAGGCCGCGGTCCGGCTGGCCAGCATCCCCTGTTCACCCGAACCCGGTACCACGTCACGTCGGTCCTCGGTGATAATCCTGGTGCCAGGGGCCAAGGTGAAGCGGGCCGTCTCGGCCCCGACCTCGGCGTTGGCCGAACTGATGGCGTAGGTGCTGCCCTCGGTGGATCCGAGCGCGTCGATGAGTTGCGCGGCCAGGCGAGAACGCAATCCGTCCTTCACCTCGGCGCTCCAGATCGCCCCCGCCGAGGCGATTCCCCGAACACTCGACGTGTCGTAGGGCCGACCGGCGTCCTCGCGTTCCTCGAGTGCTCGGAGCATCGGGCGCGCGAAAGGATCTCCGACGATGACGATCTCGGTGACGCGCTCACGTTCACAGAGTGCCCAGACCTCGTGGGCGTTGAAGGTGCGCTCCTCAAGCAACGCCACGGTGCCGCCCGACAGCAGCGCCCGCATCGCCGAGACCCACATCCCCGTACCGTGCATCAGGGGGCAGCAAGGGATCGAGGTCACGGGGGCCGTCGCGGCCATCTCGCGCACCAGTGGCCCGACGTGCTCGGCGATCGTCGGCGGCGCGGCACCGAGACCCAGCGCCGCGAAGGCGCCGTAGAGCCGTTCGACGAAGTAGCCCTGGCGAAACATGACGCCCTTGGGCAGCCCGGTCGTCCCACCCGTGTAGAGCATGTAGAGGTCGTCGCCCGAACGCTCCTTGCGGACCTGAGGCCCATGCGACGTGATCAGGAAATTGAACGGATGCGATCCCGCCAGACTGGTGCCCCCGTCGTCGACCTCGATGAGCAAGCGCAGTTGGGGCAAACGGTCGCGCACTCGCGCCACCCGGTCGCCGAGGGAGCTGTGGTAGACGATCACCTCGGCCTCACTGTTGTCGAGCAGGTAGGCCAGCTCGTCGTCGAGGTATCGGTAGTTCACGTTGACCGGTACGGCCCGGTGCTTGAAGGCGCCGTACTGGGCGACGAGATACTCGGGGCAGTTGTAGAGGTACAGGCCGACCGAGGCACCCTCGGCGACTCCGGCGTCCTCGAGCGCCGTTGCGAACCGCGCGGCCTGCTCGTCGAACTCCTGGTAGGTCAATCGTCGAGAGCCCTGGACGATGACGTCACGATCCGCCACGGTGTCGGTCGCGATCTCCCACGCGGTGGCGAAGTGCAGGTCCATGGTCCCCCCGTCGGTGCCCGGCATCGCTCTCGCCCGACTGACCGTGGGCCGGTCGCTTGAGATTGGCCCACGATACCTGCTGTCCGTCGGGACAGCGTATGGGCGCCGGCTGGGAAGATCGCGATCAGCGAACGCGGCACCGCACTGGCACAGTCTCAAATGGATGTCGAGAGATCCGCCATCGTCGTCTCAGTCGTGGTCCAGCACCCGGCCCAGCCACTCCAGGGCCACTTGCAGACGCTCGTTGGCCCGCCCGCCGTGATTGCCCGAGTTCTCCGTCATCTGGTGGGCTATTCCCGACTGGGTCAGTCGATGACTCAGTAGCCGGTGTCCCCACTGCAGCTCGTAGTTGTCGTTGAATCCGGCGTCGAGCAGTATTCCCGAGAGCTGGCGAAGGTTGTCGAGTCGATCGGCGTAGTTCACGACGGGGTCCCAGGCCAACCAGCGGTTCCAGACCTCCTCGATGAGCTCGCCGCTCGGCCAGGCCACTGGAAGATCGACGAAGAATGGTGGGTTGATTGGATTGGGCGAGTAGGCGGCCGAGTAGGCGTAGACCATCGGGGACCAGTCGTCGCCCTCGACCGGACCGTTCGGCGGCTCGGGCCAGATGTCATTGAAGTACTTGTAGGTGAAGACCTTGTGAGTCATGTCGAGGTAGGTGTCCGCCGAGAGCACGGCCATCGCCGCGAAGACGTCGGGGTTTTGCGACACGACGTTCCACGCCCCCATGCCGCCTGATGAGAAGCCAAACACTCCCCGACTTCGTGGATCGGGAATGGTCCGGTAGTTCGCGTCGACGAAATCCACTACGTCCTTCGCGACGTAGGAGCCGAAGTGGCCGCTCACCGGCGAGTCGACCCATTGGCCGCAGCCGTAACGTGAGTTCCCCTCGGGGATGACCACGATCATTGGAGGCACGCCCATCCGTCGGAACACTGGATCGAGGACGTCCTCCAGCGGCGGCTTCCACCGTTGCCCATCCGTCGGTGGACTGACCACCTCTCCCGCGGTCTCGCCGAAGGCGTGCAGAAGGTAGGCAGTGGCGCAACGTTGCCCGGACTCCTCGTAGCCCGGAGGTAGGTAGACGAACAGGTCCCGTTCTCCGGAGTCACCCAGCATGTTGTCGGCTAGATAGTGGCTCTCGTGGCGAGTGCGGACGATCATGACGGCCCCCTTCTCGATGGTGAAGCGAGTTTCGCACAAAGCGATCGCACGCTCGCCGGCCGGTGAGCTTGGGCGAGCTGGCGACTGGCGCGTCCGTTAGGGCGCCACTTATCCGGACCAGTAACAGCTCTTCAAGTTGACCAATGGATCCCAAATTGACTCGGCAAGACAAGCTCGGGACCACTTTGGAACGATCTACTCGACCATTTCCTAGGAGTCATGGCCATCACTCGCCGAGTCCAATGCGGGAGTACGGCGGAGTTGACGGGACATGGCGTCTTCCAATTTTGATGCCTTCAGCATCTCCAATTGGCCGCCGAACTCAGGCTTGATGGACCCAATTTCTCTTCCACGAGTGGCTTTTCGTGACCATCGAAATGTGCTCCATCAACGACAGGATTACCGCGAATGAGATCGAGCGCACGTACACGCTTGCGCCAATGTAGGCGTAGCTCGTGGTCCATGGTCTGTTTGACCATTGACCCAAAAGCCGCTCACGACGCAACCCTGAACTTAGGACGCGTTGGCCGATCTCGCGTTTCTCCCGGCGCTTTAACATTTGCCAATTGCTCGACACAGCTTCCTCCGGGGGCTCATGGCCCACCATTCGTCGTACCGAAGCCTCCAGCACGGGTGCAACCAATCAACTAAGGTTTCCGCAATCTGGGCCAGCGCTCGGACGACGTTCACTAGGGTAAAGGGGCAATATGGCCAAGCATGAAGATGCACTAATCGTCATTCAGCTGTCGCGATGGGGAACCGAATTGGGTATCGATGACGCGATGAAGGAGATCTTCGCCGATGGATTCGATGCCAGCGACGGGGCGGCCGATAACGACTCAGTCCGAAAAGTGCTGAATTTCGGTGAGACCATTGGTTCGCTCGTCAAGCACAATGTGCTCGACTGGGAATTGCTTTCGGATCTATTCTGGATTGACGGCATGTGGCGCCAGACCGAAGCTCACGCTAAATACCAGCGCGAACGTACTGGAGAGCCTCGCCTGTACGAACACTTCGAAGCGTTGGCTACGCGCTCGAAGTAGCCACGAACGCTCTTACCGGCTACCCGAGAGCGAGACCGCGACATTCGCTCGACGTGCGGGACATCACGTCATGGCGTCTCGATCCAACATTGCGAGGATGTGTAACAGCGCCGTCAGAGTTGCAGTCCCGAAGTGGCTCGGCCTGGCCCTCAACTTTCGGGACCGAATCGCAATCTTGACCGAGATCCACGGGCGCGATCCTCTTGCGACGTCCACGGTGAAGCGGATATCTTCGAACGGGATCTGAACGGAATAGGGAGTTTGAGTGGGCGTCATCAGCGACGAACTTGAATCATCGAAGAGGGCGATGATCAACGTCTTCGCAAATCGAGCAATGCGAAGGATATTCCTGGCTTTTGGTGGCTCGCTGATCGGCGACGGCGTGTTTGCGCTGAGCGCCATCGTGTTCGCGTACCGACACGGCGGTCCGACGGCGGTCGGCGGACTGGCCGTCGCGCGATACGTGGCCATCGCGAGCACCGCGTCTTTCACTTCGACCCTCGCCGACCGTTACGACCGACGACTCGTCATGGTGGGCTCAGACGCCGTGCGCCTGGTCCTCGTCACAGTGGCGGCAATTCTCGCCGGCGTCCACGCCTCGAAGTGGTACGTCTTCGTGCTCGTGGTCCTCGTGGGGATAGCAGGTACGGCCTTTCGACCGGCTCAGGCCTCAATACTTCCATCGCTCGCGCGCAATTCGGACGAACTTGGCGGAGCCAACGTCGTATCCAGCACCATCGAAAGCGTGGGATTCTTCGCGGGGCCCGCGCTGGCGGGGTTCTTGCTCGCCTTCGCCAACGTTCCCACCGCCTTCGCCTTCGATGCGTTGACTTTCGTATGGTCTGGTCTCTTCGTCACTTCAGTGCGTTACCCAAAGGCGCACGAGCCATCGATCGTTTCTTACCCGACGGTGGCCACAGAGGAGACTGCGGCAGAGAGCTTCCTCTCGCGTGCGGCGCAAGGCTTTCGCGTCATCATGAGAAACCACGACCTGCGCATCCTGGTCATCCTGTACATCTTGCAGTGCGTCGTCGCCGGAGCGTCCGCCGTCTTTACCGTCGCAATCGCCTTGCATTTGCTTCACATCGGGAGTTCCGGCCTCGGTCTGATGGAGTCAACGATTGGCATTGGTGGCCTCCTCGGAGGCTTCATTGCACTCATGCTTATGGAACGAGCGCGACTCGCGACCAACTTCGCGCTGGGAGTGATGGTGTGGGCTGCGCCGCTGATCCTCATCGCTGCCTTCCCTAGCCTCGTCGCGGCTCTGGTCGCCATGGGTCTCATCGGCATCGCCAACTCGGTGGTCGACGTCAACGCCATCACGGTCTTGCAACATGTCGTGCCGAACGAAAAGCTAGGAAGAGTGCTTGGTGCCTTGGAAGCGGGAGAAGTGGCAGGAATGGCCGTGGGTTCCCTCGCGATGACGATCTTGATTCAGGTCACGGGTCTGCGCGATGGACTCGCCCTCATAGGCGGCATCATCACGTTGGCCGTGCTGCCGGGACTTCGCACAATGAAGCGCATCGACCAGGAGGTCTTCTCCAGTGGACTCGTCCATCGTCCCAAGAGCGCCCACGAACACCTGCACTTCCACAACCATCGGCTACGCCACTCTCGATAAGTCGAGTTCGAATCCCACGTGCACTTGCCTGCCTCGCGGGGTGTGCCTGCGATTCATTCCGAATTTCGGTGCCCGACGTCACGAGAATGAAACCTTGTGTTGACAGCTCTCAAGAGCTCAGCGAGGAGTGGAACTCGACGTCGACGACATTGCATGTTGGTTCATCGACACCGACCATGGAGTGGACCAGTTCATAGTCCGCCAGGCCTATTTCACGGGATCTGAAAGGCCCCACGAATGACTCGAGAGGTCTGGCAACGCCGAATTTGACCTCGACGCGTGGAAGAGACTGTGCTCGACGGTTTCAAGCTCCCTGCACCGGGGATTCGCCATCGAAGTGATCAACAACTTCGGCGATGAGGTGATGCCGGCGTGCGAAGTCAAGCTGAAAATATCCGAGTGAAGTAGACGCAATCAGACTTCGCACCAGTTCAATGTGTAGCTTGAATTGGCGCAGATTGGACAATCATTGGTCAATACCACTGGGCACTGACCAGAGTGCCTGGCCCCTACACGTCCCTAGATCTCTCGGGCCTCGGCGACGTTGTCGAAACGGGCGAACTCGCCGCGCCACGTGAGGTGTGCGGTTCGGGTGGGACCATTGCGGTTCTTGCCGACGATGATCTCCGCCTCGGCCTTCTTGTCGTTGGCAACCTCGCCGTACTGCTCGGGGCGAAAGATGAAGAGCACGACGTCGGCGTCCTGCTCGAGCGACCCCGACTCGCGCAGGTCCGACATCATCGGGCGCTTGTCCGCACGCTCCTCGAGCTTCCTCGACAACTGAGACAGGGCGATCACCGGGCACTGCAGCTCGCGCGCGAGGATCTTGAGCGACCGGCTCATGTCCGAGACCTCGACCTGACGATTCTCGGCGCGTCCGCGCGAGCTCATCAGCTGCAGGTAGTCGATGATCACGACGCCGAGGTCGCCGTTCTGCTGCTTGATGCGCCGGGCCCTCGCCCGCACGTCCATCACCGTCAGCGCCGGGTTATCGTCGATGAAGACCTTGGCGCTCTGCAAATAACCGAACGCCTCGTGCGCCCGATTCCAGTCGGCGTCGCTGAGGTCGCCAGTACGCAGCTTGGACGAGTCAATCCGCGCTGTCGAGGCGAGGATCCTCTCGGCGAGCTCCTGGCGGCTCATCTCCAGCGAGAAGAAGAGGGCCGGGCGCTTCACCACCGCGCCAACGTGGATCAGGATGCCGAGCGCAAACGCTGTCTTGCCGGTGCCGGGACGGGCACCGACGATCGTCATGCTGCTGGGTTGAAGGCCCTGCAACACAAGGTCGAGCGACTTGTAGCCCGTCTCGAGCCCGTTGATCCGACCACGGGTCTCTCCGCGTTCCTCGAGAATGTCGGCCTCGGTGAGCAAGAGTCGTTGAAGCGGTGACACCGAGTCGACCCTTCCAGCGTCGCCGATGGCGTTGATCTTGCGCTCGGCCTCATCGATCAGGCCCACGACGTCCTCGGTAGCGACGTACGCGTCATCCACGATCTCACCGGCAACCGAGATCAGGCGGCGTTGCTGGGCCTTCTCGCGCACCAGCTCGGCGTAGTGCTGCGCGTTGGCGGCCGACGGCGTATTCATCTGCAGCGCCGAGAGCACCGCGAGTTCCACGGCAACCGCACCGCGCTCCTGCAGTTTCGCCTGCACCGTGACGTAGTCGACCGGCTCGCCCGAGTTCGCCAACGCGATGATCGAACTGAAGATCTGCCCGTGCAGTGGCCGATAGAAGTCCTCGGGCTGGACCGTCTCGTAGGCGACGCTGACCGCCTCAGGCGAAAGGAGCATCGCGCCGATCAACGACTCCTCGGCCTCGATGGCACTGGGCGGCACGCGTCCGCTGCCCGGTGCCTGTCGATTGCGGTCTGATTCAATCTGCGTCATAAGACCTCAACGGTTGCTCATCATGGCTGTGTGCTGCAAGAACAACAACGTGGGGATATTCCTGTGTCTAAGTCCACCCAGAGAATGGCACCGTGGTGTGACATGACTACGCCGGGGCCAAGGCCCCGGCGTAGTGAAGAAGTAGTGAATCGTCGGGCTACTTGGCCACGACCTCCACCTTGATTGTCGCCTCTACGCCCTCGAAGATCGTCGCGGTCACGCTCGACTCGCCGACTTCCTTCAAGTGCTCGACCATGTGGATCGCGTGGCGGTCGAGCGAGATGCCCGTCGCCGTGCGCAGCGCGTTGACGATGTCGGCCTCGGTCACCGAGCCGAAGAGACGACCGTTGGCGCCGGCGCGAGCGGCGACCGTGAGGGTCTGCTGCTCGATGACGGCACGCTGGGTCTCGGCAGCCTCGCGACTCTGGGCGTCACGCAGGTCACGGGCCTTGCGCATCGAGGCGGCTTGGAGTTCGGTGGTGTCGCTCGCGACCATGGCCGCGCCCGACGGGAACAGGAAATTGCGCGCGTAGCCAGACTTCACCTCGACGATGTCGCCTCGGCGTCCGACGCCATGGATGTCACTTCGAAGAAGGACCTTCATTCGTTGACCCCCTCGGCATCTGCGGTGGCGAGCACCTCGGCGGCCACAGCGGCGTCGTCGAGCATCTCGGCGACCTCTTCCACCGCAACCACGGCCACCTCGGCCGGCGACTCGGCGCCGTCACGGTCCGGACGCGGGCCACGCGGCCCGCGGTCGTCTCGCCCACCGTCACGTCCACGGCCACCGCGACGTTCGGTCACGGTGCGCTGGGTATAGGGCAGGAGCGCCAACTCACGGGCCGTCTTGATTGCGTCGGTGACATCGCGCTGGTGCTGCTGGCAGTTGCCCGACACCTTGCGCCCACGGATCTTGCCGCGGTCCGAGATGTACTTTCGCAGCTGCGCCAGGTCCTTGTAATCGACCGTATCGACGCCGTGCTGGCAGAAGGAGCAGGGCTTCTTCTTGGCGCCGCGGCGCGTATCGATTTTTGGCGCGCGCTTCGGCGGCTTGGGGTTGTTGATACGGGGCATTAGAAGGGCTCCTCATCGAAGGCGTAGGTACTGGGTTCGTTCGAGCGCGGGGCGGCGGCAGGTCGGTCATTCGACTGGAAGTTGCCACCCTCGGCCCGTGGTGTCTTGGTGACGGCCGCGGTCGCCCACTTGAGGCTCGGGCCGATCTCGTCGGCGTTGATCTCGACGATCGAGCGCTTGTCGCCGTTCTCGGTCTCCCAGCTTCGCTGCTCGAGACGACCGTTGACGATGACACGCGAGCCCTTCGAAAGGGAGTTCGCGGCGTTCTCGGCGAGTGAACCGTAGCCCACGACCTCGAAGTAGGAGACGCGCTCCTCCCACTCCTGGGTCTGTCGGTTCTGCCAGCGGCGGTTGACGGCGACCGAAAGTTTCAAAGCCGCCTGTCCGCTGTTCAAGAACTTCAGTTCGGGATCACGGGTCACGTTCCCGACGATGGTGATGGTGTTATCGGCCATTTTCTTCTCCTTGGATCGCTCGACGTCCGAACTTACGCCTGAGCCGTGACTCGGCTCGAGCTCTTCTTGACATGACGGCGGAGGATCTTGAAGCGAAGGACCTCGTCCGACAGGGTCAGGATCCGGTCGAGTTCGACAACGGTCGCCGTCTCGCCACTGAACTCCGCCAGAACGTAGTAGCCCTCTTTGCGCTTGTTGATCTCGTAGGCCAAGGGACGCTTGCCCCAACGGTCGATGGTTCCCGGAGTTCCTCCGTTGGAACGGATGGTCTCAAGAGCACGATCAAGTGCGATCTGGATGGTCTGCGCGTCGACGGCGGTGTCGAACACGATCATGGTCTCATAGGGCCTCATGGCCGGTTTCCTTTCCCTCTGGTCCGGCTAGGCCGGGCTCTGCGGAAGACAGAGCAGGGTTCATTGGCACTTCCCCACGTTCGTGGGAAGGTCAATGCTAGTCCACGGGCCAGTTTCTGGCTAGTCGAACAGCCCTTCGGGGTTGGCGTAGGCCTCCGACTCGTCGGGAAACCCGCCACTTCGAACGTCTTGGGCGAACCGGCCGATCGCCTTGGTGATCTCTGAACCCAGATCCGCGTACTGGCGGACGAACTTCGCCGGTGCCCTATTCCCCAGACCGAGCAGGTCGTGGAAGACCAGAACCTGTCCGTCGGTGTCGGGACCGGCGCCGATGCCGATCGTGGGGATGTCAATCGCCTCGGTGACGATCTTGCCCACGACACTGGGCACCCCCTCGATCACGACCGCGAAGACGCCCTCGTCCTGGAGTAGTTGGGCATCCTCGATCAGCAGCTTGGCCGCCTCGTGCGTCTTGGCCTGGACCTTGAACCCACCCAGCATCATCACGCTCTGGGGCGTGAGGCCGAGGTGCCCCATCACCGGGATCTCGGCGGCGAGCAGCGCCCGTACGACGTCGCGCCGCACCCGACCGCCCTCGAGCTTCACACTGTTGGCCCCGCTGCGGATGAGAGCGGCAGCGTTTCGAACGCTGTCGCCGACCCCGACGTGGTAGCTCAACCACGGCATGTCGGCCACGACGTGGACGCTGGGCTTCGCGGCGGCCACGGCCCGCACGTGATGACACATCTCTTCGACCGTGACGTGCAGCGTATTCTCGTGACCGAGCACCACGTTGGCCAGTGAGTCCCCAACCAGGATCAGGTCGACGCCCGCCGCTGCGACGAGACGCGCACCTGGCTCGTCATAGGCGGTGACCATGACCAGCGGCGCATCGCCATGGCGGCGCTTGCGGGCGCGAATCGTCGGTGCTCCCAGCATCACTCGCCGACCTCCTTGCGCTGGACCGCCGGAGCCCTGCGGATCCGGCGACCACCTGCTGCCCACTTTCGCACGAGGTGGTGAAAGTTGCAACCGACACAGACCTCGACCGCGTAGCACTGCACGGGTTCCTCGCGGCGTTCGAGCTTAAGGAGATCGGCCCTGGACGTCGGGCACGTTCCCCCGGCCGGCAGCCGAGCGCCGAACACGTAGGTCACCTCGACGAGCTCAACGTCGCCGCAGACGGGACAGGTCTCGCCGGTCTTTCGCCCGACGTTCTTCGCCGCGCGCAGCAGTTCCGGATGTGCGTCGCAGACGTCCTCGTAGCGCACGAGGCCGGCGGCGACCTTCGCAAGGAGGGCATGGCGGACCAACCCGAACTCGACCACTGCTCCGTCGGCAGTACTGGTGCGGAACCGCTTATCCATTACGGGTGACACTACCGCCCAGCAATTCATGGACAAATGACACGACGTCACGTTCGATATATCGAACTGATACTATATTTCGCGTGTTAGACATCGCCATCCTCGGACTGCTCATGGATCGTGACCACCACGGCTACGAGATCCGGACCCAATTGCGCGACCGACTCGGCGTATGGGCGAACGTCTCCTTCGGTTCGATCTATCCAGCGCTGGCCCGACTCGAACGATTCGGTTGCGTCGAAGCGGTGGTCGCTGAGAGCTCACGCGTGAGCCCGCTCTCCACCGGCTCACTCTCCGGTGAGCGCGCGTCGTTGCGATCGCTGCGCGCGACCCCTGGACTGGGTCGACGCGGTCGAAAGGTCTACCGCATCACCGAGAAGGGCCGTGAGGAGTTCGTCACGCTACTGAGCGACCCGGCCACCCTCGACGACAGCAAGAACTTCTCACTTCGCATGGCGCTCGCCAAGTACCTCACCCCAAGCCTGCGGGTGGGTCTGCTCGAGCGCCGACGCGCCGACCTCGTCGCGCGACTGGCCGAGGTTCGCGCCGGCGCGCACAATGAGCAGCTCGACTCCTACGCGCGAAGTGTCATGGAGCACGCGGCCAAGGGCGTCGAGTTGGATCTCGCGTGGATTGACAACCTGTTGTCCACCGAACGGAGTAATCAGCAAACCTTCGCCCGAGAAGCGAAGTAGGAAAGGAGAGCCATGGAGAAGATTCGCGTGGCCATCGCGGGCGTCGGAAACTGCGCCAGCTCACTCGTCCAGGGCGTCACCTATTACAAGGAAGCCAAGCCGGGCGATCACGTGCCCGGACTCATGCACGTCGTGCTGGGCGGCTACCACGTCAGTGAGATCGACTTCGTCGCCGCCTTCGACGTCGACGGCTCGAAGGTCGGCAGCGACCTGAGCAAGGCGATTGACGGCGGCATGAACAACACGATCAAGTTCGCTGACGTTCCCACCCTCGGAGTCACCGTTCTGCGCGGTCCGACGATGGACGGCCTCAACAAGTACTACCGCGACGTCATCGAGGAGTCACCCGCCGAGCCGGTGGACGTCGCCCAAGCGCTGCGCGACGCCAAGGCCGAAGTGCTCGTGTCATACCTACCCGTCGGCTCGGAGCAGGCCCAGCGCTACTACGCCCAGTGCGCCATCGACGCCGGCGTCGCCTTCGTCAACGCCATACCCGTCTTCATCGCCTCGGACCCCGTCTGGGCCCAGAAGTTCATCGACGCGGGCGTGCCGATCATCGGCGACGACATCAAGAGCCAGGTCGGTGCCACAATCGTCCACCGCGTGCTCACCCGCCTTTTCGAGGACCGAGGCCTCGCCCTCGACCACACGTATCAGTTGAACGTGGGCGGCAACATGGACTTCAAGAACATGCTCGAGCGCGAGCGACTCGAGTCCAAGAAGATCTCCAAGACCCAGGCCGTGACGTCACAGCTCGACTTCAGCCACATGGACCCCGACGACGTGCACATCGGCCCGAGTGACCACGTGCCGTGGCTGCTCGACCGCAAGTGGGCCTACATTCGTATGGAGGGTCGCAACTTCGGCGACGTACCGCTCAACGTCGAGCTGAAGCTCGAGGTGTGGGACTCGCCGAACTCCGCCGGTGTCATCATCGACGCCGTGCGCTGCGCCAAGGTCGCCCTCGACCGCGGTATCGGCGGACCGATCATCGGACCTTCGGCCTACTTCATGAAGTCCCCGCCCGTGCAGTACCACGACGACGTGGCGCACCGGATGGTCGAGGAGTTCGCCGACGAGGGCGCGGAGAACCTCGTGTGGCCGTAGGCAAACGGTTGCGTCGAGGTCGACGTTTCGGAAAGAACCCCTGACGAGGCTTTAAGCCTTTCATCAGGGGTTCTTCCCTTTCTTACGAAGCTGATAGTGGAATCAGGCGTGTCCGCCGGAGTCGCTCTGCTCCAACCACCATTCGCGCAATCGAACCGCCGCCTCCTGAGTCGAGATCTCGCCCTCGTCAAGTCGAATCTCCATCAAGAAGTCCAGAGCCCGGCCGACCACAGGACTGGGTTTGACGTCGAGCAACTCCATCACCGCCACGCCGTCGAGGGCCGGACGCAGTCGGCTGAGATCCTCTTGCTCACGCAGTTCGGCGATTCGGATCTCGAGCTCGTCCATTCGCTGGTCCAGTGCGGCGGCCTTGCGAGCATTGCGAGTCGTGCAGTCGCACCGAGTCAACTCATTGAGCTCGTCCAACAGGTGCCCGGCGTCTCGCACGTATCGTCGAACCGCCTTGTCGCTCCATCCCATCTTGTAAGTGTGGAAACGCAAATGCAGCTCCACGAGCATGCTCACGTCGTCGATCATCTCCAGGGAGTACTTCAGCGCGACCATGCGCTTGCGCGTCATCTTCGCCCCCACCACCTCGTGGAATCGGAAGGTGACCCCTTCGTCGCTGATGGCTCGGGTGTTGGGTTTGCCGATGTCGTGGAAGAGCGCGGCGAGGCGCAGCGCCAACTCCGGTGAGGTCTTGTCCACCACGGCCCAGGTGTGCTTCAACACGTCCTTGTGCTGGTGGATCGGGTCCTGTTCGAGCTGCAGCTTCGGAAGCTCGGGAAGGAAATGGTCGGCGAGCCCCGTGCGAACAATGAAGTCAAGGCCGATCGAGGGCCGATCGGTCAGCATCAAGAGGTCGAGCTCGCCGCGGATGCGCTCCGCCGACACCTTCTCCAACCGCTCGGCCATCCTCGTCGCCGCGACCTCGATCCCCGGATCGATGGTCATGTCGAGGCGCGCCGCGAATCGCGCGGCCCGCAACATGCGTAGCGGGTCATCGCTGAAGAGGATCTCGGGGTCGATCGGCGTTCGCAGCATCCGGTCGTGAAGGTCGTTGTAGCCATTATGGAAGTCGAACAACGTCTGCACGCCCGGAGTTGCGGCGTCGAGGGCCACCACGTCGAGGGCCAGGGCATTGATGGTGAAGTCACGACGGCTGAGATCGGCTTCCAGGGAGTCGCCCCACTCGACCGAGGGCTTTCGCGAGTGATCGACGTACGCCTCGGACCGGAACGTGGTGACCTCGGCCTTGATTCCACTTGCGCGGAGGGTTCCGCCGATCGTGCCGAAGGCGCGTCCTTGCTCCCAGAGCGCCGTGCACAAGGGCTTCATCAGGCGCGCGATGTCGTCCGGACGGGCGTTCGTCGTGAAGTCGATCTCGTAGTCCTCACGATTGGGTTCGCCCAGGATGGCGTCACGAACCGAGCCCCCCACGGCGTAGAGCGAGAAGCCCGCGTCGTCGAAAGCACGGGCGAGAGGACTCGAGGATTTCGCGAGTTCGTTGAGGCGGTCGAGGACCAGATCGAATGAAGTCACTGCGAATGAGGGTAGTTGGCGTCCGACTTGATGGCTGCACGAAGGTAGCCTGTGAAAGCATGTTCCACCGATTTTCGACCTGGTGGCGGGCGCTCGGCGTCGTACTCCTCAGCCTCGCGACGGTGCCGTGGCCCTCGGCCGCGCAGGCCTCAACGACGCCCACGTTCAAACTCCTTCACCAGGACGTCGTCGCGACGCTCTCGGCCCGCGGCTTGGCGCATTTCAGCATCACCTTCGGCCTGCACCCGGACGATCCGAAGTCGCGCGCCCTAGTCGCGATCTACCCCCGACTCATCGAACGAGCCCAGATCGACCCCATTGTGAGCGGCACCGGGGTCCAGGTCCATTCGACGGCGGTCTCCAGTACTTTTTCCCTCAACTGCGTGTCCAAGGGGCCCGCCACTGTCACGATCGACCTCTACACGACAAGGCCGGGGACCTCACGTAGTCGCTGTGCGGCCGTGGCGCCCCGACTCCACCTGAACTGTCGGGGCCAACGTTGCGACGGGGTCTACCCGTTGAGAATTTCGGTGACGACTCAAGGGGTCACGACGAACAAGTGGTCACTGCTCGTCCTCCAGGCGACCAGGGTCGTCCAACCCCTGAGGGTGGATCTCATCGAGACCCTGGACCCGTCATCGTTGATGCACGCCCAACGGACGATCTCGGTCCTCTCCGCCATTGGTCAGTACCCGTCCCCGATCACGCTGAGTGCCGACTACCGCACGCTGAGCGACCTCTCTGGCACAAGTGTTCTCAACTCAACGCTGCGGAGCTCTTTGGTCAAAGCCCTCTCGAGCCCGTTGCACCAGGTGGTGGGCGCACCCCCCGGTACCATCGACTTTGCCGGGCTCTCGGCCAACGGACTCGCCAGCCAGGTGCGCGAGCAGTTGGTCCTCTCCTCGAATCTCTTGAAGACCTTGACTGGTCGCTACGTCGACGGACCGGTGCTCTTGAGCGGCACTCCCTCGCTCGCTGACGTGATTGCGCTGCGTCGGTCCGGTATTGGCGACGTCGTGATGCCTGAGAGCGCCCTGGCCACATCCCCGTCATCGACACTGGCTTGGGGGGCCCCCTTCCACCCTCAGGGTGACGCGTCGAGCAACGCGCTCAGCATCGACGACCCCCTCTCGCGCCTCGTTGGCAACTCGTCGATTGAGCCCGGACTTCGTGCCGCGCTGACCTTGGCGACGCTCGACTTCCTCCACTTCGAGGCGCCGTACGCCGCGGCCGTCCGCACCGTCGTTGTCGTCGCTCCCGTGTCGCAGACCCCGGTCCGCTTTATCACGGACCTGTTGAGCGGATTTCGTCACAACCCCTTCGTCCAGCTGGCCACACTGTCGCCCTCGTTCGACAGCGCACTTCTCGCGACCAATGGGTCGCCCGCCGAGCGCTCGATGCGCTCCCCCGGGTCGCCGTCGACCTGGTCCACCCACAACGTCGCATCACTCACGACATTGATTAGTGGAGTGGCGTCCTACAGCCAGGCCGTCACCTCCAGCAACGTCGGCAACGACCTGCGGGTCGCCGTCGCCTCGGCGGAGATCGTGGGAAGCCCCGACACTCGACAGGAGGCGATCAACCGCGCCAACGACGCGCTCACCAGCGAGTTGAGCAACTTCCGGGTCGATCCGAGCGCGATCACGTTGGCCGGTCCCAGCACCTCCCTGCCGATCACGTTGTTCAGCCGGGCCAACTACACCGTGACCGCTGTCGTGCACCTCGTCACCGACCGCCTGACGTTTCCGAAGGGCAAGAGTGTCGTAGTCGTCATGGACTCGCCAACCAAGTCCGTGCGTATCCCCACGACCAAGCACCTCGCCAGCAGTCTGACGTTGCAGGTGGTCGTCACGACCCCGGACAACCAGACCGTGCTCGCACGAGCGGCGATCCAGGTTCGCATCGCCGGAACGTCGATCGTCGGCTACTTCTTGACCATCGCATCTCTCTTGGTCCTGGCCTACTGGTGGCTCCGCACCTACCGACGCAAGCCGAAGGGCCGCCACGTCCGATGAATCCGTCGTCCACTCACGGATCACGGGTCTTCTCCATGGCGAGCGGCACGCTCGCCTCCCGGCTCACGGGACTGCTGCGGGTGCTCGTGCTCGCGTGGGTGCTCGGCTTCACGCCGATCGCCGACGCCTTCAACCTCGCCAACACCGTGCCCAACATGTTGTTCGACCTCGTCCTCGGAGGGGTCGCCGGAGCGACGTTCATACCCGTGTTCGTCGAGCGTTTGGCTCTCGACGGCGAGCGTCGGGCCTGGAGGTCGATCTCCAGCGTGGTCACCGGATCGTTGCTGGTCCTCGTGGTCGCCTCGTTGGCGGCGTGGCTCTGCGCTCCGTGGATCATCGACGGATTCACCGTCATGCACCACGCCACTGCGACCCAGTCGGCGACCGCGCTCGCCGAGCAGCGTTCCGTCGCCACCCAGCTGCTGCGCTGGTTCGTTCCCCAGATTTTCTTCTACGGCGTAATCGGCATCGCGACCGCGCTGCTCAACATCCGCAGTCGGTTCGGTATCGGGTCGTGGGTGCCGGTCGCCAACAACTTCGTCTGCATCGGGGTGCTCGTCTGGTTCCACCTGGTGGACCCCACGCCGACCCTCCACTCGCTGAACGGCTCGCATCACCTGCTCTGGCTGGGACTCGGCACCACACTCGGCGTCGCGGTCCAGTTCGCCTGCCTGCTGCCGTCTCTCGCCCGCAGCGACCTGTGGCGACTGTCCTTCCGCCTGGACCTGAGGGACCCGGCGGTGCGGGCCGTCAGCCGCCTCGGCAGCTGGACGCTTCTGGTCGTTCTCGCGAACCAGCTGTCGCTCTACGTCGTGCTGGCCTTCGCCTTTGGCATCGGCGGCAACGGACCGGTCAGCGCTTATACCTACGGCTGGTCGTTCATGCAGATGCCTTACGCCGTCGTGGTGGTCTCGGTGCTGGCGGCGCTCACGCCGCAACTCGCCGGCATGGCCACCGCGAAGGACTACGCGGGCCTGAGCGAACGGCTGCGGTTCGGACTTCGCCAGTCGCTGGTCATCATCATCCCCTGCACGCTCGTCCTCGTGATCCTCGCCCAACCGATTGTCGCAATTCTGTTGAACCACGTGAACGCCTCGCACAAGATCTCCGCCGGCACGGTGCTCGCGGTGCTGGCCGCCGGCCTGCCCGGCTTCACCGTCTTTCAACTCGGCGTGCGAGGGCTTCAAGCGATGCAGCGAGCCCGTGAGGTCTTCTTCCTCTACGCGCTGCAGAACGCCCTGACCGTCGCGCTCTGCTTCGTGCTCGGCCGCCACTCTCTCGGCGGTGTCACGGCCAGCGTGTCAATCGCCTACAGCGCCGCGGCGGTCTTCGCGTTGGCGGCGCTCGCGCGCCACCAAGTGAACATCGCGTCGGTGGTCTGGTCGCTGCACGTTCGAAGGAGCCTCTGGGCATCGTTGCTGGCGACCGCCGTCATGGCTCTCGCCTACGCCGGCCCCTCGTGGAGTCGCGGGACGCTCCTCGTCGTCCGGTTTTCCCTAGCGGTCGTGCTCGGGGTCGTGACCTACGGCGCCGTAGTCCTGGTCCAGCAGCGACGGATTTCGCGCACTTCCCCAAAAGATGCAAGGCTGAAGCAGTTCTAAGGGGGGCCATGGCTCGAATCCGCGTTATCACCGACAGTGCGTGCGACATCCCCGAGGAGATCGCGCGCCGCCTCGACATCGACATCGTCTCGCTGAGCATCCGATTCGGCGACGACGAGTTCGTCGACCGCGTCGACCTCTCGCCCGCAGAGTTCTGGGCCAAGTGCAAGGCGTCCAAGACCCTCCCCGAGACCGCCGCTCCGTCGCCGGGCGCCTTCCAGGCGGCCTACGAGCGGGCCAAGGCCGACGGGTGCGATGGCGTCATCGTCCTAACGCTTACCTCGCTGCTCTCCGCGACCCACCAATCTGCCGTGATCGCGTGCGAGGCGGTCGCCGGCTCCATTGACGTGCGCGTCGTCGACACGAAGGCGGTTTCGATGGCCCAGGGACTCTTGGCCATCGACGTGGCCGAGGTCGCCGCCACACGGGTCAGCCTCGACTTGCTGGTCGAGCACGCCGAGTCACTCGTGGACAAGGTCGGTGTCGTCGCCATGCTCGACACCCTCGAACACCTCATCAAGGGAGGGCGCGTGGGTGGGGCGAGGGCTCTCCTCGGCCAGGTGCTCTCGATCAAGCCTCTGCTCGAGTTGAAGGACGGCGTCGTCGCCGAGGCCGGGCGCCAGCGGACTCGGGCCAAGGCGCTCGTAGCGATCGCCGAGGTCGCCAAGAGCCACCAACCGCTGCGACGTCTGGCCCTCGTGCACGGGGCGTCGAGCGAGGTGAAGGCGCTCGAGGCGCTCGTCGCGGACGTCCCCACCGAGTTCCCGCTCATTGTGACCGACATGGGCCCCGTGGTTGGGACCCATGGAGGGCCGGGGATCATCGGCCTCTGTTGGATCGAGGCGTAAGCCCAACGAACGCCGCTAAGTTCTTGGTGTGAGCGAAGCAAACCAGAACCGCGATTCCGACTTTGTGGACAAGGCCCTGCACAGGTTCGATCACGTACTTGACCTCGTCCACGACAAGCTGCTGCGCCCGATACTCCTTGCCGGGCGCTTCGTCGCCTACGGATTCATTGTCTTTCTCGCGTCGATCGTGCTGTTCGGCGCCTTCGTCATCGGCCTCGTACGACTCTTCAACGTCTATCTCTTCGCCGGCCACGAGTGGCTGAGCTATCTCGTGATCGGGGCCATCTCGTTGTTCACGGGCCTGGTCATCTGGCGTCGGCGTCGTCCCGTCACTGTAAGGAAGTAATGACCGAGCACACCCGGGTTCTCATCATTGGCTCGGGCCCCGCCGGACTCACTGCGGCCATCTACAGCGCTCGCGCCCAATTGCGCCCCATCGTCATCGAGGGCGAGCCGTCGTCCACGTCCGACCAGCCCGGTGGGCAGCTGATGCTCACCACCGATATAGAGAACTTCCCCGGCTTCCCCGAGGGCCTCACCGGCCCCGAACTCATGGCCAACATGCGCGCCCAGGCCGAGCGATTCGGTGCCGACCTGCGCACGACGAAAGTGCAGATCCTCGACGCCTCGAGCCGCCCCTTCCGCGCGTGGCTCACCGACGACGACGAACCGAACATCACGGCCGACGCGGTGATCCTGGCCTCGGGGGCCCAATCGCTGATGATGAACGTTCCCGGCGAGGAGCGCTTGTTGAGCCACGGCCTCTCGACGTGCGCGACGTGCGACGGCTTCTTCTTCCGCGGACACGACATCGCGGTGATCGGCGGAGGCGACTCGGCGATCGAAGAGGCCACCTTCCTCACGCGCTTCGCCTCGAGCGTCACCGTCGTACACCGTCGTGACACGCTGCGTGCCTCGAAGATCATGCAGGAACGGGCATTCGCCAACGAGAAGATCCGATTCGCGTGGAACACCCAGGTCCTCGAGGTCCTAGGTGAGGACAAGGTCTCGGGCCTACGGGTGCGCGACGCCTTGAGCGGCGAGGAGCGGGTGCTCGACGTGACCGGCGTCTTCGTCGCGATTGGCCACGTCCCCAATACCACCTTGGTCGCCGGACAGGTCGACCTCGAGGAGAACGGCTACGTGCGCACCGGCCTCGGGTCGTTCACGAACATCGAGGGCCTCTTCGCCGCCGGCGACGTGCAGGACCACGTCTACCGCCAAGCCATCACGGCGGCTGGATCTGGCTGCGTCGCCGCCATCGACGCCGAGCGTTGGCTCGAATCACAGGGGCATTAGACCACGCCTCGGTCGCTAAGGTGGTCGGTGCGACGCACGTTGAGTCGTCATCTTTGGAGGTTGCCATGAGCGAGCAGATCACAACACTGACCGACGCCACGTTCGACGAGGTGATTGGCTCGTCCGAGAAGCCAATACTGGTCGACTTCTGGGCCGAATGGTGCGGCCCGTGCAAGATGATCGCCCCAATCCTCGAGGAGTTCGCCACCGAGCAATCAGAGAAGTTCACGATCGGCAAGCTCGACGTCGACGCCAACGTCGCCACCGCCACCAAGTTCTCGGTGATGAGCATTCCGACGCTTCTCCTGTTCAAGGACGGCGAGGTCGTGGCACGCCTGGTGGGCGCCAAGCCCAAGGGCGCCCTGCTCCAAGAGATATCCGCGAACCTGTAGCGACGGCCCTGACCTTCGACTCGCTCCGCCTCGGCGCCACCGGTCCGCGAGTTCGCGAACTGCACGAGCGCCTCGCGTCGCTCGACCTCCTTTCGACCGGTGACGCCATTGACGCCTTCGGTGACGGGACAGTCGCGGTCGTCGAGGCGTTCCAGCGGTCGAGGGGTCTGCCGATCACCGGAGAGGTCGACGCCACTACCTGGACGCGACTGATCGAGGCCGGTTGGCGCCTCGGTCACCGGCTCCTCTATCTCGACCGCCCGAATCTGCGCGGCGACGACGTCGCCGAACTGCAGGTGCGTCTCGCCCAACTCGGGTTCAACCCTGGCAGGATCGACGGGATATTCGGGCGGCTCTTGGAAGACGCCCTCGTTGACTTCCAACGCAACTGCGCAATTGATCCCAGCGGCACGCTCACGCGCGAGGCGCTGGTCGAGCTGCTTCGCGTGACGTCCCACGGCGCGTCACGAAGCCTCGTGACCGAGGCCCGTGATGTGGCCGGCTTCGACGACGAGCCGACCGGCCCGGTGGTCGTGTGCGGCGAGAGTCCACTCGCGGCGCTGCTCGCTCGCGACGCCCTCGACACGATGCGTGTGACGCTCCTGAGCAATTCCAGCGCTGACGAGGTCGCCGCCTTCGCCAATGCGAACGGTGCGGCCGCCGTCATCTCGGTGCAAACCCTCAAGCAGGTTGACGGCGTACATTTGCACTACTGGGCCAGCTACCGATCCCATTCACGACGCGGCGAGCAGCTCGCCAGCGCGATCGCGGCGGCATTGTCGCAGTCCCAGCAGTTGCCCAGGGTCGAAGTGACGGGCATGGCGCTGCCGATACTGCGAGAGACGAAGATGACGACGCTCCACATCGAACACGCGGCGGACTCTCAGGGCGCACTCGAGGAACTCGCACTGGTCATAACTAAGGTCATTGGCGAAGTTATCCACAGGCAAAACTGAAAACTCTGTCGAAAATCGGGCATTTCAACGCTGAAATCCCTTTGTTTCAAGCGAAACCTGAGAAACCCACAACTTCATCCACAAGTTGGGGATAACTTCAACGAGAAGGTTATCTTGAGGGTTGAGACTTAACTCTGGCTCGAGATGGCAATATAGATGCGCTCAAGGTCGTCAAGGTCCGCAAAATCAATGATAATGCGACCGTTTCGCCCCTTCAGATCCACATGGACCCGCGTGTCAAGAAAATCTTCGAGCAGGTGCTCGAGCTCCGCGACGCTGGCGTCGGGTACCGGTCGGAGCCGGGGGGCACCGATGTCCTGCTTCGCAGGTGTCTCCACGTCAACGGGAGGCTTGGGCTCGAGGAATGCCTTGACCGCCTCCTCGGTCGCGCGGACCGACAACTCATTCTTGATCACCCGTGCGACCATCGTCGACTGAGCGTTGGGATCAGAGATGGCCAACAGCGACCGGGCATGACCTGCCGTGATCTGCGAGGTTGCGAGCGCTGACTGCGCCGTCTCACCAAGTTGAAGAAGCCGTAACGTGTTCGTAACATTTGCTCGACTCTTCCCAACTCGCTGTGCGACCTGCTCGTGAGTGAGATCGAACTCATCGATGAGCTGCTGGTAGGCGGACGCTTCCTCTAAGGGATGAAGGTCCACTCGATGGAGGTTCTCCACGACGGCCTGTTCGAGCGATAGGCGATCATTGACGTCCACTTGCACGAGGACTGGGACGAACTCGAGTTCGGCAATCATCGCTGCGCGCCAGCGCCGCTCCCCCGCAATGACCTCGTATTGATCGACCTCGCCATCAACTGGCCGAACGATAATTGGTTGAAGGACGCCGAGCTCTCGCACGGATGATGCCAACGTCTGAAGACTGTCGTCGTTGAACGCCTTACGGGGCTGGAAAGGATTCGGTCGGATAGACGTGACCGGCACCTTGCGAAGCGGTCCCTCTGTGGGCGGCTTGACAGTTGTGTGCGTCGACTCCTCACCCTCCGGGATGAGGGCACCAAGACCCTTGCCTAAACCTGGTTTTCTAGCCATTCATGATCTCCTCTGCTAGCGCGCGATAGGCCTTCGCCCCTTTTGACGTCGGGTCGAAAACGGTAATTGGCTGACCGAACGAGGGTGCCTCGGCCAGGCGAACGGTACGCGGAATCACGGTCCTGCACAGCTCGTTCTCGAAATGTCTCTTGACTTCCTTGGCCACATCCCCCGAAAGGGTGATCCGGGAATCGTACATCGTCAAGACCACCTTGGTGATTCTCAAAGTGGGGTTCAAGTTCTTCTGGACGAGGTCCACGATCCTCTGCAATTGCGTCAACCCTTCCAATGCGTAGAACTCTGTCTGCACGGGGACCATTATCTCGGTCGCCGCCGCGAAGGCATTGATAGTTATGAGCCCCAACGACGGGGGACAGTCGATGAAGATGTAGTCAAAGTCCCCCTCCACCGAATCAAGCGCCCTCTTCAGGCGCAGCTCACGCGAGATCACCGAGGTAAGTTCCTGCTCGACCCCGGCTAAATCGAGGGTCGCCGGGGCGACAAATAGGTTGTTGTAGCCCGTCGGTTCGACGATATCGACCATTGGAACGTCGTTGAGCAGGACATCGTAGACGGAGCGCTCGAACTGGCGCCCGTCCACGCCAAGGCCCGTCGTCGCGTTTCCCTGCGGATCGAGGTCTACTATCAGCACCCGATTGCCCATTTCAGCCAATGCGGCCCCCAGGGAGGTTGTTGTCGTGGTCTTGCCCACCCCACCCTTCTGGTTGGCAACAGCGAAAATTCTCATTGTGCTGGCGTCCGCCATGAGCCTCTTTCCGACCTTGGGAGAATCCCGACACTTCGTCGAACCCTGCCATTCAACTCGGTTTTCAGCGAGCCGTCAAGTACCGAATGTTTCACGTGAAACATGTCCCCGCTTCCGGCGACGGCACATCCCATCAAAGTGGTATCACGCTAATTGGCCACAGAATCCTGGCTTTACTTGAAGCTCGGAGCCACGAGGGCTCCGATTCTTCCAAAATGTTTCACGTGAAACATCTCCGGAATGGGCCCCCGACGGGCCACGGAATCCTGGAGTCGCGTTACCGGAGCGCGCCTCTCGTGGCAGCTCTTCCGGCCCGATGGTTTCACGTGAAACATATCCACGTTCGACCATTGTGGTCAACATTTCGATCCGAATCATGAATCACTACCATTGAACCGCTGCACGGCTCATTGCTTCACCGAAGACCGGCCGAGAGCCCACGCGCCAATGATGGTCATCTCTGCAATTGCCAGCGGGTTGGTCCAGTGCTCGGATGAACGACCCGGAGGGGTCTCGGAGGAGATCAGGCATGCGATTGTTTCACGTGAAACATCGGGGGAGCCATTCGGGAGAGATTCCTCCTGGCAGCGAAGACTCAAATCCATGGAATGACAGCGAATACTCCTGGCTCGCTGGTCACGGCTCGAGCGACCGAAGACTAGAAGAGAGGTCTTTTTCGAGGGGTGCCAATCCCCCGGGGATAGAGATCGGGTGTATCCCTGGTCTTTACGAGCAACTGGTAGGCCGCCCCGTACCGCAACCTTCCGAGACTCTCGAGGCCCAGCATCGTAAGTCCATCCACGTCCCAGCGGTCAACCACACTGTCGTCGGGTGGCTCGGAGACGATCAGGACTCCCCCTACCTTTAAGAATCCGGCCCCACATTCTGCGGTGACCGATGGAGGGCCAAACGACCGCGCCGTCACTAGGTCGAATTTGCCCCGAAGTTCCTCGATTCGGGCGACCTCCTCGACTCGGCCAATCACTACTTCGCCACCTGATGGAGCCCCTTCCCACGCCAGCACCTCGATGAGAAAGTTCGCCCGTTTTGCCATGGAGTCAGTGAACACCGAACGCTGACGCCAGCGTTCCAGCAGTACCAGACCCGGAAGCCCTCCGCCACTGCCCAAGTCCAGGAACGAGTTTGGGGGAGCAGATGTCCGATCCTCCCAGCAACGGGCGAAACCCTCCGCGTGCGCTACGTGCGGCTCAATTGAGTTGGGTCCCAAATAGCCTCGCGCCCTCGATTCCTCGAGGGCGCGAGACAACCAGTCATTCTCCATCGCACTACGCCGGAGCGACCACCACGAAGCGGCGAGGATCTTCGCCTTCCGAACGGGTGACAACCTCGACGCTGTCTGTCAAAGCGTCGTGGACAGCCTTGCGATCAGCGGCTGACATCGGCTCTAGGGCTCGCTCCTCGCCGGACTCGACAACTTCCTGGGCAACCTGTTGGGCAAATCGTCCCAGTGCGGCCACTCGGCGCTCCCGGTACTGTGCGACGTCGACCAGAATCCGATCGGTACGATTCGGACTCTTGGACTGGACCACTGTTCGCGTGACCTCCTGGAGAGCCTGCAACGTGGTGCCGCGAGGTCCCACGAGAACGCCCAGTTCCGTTGGGGGAGTCGCGTTGACGGACACTTCGACCGTCTCCTCGTCGAGCTCCCTCACCGAGACTTCGGCGATGATGTTCATCGACGCCAGGAGTCCTTCCAGGAACTCCTTAGCGATCGACCCTTGTTCAGCCAGAGAGATTCCTTCAGCCATGGTGTCCTCCTTTGATGGACTCTTTTCAGATCGGGGAGCGGCCTTCACGGCTCCTTCTTGTTGTTGTCGCGAACTGCTCTTGACCTTTTCCTTGCGTGGTGCCTGACCCTCGACTGACGTAGAGGGGCGCGGCCGGTCACCTCGAGGCGCTCCTCCGCGGGGACGCTCCTCGTGACCACCCGAGCGGCGCGACCGCTTCGGCCGAGGTCCACTCGGGCGAACCCTGGCTCGTACGCGAGCCTCTCCACGCACACGGCCGAACAGCCCGGCCTTGGGCTCCTCGAGAACCTCGACTTCTGCGTCGTCACGATGGACACCGAGGTGCGCCAAGGCCCGGTCGGTCGCCTCGTCGATTGATTTACCTGTGGTTTCTACCCAATCCATGGGTTACCGCGCCTTTCTCTTCCGCTTCGCTTTGGAGCGAGACTGTGGTTGGGACTTGATGGTTGAGGGTTTCTTCGGGGGGGGCGTGGACTGCTTTGCGGGTGGAATTGCCTTCTTTTCCGGCGCCTCAGTCTTCGCTGCCGCCGGCAGCTCTCGCTCGACGATCTTTCCGTCTCCGGCCTTGTGCGGGTTCGACACACCGGACCGGAACATCAGGTCTTGAGTAATTATACGAATCACCGTAGAAATAATCATATACAGCACGACCGCCGCGGGTATCACCATGTAGAAGTAGGCGAAGATCAGCGGCAAAAACCGCTGCATCGCCTGCTGTTGACTAGGCATCGCCTGACCGGTCTTGCGGTTTCGGTTGTTCATCTGCGCCATCTGGAAGTACTGCAGACCGACGGCCGCTAGGACGAACACGATGAACGGGATCTGGGCGACGAAGGAATTGTGGACACTGAAGAGCTTGAGGTTGAGGTCCATGCCGAAGGCTTTGATCGAGCCGTGTGACACGACCAGGCTGTGATACATCTTCGACGACGACGGGATGTAGCGGGGCTGTGCCACGAGCAAACCGTGGACCAGGACCTTGTTGGACAGGCCTTTGATGACGCTGTAAAGGATGAAGAGGAAGGGCGCCTGCAATAGGACCGGTAGGCAGCCGCCGACCGGATTGGCGCCCTCCTCCTTGTAGAGGCGCATCAGCTCCTCATTTAGGACCTGGCGGTTCTCGGCTCCCTTGTACTTCTGTTGAAGCTTCTTGATCTCCGGTTGAAGCTTCTGCATCGCCATCATGGACTTCGTGCTCTTGATGGTGAACGGCGTGAGCGCGCCCATGATGACAACGGTCAACAGTGAGATCGCGACGGCATAGTTGGGAATCAGACCATAGAAGAAGGCCAGGATCCACCCGAAGAGATGGAACACCGGCTGGAAGATTGCACCAATGGTGTGGACGAATGACTTCATTGCTGGGGACTCCTAGCACTCTTCGGTTCAGGTACGAGGTCCACACCGTGAGGACCGAGGGGACGGCAACGAGCCAGTCGACGCAACGCCAACCCGGCTCCGCGGAGCGCACCGTGGCTCTCGATGGCCTCGATGGCGTAGTTCGAGCACGAGGGGTAGAAACGACAGGGGGCGGGGCGCCCCGAGGTGAGACGCTGATAGGCCCGGAACACTCGCACGAGCGCCGAGGCCAGCGCCGAATCCCTAGAGGACACCGGCTCGTCCGAGCGCTTGGTGGAGATGGTGACTGAGTTCTTCATAGGAGAGGCTTCCTGTCTCTACACCACACCTGATCAGGTAATTGCCAGGCACTGGTTGAGGGTCAAGGTCGTCTACGAGGGCCCTGAGTCGACGCCTGATCCGATTGCGGATCACGGCGTTCCCGACCTTACGGCTGATCGCGTACGCCACTGCCACTGAAGGGTCATCGGTGGTGGCTACGAAACTAATCCGTACCGGCCCACTCTGTCCCCGTCGCGACGGTGAAGCGAACAACGCGAACTGCCGTCGGGTTCGGACCCGACCGGGCACGTTCGCTTAGACCGTCAGTTGGTGGCGGCCCTTGTTGCGACGGGCCTTCAGGACGGCACGGCCGGCACGGGTTCGCATGCGGGCACGAAAACCATGCGTTTTCGCCCTTTTGCGTTGGTTCGGTTGATAGGTACGCTTCACGGAATCCTCTTCTCAAACTGTTTCGATGCGCTTCGCGGTACCCCCTGGGGGTCGCTGGCGCGCTACTGGGAGCAATCTTACCCGACGGGACTTGCCCCCTCGGCGGGACGTCCCAAATAGGTGTAGGGTGACTCTCCCCACGGACAAAGCGGCTGTTTGTCCAGACGATCTGCCTGTGGATAATGTGAAGTTCGATCTGTGGAGGAAGTCCGTGCAAGCTGGTGAGGAGATCTGGTCTGCCTTGCGCGACTCCTTACGTGGCAACGCTTCCGAGGCAGTTTGGGCGGCGGGACTTAACACACTGCGCCTTGTGGATTACCACGACAATCAGATTGTGATCGGCGCTCCGAATCAGATTCAACTGCTGCGTGTCCAGCAGCGTTATCTGCCCTTCATCACTGAGCAGGCGAAGCTGTTGGTCGGCCACGAAGTGCAGGTGTCTCTGACGCTCAGTGACACCACGAAGAGCGACGCCACGGTGGACGAACCGGCCGACGAGGTCGAGGCGCCGCCAGCCTCGTTCGTACCGAGCGTTGACCGTCCGGCGCGACTCGATCCGCGCATGACCTTCGATTCTTTCGTGCCCGGCTCATCCAATCGCCTCGCTTTCGCGGCGGCCCAATCGGTCGCCGAAACTCCTGGTCGTGCGTACAATCCCTTGATGATCTACGGCAACTCCGGATTGGGAAAAACCCACCTGCTGCACGCCATTGGCAACTACGTTCAAGAGAACTACCCGGGACGCAAGGTCCTCTACGTGTCGACCGAGACGTTTCTGAACGACTTCATCCGTGCCATTCAAACGCGCACTCAATTGGCCTTGCACGAGCGCTACCGCGAGAATGACGTGCTGCTCATCGACGACATCCAGTTCATGGAGACGCGCGGCGAAACGTTCCACGAGGAGATCTTCCACACGTACAACGCACTCCACGGCGAAGGAAAGCAGATTGTGCTCACCTCGGACCGCTCACCGCGCGACCTTGCGGGCCTCCAGGAGCGATTCCGTAGCCGTCTGCTCCAGGGACTCGTCACCGAGATTGACCAGCCCGACCTGGAGACGAGAATCGCGATCCTGCGCTCCAAGGCCGAGCGAGAGGGCATCGCACTGCCCAACGACGTGGCGGAGTGGATTGCGCATCGCGTGCGCGACAACATCCGAGAGCTCGAGGGGTCTATCACCATGCTGAGGGCCTTCGCCAACCTCCGCCAAGAGCCGATCTCTCTCGAGCTCGCCAAGACCCACCTCACCAACCTCGGTCAAGAGCAGGTCATCTTGAAGCCCGAGACGATCCTGTCGGTGGTGGCTGACTTCTACGGCCTGTCCGTTGAAGACGTTCGCGGATCCAAACGACTCCGGCCCCTGGTTCACGCGCGTCATATCGCGATGTACTTGATCCGGGACCTCTTGAACAACTACTCGTATCCGATGATCGCTCGAATCTTCGACGGCCGCAATCACACGACGGTCATCAGCGGTGTTGAGAAGATCAAGGAGCAGATCACTTTGAACCCTGAGGTCCTCGCACAAGTCAACCAACTGAAGCGACGACTGCAGGGGGAGAACAGGGAATAGTTTGTGCGCAACCTTGGGACGACCCTGTTGATTAAGGGCTGCTTACCACCGGGTAGTGCACATCACTTCAGGGTTGAGTTTCCATGGTTGAGGGAATTCTCGACAAGGGTGTGTACAGTACGGCTTCACCAAAGAGGGGTTTGATCAGGTTGGTTCCGGAGTAATCCACATATCCACAGCCCTACTACTACTTAGACCTCTCTATATTCAAGAACACACCGTAACCTCAGTACCGAAGAAAGGCAGTTCGATGAAGTTCAAGTCAGAGCGCGACATCCTGGTTGAGGCACTCAGTGCGGCGAGCCGCGTGGTCGCGACACGCCTCATCGGGGCATCGTCGGGCGTGCTGTTGACGCTGACCGGTAATCAGTTGGTAGTCACCGGTACCGACCTCGACATCACGGTACGAACAACGGTTGACGTCATCGGCATCGACGACGGTTCGTCCGTCGTCCCCGCACGCTTGATTGTCGATGCCGTCAGGTCCTTGGAAGCTGGCGCCGTCACTATCTCCAGCAACGATGAGACCGTTGAGGTCTCCCTGGGTCGCGCGAAGTTCTCGCTACGGACCTTCTCAGTCGTTGACTATCCAAAGCTGCCCCCGGTCACCGGACAGCTCACCTCCATCGCTGCTAACGATCTCATCCAAGGTCTCAATCAAGTTGTGCGGGCCGCAGCGAATGATGACGCCCGTCCCCTGTTGACCGGTGTGTTATTCACCACCGACAACGAAACCCTTCGCCTCATCGCTACCGACTCGTATCGATTGGCAGTTCGCGACGTCCCGGAAGTCCAAGGAATAGGGGGCTCGCAAGACCTCCTGGTACCGGCACGGGCCCTTCAGGAGCTCCAGCGAGCCGCGGCGTCCCTAGACGGGGATGCGACTATCGGCGTCACCCTCACAGACGCTGAGATCTGCTTCGTTGTTGGGAGCACAAGTATCGCCTCACGATTGATTGACGGCAACTATCCGTCGGTACTTCAACTGATCCCAGCAAGCTACCCAAATCAGTTACGGGTCGCCAAGGACACTCTTCTGACCTCGCTGAAGCGGGCCAAGCTGCTCGCGAAGGACTCCACATCCTCGGTGCGACTGACCATGAAAGAGCGCTCCGTCGAAATTCGCACTCAGAGCCACGACGCCGGCGATGTCGAGGACAACGTGGACGCGGACTACAACGGTGAAGAGATCACCATTGCGTTCAATCCGAGCTTCCTGATCGACGGTATCGAGGCAGTGCCCGGAGACGAAGTCGTGCTCGAGATGTCGGACTCGGTGCGGCCCGCCATGGTGCACGGTGTCGAGGACGTGAGGTTCCGCTACCTGCTCATGCCCGTGCGCGTCCAGTAGTACGGACGGATCGCCGTGGGCCTCCACGAGCTTCGACTGAGGAACTTCCGGCTCTTCGAGGAACTCAACTTCCATCCCGACCGCGACGCCATCACCGTATTGCTGTCACCGAATGGAACCGGCAAGACGTCCGTGCTGGAAGCGGTCTACGCCCTCGCGACCGCCTCATCGTTCCGCACCAGTGTGGCGAGTGACATGATCCGCACCGCACAGTCGATCGCCGAGGTCCACGGAGTGCTCTTCCAGCGGGAGCGACGGGTCCAGGTCGACCTGACCCTGAACCGAGGCGCGCGAAACACCACCAAGAGGATGTTGGTCAATGGGCAACGCCCGAAGTCCCGGGCCGACCTCTCCGAGGCGCTCCCGCTGACGGTATTCACGCCCGAGGGTGTTGACATTGTCCGTCAGGGTCCAGAGAATCGCCGAGTGTTCCTGACCAATTTGCTCACTGACGTCGACCTGGCGACGGGTGACGTCATCGAGCGGTTCAATCGGGTCTTGAGTCAGCGCAACGCGCTGCTGCGGGCACTGGCGGGGGAGCGGCCGACCTCAATCCAGCAGGGCGAACTCGAGGTGTGGACGAACGACTTCTGCACGGTCAGCGAGCAGCTCGTCGAACATCGCGAGGCGTTGATTGGTGAGCTCGCGCCATTGGTCGCGCACTACTACAACGAACTCGCTCAGAACGATGCGCCGGTTGTCGTGTCGTACGAGCAGTCGTGGAGCGGGGACCTCATCGACGCGCTTCGCGGCGTCTTCGACGATGACCGATTCCGGGGCCATACGACGATCGGTCCCCAACGAGACGACGTTGCTCTCTCGCTCGATGGTCGCGATACCCGTCGTCAAGCGTCCCAGGGCGAACAGCGCACGCTCGCCCTCGCGATGCGGTTGGCCGGTCATGAGTTGGTGCGTCGACTTCGCGGCGTCGACCCGCTCCTTCTACTCGACGACGTGTTCAGTGAGCTCGATCCGAAGCGCAGCGACTGTCTACTTCGACTGCTGCCATCAGGTCAAACACTGGTGACGACCGCGTCGCCTCTGCCGTCAGGAATGAGCCCGGCCGCAGTGATCGACCTGACCGAAATGTTGACATGAAGCGACGAGATGAGCCACCGGCGAGCCTCGGTGAGCTGCTCAACACGCTGGCGGGGCGACTGCGCAAGGTCGACCTTCGGGTCATCGATGAAGTCCGCGCCCTGTGGCCGAGCATCGTCGATCCGGTGATCGCCGAGCACTGTCGACCGGAGTTCGTGAAGAACGGAGTGCTGCTCGTGAGCGTCCCCTCAGGAGCGTTCGCGCAGCGCGTCCAGGTCGACAGCGTCTCGATTTTGGAGGGTTTCGCACCACTCGGCGCACGTGCTCCGACGTCGTTGCGGACTGTTCTGTCGAAGCCCTGAAAACTCGTTCAATTGGCGGTCGAATGCGACCGTTGGGCGCCTGAATGTCACGTCGCTTCGGGTAGGATGGAGTCGTCGAAAAATTGTGTTCGACCGCGCGAAAGCGCCGACTTTTAGAATTGAAAGGAATCCTTCGTGGCCGAGAGGAAAAAGGGGTCCGCTAGCTACGGAGCGAGCGACATCACCGTTCTTGAAGGTCTGGATCCCGTTCGAGTTCGACCGGGCATGTACATCGGTTCGACAGGACCCTCCGGCCTCCACCACCTCGTCTGGGAGGTCGTCGACAACGCGGTCGACGAGGCGATGGCCGGTTACTGCACGCGTATCGACGTCACGATCCTGGCCAATGGGAGTTGCCGTGTCGTCGACGACGGTCGCGGGATTCCGGTCGAGGAGCACCCGCAGTATCCGGGCAAGTCGGCCGCTGAAATCGTGCTCACCGTCTTGCACGCCGGTGGGAAGTTCGGTGGCGAGGGCTACCAGGTCTCAGGTGGCCTTCACGGCGTGGGCGTGTCGGTCGTGAACGCCTTGTCCAAAGAGCTCATCTTGGAGATCGACCGCGACGGCGAGCGCCACCGACTGGTCTTCAAAAACGGCGGAAAGCCTCAGGGCAAGTTGAAGGTCACGGGTGCGGCCCCTCGAGGGCGCACCGGCACGACGGTGACGTTCCTTCCCGACCCGACCATCTTCGATGACGTCGACATTCGAGCGCAGACCGTGCTCGAACGCCTGCAGATCATGGCCTTCCTCAACCGGGGACTCGAGATCCGTTTCGTGGACGAGCGACCGGGCCGTGAGGCGAAGGAGACCTACAAATACTCCGGCGGGATCGTCGACTTCGTGCGCCACCTGAACAACGCCAAGGAGTCGCTCTTTCGCAAGGTCGGCTTCTATGACCAGTCCGAGGAGGGCCAGGAGGTAGAGGTCGCGTTCCAGTGGAACACCGGCTACTACGAGAGCATCCATTCGTTCGCCAACGGCATCTCGACGATCGAGGGCGGCATGCACGAGGAGGGCTTCCGCAAGGCCATTACCAACGTCGTGAACCGCTACGCGCGAAAGCGCAATCTCTTGAAGGAAAAGGACGAGAACCTCCAGGGCGACGACGTGCGAGAGGGCCTCACCGCGATCATCGCGGTGCGCCTCGCCGAGCCTCAGTTTGAAGGCCAGACCAAGGGAAAACTGGGCAACGTGTCGATTCGCTCACTCGTGGAGCGTGCCACTAACGAGAAGCTCGCGGACTGGTTGGAGGAGAACCCCAAGGAGGGGAGCCAGATCGTGGCGAAGGCCGTTCAGGCGTCGCGTGCGCGAATGGCGGCCCAGCAGGCCCGGGCCCTCACTAGGCGCAAAAACGCCCTCGACGGCGCTGGCCTGCCCGGCAAGCTGGTGGACTGCTCGAGCAACGAGCCGCGCGAGTGCGAGCTGTTCATCGTGGAGGGCAACTCCGCGGGGGGATCGGCCAAGGACGCTCGCAATCCTCGCAACCAGGCCATCCTGCCGATTCGCGGCAAGATCTTGAACGTCGAGAAGGCCCGCTCGGACAAGATCCTGCGCAACACCGAAATCCAGGCGCTGATCTCGGCGATCGGCGCGGGCGTCGAGGCGGACTTCGACGTCACGAAGATCCGCTACGACAAGATCATTTTGCTCGCCGACGCCGACGTCGACGGAAGTCACATCCGGACCCTGCTGCTCACCTTCTTCTTCCGTCAGATGACCGAGATGGTCAACAACGGTCACGTGTACGTCGCCCAGCCGCCCCTGTACTCGACACTGGTCGGCAAGGAGAAGGCCTACCTGCGCGACGACGCCGCGAAGGCCGCCTTCCTCGCCGAGCACCCCGACCACAAGAACGACTTCCAGCGGCTGAAGGGACTGGGCGAGATGGACTTCGACGAGCTGCGCGACACGACGATGGACCCGACGAAGCGGGCCCTCCTCCAGATCACCGTCGAACAGGCCGCCCTCGCCGACGAGGTCTGCTCGATTCTCATGGGTGACGACGTGCCGCAACGTCGTCACTTCATCCAAACCAACGCGAAAGACGTTCGCTTCCTAGACATCTAGGAACGGAGGAACATGGCACGAAAATCTGGTAGTTCGGACGCCGGCACCCCACCGGCCGACGACGTCGTCCTCGGCTACATCGAGCCGATCGAGATTAATCTCGAGATGGAGCGCTCCTTCCTCGAGTACTCGATGTCGGTCATCGTCCAGCGCGCGCTGCCCGACGCCCGAGACGGGCTGAAGCCGGTCCATCGCCGGATCCTCTACTCGATGTTCGACCAGGGCCTGCGCCCCGACCGTCCGCACACCAAGTGCGCCAAGGTCGTCGGCGAGGTGATGGGCACGTACCACCCCCACGGCGACAGCGCCATCTACGACGCCCTGGTGCGCATGGTCCAGGACTTCGCCATGCGCCACCCCCTCATTGCCGGTCACGGCAACTTCGGCGGGACCGGCCCGGACGAGGGTGCCGCGGCGATGCGCTATACCGAGTGCCGCCTCGCGCCGCTCGCCCTCGAACTCCTCGACTCGATCGATGAAGAAACCGTCGACTTCGAGCCGAACTACGACAATTCGACCCAGCAGCCCTCGGTGCTGCCGGCGAGGTTCCCGAACCTCCTGGTGAACGGCTCCCAGGGGATCGCCGTCGGGATGGCGACGAAGATCCCGCCGCACAACCTCGGCGAGGTCATCAACGCGACCCTGCACCTGCTCGCCAACGCCCAGGCGTCGTCCGACGACCTGATGGCCCACGTGAAGGGGCCGGACTTCCCGACCGGGGCGCAGATTCTCGGTCGTCAGGGGATCCTCGACGCGTACCGCACCGGACGGGGCTCGGTGAAGATGCGCGCCGTCGCCGAGATCGAGGAAACGGCGAAGGACGTGCGAATCGTCATCACCGAGTTCCCCTACGAGGTCTCGGTCGAGTCCATCGAGGAGAAGATCTACGACCTCGTGAAGAACGGCGACCTCGACGGGATCTCGGCCGTGCAGAACGACTCGGCCGGCCGCAAGGCCCGTCTGGTTGTGAAGTTGAAGCGAGACGCGAACGCGAACGTCGTGTTGAACAAGCTCTACAAGAACACGTCGCTGCAGACGACGTTTGCGGTGAACATGCTTGCGCTGGTGGACGGCGTGCCTCGCACGCTGACCTTGGCTCAGGCGTTGACCCACTACATCGCGCACCAGGTCGAGGTCGTGACCCGGCGCACGCAGTTCCGCCTGCGAAAGGCCGAGGCCCGCGCCCACATCGTCGAGGGACTCCTCAAGGCCATCGACATGCTGGACCAGGTGATCGCCACGATCCGTGGGTCGGATGACCGCCCCGCGGCGCGCACCGCACTGATGTCTCCACCGTTCGACTTCTCCGAGGAGCAGGCCAACCACATCCTTGACATGACGCTCGGCCGGCTCACCCGCCTCGGCCGCAGCGAGCTCGAGGAGGAAATGCGCAAGCTCCGCGAGACGATTGCCGAGCTGCAGTCGATTCTCGCGAGCGACGTGAAGCTTCGTGGCGTGATCGCTGACGAGTTGACCGCCATCCGCGACAAGTACGCCAATGACCGCGTCACCCAGATTGTGAACGACCCGGGCGAGCTCGGCATGGAGGACCTCATCACTGACGAGGACATCGTCATCACGATGACCCAGGCCGGCTACGTGAAGTCTGTGGCCGCCGACGCCTTCCGCGTCCAGGGCCGTGGCGGTCGGGGCGTTCAGGGCGCGAAGTTGCGCGACGAGGACTTCGTCTCGCAGATCCTGCACACCACCACGCACGCCTACCTCCTCCTCTTCTCCAACCGCGGACGGGTGTTCCGACTGCGCGGCCACGAAATCCCGATGAAGGAGCGCACCGCGAAGGGGACGGCGATCGTCAACCTCCTGAACCTGCTGCCCAACGAGTCGATCCAGGCCATCGTGGCCACGACCAACTTCCCGAAGGACAAGTTCCTCGTGTTCGCCACGGCGAACGGCACCGTGAAGAAGACGCCCTTCAGCGAGTACGACAAGTCCCGACGGGAAGGTTGGATCGCGATCAACCTGCGCGACGGCGACGAGGTCGTGCGAGTGGTGGCGACCTCCGGGGACGACGACCTGATGGTCGTGACCTACCGCGGAGTGGCGATCCGCTTCAATGAGGCCGAGGTGCGCGAGGTCGGTCGTGACTCGATGGGCGTTCGCGGCATCAGACTGAAGGGTGACGACAAGTCGATCGCTCTGGACGTCGTGCGCGACGACGCCGACCTCCTCATCGTGACCGACACCGGTTTCGGCAAGCGGGTCAAGACCGAACGCTTCAACCGCCAAGGCCGCGGTGGCCAGGGCGTGAGAGCGATCAAGTTGACCGCGGCGCGGGGTTTCTTGGTGGCCGCGTTCATGGTCCGCCTCGACGATGAGGTCATGCTCGCCTCGAGTGGCGGGGTACTCATCCGCACGCCGGTTCGCGAAGTGTCCTCCCAGGGGCGCGACGCGACGGGAGTGAGGGTCATGAACCTCGACGACGGCCACTCGGTGGCGACCGCAGCCCTCGTGCCGGCCGAAGCAGACGACTAGGCCGCCCGACGGGCCCAGGCGCGCTGAAGTGCGTCGAGGATGTGGTCCGGACCCTGCGCACCGACGACCATGAACCGGGAGTCGAGGAGGAAAGTCGGCACACCCGTGACGCCGAGCTCGAGTGCTGCGGCCTCATCGGCGCGAACCAGGTCGACGTAGGCGTTGCCTTCCCACAGCTCGTCGACGCCGTCCAGTCCGACCTCTCGAGCGAGGTCGGAGAGCCTCGAACGGTCACTCACCAACACGCCCTCGCAGAAGTAGGCCCGGAACAGGCGCTCGCTGACCTCGTCGCCCAGGCCCATCGTCGAGCCGAAAGCGATCATCCGGTGCGCGTCGAAAGTGTTGGTCGGTCGGGCGGTGGCGAGCGACCACTGCATGCCGAGCGCGCCGGCCTGCGCTTCCATGCGGCCATGGAGGGCGTGGGCCCGCTCCACGGAGATGGAGTACTTGCGGGCCACGAGCCCGTCCAGGGACTGGCCGTCGTGGAGGGAGGCAGTCGGATCGAGCTCGAAGGCTCGGCGCCGGACGATCACTTGGGCGCGGTGCTCGAAGCGGTCGAGGGCTTCGGCGAGCTGGCGATCGCCCAGGTAGCAAAAAGGGCACACGACGTCGCTCCACACGTCGACGGTGAATGGCTCGGTCACCGCCAAAGCCTCGCACAGGTGATTCGGGTGCCACGAAAAGTCCCATGACCGGAGGCGAAATGAGTGCGGCGGCGACCTCGGGATCGCGCTAACCAGTGACGTGGTCGGCGCACCGGACCCCGCAGGTCGGTGGCCCCGTGGACAGTATCGAGGGGACGTCGCAGTCGCTCGGGTACGCGTCAACGAACCGCCTCCGATCGACCGTCACGGTCTGCGCCCGAGGTTCGGACCGTATCATTGGAGCCATGACCCCGAACCCTGCGCAGTTGCGACGCCCGCCGGCGGGCGTCGTCGTGACCAGAGGCGGGGTGGCGGACCTGGGCGGGCGGTCCGTTCAATTGGTCGCGTCCGTGCCCCTCGCCACGGCCTCGCCGTTGCATCGAGACGGACCTGCTTCCCCCGCCGAGCTGTCAGGGCGCTAAATGCTCATAGTTCGTGATTTGGGCATCGAAATCGCTGCGCGACGCATCCTCAACCCCGTGTCGTTCACCGTCGGCGACGGCGAGAAGGTCGGCATCGTCGGGCGAAACGGTGCGGGCAAGTCGACACTGCTGTCGGTCCTGCTCGGCTACCACCCCGAACACCTGCGCATCACCGGCACCGTGCAGCACCAGGGCACCCTCAGCCACCTGCCCCAGGAGCCGGTGGCGCGCGGCCTCGGCGTCGAGCCGATCGGTCTGAGCCACGTGCTCTCGGCGAGGGGCCTCGATCAGTTGGACGCCGACATGCAGCACGCCCGCCACGAATTGGCGGCGGACCCGACCGAGGAGACCATCGAACGTTTCACCGAGCTCGAGGAGCAGTTCCGTGAGCGTGGAGGCTACGAGGCGGAGTCCGAGGTCTCGCGCCTCGCCGCCGGGCTCGGGCTGGAGGAGGACCTGCTGCTCGAGGACCTGGACTCGCTCTCGGGCGGTCAGCGTCGGCGCGTCGACCTGATGCGCGTGCTCTACGAGCAGCCCCAGACCATGGTGCTCGACGAGCCGACGAACCACCTCGACAAGGCCGCCAAGCGCTGGCTCTTCGACGAGCTCGAGCGCTTCCGCGGCACGGTGCTCGTCATCAGCCACGACCTGCCCCTGCTCGACAAGTCCATCGATCGGGTGCTGGCTCTGCGCGAAGGCCAGTTGCGCGAGTACAAGGGCAACTACTCGAAGTTCCTCCAGCTCGAGAACGAGCGTCGCCTGAGCGAGGAGAAGCTGGCCTCACACCAGGACGAGCAGATCGACCGCCTCTCCAAGCTCGCCGACTCCATGCGCGGCCAGACCGAGAAGCGCGCCCGCCTCGCCAAGGTCCTCGACCGCAAGGTCGAGAAGCTTCAGGACAACCGGGTCGAGGTCACGAAGAAGGAGAAGAAGGTCACCTTCAAGCTGCCCTCACCACCGCGCAGCGGGGACGTCCCGATGACCGTCGAGCACGTCGCCGTTCGCTACGGATCGCTCGAGGTGCTGAAGGACGTGAACTTCATCACCCGGCGCGGCGACCGGATCATCATCGTAGGCAAGAACGGCGCCGGCAAGTCGTCGATGCTGCGCTGTCTGGCGGGCACTCAGAGGGCCCAGACCGGCGTCGTGAAGTTCGGTGCCAACGTGAAGGTCGGCTACTTCGCCCAGGAGAACGAGCAATTGGACTTCGACAAGTCGGTCCTCGGCAACCTCGAGAACGCCACGGTCGTGACGGAGGTTCAGCGACGCTCCTTGCTCGGAGCCTTCGGACTGAAGGGATCGGCCGCCCATCAGATGCCCGGCACCCTCTCGGGCGGCGAGCGGGCCAAGCTCGCGCTCGCGATTCTCGCCTCGTCGGACGCCAACTTGCTGCTGCTCGACGAACCGACCAACAACCTCGACCCCGCGAGCGTCCTTGCGCTGGGCGAGATGATGCGTCAGTGGAAGGGCACGATCGTGGCGGTGAGCCACGAGAGGGGATTCGTGGAATCCCTGGAGCCGACCCACGCCGTGTTGTTGCCCGAGGAGTTCTTCGACCTGTGGGACGACGACTACATGGACCTGATCGAGCAGCGCTGACCCATTGCGTCGATCACGTCCGCGGAGCGCGCGGCGCGGGGCGGTGGATGAAGTGCGAGGCCCGACGGGCTATGCGCCGTTCGAGACGCTGCGTGTGGGTCGTCGCCGTCACCGGGCGCGTGACTCGCGCCGAGGCGAAGAAGCGCGCCTTGGCGAACTCCACCAACGCCAGATACACCACGACCATCCCGAAGAGGATCGCGAAGAACGTCGCCGGCAAGGGCTTGAAGCCGAGCATGTGGGCGAGGCCGGTGTAGGGGAGCACGGCGCCGACGAGCGCCGCGCCGGTCGGCACCGCCAGCATCGCCAGGCTGGGCCGACTCTTGAAGAAGGGGACCCGTCGGGTCCGGATGACGTAGATCACGAGGGTTTGGGTGGCGATCGACTCGATGAACCAACCGGTGCGAAAGCCGGTGTGCCCGGCGTGGATGACCCAGAGCATCACGCCGAAGGTGAGGAAGTCGAAGATCGAGCTGACGGGCCCGAAGACCGCCATGAATCGACGGATGAATGTCATGTCCCACGCCGCCGGACGCGCGAGCGCCTCGGGGTCCACGAGGTCGGTGGGGATCACCAACTGACCGGCGTTGTAGAGGAGGTTGTTGAGCAGGATCTGGCTGGGCAGCATCGGCAGGAAGGTCAGGAAGGCTGAGGCGCCCGCCGCGCTGAACATGTTGCCGAAGTTCGACGAGGTCGCCATCAGCACGTACTTCATCGTGTTGGCGAAGATGCGCCGGCCCTCCATGACGCCGTCGGCGAGGACCCCGAGGTCCTTGTCGAGCAGGACCACGTCGGCGGCGTCCTTCGCGACGTCGGTACCCGAGTCGACCGAGATGCCGACGTCGGCGTGGTGCAGGGCGACTGCGTCGTTCACGCCGTCGCCGAGGAAGCCCACGTCCTTGCCCGAGCGCCGCGCCACCTTGATGATGCGCGACTTCTGCTCCGGGCCGATGCGCGCGAACACCGTCGTGAGCGGAAGGGCCACCGTGAGCTGCTCGTCGCTGAGGGCCTCGACGTCGGCGCCGGTCAGCACGCCCTTGCACTCGAGGCCGATGTCCGCACAGACCTTCTTCGCCACGAGTCCGTTGTCGCCGGTGATGATCTTCACTTCGACGCCCAGCGCCTCGAGCTTCTTGATCGAGGCGCTGGCGTCGTGCTTCGGCCGGTCGGCGAAGGTGAGGAACCCCTCCAGGGTCAGGGACTGCTCGTCCGAGCCGTCGAGTTGGGCCAGGCCGGGTGCCGGTCGCGTCGCGATGGCGACCACCCGCGCGCCCTGCGAGAAAAGACCGTCTAAGAGGTCGCTGGCGCTCTGCGCCACCCCGACGCAGCGTCTCAGCACCTCCTCGGGCGCACCCTTCGTGATGACGGCTCGCTGGCCGTCGGGGCCGTCGACGAGCACCGAGGCGAGCTGGCGCTCATGGTCGAAGGGGATCGTGGCGACTCGCCGGTACCGGGCGACCTCGCTCGTGGCGTCGGTCGTCCGCGACGGGGTTCCCCCTGGTGCGACGCCGAGCCAGAGGGCCTGGTCGAGGGCGTTGCCTCCAACCGGAGCGCCGTTGGTGAGCGTGGCCTCGTTGCACACCAGTCCGAGGAGAAACGCCCGGTCGCTCGGCAGGCCGGCGGGGTCCAGCGCGGCCTCGAAGGTGACCACGCCGTCGGTGAGTGTTCCGGTCTTGTCGGTGAACAGGATCTCGATGTTGCCGAGGTCCTCGATGGCGACGAGCCGCTTCACCAGCACCTTCTTCGCGACCAGCGCCTTGGAGCCGGCCGAGAGGCTGACCGTGACGATGGCCGGCATCATCTCGGGAGCGATGCCGACGGCGATCGCGAGCGAGAACAACAGCGCGTCGATCACGGGACGAGCGAGGACGATGTTGATCGCGAAGATGAAGACCGTCAACAGCGCGGCGACCGCGAACAGGAACCGCGAGAATCGCGAGAGCCCGACCTCGAACGCAGTTTGACTGGGCTTCTCGGAGAGACCGGCAGCGATGACGCCGAAGGCGGTGCGGGCCCCCGTTCCCACGACGACGGCCGTGGCCGAGCCTTGGTGGACGATGGTGCCCATGAAGGCGCAACCCGGTTGGTCGAGTGGCTCGCGGCCGGTCGTGGCGTCAGCGGACTTCTCCACCGGGAGCGACTCGCCCGTGAGGACCGCCTCGTCGCACTCGAGCTCGTCGACCTCGAGGAGGCGAAGGTCGGCGGGGATGAGCGCTCCGATGCGCAGTGAGACGACGTCGCCGGGCACCAGTTCGGTCACCGGGACGCTGGTGGTCTGGCCGTCGCGACGGACCTCGGCGTCGAGTCGGATCTTCGCGCGCAGGGCTGACATCGCCACCTCGGCTCGGAACTCGTTGAAGAAGCTGAGCCCGACACTCAGCACGACGATCGCCGCGATGATGACCGCGTTGGTACCGCCGCCGGTGAGCTCGGACACCAACGCGGCGAGCAGCAAGAGGACGAGGATCGGGTTGCGCAACTGGCGAAGGAGGACCGAGAAAGCGCGGACCCGGTGCGTGCCGAGGGCGTTCGGGCCGAACTCGGTTTGACGACGCGCGACATCCGCGGCACTGAGCCCGTTCGAGGAGCTGGCGAGACGCGCGAGCACGGCGTCGGGGGAGAGAGTGGCAGCCTCAGCGATGGTGAGTTGCTCGGGCCCCGCAGGGGATGGTTGCGCCACGTACCGAGTCTTGCTGGTGGGGGCTGCGAGGACCATTACCCGCGGGTCGGTGCTCGCCCACAGGCCGTGTCCGCGACGGCACGGATTAGGGTGCGCCATGACTCGCTTTGGCGCCTCTGCTCGAGGCGGACGGGGCACGGCTCGTCCCGGGACGATCCGTGTGCTTCTCGCCTGAGGGAGACCTCATCGGAGGCCTCGTCGTCACGGCGATCGGGATCGACGCCTGTCGGCACCTGCGAGGTCGGGTCGAGTACCGGCTCGTGGCGACGCTGCCGGTCCTGCTCGGCCTGCACCAGATTGATGAGACGTTCGTGTGGTGGCGACTCCAGGGGCACGTCCCCTCGGGCGTCGGGACCTTCGCGACGTGGACCTACCTGCTCTTCGCGCTGGTGGTGCTGCCGGTGCTGGTGCCCTCGACGGTGCTTCTGTTCGAGCCGGTGCGTCGACGGTGGCGGATCATGCCATTCATCGTGTTGGGGGCGGTGGTCTCGTCGATACTGCTCGAGACCATGCTCGGGGGTCATCCGTCGGTCAAGTTGGGCTCGTACCACCTGGCCTACTCGATCGGGCTCCAACACGGGATGGTCATCATTGGTCTCTACATCGTGGCGACGTGCGGGTCGCTGCTCGCTTCGGGGATCCGCAACGTCGTGTGGTTCGGCGTTGCGAACCTCGTCGCAGTCGTGGTCCTCGCTCGCCTGGCCGCCGACGGCTTCACGTCGCTCTGGTGCTTTTACGCCGCGCTGGCGAGCGCGGCGATCGCCCTGCACCTGAGGCTTACCGCGACCGATCGGCGGGAGCGGCGCGCCGCCGTACCGAGGTGACACTCCCGATCGACTCCACCACCGACGTCGCTCGCTTCGAGCGACGTTTTGGTGTCAACTGTGGGATGCGACATTCACTACTGGTGGGCCACCGAATGGGCGGCTCGGTTCGACGGCCCGCGCGCGATGGGAGGGGATGGCGATGAACGTCCTGTCCTTCGTGGCGGGCCTCGCCCTGGTCCTGGTGACGGTCGTCAGCGTGCTCTTCATCCTGGTGCTGCCCCGCCGCCCGACGGGCCTCGAGCGACTGTCACTGGTCGTCAACCGGGTCGTGCGTCTCGCCTTCGTCGCCCTCTCGCGCCTGGCCAAGACCTACGAGGGCAAGGACGCGATCCTCGCGCCCACGGCGCCGGTGGCCCTGTTGGTGCAACTGCTCTTCTGGGCGGGCAGTCTGGTCGTCGGCTTCGCGCTGATGCTCGTGGCGACGACGCACTCGTTCGGCCAGGGACTGTCCCAGGCCCTCACCGCACTGTTCACCGTGGGCACCATCCACGTCGGAGGTCCGGCTAACGTTGGTGTCGACATCGCCGCCGGGGCGACGTGGGTCGTGATCGTGGCCCTCCAGATCGCCTACCTACCCTCCCTCTACAACTCGTTCAGTCGCCGTGAAGGGCTCGTGACGATGCTCGAGAGTCGCGCCGGCTCGCCGGCTTGGGGACCCGAGCTCCTGGCACGCCATCAGCTCGTGGGCATCACCGACACACTGCCCGACCTCTACGCGAGCTGGGAGGAGTGGTCCTCGGAGGTCACCGAGAGCCACACCACGTACCCGGTGCTGCTCCTGTTCCGGTCGCCCGAGCCGTGGCTCTCGTGGATGATCGGACTGCTCGCGGTGCTTGACGCCGGCGCGATGCAGATGGCCCTCTCGCCGGCGTCCGCGCCCTCCCAGGCGCGGTTGTGCCTGCGGATGGGTTTCACGCTCTTCAACCGGATTGGCGCGTCCCTGGGCTGGGCGGTCGACCTGGACCCCAACCCAGAGGGGCCGATTGTGCTCACCTACGAGGAGTTCGAGAGCGCCGTCGAGAGGCTGCGCTCAGTGGGGTTCCCGATGGAGCGCAGTGCGCAGGAGGCCTGGCCGGATTTTCGGGGTTGGCGCGTGAACTACGAGAGCGTGTCGTATCGACTGGCCGACCAACTGACGGCGCCGCCGGCCCCCTGGTCGGGGACCCGTCGACACCTTCGCGCCGGCGCGGTCGAGCCGATCCGCCCGCCTCACCGCTCGCCGAGCGGCGCGTCGAAGTACCAGAGCTCGCGCCCCGAGGTGGTGAATCCGCCGCGCGAGCGAAAGACGCGACGCCGGGGACTCAACAAGGGCGACGGCAGCTAGCGACCGCCTGCCGTCGCTCTCCCTAGTAGAGGATCGGACCGGTGGCGGCGGCCACTTTCACGTAGGCCGGGTCCACGGCGATCGTCGACCAGGTGCCGTTGTACGAGTTGCCGCCGCTCGGCGTCACGACGCCGCCGTAGGTGTAGATCGGCAGTAGCCACATCGACCCGTCGGCGAGCGTGTACGACTGGAGCGACACGTCGACCGAGTCCAAGGTCACGTCGACGATCGGCGGGCCCGTGGTGGTCGTGGTGACCGAGGTGTCGGTCGGTCCTGGCGTCGGCACGGCGCCCGGTGAAGATCCCGAGGGACCGCCGGACGGGTTGGTGGTGTCCTTGGTCACGGGGCCTGATCCCATCGGAGCCACGGTGCCGCCAAGGCCCGGGGTTCCTTCCTTCGACGTGAAGTAGCTCTGCTGTTGCGCGTTCAAGACCGCGACGCCGGCGATCGGGCTCTGTAGCGGGTAGTTGACCGGGGCGTCGACGCTGAAGGCCGGGCCGGAGGCGCTGACCAACTGGTTGGAGCCGTCGAAGGTGAACTGCACACTCTGGTCGGTGAGGGTGCCGTCCACGAAGACGCTGTAGTCGACCGTCACCCAGTTCGTGGTGGTGGTCACCTGGTCGGGGCCCGTCGTCGTGCCACTGGAGGAGGAGAACTGCGGCGAGCCGACTTGGTAGCCGTAACTTAGGCGAGCGAGGTAACTCTTCACGCTGGACTCGACGGTGGCCTGACTGGGCATCGCCTGAGCCGGGACGGCCTCGATGCCGGAGGCGGCTCCCGCGGACGGCGGCGTCGAGACGACCGACGGCGAGGTGCTCTGGTAGTACCAACTCGGCACGCCGCCATAGTTGTTGTAGGTGATTGACGGGCCGGACACGTCGGTGACCGTCCAGTACGACCCGTCGCCGTTCGTGTCGACGGGCGGGCCCGAGACCGAAAAGATCGAGGCGACCCGAGAGGCCTCGCCCGAGCCGCTGGTCGGGAACCGCAACCGGTAGGCATTGCCCGTCGAGGCGTTGGCGCCGAGACCAGCTCCGGCGGTGAACCGGAACTCCTCGTTGATGCGCATCATGGTGTTGTAGGTGCCCAGACCGTTCGGGCTCGCGGCGTCGGGCGTTGTGGCCTTGGCGTGGGCGCTGGCGAGCGCGAGGATGGGTAGCCCCGGGACGGCGGCGTCGAGGGCGGCGATCCCGCCAACGGTCAAGACCGTCGCCATCGTCACCGCTCCGGCCATCTTCAGCTGGAAGTCACGCAGTACGTTGCGTCGGCGCACGGGGTGCTGGGCCACGATCCTCGAGACCATAATCTCGGGGTCGTGATGTGCGTACGACTGGCCGGCGGCGGGGTCCGCAGCCACCAGTCGTTCGTGAAAGTCGCTCATGAGATCTCCCTCGTGTCCCTACTCTGTTCCTGTCGCGAGAGGCGTCGAACTTTCAATGGACTTCGGCCGAGGCGAAGGTCTCGCGGAAGCGGGCCTGGGCGCGCGAGAGCCGTACCGCGGCCGCATTGGTCGTAATCACGAGGGCGACGCCGATGGCCTCGGTGCTGAGGCCATCCCACGCGTTCATCATCAGGATCTCCCGGTCGTCGTCGCTGAGCGCCAACAGCGCCTCGCGAACGCTGCTGTCGGCGATGACGTGGTCCTCGGCCGACGCGTCGTCGGCCTTGGGCACCAGCGACGACTCGAAGGTGCTGCGTCGGCCCTGGTTTCGGCGCGCGTTTCTCAGGATATTGCGGGCGACGCCGATCATCCAGGGCAGTTCGGCGTCGGCTGGGATGTCGTCGATTCGTCGCCAGACGACGAGCATCGTCTCTTCGACGAGGTCGTCGAGGTCAGCGCTCGTCAGAGGGTGGAGTCGGCGCCGCAGGTAGTTGCCAACGGCCGGCGTATGGTCGTGGACCAGTCGTCGGAAACGATCATCTCGAGAAGAGCCCATAACCTTCTCCTGTCCGTTCACCATCGATTCTTACCGGTCCACGTCGCCAGTCGCCCCACGACGGAGGTCAGCGGGAATTGTGCACCAGCATCGCCTCTTGCTCGCGGGTCAGCCACCACGAGGGCCATTCCCGGTCGTCCCACCACGCCAGCACGTCGTCGACGCTCTCGCTGAGATCGCGAAACGTCAGTCCCGCCGCAACGGCCTTGGCGGAATCGACTGCGAGGGCGGTCTCACCGAATGCACCGGGCCAGAGAGGGAACCTGGCACCGAGGTGGTGGCTGGACACCTGTTTGGGCGAGACCTCGACGATCTTCGTGTCCGGTGGGGAGACTTGCGCCATGATCGACTCCATCACCTCGACGAAGCGGGGCGCCGGGTAGGGGCCAGCGGCGTGGAACGCCCCGAGGGTCCCGCGGGCGGCGAGCGCGACCACGAACTCGCCCAGGTCACGCGCGTCGATGTACTGCAGCGCGTTGGTTCGCGGGCCGGCGACGGCAACGTTGCCGCCTCGAGCGAGGCGCAGCACCCAGTAGGGGAAGCGCATGGTCGCGTCGTGGCTCCCGATCACGAAGGTCGGACGCACGATGGTGAGCCGCTCGCCGAACCGCTCGCCAGCCGCACGCTCGCACGCCGCCTTGAGGGGGCCGTAGGTGTCGGCGTCGATCGGCGCGTCGGGCTCGGTGGGAGCGTCGGAATGCAGGACCGCAGTCTCTTCGGTGGCCCCCTCCGCGGGAGGGTCCTGGTAGGCCGAGATCGAGGAGATCTGAAGTTGGTGTCCACCGCGGTCTCCGAGCGCGTCGTGGAGGAGTTCGACGTCGTGGGGCCGGTAGGCAATGGCGTCGACCGTGGCGTCGAAGGAGAGTCCGGCGAGGGCCGTCAGGTCGCTCTGGCGGTCGCCGACGAGGCGGGTCACCGAGTCGGGAAGGTCCGAAGGCGTCTGGCCCCGATTGATGACCGTGACGTCGTGGCCGGCGTCGACTGCGGCGACGGCGACGCCCCGACCGACGAACGACGTACCTCCAACAATGAGAATCCGCATTGTTCTCCTCCGATGATGATTGAGCCAATGCTAGGAGGCCGCCCCGTGATGAGTCACGGATGGCACTTCGCGAGACCGGTCAGACTCCGGAAGACCCCGTCGCCTCGTTCAGCCGTTGAAGGAATGGCATGGCGCCGATCTGCGTGAGGATGTCGCGCGCCTCCTTCGCGACCGTGGCGTCGGGATGATCCGAACCGAGCAAGAGCACCAGGTCGAGTTCGCACAGGGCCAGGTCGAGGACGCTCTCGAGCACTCGCCACCGCTCGATGGCGTCGCGGTAGATCTCGGCCGCGTCGTCGGGCCGACCCTCCAGCGCGGCAATCCCGGCCTCGGCGGTGCGGCGCTGTGCGGCCATCGCCCGTCCGCGAATCCTCTCCATCGAGGCCAGCGCTTCATGCGAGCCGACGAGGTCGCGCTGCCAGAGCGCTGCGTGTCCGAGGATCACCAGCGCGGCCGCGCTGTTGATGCCCACGGGGTCGATCTCAACGGCGCGACGGGAGTCCCGAAGGGCCACGTCCAGGTCGCCGGCCGCGAGCGCCGTGAAGGCCGACGTCGTGAGACGGGTCGTCTGGTCGGCGATCGGGGTCTCGGTTCCGCCGAAGGTCTCCTGGCGCGCCAGGATCTCCGCGGAGATCTCGAACTCGCCCGTCAGCGCCGCGAGCAGGGCTTCGAGGCCTAGTAACCAGGACTCGTGTGAACTCCGGATCTCGCGCTGGCGCAGCTCGCTCATCGCTACGCGCGCCTCGTGCCAAAGGCCCAGGTAGATCGACGTCTCGGTGATGTTCAACAGGTTGGTCACCTCGATGCCCCGACGCCCGGCCTTGCGGGCCAGCTCGACCGCCTCGAGCGCCACCGACACCATGGACCGGGGGTCGTCGGGCAGCATGTAGAGGCTGAGGCCCGTCCGCGCCCGCGCCTGTTCGTATAGTGCTCCGGCCTCATCGGCGATGCCGGCCATGCCCCGGGCCAGCATTACCGCTTCGCGATGACGACCGAGGGTGAAGAGCGCGAGCGATCGGGCCCCGATGGCGCTTGCCAGAATCTCAGTGTTGTCGAGCTTCTCCGCGAGGTCGAGGGCGATTTCGCACCAGTAAAGAGCACGTTCGACCTCGGAGCCGTGGCACAGGACCTCTGCGATCGCGTCGGCGAGCTTCGCGCGAACCAGCGGGTTGCCGTCCTCGCCCAAGCCATGGAAGGCCCGTTCACAGCGCTCGACGGCCGCCACTGGACCGGCGCTGCGCGCGGATGGGCTGGCGAGGTTGGCGATGGCAAGGCCCGCGGCGTCCGCGTCGCCGAGTGACTCGTAGATTGCGACGGCCCGTTCGAGGTGCGCAAGCGTTTCCTCTTGTTTCATAGAGCGTCCGGCGGCCTCGCCCGCTCGCTCGTGGAGTCCGGCCCGGACGGCGTCGTCCGTGGCCAACTCGAGGGCCTGCTCGAAGAGCACGACCGCCTGCTCGGGCGAACCGAGCGAGATTGCACGTTGGCCGGCTCGGTCGAGCCACGAAAGGGCGTTGAGGGCCGTCGCCTCGACGTCGCCCTCGTCGGGCGCTGCTCGGTAGGCCTCAAGGTAGTGGGCGGCCACGATGCCCGAGAGCTCCTCGTCATCGAGCGACTCCGCGTACCGGGCGATAGCCAGATGCTTCGCGCTGCGGTCACGCCGTCCGAGCATGCCGACCGCGACCTCGCGGATAACTCCCTGCACGAAGCCGTACTGCCCGCGCTCGGGTGACCGGGGGTCGTTGTCGGCGAAGAGGAACTCCTTTCGCACCAACTCGCGCAGCTCGTTCTCCACGTCGTCCTTCGCCCCGCCGTTCACGACGAGCAGGCTCTCGACGGTGAACGTCGAGCCCACGACGCCCGCGTCCTGAAGTAGGGCCCTCTGCTTGGGGGGCAGTGAGTCAAGCCGCGAGGCGATCAGAGCGTGCAGCGTCTCGGGTATCTCGAGGTGCTCCAGTTCCCCCTCAACGCGGTATTTGCCGTCGAGCTCGACGAGCACGCCCCGGTCGACCAGCATTCGGATTGTCTCGACGGCGTAGAGCGGCACTCCTTCGGCGCGGTCGAGCACCTTCTCGGCCACGATGTTCGGAAGTCCTTGCACGAAGCCGTCCAACAGCTCACGCATCGAGACCTGGGAGAGCGGCTCGAGGTGCAGCGACGTGAAGTTGCGCTGGCCCGCGCCCCAGAGCGGGCGACGGTCCATTAGCTCGGGCCGCGAGAGCGTGATGACAAGCAGTGGGAACGTGCGCGACCACTCGAGGATTGACTCCACGAAGTCGATGAGACCGGAATCGGCCCATTGGAGGTCCTCGAAGACCAGTGCCGTGAGGCCGGTCGATGAGATTCGCTCGAAGAACGTGCGCCAGGCGGAGAAGAGCTCGTCGCGGTCGCTCGTCGGGGCGTCGGCTAGTCCGAGCAGATGGGCGAGGCACGGCTCGATCCACCTGCGCTCCTCGGGGTCGGGGACGAACTGCTCGAGGCAGGCTCGTAGCTTCAACAGCGAGGATGTTGCCTCCTCGGACTCGAGGATCCCCGCGCGCATGCGAACCATCTCGCCGAGCGCACCGAAGGTGATCCCCTCGCCGTAGGTTCGAGAACGTCCCTGATGCCAGTAGACGTCTTCGGCGAGACCGTCGACGTACTTGAGAAACTCCCACGAGAGCCGGCTCTTGCCGATCCCGGGAATGCCGGTCACCGAGACCAGACGAGCCCGCTGCTCGCGAGCCGTCGCATGCAGGAGGTCCTTGATGAGTCGAATCTCCTCGTCGCGTCCGACGAAGGGGGGCTCGAGACGCTGGGCTCGGCCGAGCCCCTTGCGCTGGGCGACGACACGCAGTGCGCGCCACGCGCGCACCGGCTCGGACTTCCCCTTGAGGTCCAGCACCCCGAAGTCCTCGAATGCAATGGCGTCCGAAGCTGCGCGCCACGTCGACTCGTCGACCAGGACCGTGCCCGGCGCTGCGGAGCCCTGGACCCTCGACGCCGAGTTGACGGTGTCGCCGAGCACCATCCCCTCGGAGACCTTCCCAATCGTGATCGCCACCTCGCCGGTGACGACGCCTCCGCGAGCGCGCAGGTCGACGAGGCCCGATTCGCTGCCCAGCTCGTTCACCGACGCGACGATCTCGAGGGCGGCGCGCACCGCCCGCTCCGCGTCGTCCTCGTTGGCGGCCGGCGCTCCCCACACGGCCATCACCGCGTCGCCGATGAACTTCTCGACGGTCCCGCCGTAGTTGTCGACGATCCTCTGGGCGCGGTCGAAATAAAGGGTGAGCAGCTCTCGGATGTGTTCGGGGTCACTCTTCTCAGCGAGTGGCGTGAATCCGACCAGGTCTACGAAGAGCACTGAGCACAGGCGCCGTTCGGCGACGGCCTTGGTGTCGGAGGGCGACGGGCCGTTCGACGAGGTCGAGGTCGGAGAGGAGACGGCCGCCCCACAGTTCGCGCAGAACGGCTTGCCGGCAACGAGATCGGATCCGCAGGCGGCGCAGCGCGCGGCCATCGCCGCCCCGCAGTTCGCGCAGAACGGTTTGCCATCAGGGGTGTCGCCTTTACATGACCAACATTGCATGATCCCGCCTTTGGGTCGGAATCTTACGTCGCGAAGCCGACGTGATGCCCGTGCCCTCCGTAGAGTTGGCGTGGTTGCCACGAAGGAGGTCGCACGATGACGAGGCCGGTCCTGCCCGAACGCTCGCCCGACGGCGGATCGGAGCGCCTCGAGGCTTTTAGTGACGCCATCCTCGCTATTGCCATCACCCTGCTGGTCATCGGGATCCGGATCCCCAACACGAGGGGGACGCTCCTCGGGGCGGCGCTGCGTCACCTGTGGCCCTCGTACCTGGCGTACGTGCTCTCCTTCTGCACGATCGGCTTCGTCTGGGTGTCGCACCACTCGATGTTTCGCCGCGTGCGCGACGTCGACCGCCCGCTGTTGATACTCAACCTCGCGCTGATGATGTTCGTGGCGTTCCTGCCGTTCTCGACCGCGGTGTTGGCGCGTTACTCGTGGGGGTCGTCCGGGGCCGGCGCCTCGACGGCGGCGGAGCTCTACAGCCTCAACATGCTCTTGATCGGCCTCGCCTTCACCAGCCTGTGGATCTACCTCTACTTCCACGAGTCGCTCTTCGTTGGCGAGGTAAAGCGCGGTGCCCTCAGTCGTACGATCCTGCGGTCGACGCCCCCTTCGATCTCGTACGCGCTCACGGCGGTGCTCGCCTACGTGAACGTCGCGGCGTGCTACGTCATCTGGGTGCTTGCCACCCTGTACGTCGCCTTCGGGCCGGCGGCACGCAAGATCCCCGCCTGGACGGGCGGCGTCGCGCCTCGCGACGACGCGGACCCCGGGGTGGTCGCCGAAGGGACCTGACCGGACGGAGCTGCGCCCGGTCAAGGCGTCGCCGTGTCGCAGGGGAGGGCACGGCGCGCCAATGGGACCTTCGACCCTAGGAAGTCAAGCAATGACTCGGGTTGAATTGAGGGAAGGTCGTCCTGACCTCGTCGCTCGGATGCGCGACGCATTGTGCGTAGGGTCGGTAGCGGGGCATTCGCGGTACGAAAGGCGGCATCGGTGAGAGAAGAGACGCTGACACGCGCGTTGGCGCGCTACGAGCACTCGCCCCACCTGGTCTTCTGGGAGACAACTAAGGCCTGTTCGCTCGCCTGCCAGCACTGTCGGGCCTCGGCCCAGACATTGCCGCTTCCCGGTGAGTTGACGACCGAGGAGGGCCACTCCCTCATCGACCAGATCGTCGCAATGGAAGGCCCCTCGCCGATCCTCGTGTTCACCGGGGGCGACTGCTTCGCCCGCCCGGACCTCCTCGACCTGGTCGCCTACGCGCGCACTCGCGGATTGCGCCTGGGGATCGCCCCCTCGGTCACCGACCGCCTGACGCGTGAGGTCCTCGAGGAGCTCTACGAACTGGGAGTGCGCTCCGTCTCGATCAGCCTCGACGGTGCAGGTCCCGAGACCCACGACGCGCTTCGCGGGATCCCCGGCCACTTCGACAAGACCATCGAGGCACTGCACATGATGCGCGACATGGGCTTTCGTCTGCAGGTGAACACGACCGTGATGAGGCACAACGCCAAGGAGTTGGCGGACGTCTTCTCACTGCTGCGCGACACCGGCGTCTCGATCTGGGAGGTCTTCTTCCTCGTCGGTGTGGGTCGGGGCGTCGAGATCCTCGAGGTCGACCCCCGCGACGCCGAGGACATCTGCCACTTCCTGGTGGACGCGACGACCTACGGAATGACCGTGCGCACGGTCGAGGCACCGTTCTTCCGCCGGGTGCAGTCGGAGCGGGAGCCCTTCGGCGGCGACGACCCGCGGCTGCACTTCGAGCTGGGGGGACTGTACGAGACCTTGCGCGAGGGCCTCGACCGCGAAGCGGGCGACAACGACCATTCGGTGCGCAGCACCACCCTCGCGACGGGGGACGGCCGGGGCATCATCTTCGTCGGCTACGACGGCGAGGTCCACGCATCGGGCTTCCTGCCCATTGCGCTCGGCAATGTGCGCACCGAGTCGCTCGGCGATGTCTATACCGAGAACCCCCTGCTCACGGCCGTACGCGCCGGCTTCTTCATCGGCGTGTGCGGGGAGTGCGACTATCGACGGCTCTGTGGCGGATCGCGGGCCCGCGCGTTCGCCCACCACGGTGACGTCATGGCCGACGACCCCTCGTGCATCCGCACGCGGGTCGCTCGGCGCATCCCCGTCGCCCTGGCCTAGGGGCCGTCCACCCTCGCCAATCGCGCGACTTCGGTGCCGGCCACCTCGTCACCGGGTTGTACCATCCGTTGCTGATGGGTACTTTGATCGTCAACGAGTTGGAGCAACGCCTCGGCCCGGGGCGCGTCGCCTGGGGCGACGCGATCAACGTCGACGACCTGCACGACGAGTCGCTGCACCTGCGTCATCGCGTCCCACTGGCCGTCGTGCGACCGCGGTCGACCGCCGAGGTGTCCGAGATCGCCCGCATCGCCTCGGCCCACGGCATTCCAATCGTCCCGCGTGGTTCGGGCACTGGTCTCTCGGGAGGGGCGACGCCCGTGTCCGGTGGACTGGTGGTCTCCTTCGCCGACATGAACCAGGTGATCCGGATCGACGAGCGCGACCACGTGGCGGTCGTCCAACCCGGCGTCACCCTGCGCGAGCTGGACGAGGTGCTGGCGGGCAGCGGTCTGCGCTACCCCGTCTACCCGGGAGAGACGTCCGCGTCGATCGGCGGGAACGTCAACACCAACGCGGGGGGGATGCGCGCGGTGCGCCACGGCGTCACCCGCCAGCACGTCCTCGGCCTCGAGCTCGTCCTGATGGACGGAACGGTTCTGCGCACCGGAGGGCCGGTGATGAAGTCCTCCAGTGGCTACGACCTCACGCAGCTGGTGGTCGGCAGTGAGGGGACGCTCGCGATGGTGTGCGAGGTCACGCTTCGCCTCGCGCCGCGTCTCGGCCACGGCGCAACGATCCTCGTCCCGTTCGCGACGCTCGACCAGGTGACCACGGTGGTGCCGCCGATCATCGCGTCCGGCCTCACGCCGTCGATCCTCGAGTACCTCGACCTCCTGGCGATGTCGGCGATCACGACGCGAATGGGGATCGACCTCGGCGTCGACGCGGAGGTAATCGGCGACACGTTGGCCTATCTCATCATCGTGCTCGAGACGCGCACACGCGAGCAGCTGGACCTCGATATCGAGTCCCTCGGCACGCTGCTCGCCGAGGCCGGTGCGCTCGACACCTACGTCCTTCCGGCGGCGGCGGCTACCCGTCTGATCGAGGCCCGGGAGCAGCTGTTCTGGGCGAGCAAGGAGGCCGGGGTCAGCGACATCATCGACATCGTCGTGCCCCGCTCGGCCGTGCCCGGCTTCCTCGCCGACGCCACGACGATCGCTCAGCGCTACGGCATCTTCATCGCTGGCTGCGGCCACGTCGGTGACGGCAACGTGCACCTCTCGGTGCTCGGAGGCGACGAGACCCAGCGACACGACTTTCTCCAGGACCTCTTCGCCTACGGCGTCAGCCTCGGTGGCGCGGTGTCGGGCGAGCACGGCATCGGCCTCGACAAGCAAGAGGCGTTCCTCGCATTGAGCGACCCGGTCTCGTTGGCCCTGCAACGCGCGATCAAGGCGACCTTTGATCCGTCCGGGCTCTTGAATCCCTACCGGCTGCTCGACGAGCGACCGCTTCCCTAGAATCAGCGCCCGGTCGAACCGTCGAGCTGCTCGCGCAGGATATCGGCGTGGCCCGCATGCCGAGCGGTCTCTTCGACCATGTGCACGAGGACCCAGCGAAGTGAGAGTCGGTCACGGTCGAGATGGGTGCTGGCGCACGTCTGGTCGAGGTCGTCGCAGCGTCGGACGATCTCGTTGCTGGCCGCCACCGCGTCACGGTAGGCACGAAGAACGGTGTCGACGCCGTCGCGCTCGTCGAGCTCGTTTTCGGGAAGGTGCACGTCGAGACCCGCGAACCATAAAGCGAACCACGCGACTTCGACCCTCGTGAGGTGTTTGACGAGTCCGAGCAGGCTGGTTCCCGACGGGACCATCTCGCGGCGCACCTGCTCGTCGCTCAGGCCCTCGGCCTTCAAGGCCACTGACTCGCGGAGGTAGTCGAGGCACGCGAGCAGGGTCGGGCCCTCCCCGTGGGAGTCATGGGGCGGCGATCGGTCGGGCATCAATGAGAAGTTAGCCGCACGCGACGTCGAGACAGTGCAAGAGGTGTTCGCTGAGTCGGAGGTGCGTGAAGCCGGCGAAGTCGAAGCTCATGGGGCCCGTGGCGAACCTGAATTGCGCTCGACCCTCTGATGAGAGATTGTCGAGACCGTCGATGAGGTCTTGGTCGGCACCGAGCGCGTCGTTCGCCTGCTCGCGGGGCGACATGGCGTTCCACGTGTCCCAGACTGGCTGATTGAGGTCGGGCGACGTCTCGGTCCCAGTGACCGCGTCCTCGAACCTGCGCCGAAGGATCACTGCTGTCGACCCGAGGTGGGAGAGGACGTGGGCGATCGTCCATTCGGTCGGGTGGGCCGGCATCTCGAGCTGCGCGTCGCTCAGCGACTCGACGACTGGGCGCAGGCGTGACGCGGAGATTCGTAGTGCATCAATCACTTCGGACACGGGACCTCCTTCGCCGACCGTTCAGCGACCCACGTAGAAGTTAGAGCAAGTGTCGTTCCGAGGCCCAATTGGAGAGCTGGTGGCGATTCGTGAGCTGCAGTTTGCGCAGAACCGACGAGACGTGGCTCTCGACGGTCTTGGCGGAGATGGCGAGCTCCGTGCCAATGTCCCGGTATGAGTAGCCCCGGGCGATAAGGCGCAGCACCTGGCGCTCGCGCGGCGTCAACTGGTCGAGCTCGGGGTCGATCGTGGCAACTTCGGAGCCAGGTCCCGCTTGGGCGAAGGCGTCGAGGACGAAACCTGCGAGGCGCGGCGAGAATACCGCGTCGCCCGCGGCGACGCGGTAGATCGCGTCGACGAGCTCAGGCCCCGAGATGTTCTTCGTGACGTAGCCTCGCGCGCCGGCGCGGATCAGAGAGATCACGTCCTCGCCGGCGTCCGAGACCGACAGGGCGAGGAATCGTGAGGGCGACTCGGCCTGAACGGCCGCGGCGAGGACCGCGCGTCCGCCACCGTTGGGCATGTGAACGTCGAGCAGGACGACGTCCGGCGAGCGCTCGATGATCATCTCGATGGCCGCCTCCACCTCGTCGGCCTCACCCACGATCTCGACGGACCCGGCGAGCTCGGTACGGATTCCCGAGCGGATGAGCTCGTGGTCGTCGACGAGGAAGACCCGGGGCTGGCCCATCATTTCGACGCGTTCCGGGGCAACCCGAGTTGGACTTCGGTGCCGGTGGAGAGGGTGCTGCGAATCTTCGCGACACCACCGTGTTGCCTCATCCGCTGGCGGATCGAAATCTCGATGCCGTGACGGTCCGAGGGGATGGTGTTGACGTCAAATCCCTTGCCGGTGTCGCGCACGAACATCGACAACTCGTCCGAATTGACCTCGGCGAAGATCGAGATCGCCGCCGCCTCTGACCACTTGGCGGCGTTGATCGCGGCCTCGCGTCCCGCCGCGACCAGTGCGACGACGGCACCATCGGCCTCGCAGTCGCCAACTGTCACCAGTTCCACCTTGACGCCGTAGTCATTCTCGATCTCGTCCTCAATGGTGCGCACCAACGCGGCGAACGAAGTCGGCCTGCCCGCACTGGTCGTGAACAGCTCGGGATTGAAGAGCCACTGGCGCAACTCTCGCTCCTGAGACCGCGCCAGACGCACGACGTCGGACTCGTTGGCGGCGGAACGCTCGATCAGCGTCAGGGTCTGTAGTACGGAGTCGTGGATGTGGGCCATGATCGCCGAGCGCTCCTCCATGCGGACCCGTTGGCGGCGCTCGACTGAGAGGTCCCGGACCGTGTGGAGCCACCAGGGCATCAACAGCACCGAGAGGCCGCCGACCAGGATCATCGCGCCGATCAGTGCGGGTACCGCTCCGCCCCAGATCCCGCCGAAGTGATTGAGGATGTTGAGCCCGACCACCACCAGGACGATCCCCGGAACAACTCGCACGAACACCGACTTCCATCCCCGGGCGCTCGCCGCCCCGATAATGGGCGCGGCGCTCACGAACTCCTGGAGGTGGACCCGTTCGTCGGGCGAGGAACCCCGCCACACGCCGAAGGCGCCGAGGAGGCTGAGAACCACGGTCCACGTGAACACCCCGCCAATGCGCAGGCTCAAGTCGAGGCCGAAGAGCAGGACCAGTGCGACGACGGGCACGAGCAAGAGGAATTGCTTTTCTCGCCGTTTCGAGGCGAGGCGCTGGGCGATCGACTGGTCCTCGCCCGAGCGCGGCAGGAACAGCCACAGTGTGATGTAGGCGAGGACGCCGAGGCCGGCGACGAGCGCGCTCAGCGAGAAGAGGATGCGAACGGTCCGTTCCTTCAATCCGAGTCGCACGGCGTAGCCTTCGGCGACGCCGCCGAGGACAGCTTCCTTGCTCGACCGTCGAAGGGGCTTCTGGGGCACTCCGAGCGTCGGCCTGTTGGCAATGGTGACTGGCATCGTCCGATCCTGACCTCGTGGGGCGACATGGCTTCGCATCCGCTTCGAGTCTTGCACGGACGTCGTTCGAGGTCACTAGGGGAAAACCCTCGTACCGGCGGGGCGGGGTTGGCCTTTGTCAGGGTTCACCCCAATGGCCCTCTCGCTGGTCGGACCGTACATTGGCCCTATGGATGAATCCGAAGAGACCACCACCGAGACCACCGACGACGTCACTGGCACCACGCCCGACGATCGATCCGCCGATCGATCTGGCGCGCCGGTGAAGTCCGGGCTGAGGCGAAGTTCGACCAACCGGGTCGTCGGCGGCGTTGCTGGCGGTATCGGCGAACGTTTCGATATCGACCCCCAGATCATCCGCGTGGTCTTTGTCGTGTCGAGCATCGCCTACGGGCTCGGCGTAGCGGTCTATCTCGCGATGTGGGCGATCCTCCCTCGGGAGCCCAAGGTCCCCGGGGCGATCGGGGTGTCCACTAGGTCACGCGAGCCGAGGTGGCACTGGCTGCGCTACGTCCTCATCGTCGCCGTCGGGATCCTGGCCGTGATCATCACGTCGTCGGCCCTCGGGCATCCGCACTACGGCCGCTCGCTGGGGCTGTTCTGGCTGGCCTTCCTGGTCGTGCTCGCGGTGGTCACGATGCGCATCCCGGCGCGCCAACTGCACTTCGGACGATTCATCGCACTTCTCTTCCTCGCGGCACTGAGCTTCCTCATCCTGCTCTCGGGTGCCTTCTACGCCGTGCTCGGTTCAACCGGCGTTCCCATCGAGGGCGGAAACGGCCTGCGCGCGTGGCAACCGACCACGCTGGCACAGGTTCAGCACAACTACCGAACGGCCTTCGGAGGGGCGACGCTGAATCTCAGCCACGTGTCGTTTCCGAAGGCCGGCTACTCGGTCGTGGTGTCGGTGGCCGTGGGCTACCTGCTCGTCGAGCTTCCGTCCAACGTTGTCGTGGACGTGAAGACCCACGTGGGGATCGGGAGCGTCATCGACAATCGGTACGACCAGCGCAACGGCTGGTCCGGCGCACCGTTTACCCCCGTGCCGGCGTCGATGACGTCCATTGCGAGCCAGAACGCTGCTCCCCACCTCACCATCGACGCCCAGGTCGGCTTCGGGCAGATCAAGTTCGTCAGAGCGGTGTCCGGTCCGACTAGTTGACACGTTGCTCTCAAGGATCGATGAGGGCCGACCGGTCGAGGTCCCGAACGTCGTTCACTCCGGTGAGCCCCAGCGTCACCAGCATCTCGTCGCGCACGATGCGCAGTATGTGGTCAACACCGCCTTCCCCCCGTGCCGCGACGGCGTAGGCCCACGGGCGGCCGAGCAGGCAGGCTCGCGCGCCGAGCGAGAGCGCCTTCACCACGTCGAGGCCACTGCGAACTCCGCCATCCATCAGCACCTCGCAGCGGTCGCCGACCGCCTCCGCAATGGCCGGCAGTGCCCGTATCGTCGAGGGGACATCGTCGAGTTGGCGACCGCCGTGGTTCGAGACGATGACGGCGTCGACACCCCGATCGGCCGCCTCGCGGGCGTCCTCGGGATCCATGATCCCCTTCAGGGCGATCTTGCCGCTCCAGTGTTCGCGAAGCCACCCAAGGTCGTTCCAGGTCACGGTTGGGTCGAACTGGCTCGCGACCCACCCCTGGAAGTCGGCGGGCACCCGAGCCTCGGGCAGGGCCTTCTCAAGATTCCCGAACGTGAGCGGCCGGCCGCCGAGGGCGACGTCGCGCACCCACCCGGCGTGTCGGACGAGGTCCAGCCCGCGACGGACTCGCCCGATCGACGAGACGGGGCCACTGATGCCGTTGCGAACGTCGCGGTAGCGCTGGCCAACCACCGGCAGGTCGACGGTCAGGATCATCGTGGTACTACCGACGGCCTGGGCACGCGCCATGAGGTCTTCGGCGTAGCCGCGGTCCTTCATCACGTAGAGCTGGAACCAGAGCGGTCGATTGACGGCCGCGGCGACCTCTTCGATTGAGCAGATCGAGAGGGTCGACTCGCAGAACGGGATTCCCGCACGCTCGGCGGCTCGGGCGGCCTGCACTTCGGCGCGCCGCGCGAACATTCCACCGAAGCCGACGGGCGCGAGGATCACTGGTAGGGCGAGCTCCTCACCGAGCACCGTGGTCGCGAGCCGGCGCGTCGACACGTCGCGCAGGACTCGTTGGCGGAAACGGATGGAGTGGAGGTCGTCGCGGTTCGCGGCGAGGGTTACCTCGCCGAACGCGCCACCATCCACGTAGTCGAAGATCTGGCGAGGTAGTCGTCGACGGGCCAGTTCGCGATAGTCGTCCAACGACGCTGGCGCCAGGTCGAGACTGTGATCTGGCTGGTCGGAGGGCACGTCCCTCATTATGCCCTGAGATTGGGTGTTGGGACGACGTGACGTCGTCGAGCCGCGGCGCGCCACGCGCTGGGTGACCCGGCACACCTCGTCGGCGTGACGATTGGGCGCTAATCGGTTGTGTCGACCACCATGACGGAGCAATGCGCGTGGTGCGCCACGCTGTTGGGGACGCTGCCAAGGACTCGGCGCACGCCCGACATGCCGCGGTTGCCGACGACGACGATGTCGGCGTGCACCTCTTCGGCCTTCTTGATGATGACGTCGTCGGGGTTGCCCCGGCCAGAGTGCAGAATCGGCTCGATGCCACGTTCCTTCGCGATGAAGGAGAGGCTCTGCAAGAGGGCGTCGATGCTGCCATCGTCGCCCAGGTGCCTGAACTCTTCTGGAAGCGAGACGTCGGTGTGCGGGTGTCGCTCAAAGGCAGTCACGATGTGCAGCTCCCCTTTCGATATTTCAGCCAGGCACACGGCGGCCTCGACTGCGCGGCGCGCCGTTCTTGAATCGTCCGCTCCAACCAAGACAACGTCGAACATCGTCGGACCCCCTGCCCATCGCGGCGATCGAAGAGACCTTCTCACGTCGCCGGAGTTGATGATCAATGGATCCTAACGATCTTGCCGGGGCTGCGACAGTGACTATTGGTTAGGCCCACGAAGGTCTCGCAGCGAGTGGGTAGTGTCAAACGCGTGGGCCAGACCTCGCACCGCATGATCGCGACCAACGGGATCCAGATGCACGTCGCCGAACAGGGTGATGGCCCCCTCGTCGTGCTCTGTCACGGTTTCCCTGAGCTTTGGTACTCGTGGCGCCACCAGATTGACGCGCTCGCCGACGCCGGTTATCGAGTCGTGGCCCCGGACCAGCGCGGCTACGGACAGACCGATCGTCCCGAGGGGATCGAGGAGTACGACATCGTGCACCTCACCGACGATCTGCTGGGCCTGCTCGACGCCCTAGGCGAGGAGCGGGCTGTCTTCATTGGCCACGACTGGGGCGGTCCGGTCGTGTGGAATCTGGCGCAACGAGTCCCCGAACGCGTGCGCGCGGTCGGCGCGCTCAGCGTGCCGTTCGTGCCTCGCGGTCTGCGTGATCCGATCGCCTCGATGGAGGCGACCTTCGGTGACAACTTCTTCTACATCCTCTATTTCCAGGAACCGGGCGTCGCCGACGCCGAGTTGGACCGCGACCCCGAGGACACCCTTCGCCGAGCCCTTCGAGCGACCTCCGTGCGCGAGACCTCCCAGGGGTTGCGCCCAATCCCGCGCGAGGGGACGGGGTGGCGCGAGTGGCTGCCCGAGCCCGGCCCGCTTCCGGAGTGGCTGAGCGCGGCTGACCTCGACTACTACGTCGCCGAGTTCCGCCGGACTGGCTTCACGGGAGGGCTCAACTGGTACCGGAACATCAGTCGCAACTGGGAGATCACCGCGGACCTCGCCCAGACCAAGGTTGAGATGCCGGCCCTCTTCCTCGCGGGCGCGCAGGACCTGGTCGCTCTGTTCATGCCCGACACCCACATGGACGCGTGGGTCACCGACCTACGCGTCAGGGTTACGTTGCCCGCGACGGGGCACTGGGTCCAACAGGAGCGTCCCGCTGAGGTGAACGAGGCGCTGCTGTCGTTCCTCGCGTCACTCGATTGAGCGGGACTGTCCGGAGGTTTCCATCGTGACGTCATGAACGGCGTCGCGTCGACCTCTCTTCGGTCCGAGGTAGTCGCTCTTCGCCGGAAGGAGGGCGAGGACAAAGACGGTGGCGACGCCGGACAACACCGATGCCACGGTGACGGCGAAGGTCATCGCGTCGATGAACGACTGACGGGCGGAGCGGGCCAGGTGTGCGCCGATCGCCCCGCCGATGTGACCGGCGACGTTGAGCGCACCGCCCAGCGAGCCCATCGCTGAGTGCAGTGACGATGGGGGCGCCGCGAGGCCGGTGAGCAGTGAGAGCATGTCGTCTCGGTAGCGGGTGTTGAGGAGGCTGCCGAGCACCGCGACGCCGAGTGCGCCGCCGATCTGCAATGCCGTCGAGTTGGTCGCCGAACCGACCCCGGCCAGCTCCATCGGCACCGAGCCCATGACCGACTCGGTGCACGGGGCGACCGTCAGTCCCGACCCGATCCCGAGCAGGAAGAAGGCCGGTAGGACGTCGAGGTAGGTCGAGTGTGTCGTGACGGTCGCCAGTAGTGCGAATCCGAGAGCGATCAGCCCCATGCCGGTGGCGACCACGATCTTGGTGCCGAGAGAGCGCACGAGCAGACTGGACAGTGACGCCACCACCACCAGGACCGCGGCGATCGGGGCGATAAGAAGCCCAGTCCGGAACGCGCTGTAGCCAAGGCAGAACTGGAGGTACTGCGTGAGGAGGAACAGTCCGCCCGACAGCGCGAAGAGCACGAGGCCGAGGCCCGTGGAGGCGACCGAGAATCGACGTGACTCGAAGAACGAGAGCTCCAGCATCGGGTGCGACGTGTGGGTCTCCCAAAGGGCGAACAGTCCAATCACGGCCAACGCCCCGGCCAGCGCGACGAGGATCGACACGGAGCTCCACCCCATCGTCGGGGCCTCGATGATCCCCCACAGCAGCAGCGTCACGCCGGCCAACGAGAGGCCCGCACCGACCGGGTCGATCGGTTTCGCCGCAGGGTTGTGAGAGTCGGGCACGACGAAGAGCGCGGCGATCCACGTCACGAGTGCGATGGGCACGTTCATGAGGAAGACCGATCCCCACCAGAAGTGGGTCAACAGCCATCCCCCGACGACTGGTCCAATAGCCAGGCCGAGACCGCTGGTGCCCGACCACAGACCGATGGCCCGGGCCCGATCGGTTGGCTTCGTGTAGACGTTCGTGAGGATCGACAGCGTCGAGGGCATGATCAGCGCAGCGCCGACGCCCATGAACGACCGGGCCGCGATCAACTGATCGGGGCTGTGTGAGAAGGCCGACGCGCCCGAACCTGCGGCGAACAGGACGAGACCGCCGAGGAAGACCCGCTTGCGTCCGAGGCGGTCGCCGAGGGATCCCGCGATGAGCAAGAGTCCGGCCAGGACGATGGTGTACGAGTCGACGACCCACTGCAGTTGGCTCGACGTCGCGTGCAGCGAGGTCACGATCGTGGGGAGGGCCACGTTGAGGATCGTCCCGTCGAGGTTGATGATCAGCACCGTGAGGCACAGGACACCCAGGATGACCGATCGGCGATGTTGGGACGGGGCGGTGGACGCTTCACTCCTTGCGGCGAGAGTCTGTCGAATCGAATGATCGATCATGTCGCCATCTCAGCACGTGCGCGAGTGTGTCTCGAATTGTCCGTCGAGTGACCAAAGCAGACGTGCAGACAGCGCGCTGCGCTTCGTCGATTGGTTGAACACACTTTCGGCCCACGACGGACCTACGCTGCGCCTCAGGTCCGTCGTGGGCCGAATTCAAATGGGGGGAAACATGGGAATGGAGCGATTGCTGCACGGTCGAAGTCGCCTGGCTGTTCGAAGTTGTCTTTTGGGGACGTTGATCCTTGCCACCGTGGGGGCGGCGTCGGGCACGCTCACGGCCTCGGCCGGGACACTTCGCCCGTCCGCGCTCGCCGCGGGTGGCACGACGTCGTTGCTCGTCCCCGGCATCACGGGCAGTGGTACGCCCAAGGGTCCGGGCTACATCGACGTGCTGTCGTGGTCCTGGGGGATCAACAACAACATTGGGTCGCAGTCGAGTTCCTCTGGAGCGGGGCGCTCGGGTAAGGCCTCATTTCACGACCTCTCAGTCACGAAGGTCACCGACAAGGCCTCGCCGCTCTTCTTCAGAAACTGCGCGGCGGGAACCCACTACAAGACGGTGATCCTGTACATGGACCCCGCGTCCTCCACCGCGGGAGCGCCATCGGGCGACAGCATGACGGTGACGATGTCGAACGTAATGATCTCGGGCATCACGATGAGCAGTGGCGGGGATCGACCCACCGAGTCGGTGTCCTTTAACTTCGCAAAAATCAAGGTGGACTACGTCCCCCAGGGTGGTGCGGTGGTGCACTTCGGTTGGGACGTGAAGACGAACAAGCCGGCATAGCCGGTCGCCGAGCGGTCGGGCGAGCCGTCAGTTCTGGGCTCGTCCGGCCGGTGGGTGGCGTTGCGCTGCCGAGCTGACTTCGTGCCGTGTGGACGCGACTTCAGTGTGGGAAAAAGATCAAAGAGGGCGGCAACCCTCGGTGGCCCTCGTTTGGATTCACGGCCACGTCGCGGTCAAAAACCGGTTAATTCAGCGGGTTTTCGCGACCTGACACACAAGACGTGGGCTCCAACTAAAATGGTCTTTTATACACGGCGTCATATTTGACGTCGGCATCTTGCTAAGCGCCACATTGCGCGCCTAAGCGGCAGGTCCCCTACTGGCGGATCGCTGGCCCGCGGCAACCCACTGATTCAACGGCACCAAATAGGTGTGCGCAACCAAGCGAGGCTCCCCTGTGCCCAAAACGCACGATCAATCCAAAGAAGCGAAGCGCGGCTCGAAGAGATGGCCCCGTCTGGCCCTGGCGCTGCTGGTGGTGCCGACGTTCGCCTTGACGCTCCCCTCGTCGGGCGCGGTGCGTCAGGTCGACGTCGTTCGCCTCGCCGACACCCTCGGGGCCACCGGTCTCCACCGTTGGCTTCCGACGTCGCACGTGGCGTGGCGCAGGTCACCGTCCGTGGCGAGCTCCGTCGCCGCATCAACGTTAAACGTAGGCGTCGCCAGCCAGGCGGTCGCGCAAGCCGTCGCCCTTCCCTCCGCCTCCGTGCCGACGTCCGGCTATCTGGTCTCCTTGATCCATCGTGCCTTTCCCCCGAGCGCGTGGCACGACGCCGCGGCGGTGGCATGGTGCGAGTCCAAGTTCCATCCCTTGGACATCGGCTACGACAGCAATGGCACACACGACCGGGGGCTGTTCCAGTTGAACGACGGCGGAACGCAGCAGTACCTATTCAGGATGCTCGGCCTCGACCCCAACAATCTGGATCTGGCTTTCAATCCGGTGCTGAACGTGCGCGCGGCCGCCCTGCTCTTCGCCCGTGACGGATGGAGCCAGTGGTCGTGCGCTTCGACGCTGACCTGACGTTGCCCTAGAGGTCAAAGTGCTTGTTCGGTCGGATGACAATCTCGGTGATGTCGACCGACGACGGCTGGCTGACTACGTACGCGACAGCGTTGGCGATGTCATCGGGCCGGATGATGAAGTCGCCCAGGACCGACTGAGCGCTTTCGAGGACGTCGTCGGGTAGCCGCTCACCGACCGTGAGCTCGTGCTCGATCCCCGACGCCGCGACCAATCCGGCGAGGATCGCCGGGTCACTGTATCGAGCGAGGTTCGTCGCCACGAGCCCCGGCATCACCGAGGTGATCTGGATCGGGTCATTGTCCAGCTCACGACGGAGGGAGTTCGTGATGACGTTGACGGCGTGCTTCGTGGCGCCGTAGACACCGGAGTCGGGGCTGAGCGCCGCGACCGATGAGACGTTGACGATGTGGCCCGGATTGCCCGTCGCGCGCATGGCCTGGACGGCGGCCTGACACCCGACGAGTAGCGCGAGCACGTTGGTCTCGAGCATGGCTCGCCAGTTCTCGGCCTCGCCGTCGAGCACCGAGCCGAGGAAGCTGACGCCCGCATTGTTGACGAAGATGTCTAGGCGTCCACTGTCCTTGAGAGCGCGAGTGACCAGGGCCTGCATCGCCTCGGGGTCGCGCACGTCGGCGACGTCGACGGTGGCCCGTCCACCGGCCGCTTCGATCCGGGCCGCACTTTCCTCCATCGGGGCTGCGTGCGTCCACTGAGGTAGACGTGAGCACCGGCGCCACCCAGCCGTTCGGCGATGGCCCGTCCAACGCCGCTCGAGGCTCCGGTGACGATCGCGATCTGGCCGGACAGGTTCACTTCAGTAGACATGGTTGCTCCTCGGGCTTGGCGAGCGAATACTAGACGGCGGGCCAGGACGTCGTCGGGCCCCTTTGGTCAATGTGGCTGCGCGGCCAACTCGTCTCCGATGCGCACGACGGCATCGAGGAAACCGTCGACGTGCCCGGTCGACGTGCGGCCGTTGATGAAGCAGGGCCGTAGTCCGAATTTGCCGTCGACGACTGTCGAACTAGGCAGGTAGGGAGTCTCCTGGACCAGACGGCGAAACAGGGTCGCGTTGAACTGGTCCAGGTCGATGATCTGCTCGGTTCGATAGCGAAGACAGCAGATGGATAGTGTCGGCTCGGCCAGCAACTCCAGACGGTCGCTCTCGCGAGCTCGCGACGCGGCGTGCCGGGCGAGGTCGTTGTCGTGCTCGACGCGTGCGGCGACGCCTTTGCGGCCGAGCTCGCGCAGGATGCTCCATACGACCACGCCCCGGGCCGGCGACGAGAGTTCGACACCGAAGTCGGCGTAGGGGATGCCCATCGAGTCAACCGACACTCGAATGTCCGAGGGGTCACCGAAGGAGCCCTCGAGGTAGGCCGCGGGCTCTTGGGTGAAGGCGCGGTGCAGGATCGAGCGATCGCGCACGTAGGTGGCGGCGATGCCGACGGGTGCGCCGAGCCACTTATGTGGGTCGACGATCACCGAGTCGGCGAGTTCGAGACCGTCGTAGAGCGGCCGCACCCGCTCGTCGAGGATGCCCGGAAGGCCGTAGGCGCCGTCGACGTGGAACCACACGCCGTGTTCGCGACAGAGCTCACCCGCCTCCCGCAGCGGATCCACGGCCCCCGTATTGGTGGTCCCGGCCGTCGCGCTGACGGCAATCGGCACGATACCCTCGCTCAGGTCCTTCGCGAGGGTGGCGGCCAGAGCTCGGACGTCGAGGCGCTGGTGGTCGTCGGTGGGGATCTGACGCACGTTGTTGCGCCCGATGCCGAGCACCCCCGCCGAGCGCAGGATCGTGTGGTGGGCCTCGTTCGAGGTGTAGAGGGCGATCTCGCGAGAGCCACAGCCTTGCGCCGCGGGATCGATACCGACCTGCTCGAGCGCCCACTGGCGGGCCGCACCTAGGGCGACGAGGTTGGCGACCGAACCTCCGCTGGAGTAGACGCCCTTCATGTGGGGTGCCAACGAGCAAAGCTCGCCCAACCAATCGAGGGACAGCTCCTCAAGATGGTTGAAGGACGTGAGCGTGTAGCGCTGAGGCGACGCGACGGTCGCCGCCAGCGACGCGACCGTGGGCACCGTGCTCGGCCCGGCGGTTATCCAACCCCAGAACTCCGGCTCACTCATCCGAGCCCCGTTGGGTATGACGATCCGTTCAAGCTCGGCGATGACCTCCGATGCCCCGATGCCCTCGGCGGGGAGCGGGCCGGCGAGAGCGGACGACCACTCGGCGTGGCGCAGCATCGGGTCGCCGTGGTTGCCCTCCAAGAACTCGTCGAGCGCCGCCCCGATGCGCTGCACGTACTCGCCTACGTGACTGGTCTCGGCTCGAGTCGACATTGGGTGATTGTACCCAGTCGTGCGAATCGACGAAGGGGCCGGGACTCCGAGCATTGAACCCGTTGTTCTACTGGTCGATGGCGTCGCAGGTGAGTTGATCAGAAAGGAGTCTGGCCGATTGACGCTGCGAAGGACTACGCGGCCTCGGACGGACCGGGGCGATGGAACTAGCCGAAGCGCACGGAGGTCAATCCTTCCCGTTGTCGCGTTGTTGCCGTCGATAACGCAGCCCTGGCCGCTGTTCGGGCAGCCCAAAGGAGCGCTCGCCATGTGCGCCGAAGCGATCACGACGCCCAGGATCACCGCGAGCATCACGGGTATGACGATGTTCGATCCCACATCGACGCGAAACCGATCGGCGCGTCAGCAACGAGTGATCGACATTGATCCCCCAGACGTGATGTTGTTGCGACCATGCTGCCAAGGTCGATGGCCATCAAATCCGTGTCGATGACACGAATCGTCGCGACGACTGCCCACGAGGATGGGGCTGGGTCTTCACCTTGGCCGCCGGGACGTCAGGGCCCCGTAGGCGGGTCGACGACCCGTCGGCGTCACGGTGCGGATTGGTCTTCGACCTGGCGTTCAACAAGGTGGTGCAAGATGTTGGAACTTGGTCTAACGAGAAGGTGACTCAATCACGAAGATCATCAGCCGCATCGATGCGTTCCAGCAGAGGCATCGGAACCTCTCGTACCTCTACGCGGTCGTGAAGAAGTACGGCGACGACGGTTGCGGGTCGTTGGCGGCGCTGCTCGCCTACTACGGGTTCCTCTCGCTCTTTCCACTGTTACTCCTGCTATTCACGCTGCTGGGCTTACTCTTCGGCCACGACGCCGCGCTGCAACAACGAGTGATCCACTCGGCGTTGGCGCAGTTCCCGGTCGTTGGCAAGCAACTGGCCCGTCCCGGGGGAATCTCGTCGCTCAAGTCGACCAGCGCCATCGGACTCGTCGCCAGTGTGGCAATCCTGGTCTGGGGTTCCCTCGGCGTGACTCAAGCTGGCCAACGCGCGATGGCGGACGCCTGGAACGTTCCCCACGTCGCACGCCCTGGCATCTTGCCACGCCTCGCGCGAAGCCTTGGATTCTTGGGGGTGCTCGTGCTGGACGTCGTCGTCTCGACGGTCATGGCGGGATTCGTCACCTCGGGCGGTCCGGCGGTGGGCACGGTGATCGCCGTCGTGATTGCAGGTCTGGTGATCAACATCCCCCTGTTCATCCTGGGCTTTCGGATCCTGACCCCGAAGACCGTCGCGACCGCGAAGCTGATCGAAGGCGCCGTGGTCGCAGCGATCGGGTGGAGCCTCCTCCAATACGGCGGCACGTGGCTCGTCACCCACGAGCTCCGACACGCCAGCCAGTTGTATGGCTACTTCGCGAGCATCCTCGGCCTCCTGTCGTTCTTGTACCTCGCGGCCGTCATCACCCTGTACGCCGCAGAGAGCAACGTGGTTCGTACGCGACGCCTCTACCCGAGGAGCATGGTGCAGCCTCCATTGACGGTCGCCGACGAGGCGGTGCTCACGGCCATCGCTCTTCAGAGCCAGCGACGGACCGAACAGTTGATTGAGGTGACGTTCCCTGAGGCCGACGTCACTAGCAGTGAAGATATAGCGCCCTTGGACCTCGAAGAAGGTGATTGATCGGAGACTCCGTTGAGGGGGATATCGCTATACCAGTGCACTTCGCACGGTGTCGAAGGTGGCCGTTAGCGGGTCCACCAGATCGAAGTGGTCAACGTTCGCCAACTCGATCAGTCGAGCATGCTTTGCGGCGGCGTACCCGCGCGAGAGCTCAATCGGCACCCGGTCGTCGCGATCGCCACCGATCACCACGACGTCGCACAGTGGAGACAAGAGCATCGGGTCCAAGTCGGGTCGCTGCGCCGCCGATCGACCGAGAAATGCCTGCACGGCACCGGAGCCCAGCTCTTGGCGTTCAGCTTGTTGCAAGTCCGCGACAGGCGCTACGGCCACGACACGGGCGAGTCCCGGAGTCGTTGACGCTGCCCACAGGGCCAAGTGGCCCCCAGCCGAGTGCCCGAAAAGCGTGGCCTCGGTCGAGTCGAGCGCGGCGAGCGCGGCGAGCACGTCCGACATGGTGCTGTCAGGGTCTCCGGGGATACGGCGGTACTCGACCGAAGCGACACGCCGCCCCGTGGCGGCCAACGCGGCCGCCAGGTGACTCAGGTGTGATCGGTCGTATTGCGGACGCCAGAATCCCCCGTGGAACATGATCAGCCAGGGAACGGCGTGGTCGGAGCCGAAGATGTCGACGAGCTGATCGGGGGCGTCGCCGTATCGCAAGGTCGCCGAGGCCTTCGGTGCCGTTCGATCGAAGATGCTCAAGGGGGCGCTCGGCACGGATGGAACGTACCATGCAGGTGGCGCCTAACGAGAGCGATCGGGTCGACGTCCGCTTGGCGGTTCCCGCAGGCAAGCCCCGACAGTGAGCTCAGCGCGCGGTTGAGCGCTTGAGTGCCGTTGCGCCCACCACCTTGGGATCGAGTGCCACGGAGGGCGGGGCGCGAGGGCCAAGCCCGGGAGCGGGACCCGCATCAGGCACATCGCGTGGACACGCAACGAGGCGGCCGGGATGTGGTCAGGGCTTCTGACGGACTGCATCCGGACGACGGCTGGCGGTCGCATCGTTCAACCCACTTGGAAGGTCTCTCGGAGTCGACGTTGATGGGGCTCGCCACGACGGGATCGATCAGCGGCATGATCGGCGAGCCCGCGCTCTCCGTCTACACCGCCTCGAAGGCGGCGGTGGTGAATCTCACGCGATCAATCGCCATCGACTTCGCCAAGTCGGGGATTCGCGTCAACTGCGTCTGCCCCGGTTGGGTCGACACGGGATTCAACGATCCCCAGTTCGTCCATGATGCGATGACCAGTGAGGACATCGAGAAGTTGATTGCCCGCACGGTCTCGATGGGCCGCAAGGGGCTGCCAGAGGAGATGGCCGCCGCGGTTGCATTCCTCGCCTCCGACGACGCTTCCTACATCACGGGCCAGACGCTTCTGGTCGATGGAGGGCTGCTCAGCCACGTCTAGTTCGAGGGAAGGGCCTCGAAGGACGCATGTTCTACGTTCGCCAAGGATATTGTTTTCGAAGTCTCGTTGAGATGGGAGAGAGCCATGGTTCGTAAGTTCGCCGCGGAATCCATTGGGACCGCAGTCCTGGTCTTCTTCGCCGTGGGAGTCGCGACCCTGACGTTCGGTTTCCATGCTGACGGAAGCAGCTTCATCGCCGGAGTGGTCGCGACCGCCCTTGCTTTCGGGCTGACCCTCTTGGCATTGGCGTACGCGCTCGGTCCGATCTCGGGCTGTCACGTCAACCCAGCCGTGACTTTGGGCGTGCTTCTCGCAGGCCGGATGACGCTGAAGGAGGCGCTCAACTACTGGGTGGCTCAGTTCATCGGCGGTGTTGCAGGTGCACTCGTGCTGTGGGGTATGTTCAGCTCTTCGCCTGACTACAGCAGGTCGGCACCGGGCTCGGTGCCGACGGTTGGGGAGCTGGCAGCTACATCCACATCGGGGTAGGCGGGGCATTCCTGGCCGAGGTGGTCCTGACCGCGATGTTCGTGTTCGTGATCCTCGGCGTCACGACGAAGGCTGCCAACGCGACGACCGCCGGAGTCGTGATCGGTCTCACGCTCACGGTGGTTCACCTCATCGGCATTCCGATCACGGGCACGTCAGTGAACCCCGCGCGCAGCCTGGGTCCGGCGGTGATTGTTGGCGGTACCGCATTGCACCAGGTGTGGCTATTCATTCTCGCTCCGCTGGTGGGCGGAGCTCTCGCGGCGGGCCTCCACCGGGCCCTGTTCCCGTCAAGCAAGGAAATCTCCGCCTAGAGCGGAACTCCTCCTAGAGGTTCGGGGAGATTGGGTGAGACCACGCACCCGGAACTGCGGACGTCTCGTTGGGGTGAAGAGTCTTGTGACGATGAGCGTCGTTCAAATGATTTCTCGAACCCTGATTCTGGCAAGGACTGCTCAGAAGTATCGACACCGGTCGGCAGGCCGAGAGGCGCGCATCCCGGTACGATGTACTTTCCTGCAGTCGCGCACTGCACACTTCACGAACACGACATCCCGGAGGTAACGGTGTGCGGCGTTCGCCATTGCTGTGAGTCGTTCGCGTGATCAATTCGGCCATCGAGGGAAGAGGTAGACGCTTGTGGTGTTGATGACGTCGAATTCGAAGGCGGTCGGGCGCGCGATTCTTGGTCGCTCGGGTGGATCATGACGGCCGAACGCGTGGTCGAGGCCCGTCACCTCGTGAAGCGATTCGGCTCCTTCGAGGCGGTGAAGGGCATCGACGTCGCCATCGACCGAGGTGAGAGCTTCGGGTTCCTCGGGCCGAACGGGGCGGGCAAGACCAGCACTATGAGGATGATGTCGGCTGTGTCGCAGCCCACGGAGGGCACGATCACCATCTTCGGCCTCGATCCACGCACCGACGGACCAGATATCCGTCGTCGTCTCGGCGTCGTGGCCCAGGAGGACTCCCTGGAGCTCGAGTTGTCCGTCCGGCTCAATCTGGAGATGTTCGGGAGGTACTTCGACCTGCCGCGCCGGGTCGTGCGCGAGCGCGTCGACGAGTTGCTGGACTTCGCCCAGCTCACCGAGCGTGCCGACGACAAGGTCGACAACCTCTCCGGGGGAATGAAGCGCCGGCTGACGATCGCCCGGGGGCTGATCAACCAACCCGAGATCCTGATCCTCGACGAACCGACCACCGGCCTCGACCCCCAAGCACGCCACTTGCTCTGGGACCGCCTCTATCGTCTGAAGCGAGAAGGGGTCACGCTCATCATCACCACGCACTACATGGACGAGGCCGAACAACTGTGTGACCGACTGGTGGTCATGGATCGGGGCACCATCGTCGCCGAGGGAGCCCCGCGAACCCTCATCGAGCGCTACTCCACGCGAGAGGTCGTCGAGTTGCGATTCAGCACCGATGATCACGAGGAGTTCCACAGTCGGCTCTCGCCCTTCGCCGAACGCGTGGAGGTTCTGCCCGATCGGGTGCTGCTCTACGTCAACGAGGGCGACGAGACATTGATGGAGATCCACGCGGCCGGGATCACGCCCTCCAGCGCCTTGGTGCGCCGCAGCTCGCTCGAAGACGTCTTCTTGCACCTCACCGGTCGGACGTTGACGGACTGACCGTGGCCCCCACGACCCGCTCGCAGCTCAGCTCGGCCCGGTGGCTTCGCAGCTGGTGGTACCACGCCACGTTCTACGCCCAGACGTGGCGCGCCTCGGTCGTTGCCTCCATCCTCTTCCCCTTCATGTTTCTCGCCTCGCTCGGCGTCGGTGTCGGCCACCTCGTCGGAGCCCATACTGGTCTGGTCGAGGGCCAAACCTACTTGCACTTCATCGCGCCCAGCCTTCTCGCAACGACGACGATGCAGCTGGGCGAGAGCGAGTCGCTCTGGCCGGTCCTCGCGTCGGTCAAGTGGATCCGCACCTATCACGCCGCTGCGGCAACGCCCCTGGAGCCTGAGGACATCCTCGTTGGGAAGTTGGCGTGGCTGGCGACACGGGCGTTCTTCACGGCGATCGCGTACACCCTCATCATCGCCTGCTTCGGCGCGATCCAGTCCTGGTGGTGTCTCACCCTCCCATTCATCGGCACGCTCATCACAGTCGCCTTCTCGGCGCCCCTGGTCGCCTACGCCTCGGCCGCCGAATCTGACGCATCATTCGCGACGCTCTATCGCTTCGCCTTCGTTCCGATGTTCCTGTTCTCGGCGACGTTCTACCCGGTCTCGGCGTACCCGGGTGCCCTGCGCCCGGTCGTCCAGCTCTTCCCGCTGTACCACGGTGTCGCGCTGGTGCGCGCGGCGGCCTACGGCACCGGGTCGCTCGGACCGCAACTGGCCCACATCGCGGTTCTCGTCGCGATGGCCGCCAGTGGAGTCCTCTGGGGCCGGCGCACACTGCGTCGGCGATTGACGGACTGATGACGAGGCTTGCTCTCTTCGGCACGCGACGTTCGCTGCGGATCCTCGAACGAAACGCCCTCGTCTATCGCTCGCAGTGGCTGATGCTGGTCTCGGGCTTCTTCGAGCCGCTCTTCTACCTGCTCTCCATCGGCATTGGACTCAACCATCTGGTGGGCGACCTGCACGTGCACGGACGGGTCGTCAGCTACGCCACGTTCGTGGCTCCGGGGATGCTGGCGACCTCCGCGATGAACGGGGCCATGATCGACACGGTCTTCAATACCTTCTTCAAGCTGAAGATCTCGCACACCTATGACGCGCTGCTCTCCACGCCCCTCGAGGTGACGGACGTGGCCCTGGGCGAGGTCTGGTGGGCCCTCGCGCGCGCCACCGTGTACGGGGCGTCATTCATTGCCTGCATGGCGCTTCTCGGCGACGCCGGCAGTTGGTGGGTGGTGCTGTGCTGGCCTGGCGCAATACTCACGAGTCTCGCCTTCAGCTGCATCGGGCTCGCTGCGTGCACGTACGTCCGGTCGTGGCAAGACTTCGACCTCGTGACCCTGGTTCAACTGCCGCTCTTCTTGTTCTCGGCGACCTTCTTCCCGATCTCCCTGTACCCCCGCTGGCTCGGCGCGATCGTCTCGTTCTCCCCCTTGTACCAGTCGGCATCGCTTCTTCGGGGCTTTTCCCTCGGACAGTTCGATTGGATGATGGTGATCCGCGCCGGGTACCTCGTGGCAATCGCTCTGGTCGGGCTTCGGATCGCCTCTCAGCGCTTCCGAAGGATCCTCACTCCGTAGGAGGAGGGTGCAACGGGGGTGTCGTATACGTCTGAGGGTTCGTTTGTCCCAGCAATTGTGTTAGATCACAGTGGTGGGCGAGGGGGGACTTGAACCCCCACATCCTTTCGAATACAGGCACCTGAAGCCTGCGCGTCTGCCAATTTCGCCACTCGCCCTGAGACCTTGCAACATTAGTCCAATCCTTCGGCGTCCCTATTTGCCTATGTCGTCACGTTCGCCCACCTATACAGTTGAGATTGTCATGGTTCTCAAGAGTGTGGAAAACCGCCTGGAGCGGATCTTCGAGAAGACGTTCTCGCGCCCGTTCAAGAGCGCCCTGCAACCAATCGAGATTGGCACCAGGATCGTTCGCGAGATCGACCTGACGCGTCGGCTCTCGAAACAGGGCCCGATCTCGGCCAATCAGGTACGAGTTTGGCTGGGGCCCACCGACGCGGCTCGCTTCGATGGCTTCCAGAAGGCCCTGGTCACCGAGTTGGAGGAGACCGTTCGCCAACACGCGGTCAGCGAGGGCTACAGCTTCGTGGGACCAGTCGCCGTCGAGATATTCATCGACGATGACTTGAAGGCCGGCGACCTCGAAGTGAAGACTGAGTTCCAGGGCGGCGAGAGTCAGCCGCGCCTGCTGGTGAGTGACGGGCGCACGTTCGCGGTGGGCGAGCACGCCCTGGTCATTGGACGCAGTCCCGAGGTGGACTTTGTGATCAACGACAGCAACGTCTCGAGGCGCCACGCCGAGCTGTGGCGAACGAACGAAGGTGTGGCCATCCGAGACTTGCAGTCGACCAATGGAACGTACGTGAACGGCCATCGCATCAGCGCCGTCTCGTTGTCCCCGCGTGACGACGTCACCATTGGCACGCTCCACATGCGGATTGAGCTCGCTTGAGCCTTCTCGCCGCGTCGTCAACCTACGCGGCGGTCGTTCGCCCGCTCCAAGTGCTGGTGATGGTGATCGCCGTTCTCTTCTTCGCCCGTGTGCTCCGGGTCGCGTCGGTGCAGGCGAGCCCGGTCGAGGAGGTCGCGAGAGGTCGCCGTCGGCGCACTGGCGGTTCGCTTTCGCTCGAGTTCATCGAGCCGCTCGACCGGACGGGGGAGCGGATCGACGTCGACCGCGCGGTGGTCATCGGACGCAGTCCTGACTGTGATCTCAGCATCTCAGACACCTATCTTTCTTCGCGCCACGCGAGGGTGGCCAACGACAGTGGCGACCTCTCCATCGAAGACCTCGGCTCGACCAACGGCACGTACGTGAACCAGGAGCTTGTCGACGGGCGTGTCCACCTTGAGCGGGGCGACATCGTCCAGGTGGGCGGCATCTTGTTCGAGGTGGTTCGTTGACGCGTTGGCGTTACGCCGCAGCAACCGATACCGGACTGGTGCGCCAATCGAATCAGGACGCAATCTACGTCGACGACCGCCTGGCGATGGTGGCGGACGGCATGGGGGGCCACGCGGCCGGTGAGGTGGCCTCGGCCATGACCATTGATTTGGTCCGTGACGGTTTCGAGGTGCGCCCGACGGTCGAGGGCCTCTATAACGCGATCAACGCCGCCAACCTCGCCGTCTTGAAGAATGCCCGCGAGGACCCGGCACACTTCGGCATGGGGACGACGGTGATCGCGGTCGGGCTCACGTCGGACGGCGACGGTGTCACCTCGCCGACGCTCTTCCACGTGGGTGACTCGCGCGCCTACCAACTGCGCGACGGCGCACTGCGCCAGTTGAGTGATGATCACAGCGTCGCCGAGGAGTGGGTTCGAATGGGTCGGCTGACCTCCGAGGAGGCGGCGGTCCATCCCCGTCGTCACCAGCTGACGCGTGGGGTGGGCGTCGAGGACACGATCGCCATCGACGTCATCTCGCTCAGTGCCGAGCCGGGCGACCGGATCCTGCTCTGCAGTGACGGGCTCTCGAACGAGCTTGACAACGACACGCTGGCGCGCCTCTCCAGCGTCCCCTTCACGCTCGAGGAGTCGGTCGCACAACTGATGGAGTCGGCCCGTGAGGCCGGTGGCCGCGACAACATCTCGGCGGTCCTGCTGGAGTTCGACGAGGTGCAGGTCGCGGCGGCGCCGATCAAGCGAACGGTCACCTCCAATCCGCCCCCCGTAGCGCTGAGACCCAACGTGGCGGCATCGCGTCTTCGCCGAGCGAAGCGACTGACGTGGCGGGTCTGGGCCGCGCTGGCGCTCTTGGCGAGCGTCGTCGTGGGCTTCTTCGTGGTCGTGCACTGGTACGCGTACTCCAGCTTCTACCTGGGGAGCGACGCCGGAACCATCGCCGTCTACCAAGGCCAGCCGAGCGGGGTCCTCTGGTACAAGCCGGTCAAGATCTCCGACACGCCCTACCAGGCGTCCCAGCTGCGCGCGGCCGATCAACAGGCGTTGGCGGCGACGATCAGCGAGCCGTCGCTCGAAGCCGCACTTCACTGGGCCGACTACATCCACAGTCAGTACTGTCACTACCATTCGTGCAGAACGGGCACCGGGACCACGACGACCACGACGCCGACTCACTCGACCACGACGGTGCGTGTGACGACCACGACCGCGAAAGGGGGCTAACCAGTGTCGCGACGGCTCAGCATCCTCGCCACCCTCATCCTCCTGCTCTTCGCGGTGGTCGCCGTGCAGGCCGCGTCGATCCAGTTCTTTCGTGCCCCCTCACTGAACGCAAGCCCCCAAAACCCTCGAGTGAGCAACGCGTCAGTCCAGTTCCCACGGGGTGAGATCGTCGCTGCCGACGGCACGATCCTCGCTCAGTCGGTCGCCCAGACGAGCGGGACGAACCCCTATCGACGTCAGTACCCGCTCGGCTCGCTGACGTCGGGCGTCGTCGGATTCTCGGGACCCTCGTACGGCGACTGGGCGCTGGAGGCGCAGTACGGCAATTACCTGTCGGCCCACCCCCAGGCCCCGCAGAGTTTCGCCCAGCTCCTCGCTCCCACGAGCGCGGCCGACAGCATCACCTTGACGATCGAGCCCGATCTGCAGCGGGTGGCCCGGGCGGCGCTGGCGGGACAGGACGGTGCTGTCGTGGTTCTCGACCCCCGGTCGGGGGCCGTGCTCGCCATGTACTCGAATCCCACCTTCAATCCTGTGCCACTGACGTCGCCCTCCTTCGCGGTCGCCAAGGTGGCGTGGAGACTCGACAACAAGCAGAACGTCCACGGATTCCCGCCACTCGGACTGGTCGCGACCCAGCAGACCTTCCCGCCGGGCTCGAGCTTCAAGGTGGTCACGACCGCCGCGGCCGTCCTAGGGCGACCGGACCTCTGGACGAAGTCGTACCCCAATCTGGTGACGACCAAGCTCCCTGACACCAACAAGACGCTTTCCAACTTCGGCTTCGGCCGTTGTGGTGGCACCATTTCCCAGATGCTGCCGCCGTCGTGTGACACGGGTTACGCCCTGCTCGGCCTCGACCTCGGAGGCGACCTGATGTCGTCGACGGCGGACGCGTTCGGTTACAACCAGGTCCCACCGCTCGACCTGCCGGGCGTGGTGCCCAGCAACTTCCCGTCGGCGTCGTCCTTCACGTTTGACAAGCCGGGCTTGGCGTACTCGGCGATCGGACAGAAGAATGTGCGCACGTCGGCGCTCCAGAACGCCCTCGTGGCCGCCGCCGTCGCCAACGCCGGGGTCATGATGACCCCGCACCTGCTCGACCACGTGACTGCGCCGGACGGCTCGATCGTCAAGCGCTACGCGCCCAAAGTATGGCTGACGCCGTTGACGCCGAGCCAGGACCTCCAAATCGTGCCGCTGATGGTGAATGTCGTCAAGTTCGGCACGCTGTCGGGTGTCGGCTTCCCGGCGGCCGACAACGTGGCCGGCAAGACCGGCACCGCCCAGGTCGGCAACGCGGCGAAGAACACCGACGACTGGGTGATCGCTTTCGCTCCGGCAAACGCGCCGACGATCGCGGTCGCCGTCGTGCTGCCGTTCCAACCCATCAGCCAGGAGGGCGCCACCACCGCGGGACCGGTTGCCAAGTGCATGGTCGAGGCGGCGCTCGCGCTGCAGTCGGGCCAGCGCGCATTCGGGACGCCGACGACATGCTCGGGTTGACGAGCCGAATCGCCAATGGCCAGGGCGTAGGCTGAGCAAGGTATGGAGCCCGTCAACGACCCACGCCTCTATTCCGGTCGCTATCAGGTCACGCACCTGATCGCTCGGGGTGGAATGGCCATGGTCTACCGCGCCCAGGACCAGCTCTTGAACCGTCCCGTGGCCCTGAAGATCCTTTACCCCGAATTGAGCGCGGACCCCTTGTTCGTCGAGCGATTCCGCCGCGAAGCCCAGGCCGCCGCGAACCTCTCGCACCCGAACATCGTGCCGGTCTTTGACTGGGGCGAGGACGAAGGCACGTACTTCATCGTCATGGAGCTCATTGACGGCACTTCGCTCGCTGAGCTGTTGCGCGGTTCGCGGACGCTGACGGCATCGCGCTCGGCCCAGTTGGTCGCGCCGGTTGCCGCGGCGCTGGGCTACGCCCATCGCAACGGCGTAGTGCACCGTGACGTGAAGCCCGGCAACATTCTGATCACGAGTGACGGCCAGGTGAAGGTGACCGACTTCGGCATCGCTCAGGCCGTCGCGAGCGAGGACCACCTCGCCGAAGAGGGCTCGGTGATGGGCACGGCGACCTACTTCTCTCCCGAGCAAGCGGAGGGCGCGCCGGTCGACGGACGCAGCGACGTGTACTCGCTCGGTGTCGTGCTTTACGAGATGATCGCGGGACGCCCACCCTTCATCGGCGACTCGCCGGTTGCGGTGTCGAGCCAGCACGTCCACGGCACCGTCGCGCCGCCGTCGCAGTTCAACGATTCGATACCGGGCGACCTCGAGGCCATCGTCATGGAGGCGCTCGCGAAGTCGCCGTCGCAGCGCTACCAGTCGGCCGACGAGTTGCGTGCCGACCTGCTGCGATTCACCGAGGGCCAGCCAGTGCGCGCCGCGGTCCACGACGTCGCCTTCTTCGGCCCCGACGCCACTCGCGCGGTCACTCGGGTCGTTGACGGCGACCACACCCAGGCGGTGCCGCTGATGACCGGCCCGCGCACTGACATCCGTCGCCGTCGCAACAGCCATCCGGGAGTGATCGCCGCGGTCGTGGTCGTGCTGCTCGCCGGGGCCGCCGCCGCGTACTTCCTCACCACGAAGACCGCGGTGACCCAGATGCCCGACGTCACCGGCCAGCAGGTGTCGGCCGCCGTTACGCAGCTCCGCTCCGACGGTCTCGTGATCGGTTCGATCACGTCGGTGTCGTCACCCACGCCGTCCAACTCGGTGGTGTCGACGAATCCCGTGGCCGGGGCGAAGATCCACAAGGGCGAGCTCGTCACAATAAAGGTGAGCAAGGGCAAGGTCACCGTCGCGGTCGTGATCCCCGACCTGACGGGCAAGACCATCAGCGACGCCGAGAACTTGCTGTCGAACCTCCATCTGAACTACAAGGTCAACTTCACCGACGTCACGCCGGCGGGCGGGGGTCAGCCGAACACGGTGATCTCCCAGACGCCCGTCGGCCTCGCGAAGGGCCAGACCGAGGACACGGTGACCCTGCTGGTGCTGTCGGCGACCGCCTCGTTCCCGATGCCGGACCTCTCCGGTGATACGACGCTGCAAGCGGCGACCACGATCGGCCAGGACAGCCTCACGCTGAGCCCGATCACGAGCTCGCAGTGCTCGAACCTCGTCAAGTCGGGCCTGGTCCTGGCAACCGTGCCCGCGGCCGGCTCATCGGTGAAGGCCGGCAGTTCAGTGCAGCTCGTCACCTCGTCGGGCTTCTGCAACGTCTACATGCCGAACGTCCTCGGACGGTTCCAGGCGGGGGCCACCAACGTGTTGAAGTCACAGGGCCTAGTCGCGGCCTTCACCATCGCCGACCCTTCGCTCTGCATCACGAGCCAGCCCGGCCAGGTGGTCGACCAGAGCGTTCAGCCCGGATCGACGACGCCCTACAACTCGACGGTGACGCTCTCCATCTGTGACACCTCTGGTACCACCACGACCACCACCACCCTCGGTTAGCCGCCACGGCCATTGGGTAGCATCGAGTCCTATGGCAAAGCCCACCCCCAAGTCGAACAATCGCAAGATGGTGGGCCGCTACGTCTCACCGGAGTCGAGTGGACGGGTCACCGCGCGCAAGCCCCCCGGCGAGGACCACAGCCCCCGCTGGTACGGCTGGCTGATCGTCGACCTGTTGGCCCTGGGGATGCTGATCATCCTCTTGAACTACCTGGCGGTGCTACCCGGCTCGGTGTCGTCGTGGTACCTGGTCTTCGGGCTCGTCGTGATGTTCAGTGGCTTCTACCTGGCGACTCGCTACAAGTAGCCGGGGTCGTCGCGCTCATCGCAGGTCGTCGATGATGAAGTCGTGGGCTCCACACATGCCCCCGACGTTGGGTCGGTGCATCCGCACCCCTTGACCGCCGGTCCGGTAGCCGGACTCGAGCATGCGTCGGTACGCGTCGTGGCGCCCGGTGTTGACTCCGGCGACCACGGCCCCGGCGCCGCGCTCGCGGGCCAGTTGCTCGCAGGCCTCGAGCAGGAGCGTGAAGTGCTCGGGCGCGTGGCCCCCCGGTCGCACGGCCCCGAACTTCACGTACAACTTGTTGGCCCCGGTCTCGCCGCCGGCGAGGTGGCAGACCGCGAATCCGACGAGCGTCGATCCGTCGCGCACGAGCACCGTGTCACCGATGTCTTGCGCGTGGGTCGCGTGCACGTCGTGGCCGACGTTGAGGCCCTGGAAGATCTCGTCGGTCAGTTCGGCACACTCGCTCAGCACCAAGGCCCGATGGACCTCGCCGAGGTCCGAGAACAGTTCGAACTCCCGCGACGCAACACGACTCACGTCCTTGGCCATGATGGCCGTCAGGTACTGGGGCCAGAAGTCGAATCGCTGGTAGAGCGCGACGTGCTTCGCGCTCTGGGCGAACGTGAACAACCCGGCCAGTCGAACCGGCCACTCGTCGAACAGTGCGACGACGGGCTCGAGGAGCTGGCGCGCGATGCCCCGGTCCCACAGGTCGGGACGGACCGTGAGCGGGCCGAAGAACCCGAAACTGCCCCAACGGGTGGCGAAGACGGAGCCGACCACCTCTCCCTCGTGCTCGGCGACGAAGGCCCACGACGGCTCGGCGGCGAATCGCGTGCGCACGAATTGAGCCTCGCCGAACGTCGTCGCCGGATCGGTCGCGCCGAGGAACGTGCCGAACGAGACACGCATGACGTGGTCGGCGGTGGCGACGTCGTGCGAGACCATCTGACGAATCGCCACCCGGACGAACCGGTCACCGGTGAGTGCGGAGGTCGACCCAGCCATCGACGTCGTTCTAGCACCGACCAAGGTCGACGGCAACCCACCAGGCCACGGGGTGCGGCCCGATGGCCAGAGATCCAACGGGCGTCATCGCCCAGGTGTCATCCGAGGCGTTCGATGATGGTCGCGTTGGCGAGTCCGCCGCCCTCGCACATCGTAATCAGACCGTAGCGCCCGCCCGTGCGCTCGAGCTCGTTCAAGAGCGTCGCGCACAACTTGGCACCCGACGCGCCGAGCGGGTGGCCCAGCGCGATTGCTCCGCCGTTGACGTTTACCTTCGACAAGTCGGCCCGGTGCTCCTTCTGCCAGGCGAGGATGACCGAGGCGAAAGCCTCGTTGATTTCGATGAGGTCGATGTCGTCGAGCGTGAGGCCGGCCCGCTCGAGGACCTTGGTCGTGGCGGGGATGGGGCCGGTGAGCATCGTGACAGGGTCGACGCCGGCCAGGGCGAAGGCGTGGAACCGGGCGCGCGGGGTGTAGCCCAGTTCGCGGGCCTTCTCCTCGCTCATGATGAGGACCGCCGACGCGCCGTCGGTGATCTGGGACGAGTTGCCGGCGGTCACCTTGCCACCCTCCTTGTAGGCCGGCTTCAGGTTCGCGAGCGTCTCGACCGTCGAATCGGGGCGAATGCCCTCGTCGGTGGTCATCACCTCATCGGTTGATTGTCCGTCCTCGTCGCGCACGTGGACGGGAATGATCTCACGTTCGAATCGGCCCTCGGCGGTCGCCCGGGCGGCGCGACGATGGCTCTCGACGGAATAGGCGTCGAGGTCCTCGCGAGTGATGCCCCACTGGTCGGCGATCATCTCAGCGCCGATGCCCTGGTTCTTCAACCCGCCGACCGGCTCGTAGCGAGCCATCACGCGCGGACCGAAGGGGAAGCCGACTTCCTTGCCGATCGACGATCCCATGGTCACACGCGACATCACCTCGACGCCGGCGGCGACGACGATGTCGTAGGCACCGGACATCACGCCCTGCGCGGCGAAGTGCAGGGCCTGCTGGGATGAGCCGCACTGACGGTCGATGGTGGTGGCCGGCACCGACTCGGGCCAGCCGGCGGCGAGCACGGCGTTGCGCCCGACGTTGAAGGCCTGTTCGCCGACCTGGGAGACGCAACCCATGATGACGTCGTCGACTAGGACGGGGTCGAGGTTGTTGCGACTGGCGATGGCCCGCAGGGCCTCTGACGCGAGGTCAACCGCGTGCCAGTTCTTCAGCTTCCCGTTGCGCTTGCCCCCGGGGGTGCGAACGGCATCCACAATGACCGCTACTGGCATGTGCGTCCCTCTCGTCGTGTGCGGGCACGCGCCCACGGCGCGAATCCTAACGGGGGCACGGGCTATCGTCACATCCGTGGCGGCACGACGCAAGAACATGGACCGGTGGCTCGGTGACGGGGGCATGGCGATCATCGGTGCCGTCGGCGGTTCGTTCGACGCCTACGGGGTCGACGGGGAGGACCTCGGTTGGGTCTCGGGCCGGTTTACGCCGACCGAACTGGCCTGCAACCCTCACGGGACGGTTCAGGCCGGAGTCCACACGGTGCTGCTCGATGCGGCGATGAACTTCGCGATCAACGCCGCGCTAGTCGGGCGTGACCGTACCCAAGCGACGATTGAGATCACCTCGGAGTTGCTGCGCCCCGCGGCGCTCGCGTCGGGCTACGGGGTGCGCGGCGAGGTGGTGCGCCTCACTCGCCAGATCGCCTACGCCGAGGCGTCGATCTCGAGCGACGAGGGCAAGCTCGTCAGCCGAGCGTCGGGCACGTTCCTGGTCCACCGCGAGGTGACCGACTAGATGTGATTGGCCGGGATCTGGCCGAGACGGCCGGCCTGGTAATCGTCGAAGGCCTGCTGCAGCTCGGCTTTCGTGTTCATGACGAACGGGCCATAGGCGGCCACCGGTTCGCGGATCGGCTCACCGCCGATGACCAGCACTTCGAAGGCCTGGGTGCGCGAATCCTGGGTCTCGCTGGCTGACAGCACCAGGAAGTCACCGTCCACGTGCACGGCCATCTGGCCCTCACGAATCGGTTGGCCGTCGACGCCGACGGTGCCTTGCCCGGCGAGCACGTAGGTGAGCGCGTTGTACTGGGGGTTCCAGGGCAGTGCGAGCTGGCCTCCGGGCAGGAGCGACACGTGCACGATGGAGATCGGCGTGTGCGTGGAGCCGGGACCGGCGCTCTCACCGAGTGAGCCGGCGATGACGCGGATGATGGCGTCGCCGTTCTCGTTGGTCAAGAGCGACACCGACTCGGCCTCGATGTCCTGGTAGCGGGGATTGGTCATCTTGAGGCGTGCGGGCAGATTGACCCAGAGCTGCACTCCGTGGAAGAGGCCACCCGAGTCGATCAGCGCGTCCGGAGGTCGCTCGATGTGCAAGATTCCTGCGCCGGCCGTCATCCACTGGGTCGCCCCGTTGCGGATTGTGCCGCCGCCGCCGATGGAGTCCTGGTGGAGGAAGGTTCCTTCGATCATGTAAGTGACGGTCTCGAAGCCGCGGTGCGGGTGCCAGGGCGTGCCCTTGGGCTCACCGGGCCCGTAGTCGACCTCGCCCATCTGGTCCATGTGAATGAAGGGGTCGAGGTCGGCGAGGTCGACGCCAGCGAAGGCCCGTCGAACGGGGAAGCCCTCGCCCTCGAGGCCGCGCGGGGCCGTGGTCACGGACTTCACCCGTCGCGGACGGTCCGTCGCGAGCGGCTTGACGGCCTGAGGAAGTTCGAGCGGGCTCTCTACAGTGATTGCTGGCATCCGACCATGATAATGACGGTCAGGCGGTCCCTGACGTGCTGGGCGCCATGGCGCGACGCGAAACCGATCAGGCCTCTTCGACCGGCACGTGCTCGAGGAACTTCTGGGGGTCCATCGCGATGAAGAGTGCGGTCGCGGTCACCACGACGGTGTCGCCGGCCGTCACCCTTGCCTCGACGTAGTGCTTGCGTCCATGGCGCCGCGCCAGCCAGGCCCTCGCGATGACGGGCTCGTTGACGGGGACCGGCGCCACGTACTTGATGTCGAGCTGCGCAGTGAAGGCGAGGACCCCGCCTATCGCGTTGACCAGGCCCATCGTCTCGTCGACCAGCGCCGCGACGATCCCGCCGTGAGCCCGCCCGGGCGCGCCCTCGAAGGCACTGCCGAGCGTCACCTCCATGACGGCCGCGTCGCCGTCACGCCACAGGACTGCGCCGAGCCCCATTGGATTGGCGCCCCCGGACACGACGGAGTCCGAGAACAGCTGGTGCTTCACCACGGTGTCGGACGCGGGTACCACCATCGTGAAGTTCGCGAGGCCCTCGCGCGAGATCACCCGCTGACGCGGAGCCGCCGCGACGACGACCTCGGCCAGCTCGTCGAGTCGCCTCACCACGTCGGCGAGCTGTGCGTCGCTCAGATCGTGAGCCACGAAGTCGTGGCCCATTGAGCGAAACCTGGACGCCACCTCAATACGAAGATCCTGGTTGGTCACTACTCCCCTACGTAGTACCGATCGGCCACGCTGAGGGCCCGGTCGAGGCGGGCGAGGCCATCGCGCGCCTCGACGTCGCTGATGGTGCACGGCGGAACGACGTGAATCCGGTGGTAGTTCATGAAGGTGAGCAGGCCTTCGGCGCGAGCGGCCGCGCCGATCTCGGCCATGGCGGGCGACGTCCCACCGTAGGGGGCGAGAGGCTCCTTGGTCGCCCGATCGGTCACCAGGTCGAGCGCGAAGAAGACGCCGAGCCCCCGGACTTCGCCGATGATGGGATGCTTGAGAGCCAACTCCTCGAGTCCCGGCCGCAGAACCTCGTCGCCGATGCGCTGCGCGTTCTGCACGATGTGCTCGTCCTCCATTGCCGTGATGGTGGCGACGGCTGAGGCGCAGGCGAGCGGGTGACCCGAGTAGGTGAGCCCGCCGGGGTAGACGCGGTCGTTGAAGGCCGCGCTGAGCCGTTCGCTGAGGATGACGCCCCCGAGCGGGACGTAGCCCGAGTTCACGCCCTTGGCGAAGGTGACGAGGTCGGGCTTGACGTCGTGCTGCTGGAAACCGAACCACGATCCGGTGCGCCCGAAGCCGCACATCACCTCGTCGGCAATGTAGACGATGCCGTAGCGGTCGCAGATCTCGCGCACGCCCCGGAGGTAGCCCTCGGGTGGGACCATGATGCCCGCGGTGCCCGGGACCGTCTCGAGGATGATGGCGGCGATCCCCGTCGGTCCCTCGAACTGGATCGTCGCCTCGAGGGACGCGAGGGCGCGCTCGCACTCTTCGGCCTCGGTAGTGGCCGAGAAGGCGCTGCGGTAGAGGAAGGGGCCGAAGAAGTGCACCACCCCGGCCGACCCGTTGTCGCTCGGCCAGCGACGCGGATCGCCGGTCAAGTTCATGGAGGTGGAAGTGGCCCCGTGGTAGCTGCGATAGGCCGACAGGACCTTGTGGCGTCCCGTGTGAAGCCGGGCCATCCGCACGGCGTGCTCGACGGACTCGGTGCCGCCGTTGGTAAAGAAGACCTTGGCTGCACCCTCGAAGGAGTGGTCGAGGATGAGCTCGGCGGCGCGGTAGCGCGAAATGTAGCCGTGCTGGGGGGCGATGGTGCACAGGGTGGCGGCCTGCTCTTGGATCGCGCGGACCACCGCGGGGTGCTGATGGCCGATGTTCGTGTTGACGAGCTGGGAGGAGAAGTCGAGATACTCCTTGCCGTCCTCGTCGGTGACGTACACACCGTGCGCCTCCTTCACCATCAGCGGATTGATGGTGGACTGGGCCGACCACGAGTGGAAGACCGAGGCCTTTTCGCGCTCGATGCTCGTTAGTGCGGTTCGGTCGTTTGCCACGGCAGGTTCCTTTGGTCGCTACCAAAGACGGTAACGCACTTGGCGAGGGGTGGCGTTTGGGTGCCCGTGACGCGAATGACGTCGTCGTGGGACAATCAGAGGCTGTGCGTGGCGCCGTCCCACGCGGCCATCTCGGCCGAGAACGTGTCGAGGCCCATTGGTCCGAGGGCGAGGGCCTGGGCGTGGAACGCCTTCAGGCTGAAGCCGTCGCCGAGCCGCCGTCTGGTCTCCTCGCGGGCTTCGAGCCAGACCCGCTCGCCGACCTTGTAGGAGATCGCCTGGGCCGGGTTTCCGAGGTAGCGGTCGACCTCGGAGATCGACATCGCCCGGCTCTGCAGGGCCCACTCCTCCAACAGCGCGACGGCCATCTCCGGCGTCCAACGTCGGCCCGAGCAGTCGCCGAGGTCTCCGAGGACGCCGAGGTCGCCCGGGGCGTCGAGCTCGAGGTGGAGGCCCACGTCGACCACTATTCGGGCCGCTCGCATGGCCTGGCACGCGAGGTAGCCGAGCTCGTCGGCGGGGTCCGAGAAGTAGCCGAGCTCGTCCATCAGCCGCTCGGCGTAGAGGGCCCAGCCTTCGCCGTAGCCACTGGTCCAACCGGCTAGCCGATGGAAGCGCGTCTGTCGCTCCGCCGCGAGCAGGGCGACGGCGCACTGGAGGTGGTGACCGGGCACCGACTCGTGGTACCAGACGGTGGCCTCTCGCCACCACGTGAATGTCGTGAGACCGAGTGTCGGGAACCAGGTCGTCCCAGGACGGCTCAGGTCTTCGCTCGGCGCTATGTAATAGGGCGCGGCGGCCGTGCCCTCCGGGGCCAGTCGTGCGTCGCAGAATTGGATGCGCTCGTCGATGTCGAAGTGCACGCCGTTCAGCTCGGCGACGGTGGCGGCAGTGAAGGACCGCAGTTTGTCGATGAGCACGTCGGCACCAACAATGGCCCGCGCGGGATCGTGGTCCAGGTGATCGGCCACCGCGACGAGGCTCGACGCGCCAGGGAGGAGCACGTCGGCCAGTCGCCACATCCGGTCATTGATCCGTCGCAGGTCTTGGTAACCCCATTCGTAGAGTTCGCGAGGATTCAAGGTGGCGCCGGTGTAGTAGTTCGTCCATCGCTGGTAGCGCTCGGCGCCGCATCCCTCCTTGGCAGCGGCCTGAGGCGCGGCCTCGACGCGCAACCACTCGGCCAGCTCGGCGCAGGCGCCCTGGGCGTCCTCTGCCGCGGCGAGGAGGCCTGATGCTTCGGCATCGACGGAGACGGCATCGGCCACTCGTCGGGCCAACGTGGTCCATCCACGGTTGGCGTAGGCCGTCGACTGCTCGGCCACGCCCAGGATCTGGCGCTCGGCCGGGAGCTGTCCGGCGCTGGCCACGTCGACCAGAGCACGGCGCCAACTCGTCAGCGCAGGTCGGATCTGGCTTAGTCGCCCCCGAATGACCTCGGCCGCCTCGGGCGAGTCCATCGCCATCAACTCGAAGACCTGACGGATACCCTCCAGCGGCGACGAGAGGACTGAGAACGTCCGGCGAATATCACCGGACGCCAAGAGCGCGTGCTTCACGCTCAGACGCTCGCGAATCACTTCGCGGGCGATCCGTTCGACGTCGCCAGTGACCGCAATCGATTCGAGGCCGCGAAGTTCCTCGGCGATCTCCGCCTCGTCGGATGCCAGTTGCTCGGTCGAGAAGTCGCCCAGGAGGTGGTCGTAGCCCTTGATGCCGGATTGGGTGGCGAAGATCGGGTCGCGCCGGGCCATGCGCTCGACGAGCTCGTTGGCGAAGACGAAGATCGGGGACAGTGAAGTGGGCCTCGTCATTGGTAGAGACTCCTCTTTGGTGGACGGCTTCGAGTCTATGTAGCGACGGTCTTTGGCTAAGGGGCGAGCAGACGAGGCGGGAAGTCCTAGGTGGTGGACCCCTCAACTTTGACTGGGTGGCCGGAGCGAGCGTTCGTGGGTCGCTTCGCGTGGTCGCCACAAAGGTCTTTTGGCCCTTGGCGTCGGACACCGATGGATCTATTTTGGTTTCACGAGTTCGCGGTGGAGTGGAGGTCGGTGGACGACGCGTAGACCGTTGTCGTGTTCAGCGCCTGGGACCTGGTTGAACGTGACCTCATGGGTGGGAGGTGGCGACCAATGGCCATCGAGGTTGATGCACGAAGTGCGGTCGGCGAGATACGAGCCCTTGCGTCGCCCCTGAGCGTGCCCGACGACTTGAGCGAGCTCGTCGATCGTGCGGGGGACTGTCGATACGTGTGCGTTGGTGAAGCGTCACACGGCACCCACGAGTACTACGAGTGGCGCGGCGAGTTGAGCCGGCGACTCATTCAAGAAAGGCGGTTCAACTGGATCGGCGTCGAAGGAGACTGGCCCGACTGCTGGCGGATCAACCGCTGGGTGCGCGGCCAGGAGTTCCAGGACCTCGACTCGAGGGAGTTGCTCCGGGACTTCGAGCGATGGCCCACCAGGATGTGGGCCAACGCCGAGGTCGCCGACTTCATGACCTGGTTGCGAGGATGGAACCTCTCGAGGGATGCGGTCGAGCGCGTCGGCTTCTACGGCCTCGACGTCTACTCCCTGTGGGACTCGCTTCGCGTCGTGATGGATTGGCTCGAGCAGAACGCCCCGGATGCGGTCCGCGAGGCTCGCGAAGCCTGGCGGTGCTTCGACCTGTACGGAGAGGATCCCCAGCGCTACGCCTGGGCCACGAGACTGGTTCCACAGTCGTGCGAGACCGACGTGGTCAAGTTGCTGGCGAGCGTGCGTGGTCGGGCGCTGGCGACCGGTTCGAGCGACGAAGCGGCCTTCAACGCGCTCCAGAACGCCGAGGTGGCAGCGGGAGCCGAAAGGTACTACCGGACGATGGTCCAGGGGGATCGCGAGTCGTGGAACGTGCGCGATTCGCACATGGCTGACTCGATCGACCGCCTCACGCAGCATCTCGGACCGAAGAGCAAGGGTCTCATCTGGGAGCACAACACGCACGTTGGAGATGCTCGGGCGACCGACATGGCGACCGCGGGCATGTGGAACGTGGGACAGCTCGTGCGCGAGCGCCACGGCGACGAGGGGGTCTTCCTCGTCGGCATGGCCTCTTTCGGGGGCACCGTCATCGCCGCCAGTTCCTGGGGGGACACTGATCTCGTCATGCAGATGCCCGACGCAGCGCCCGGGAGCCACGAGGAGGTGCTTCACCGAGCTCTGGGCGCCGCCGCCGCCATCGACTTCGGCGCTGACCGCTCGGGCCCGTGGCTCTCCTCGCGACGAGGCCATCGGGCGATCGGCGTGGTCTACAACCCCCGGCGGGAGACTGGCAACTACGTGCCGACGGTGATGGGAGCGCGATACGACGCGTTGCTGTGGTTCGAGGAAAGTTCGGCCCTCATGCCGTTGAGTCACGAACGGGCACCCCACGAACCGGAGTTCGAGACCGAGCCGACGGGGTACTAAGGAACCTCACCCGCAGACGTGGGGCCACGGCTCACCGCCCCTGCAATCTCTGGTGGATTGTCCTCAGTACCCACCGGCGTACCCGCGGCACGGGCGGCGCGGTCGGCGAGGTAGCCGCCGGCGATGGCGTCGCGCGGGACCTGGTCGAGGGCGATGACGACATCACCCGCAGCGAGAACCTGCTGGCGCAGTGCGGCGACGTCGATAGCGTCTCCTCCGAACGACGGCGCCCACAGCGACCACGGCCCCGTGATGATCGAGGTCGTGGGTACGAGGTTCATGTTGAAGTAGGTGCCGATGCCGCCGAAGGATACGATGCGCGGTACCTGGTCGTCGACGGCCGCGCCGAGCCCAGGCGCGACCAGCACGCGAGGAAGTCCACGTCCCTTGACGGCATTGATCACGGCACTGCGCAGGGCCTCGCTCGGACCGACGGCCCAGAGGAGAGGCTCGATCCCGCCGGCGTATTCGAGTCGACGTCCCGGACCGTCACTCCTCGATACGGGAACGAGCTCGCGAGCGCCGAGGTGTTCGAGCGCGAAGACGAAGGCGACGGTGCCGTCGTCGAACGTCTCATCCAACTGCCGTGCGTAGAACTGTGCGCCCTCCCGGGAGATGTGGAGGTGGGCGGACGTGAACGCGAACTCGATGGTTCGCTGGCGTTGCTCGATCGGGCGGGTGGCGAAGTACTGGATGAGCGCGAGAAGCGCGGCGGCGCCGTTCTCCTGCACCCAGGTGTTGCCGTCGGTGTGTGTCAACAGGATCACCCGCTCGGCTCTCCGCCCGGGCAAGGTGGCGTAGACGTTACGGGTCCTGCCCGGAGTCACGTCGGCCCGCACCGTGATTTCGACGTGGTGGCCACCAGCCGCCAGACCGCGGAGCTGGTCGCGTTCGTCTACGCCAACGAAGACGGCCGGGATCGCGTAGTGCGTCCCCTTGTGCGGCTCGTAGTAGCCCGCGATCTGGTCGCGGGGGAGGTCGAAGGCGAAGATCATCCCGAAGGCGCCCGATTCTCCAGCGGCGAGCAGGTCGTCGTGGAGGATCGCGTCGGCGAGGCCGGGCCGATCCCAGGTGCCGCCGCGCAACTCGTCGCAATCGGGACTCGCGTAGTCGCCGAGGCTGAAGAGGACGTCGTACGGGAGTGGGAGTTGGGGGAAGTTGCGCAGTACGACCTTGCCGGCGGCGTTGTCGGCCGTGATCGCCGCGCCGGACGGGATGTAGGTGAGCTGGGCGGTCCGACTGCCCGGTCGCGTGTAGGGCACCGCGCCGGCGATCGGGACGTCGTCACCACCAACCCGCAGTGAGGCGGCGTGCTCAAGGTCGCCCTCGGGCACCGGGTGCCAGCGAAGGATCTCGAACTCCTCGGCGCGGACTGTGACGCCCGGGATCTTGCGAAGTTCGTCTTCAATCCATTCGATGACCTGGTCGTGCGCGGTTGTGCCGGTCCCCCGATAGCCCGCTGCGCCGAGACGGTCGCACCACTCCCGCAGGACTGCTTCACTGGCGAAGCCGGTCTCGTCGACGCGCATCTCTCTCATAGTGCCCGATTCTTGCCCAGTTAGGCTGGCACCCGTTGCCCGTTGCGATTGGAGAAGGCCGAGGTCCAGCATGGATGAGCGATCGTTTGTCGACGCCCACGGCGTCGAAGTCTTCTACCGTCAATGGGCGGTCGATGAGCCCAGAGGTCTCGTGTTCATCTCGCACGGGGCATCGGAGCACGCTGGCCGCTACGACCGTTTCGCGCGCGCCCTCAACGCCGCACGGTACTGCGCAGTAGCACTCGACCATCGAGGGCATGGTCGAACTCGCTCATCGACCGGTATCGGCCGCATGGGACCTGGCGGCGGCATGGCGGTCGTCGACGACCTGCACGAGCTCCTCATCGAAGCGCGGTCGGGCGTCGGCCGCGACGTGCCCGTGTTCTTGTTCGCCCATTCGCTGGGCTCACTCATCGGCCTCGCCTACCTGACCAACCACGCCGACCAGCTCGCCGGGGCTGTGCTCTGTGGATTCCCCGTCCAAATCTCCGACGCCCCTTCGCTCGGACGGCTGCTCCACGACGTCGCCGACGGTGCCCTGCGCGATGAACCCGTCGCCGACTTGCTCGGCGACAACAACGCCTCGTTCGAGCCGGCTCGCACGCCGTTCGACTGGCTCAGCCGCGACCCCGTCGAGGTCGACCGGTACATCGCCGATCCCATGTCCGGCGACGACAACCCGCTCACCTACGGCTACTTGATTGACCTCTTCGACGTTCTCGCCCCCGCTTGCGAACACCTCGCGTCCATTTCGTGCCCCGTCTTCGTCATCGCCGGCGACAACGACCCAGCCGCGGGGATGGGAGCACACGCCGCCACTCTCGCTGAGGCGCTCAAGGCCGCCGGCGTCGAGGTTTCCCTGAAGCTCTACGAAGGGGCGCGGCACGAACTCCTGAACGAGACGAATCGGGATCGCATCACGTCCGACATCGTCGATTGGTTTGGTCGCTCGAGCAACTCTCATACGAAGTGAGCGAACCTGCCCGGCGGACGTCCACTCAGGGAGGCGGGTAGTCACGTGGGTCCTGAGTGGCGGCGATCACTACTGAGAGCGTTCGTGCGAACCGCTGAATGCCGACTTCTCGAATTTCGCGTGGTGGGGCTAGTAAGAATCGAACTTACGACCTCGTCATTATCAGTGACGCGCTCTAACCGACTGAGCTATAGCCCCGCAGGGGTACCAATCTACACCAGTGCGATGAAGGCCTAAAGGACCGATTCGTCCCAGAGCTTGGCTGCGATCGACTGACTCGCCGTAGCGAGGAGCGTGCCAGAGCGGCTCCACATGAAGGCCGTGCCTTGGGCGAAGCCTCCTGCGAGCGCGTGCATATGGATCTCGCACAGCACCCATTCGGTCGGTTCGAGTGTCGCCACTCGGATCGTGTTGTCGAGGCTGCGCCCCATCGTGTTGAAGCCGAGGGGCTGCGTGACGCCACCGGCCACGTAGTCGCCGAATATCGCCAACGTCGCCGCCGACGGGTCGAAGTGGCCGGGGACTCGCGACCACAGGGCCGAGACCGGCGAGCCGGGAGTGCCGTCGATCTGGTCGAACGACCGACCGATCGCGATGCGTGACTCGAGATGGTTGAAGATCGACGTCGCGAATCGTTTGGGCATGGCGCGCGCGGGACAGTCCTCGGGGTCGGGCACATCCGGCATGGTGACCCAGGGAGTGGACGACGAGAGCTCGCCGGTGCCCAGTGCCGCGTTCACCGTGAGGATCTCGCGTCCCTCGGCGTAGGTGGTGGCGCGGGCCTGGGTCACCCGGTTCCCTACGACGGCTAGATCGGTCTTCACCGTCACGGTGGCCCCTAACGGGGCGTAGGAGAGATATTGAGCGGTCGCCCAGATGGCGGGCCTCTCGCTGGCCTCTTCGAGAGCCACCAGGCCCGAGGCCAAGCCGCAGCCACCGAAGAGGAACTTGCCCGGTGTGATGAGGCGCTCGGTGACCTCGAATCCCCACGTGTCCTCGCCGGTGCGCTCCATGCCCAGGAAGTGCTTTGCGTCCACGAACGCGAAGGCTACCGGACCGGACGTCACGTACTCCACGGCGTCGGTGCATGAGTGCGCGTTGAAGCGGGCAGACTTGACGGGTGATCGATCCCCGTTTCGTCTATCTGGCGGCGCTGGTGTCCGTGTTCGGGGCGTCGGGCTACATCCGCGACACGATGCGGGGCGTCACGTCACCCAACAGGGTGACGTGGTCGCTGTGGGGACTCGAGGGCATACTCGGCTTCGCCGTCGAGATCCAACAGCACATTGGCCTGGCGTCGATCACGACGTTGATGCTGGGGCTGATTCCCTGCGCCGTCGTGTTCGTCTCATTCCGCAACCCCCACAGCGTCTGGAAGATCGGCACGTTCGATATCTTTTGCGGATCGATCTCGCTCGCTGGTCTGGCCTTCTGGGGCTTCGTCAACCAGCCGACAGTCGCACTGATCAGCTTCGTCGCCGCCGATCAGGTGGCGGCCCTGCCCACGATGCGCAAGTCGTGGCTCGCCCCGGGCACCGAGTCGCCGCGAGTCTTCTTTATGGGTGTCCTGAACTGCGGCATCACTCTCTTGACGTTGCGGTCGGCGACGACGGCCGGTGTACTCTTCCCTGGCTGTGTCTTGGTTGGGGACCTCGTGCTCTGGCTGCTGATCGTGACCAGGGTCGGGCCGCGGTTCCGGGGCGAGTGCATCAACAATTCGACTGCGACGGCCTTCTAGGTGATGCCCGGACCGATCCCGACGCTCGAAGGGTCAAGGGCCAAGGGTCGGGCCCTGCGCGAGCAGAATCCGCGGACTTCGCTCGGAGCTCTCGTCGCCCGCCCCGCCTCCTACGACCCGGTCGGACGTCTTATCTGGCAGGGGGAGTCGAGGGTAGGTGACCTGCTACCGCTTCGCTACAAGCGGATGCTCGCGAACCCGATCGCGTTCAACCGAGGCACGGCCCTCCTGATGGCCGAGGACCTCGCGCGGGGATCCAACACTCCGCTCGAGGTGCAGATCTGCGGTGACGCCCACCTGGCCAACTTCAACCTCTTCTCCTCACCCGAACGACACCAGGTCTTCGACGTGAATGACTTCGACGAGACCGACGTCGGGCCCTTCGAGTGGGACGTCAAACGCCTCGTGGCGTCGCTCGCCATCGCGTCATCGCACCTGGGCCACAGCGCCGAGCAGCAAGAGACGATCGCGCTGGCCGCGGCACGCGAGTACCGGCTCTCCATGCGCCGTTTCGCCGAGGACACGCGCCTCAGCATCTGGTACGCGTCCCTCGACGTCGGATCGATCATCTCGACCCTCGGGGGGTTCTTCACCGAGAGCGAGATGCGCCGCGTCGGACAGATGGTCGGTCGCGCGAGCGAGGCGGACACGGCCAAAGCCTTCGAGAAGTTGGTCGTCTACTCGGAGAGCGGGTTGCACATCGTGTCCGATCCGCCCTTGCTCGTGCCGTTGTCGGAACTCACCGATGTCGACCACCTTACCGCGACGGACGTCGAGGCGGTCCTCGCGGGCTACGCCACGACGCTCAGCAGCGACCGACGAGCGCTGCTCGCTCAGTTCACTGCGGTCGACGCCGCGCGCAAGGTCGTCGGCGTCGGTTCAGTGGGGACGGACTGCTACGCGGTGCTGCTTGTTGGACGCGACCTGGACGATCCCTTCTTCCTCCAGATCAAGCAGGCGACGACGTCGGTCGTCGCCACCGCTCTCGGACGCGAGTCGTCGACTCCGCCCGGCGAGCGAGTGGTGCAGGGACAGCGCCTGATGCAGGCGACGTCGGACGTGTTCCTCGGTTGGGACACGCGCGAGGGCGCGACGTCGGTTCGCCACTTCTACGTCCGTCAGCTCTACGACAACAAGTCCTCGATTGCCATGGAGCACCTCGACGAGTCACTGCTCGTCACCTACGGTCGCGTCTGCGCGTGGGTGCTGGCGAGGGCTCACGCCCGAAGCGGCCGAGGGGCCGAGATCGCCGGCTACCTCGGCAAGTCCGACGTCGCCGACACGGCTTTTGCGAGCTTCGCGTCCGCCTACCGCGACCGGACCCTGGAGGACCACCGGGCGCTCCAGAGCGCCGTCAGCGAGGGAAGAATTACCGTAGCGAAGTGACGTCGCTGTTGCCCTTCCACTGGCATGCGGTTGAAATGCTCGTGCTCGTCGCCACGTTGGCCGCACATCGTCGAGGCGTGAAGTCCTCCCGCGAGCGGCGACTCGCGTTGGTCGCCCTGGCATCTCTGGCCGTCGTCGTCGCGTGGCCGATCGGCGACGTGGCTGCGTCAGTCTCAATCTCGGTTGCGACGGTCCAGCGTCTCGTCATCATGCTGCTGGTGGCGCCTTTGCTGCTCATGAGCCTGCCGACATCCCTGCTCGCCCGGTTCACCAGTTCGGCGCCGGTCGACGCAGCCGTGCGCGTCATCGCCCATCCCGGCGCGGCGATCGCACTGGTGACCGTCTTCGGCACGGCAACCCTGAGCGCGCAGGCCGTCGACTGGGGAGCGAGGTCGGCCCTCGGACGCGACGCCGTACTTCTGGCGGTGGTGGCGGTCGGGGTCGTCCTCTGGATACCGGCGCTCGCCTCCATGCCCGGCACGAGGCACCTGTCGCCGATGGCGAGAGCCGGCTACGTCTTCGTCTCGGCGCTGGTCGTCACCAGCTTCTCATTCGTGTGGATCTTCGCGCGCCACCCGCTCTACTCAGGTCTCCGCAACCAGTACGCGCTGTTGCACATGACGCCACTGTTCGACCAGCAGCTTGCCGGGTTCGTGGCGAAATTCGGCGCTTACATCCCGATGTGGGCGGTGTCCTTCACGATCTTCTCTCGGGCCGAGGATCGGGGGGTCCTCACCGAGGAGACGCCGCTCCACTGGGCCGACGTCGAGCGTTCGATGCTCCGCGTCGACCGGCAGCGAACTCGAGTGGCCCGGCGACGACGTCCCGAGTGAGATGACACTTGGTAGAATGGTGTCTCTCGGGGATGTAGCTCAGTTGGTAGAGCGCGGGCTTTGCAAGCCTGAGGTCGTGGGTTCGATCCCCATCGTCTCCACAAAATTGAGGGATGTTAAGTCTGGAACCTTCACTCCAAAGGACTTATCTGGTGGTCGATTTGTTGGCGTTGTGGACTTCGGGGAGCCACTCAGGGAGCCAACTTTCCACGAGGCTGAATGATGGCTGTTCGGCTGCGTTCGGGGTGTGATCTGCAATACCCGCGTGTCAAACCCTGAAGATGGAACATGAAGAGTGCGAAGAATGCGGATTCGATGGGGCCACCTTCGACGACGCTGCGCTGCTTGACGGACTACGAACACTCGGACAGAACTGGAAGAAGTTGTTGGCGGATGCTGGCGTCGACCTGCGAACTCCTCCCGAGCCAGCTGTTTGGTCCGCTATTGAATACGCCGCACACAGTCGCGACATCCTGGCATTGCACGTGTATGGAGTTGAACAGGCTCTCACGGTCGACGAACCATCCTTCCCGGCGATTGACGCTGACGCCCTCATAGAATCCGCAGCGGTGACATACTCCACCGCCGACCCCACCGCAGTCGGCCGCGAAATTGGACTACAAGCACGCAGATTGGCCGATGTTGCGGACAGTGCCGAATCGAGCGACTGGACGCGCGGGCTCGTGGTTGGTGAAAACCGTTCAGATGTACGGCGATTGTTGGAGCACGCCTTGCACGACTCGTCTCATCACCTAGCCGATGTTGAGCGTGGGATTGTCACGATACGCGCTGATTAGGGTCTCGACACTCGACCGCTTGAATGCCCCGGATGCTTTCTTCCAATCAATTTCTATGACTCAGATCAGTACCGTACCGAACAATGCCTCCATGGGACCCGCGGTAGAACTGACCACCGGATTAAGGCGATGGCGGTAGACCAGTGAACCGTCGGAGTGGCGCCGGACATGAAGACGGCGTCGTCGGTGAAGAGCTGCCCGAAACGCTCGAAGTCGCCGCTGCGGAGTGCTTGGACAAACTAATCGTTGTAGAGGTTGATCTCATCTTGGATAGCCACGTCACTCCCTTCGAGGACACCGGGACAACTGTGGGCCAGGCCGCGACGTCAGGACCCTCATTCAGACCCAGGACGCAAGAGGTCCCTGCGTCGGCTCGAATATGGTCCGGCCCGTACCTCGGGCACTCCCTGGGCAACCTTGGAGAGCACGTACTCATGTCGCTGCGAGCGTGAATCACGAGCGAAGATTCTGGTCAGAAGGTCGTGACGAAGCTCGAGGGTACTCCTAACAATTCCAACGGATCGCTCGGTGTCGAGTGCGAAGTGCGTGAGAAATGACGAACGCCGGGCCTGAGGCCCGGCGTTCGTCATTCGAGGCGTTGGCTAGGTGAGCTTCTTGTAGTGCTCTCGCCAGATCAGTCGGTAGACCTTGGACTTGCGCGGGATCGCGCGCAGCCCCGGTATCAGTGGGAGCAAGAAGAGGCCAATGGAGAGCACCGCCATCACCGCGAACACCAGGATGTCGGCGTTCGAACTCGTGGTGAAGGGCGGGATCTGATACCAGAAGGTATAGAGCCACAGCCACGCCTGTCCGGGGTACTGGCCCGTCTCGTTCATCATTCCCCACTGGCTGCCAGTGAGGTGCTGCTTGTCGGCCAGGTTCGCGAGGTAACCGCTGTCCGCGAGGAACATCAGTGGCTTCGTGTAGTTCGTCGTGTAGAAGCCATTGCCGGTCACCAACGCCTGGTCCAGCGCGCCGGACTGGGCCATCTGGGTCAGCTTGTCGATCAACGACGGCACCGGACCAGCGTTGGTGGTCTGGGCCACGATGTGGCCGTTGGTGAACTTCAGGTCCGGAGCAGCCTTGGTGTAGTCAGCGACCCAGGCGGTCTGGGTCGAGCTCGAGGCGCTGGACCAGGTCGAAAGGCTCTGGTTGAGCGCGGGCTGGTTCGGCCACGACTTCAACGGATTGATGATGAAGTCCTTCACCGTATTGATCGGGATCGTCACGCCCATGAATTTGGCGATCTTGAACGGGCCGAGCTGCACGCCGTCCGAGGCGGTGTTGTAGGGCGCGCCGTAACCGGCGGTCGTCGAACTCCCGTTCATCTCGGCGATGGCGGTCTGGGCGAAGTCGACGGGGTCGGCGTTCGACCAGATCTTCATAGTGATGGCCCGCTCGTCGGGCGAGCCGAAGAAGGTGGACAGCAGGATGGTTAAGAGGCCAACGATCACTATCGCGATCGTGCCCTCCTTGATGATGTCGTACGGGCTGTAGCCGCCCCTCCACTCGGGGGCGTCGACGTCGGGGCGAAAGGCCTTCTTACTCATCGGGCGATCTCCGTATCCTCTTCATATGGTGGGACGACGCCCTTGATGCGCACCAGCAACACGTGCATGGCGGTGAGCGCGATCGCGGCGATCGGCAGGATGACGATGTGCCACATCAGCATCTGGCCGAGGTTCAAGACGTTGAAGAACGAGCCACCGCCGGTGGCGTTGATGCCGTCCTTGGCCTGGGTCGATATCCACTGCGAGTCGAAGTTCGTCTGGGATACGTAGCCCGTGAACCCGGCCAGGATCGAGGCGAAGAACGTCACGCACCCGGTCATCCAAGTGAGGGTCCGGCCTCCGCGCCACGCGCCCATGAAGTACTTGCCCCAGAGGTGCACGATCATCGCGAAGAAGAAGATCTCCACGCTCCACAGGTGCATTGAGTTGACGAAGTGCCCGATGTCCGAGCTGTGCCACCACTGGGGGCCCTCGATTGCGAGGATGCATCCCGTCACGATGACGATGACCAGTGCCGCAAGGGTCGTCACGCCAAAGACGTAGATCCAGGACGACACGTACGAGGGTTGGGTATCGGGGAGCAGCTTCTCCGGGGGCAGTTTGCCCGCGGCGCGCTTACGCAATCGCGTCGTCCATTGACGATCGATTTCAGTTGTGCTCACTGGTTCTCCTTGCGACGGCTACGACCGGGGAACGGAAGGAAAAGGGCCGCGACGAACGTCGCGACCATCAGGCAGATGACGATCAGGTTCGAGACGCTGATCAAGATGAAGTGCCAATGTATGTAGTGCCCTAAATGGTCAAGGGGTACTATCGAACCCAGCCAAGCCATGATTTCCTCCCAAATTGCCTTGTTCCTGACCATAGTGTCACAGGGAAATGGCCCTCGCTACTAGGGACCAAAGGCCATTTCTAAGCAATTGCCCTACGAAACTGGCCTTTTTGTGCCTGGTTCTCGGTCGTGGGCGCTCTGGCGCAGGTGGAACTGGGTGACGCCGATCGTGAGCGACACCGCGCCGGCCACGTGCAGCTCGACCAGCAACGCCGGGAGGTGCGTGAGGTACTGTGTCACGCCGATGAGGGCCTGGACGAGCGAGATGACCGCGAGGCGCCGAACGCCCAACTGCAGCGGCGTCGGCGCGGCGCTGCGCCAGATCGCGAAGAGCAGCCCGGTCACCAGGCCAATGAAGAGCACTGCGCAGATCGAGTGAACCCACGCGGCGGACGAGAGGGCGAAGGGGAGCCGCCGGGCGACCAACTGACCCTGCGAGGAGCCGGCGTGGGGCCCCGAGCCCGTCGTCATGGTGCCGGTCGCGATGAGGACGACGAAGGGCGCCCAGAGCAGGCGCGCGATCAACCGGAAGTGGGGGTCGCGCACGTCGCTGCGCGCGCCCGACCCGTAGACGTACTTCGAGCGGTGGTAGAGCACGGCTCCCACGACGACCATCGAGAGAGACAGGAGCATGTGCAGGGCGACGAGCCAGGGGTTGAGCTTGCTGTAGACGACGAAGGCGCCCAGAACCGCGTCGGCGACCACGCCCAGTACGAGCGCCCCCGACAGCCAGACCAGGTCGCGACGCCGCACTTGGCGCATCAGGGCCGCGACGAACGTCGCCGCCGCCACGCAGACCAGCAGGATCGTCATGACGCGGTTGCCGAACTCGATTACCGAGTGGATGCCCCATTGGGCGCTGTAGTGGTGCCGGAAGCACGTGGGCCAGTCGGGGCACCCGAGGCCCGATCCGGTCAGCCGAACGGCGGCCCCCGAGAGGACGATCACGATCATGGACAGGAACGAGGCGAGGGCGAACCAGCGGAACACTGGACCGGTCACGGGGCGGTGCGACGGTGAACTCACTTCAGCAGCCTAGGGAATTGTCCGGACCGTAGAATGCCCGCTATGACAATCACGGCCTCGGTGCCGCACTCGCTCGGGGACGTCCTGAAGGGATATGTCGCGCTGACCAAGCCGCGGATCATCGAACTGCTGCTGGTCACCACGATCCCGACGATGGTCGTGGCGGCCAACGGGATCCCAGGTCTGTGGCTGATCCTGGCGACCCTCGGTGGCGGCACCCTGGCCGCCGGTGGAGCGAACGCAATGAACATGGTGATCGACCGCGACATCGACGCGATCATGGAACGGACCAAGCGGCGACCACTCGTGACCGGGATGATGACGCCCCGTGCGGCCACCATGTTCGCGTTCGGTCTCGAGGTCATCGCCTTCGCCGTGCTCGCCATCTGGGTGAATCAGCTCTCCGCGTGGCTCGCGATGTCGGCCACCGCCTTCTACGTCGTCGTCTACACGCTCTGGCTGAAGCGTCGAAGTCGCCAGAACATCGTCATCGGCGGGGCGGCCGGTGCGGTGCCCGTCCTGATCGGGTGGTCGGCGGTGACCAACTCGCTCACGTGGACGCCAGTGCTGTTGTTCCTGGTGATCTTCATCTGGACGCCGCCGCACTTCTGGGCGCTGGCCGTTCGCTACCGCGACGACTACCAGGCCGCCAACGTCCCGATGATGCCGGTGGTGGCGTCGCTTCGCCACACCACCCTCGAGATCCTCGTGTACTCGGTCCTGATGTGGGCGCTGACGATCCTGATCGGTCCGACGGCGCACCTCGGTTGGGTCTACGCCGTGTCCGCGACGCTGCTGGGCGCCATGTTCACTTTCTACGCGCTGCGCCTCTACCGACACGCCCGCGCCGACAGGGCCGACGTCGCGGAGGCGATGCGGCTCTTCCACTTCTCGATCACGTACTTGACGGCACTGTTCGTAATGATGGCGGTCGACGTCCTTGTCCGATTCCACTAGGCCCCAGCGGGGGCGCCCGTCGCCGATGATGTTCGTGTCGTTGGGCATCGGCACCGTCGTGGCCGTCGCCCTCATCACCGTGGTGTCGATCCTCACCGGCGGCACCGTGAAGCTTGACAACTCCCAGCCCGTCAACGCGCTGGTCGGCACCAACGTCACCGGCTTCACCCTCGGCGGCCTGAACGGGGGACGCGTCAGCGCACCATGGGACAAGGGCCACGCCGGAGTGCTCATCTTCTTTGCCAGCTGGTGCGAACCGTGCAAGACCGAGATGCCCAAGGTGGCGACGTACCTGCGCACCCATCACGTGGCCCCGGTGCGGGTCGTCGGAGTCGACACCAACGACGCTCGAGGTGCGGGGCAGGCATTCGTCCGTCACGCGGGGGTGACCTTCACTGTCGCCTTCGACCCCAACACGACGGTCTCGAGCGGAATCTTCCACTTCAAGGCGATTCCTGAGACCGTGTTCGTGAACGCCAAGGGTGTCGTCACGCAGGTCTACGTTGGTGCCATCCCGAAGGACCAGCTCGTGAGGGGCATCACCGCCTTGCGGTCCCATTAGTCGAATCGGAAGGTTCGCGCCGCCGCGAGCGGCGCCAGCACGGCCCAGAGAGCGAGCACCAGCCAATCGGTCCCCGTAGGGCTCAGTCCCTGGCCGAGCACCCGGTGGAGTCCCTCGGCCATCGCTCCCGGGGGCAGACCGACCGCGACCCGTCGCACGATCGTCGGCAATGTCGAAAGTGGCACGACGATACCGGACACCAGCAGCAGCACCAAGTACAGCCCGTTGCTCGCGGCGAGATTGACCTCGGCGCGCAGGCGTCCGGCGAGCGCCAGCCCGATGCCGGCGCAACCGGCCGATCCCAGGATCAGTACGCTGACAACCTCGGCCGCGCCCACGGTGCCGCCGCGGGGATGCCATTTGAGCGCGAGGGCGACCGCGCCGAGCACGGCGACCTGGATGACCTCGGTCACGAGGACGCCGGAGATCTTGGCGCCGACGAGTCGCCGCGGGCCGAGCGGCGTGACGTACAGACGACGCAGCACCCCGAAGCTCCGTTCGAAGCCCGTCGCGATCGAGAGCGCCACGAGCGACGTGGAGAGCACGCACAGCGCGAGGATGCCCGGCGCGACGAAGTCGACGCGACTCTTGGTCGGGGTGGCGACGACGTGAGCCATGGAGAAGAAGACGAGGAGCAGTACGGGGATCCCGACGGTCAACAGCAGTGTCTCGCCGCGGCTCATCGTCATGCGCACTTCGGCACGGGTCTGCGCCCACCACGCCTTCATGGCCCCTCCCCGGGAAGCGAGTCGGCGACGAGTTCGAGGTATCGTTCCTCGAGCGAGGCGCGGGTGCGCAGTGACACGATTTCGGCGCCGTTGCGGGAGAGATGATCCGAGATCGTCGCCAAACGCTCGGGCGAGGACGCGGTCATGCAACGCAGGCGTAGCGGCCCGTCGAGCACCACGACGCACTCTAGGAGTGACGCCAGCGGCCCTGGGTCGACCGGGCCGGACACCTCGACGATCATCGCCGGGTCCCCCGCCAACTCGTCGAGCGTCCCGTGGGCAACGACGTGGCCGTGGTTGAGGATGACGAGGCGATCGGCCATCCTTTCGGCCTCCACGAGCTCGTGGGTCGTAATCAACAGGGCGCAACCGCGTTCTCGCTCCGAGGAGATAATGTCGCGGATGACCTGGCGCCCTTCGGGGTCGACCGACGTGGTTGGCTCATCGAGCACGAGGACCCGGGGGCGGCCCAGGAGGGCGAGGGCGAGCAGAGTGCGCTGCTGCTCACCGCCACTCAGGCGCCGCCAAGGCGTCCTCGAGCAGCTCTCGAGGTCGAGCAAGGATAGTAACTCGGTGGCGTCGCGCGGCGCCTCGTAGTAACTGGCCGTGAGCTCGAGCACCTGACGGGGGGTCATGGGAAACCAGACGCCCCCTCGCTGGAGGAGCGCCCCCGTGCGCGCGACGACCTCGTGGTGGTCGCGTCGCGGATTGAGTCCGTGTAGGCGAACGGTGCCCGACGACGGCGCTCGGAATCCCAGCAGGGTCTCGACGACCGTTGTCTTTCCGGCGCCGTTCGGACCGAGGAGCGTCACGACCTCGCCGTAGGCGACGTGGAGAGAGACGTCGTCGACGGCGTGCAGATCGCCGAAGCGAACCTCCAGACGACTGACCTCGACGGCGTTGCTCACGACCCTTGAACCTAGACGTTGCCACGGGCCAGCTCAGCGCTCCTCGGTAGGCTGGCGGGCATGATTGATCTCGCCCTACTCCGCCGCGAACCCGACGCCGTGAAGGCCGCCTTGGCGCGCCGGGGCGTCTCGTCGGCGACGATGGACGCGATCATCGCGCTCGACGTCGAGCACCGGGGACTGCTCCAAGAGGCCGAGGGGCTCCGCGCGGAGGTGAAGTTCCTCTCGCGTCTCGTCGGCGAGGCCCGTCGAGGGAAGGACCTCGAGACGGCCGCGCTGTTGACCGAGAAGAGCCGGGTCCTCGGTGATGAGGAGCGTCAGGCAACCGAGGCGACAGAGCGGGTCGGCGCCCTCTTGCGCGACGAGCTCTTGCAGGTGCCCAACATTCCCGCCGACGAGGCGCCCGACGGCGACGACGAGAAGGACAACGTGGAGGTCCGGCGGTGGTGGGTCGGTATGGACGACGGTCTGGCCCTCCCCACTTACGCCGAGCACCAGCGAGTGGCCCACTGGGACATCGGCACCGAGCTAGGGATCCTCGACATGGAGTCGGGCGCCAAGCTGGCGGGCTCGATGTTCCCGCTCTACCGCGGCGACGGCGCGAGATTGCTGCGCGCGCTGGGCTCCTTCGCCCTCGACCGCCACCGTGACGCCTACGAGGAGATCCGGCCACCGAGCTTCGCGCTGACCGAGACGATGATGTCGACCGGGCACCTGCCGAAGTCCGCCGACGACATGTACGCCATCGAGCGCGACGGGCTGTGGGCGATTCCCACGGCCGAGGTGCCCCTCACCTCGATGCACCGCGGTGAGATCCTTGACGAGGCGAGGCTGCCGATCCGTCTCACCGCCCAGACGGCGTGCTTCCGTCGCGAGGCCGGTGCCGCCGGCCGCGACACTCGTGGTCTGCTTCGCGTGCACGAGTTCGACAAGGTCGAGCTCTTCGCCTACTGCACCCCTGAACAGGCTGAAGCGGCGCACGGCGACATACTCGGTCGCGCCGAGGGGATCCTCCAAGCCCTCGGACTGACGTACCGGGTGCTCGACCTGTGCACCGGCGACCTCGGCACGTCCTCGGCGCGCACCATCGACCTCGAGGTCTTCAGCCCCGGCGTAGACCGATGGCTCGAGGTCTCGTCGGTGAGCTGGTTTCGGGACTTCCAAGCCCGTCGGGCGAACGTCCGCTACCGTCAGGGCGACGGGTCGACGGCACTCGTGCACACGGTGAACGGGTCGGCGCTGGCGTGGGCGCGCACGTGGGCCGCGGTCGTCGAGACGCATCGCCAGCCGGACGGCTCGATTCGTCTTCCCGACGTGCTGCGCCCGTACCTGGGCGGCCAGACGACGATCGGCCCTAAGGCTTCGTAGCCTCGAAGCGGTAGCCCACGCCGCGAACGGTCGTGATGTGGGTGGGCCTCTTCGGCTCGTCTTCGATCAGGGTTCGCAGGCGCTTGATGTGGACGTCGAGGGTCTTGGTGTCGCCGACGTAGTCGCTGCCCCACACGCGATCGATGAGGACCTCGCGGGTCAGGACCCGACCAGGGTTCTCAAGAAGCAGGCGCAGCAACGCGAACTCCTTCTTGCGCAGCTTGATCTCCTCGCCGTTGACGAAGCAGCGACGCGCGTCGATGTCCATCCGGATGGGGCCAATGGTGATCTCCTCATCGACTTCAAAGGCAGTCTCGTGGACCTCGCGACGGCGGAGCACGGCGCGGATGCGGGCCACCAACTCACGAAGCCGGTACGGCTTCGTGACGTAGTCGTCGGCGCCGATTTCGAGCATGAGGACCATGTCGACCTCCTCGCCCTTCGCGCTCACGATGATGATCGGCACTTCACTGTGGACTCGAATGGTGCGGCAGACGTCGAGACCCGACATCTTGGGCAGCATGAGGTCCAAGAGGACGACGTCGAAGGTGTCCTTCGCGAAGAGGGAAACCGCCTGTTGGCCGTCGCGCGCGATGGTGACGTCGAATCCCTCCCGATTGAGTCCGATGGTCAAGGCATCGATGAACGACTCTTCATCCTCGACAACGAGGACGTTGATCCGCTTGTCGGAGGAGGTCTTCTTCGCCATCACTGATTCATCGGCAGCTCGAGCGTGAAGGTCGATCCCTCGCCCTCGCGCGATTCGACGAGGACATGTCCGCCGTGATTGTGGGCCACGTGACGCACGATACTCAGGCCCAGGCCCGTCCCCCCGGTTTCACGGGCGCGACCCGGGTCGACCCGATAGAACCGCTCGAAGATCCGCTCGAGGTCCTTGGTCGGGATGCCGACTCCATCGTCCTTGATCGCGATACGAACGACCGGGCCGAAGCTCTCGCCGTCCTCGTCGACAGTGGCCTCGACTCGATTGATCGAGATCTCCACCTTGGCGTCCCTCGGAGAGTAGACGACAGCGTTCTCCAGGAGCGCGTGAATCGCCGATATGAGCTGGCGACGATCGCCGAAGACAACGAGGCTCTTTTCCGGCTCCTCGAAGTCGATTTTCACGTCGTGTTGCTCGGCCGCGGTGCGAATCCGCTCGATGGAGTCGGCGACGATCAACGAGATTGGAATCGGTTCGCGCGTCGGCGAACCCTCGCCCTCAATGCGCGAGAGGTCCAACAGGTCCTCGATGATTCGATTAACTCGAAAGGCCTCGGAGTTGATCCGCTCGGCGAGTCGGTGGGCGACGGTGGGGTCGCGCTCGAATTGCAGGGTCTCGGCCAGTAGGCCGAGAGCCCCCATCGGAGTCTTCAACTCGTGTGAGACATTGGCGATGAAGTCGCGGCGGATGTCCTCGAGGCGGCGTCGTTCGGACACGTCCTCGATGACGGCGAGCACGCCGAGTGGTCGACGACCGTCGTCGATCACCGAAGCCCGGATAGTCAACGTGCGCCGGGGCGGTCCGTAGATGTCGATCGTCCTCTCGGCGATTCCATTGGACCAGCCCTCGGCGAGCACGTCGGTGACGGCTTGGGCGGCGATGGCGTCGCCGTAGCGGCTGGTCATCAGAGTCTCGGCCTGCTTGTTGCGAAAGATCACCCCGCCGGCCTCGTCGCAGAGCACGAGGCCGAGGGGCAGCGCGTCAAGGGACTGGCGAAGGCGAACTGCCTCGGAGCCTGACTCGCTCACGGCGGTGGCGGCGGCGCCGGTGGCCTCTTCGAGAAAGCTGAGCGCGGACTCCACCTTGCCGTTGTCGTCGCGGGGCTCGACGCCGAGTCGGGATGCCAACGCGGTCAGTCGCTGGGCGATGGCCCGGTGACCGCGGCGTCGGTTGAAGAGGACGCCCACGAGGACCCCGAGAACGAGAACGCCTCCGCCGGCGCCGTAGACAGCGGCCGTCGGCCACAGAGAGATCGCGTACTTGGTCACGGTGAGGAGCACGGAGCCATTCTCGCAGACGAAGTCACCGTGGACCGGATAGCGACCGTTGGGCACTTTCAATCGAAAGCGAGATCACGGTGCTGTTTGCAGATGTCAGCCTCAATCCCACGACGAACGCGCTGCCGGGAAGTGCAGCCCTACAGCAGATCACCAACGGAATCGCCGCGTGGGCTCTCATCGGCTCTCTCGCGGCACTCCTCCTCGGTGCAGCATTGTGGGCGGTTGGCAGCCATACCCAGAACATGCATCATTCGGCGCAGGGTCGGCGCGCGGTGCTCACCTCGCTCGGGGCGGCGATCTTGATTGGAGCCGCGCCGACGCTGATCAACTTCTTCTTCAAAACCGGACTCAGCGTCCACTGATGAACCACTTGTTCTGCCTGGTCTCTCCGGTGGCCTGCGTCGGCACCACGATCGCGAAAGCGACGCTTGGCAACCTTTTCGATGCGCTGACGAACTGGATTCTTTCCAGCGTTCAGTGGTTCCTCACGTCTGCCGGTCAGGTCCTGACCTCCGCCAGCGAGCCGGCGACGGTAGTGCGTGCCGCATCCACGGAGTTCGACGTTCTATTGAGGCTCGCACCAGTGCTGTTGACGTTGGGACTGCTGGTAGCGACGTTGCAGGCCGTGCGTCACGGTGACAGCGCCTCGCTGTGGCGGGTCTACCTCGGCGTCGCGCCGGCCTGCGTCGTGGGCATCGCCCTCGCACGTCCGCTGGCGACGCTCGTCCTCGAAGCGGTCAATCAGCTCTCGACCAGTGCGGCGACAACGGTAGTTGCTCACGAGGCGACACTCGCCAAGTCCATGACGGACGTGGCGACATCGACGCCGGGTTTCGGATTGTTCCTCCTGGCCATCGGGGTCGTCATTGGCACGTGGCTGCTGTGGTGCGAGCTGATCGTTCGAACGGTGGTCTTGACGCTACTTCTGGTCCTCGTCCCGGTCGTGGTGCCACTGTCGACGTTCCCGTCGGGACGGCGGCTCGGCTGGCGGCTCGGTGAGACCTTCGTCGCCGTGGCCGCAAGTAAGTTCCTCATCGTCATCACCCTCTCGCTCGGCTTGGACGAGCTGTTGGGTTCATCGGCGACTCAGGTCATCACTGGGGCGGTGACGCTAATGCTGGCGACCTTTTCGCCGTTCTTGTTACTTCGGGTGATCCCGTTCATGGAACAGTCGGCCCTGCACAATCTCGAAGGAATCCGATCACGATTCACCCGGGCCGCCTCCAATGTGCCTTCGTCACCGCTCGGTGCCGCAGTTCGGTCCCTCACGCCAGAGATGCCGATGACCGGCCCGCCGTCACGTCCGGACGATCTTGGGTTCGCGATGTGGCCGGGTGACGGCGAAGTGCCTATGCCGTCCAGTGACGGCGAGCCTCCGCCTCCGCCGATCGGCACCCCCCGAGCTCGTGGCGGTCACGTCGCGTACCACCGGGACGAGATGGGACCGGTCGTTGGCTGGCACTTCGATGAGTGAGCCTTTCGGTCTCGGGGCCGCCGACGCCGACAGTCGGTGGATTGGAGTGCGGCGTCACCAAGCGATACTCGCGATCGTGGGACTCGCGATCGCGGGTGACTGGGCGACTCGGCCCCACCGTTCAATTGTCGAGTGCCTCGTCGCGCTCATCTGCTTGGCCGGTGCGATTCCGACGCACGACGGAATGACTGGCGCCGAACTGATGGGTATTGCACTGGGCTTTCTGTGTCGCTCCCACTGGACGTCGGTCGTCTGCTTCGTGGGAGACGAAGGCGTTGTGCTGGACGTACGTGACAAGGTGACCTTCCGGGGATACGAGTTGGACCATCGCGGTCGCCTCGACCTCTCCGGCCGCGACTGGGAGGTGGCCGATGGGTTGGCCACGTTCGCCGACGGACTGGCCACCGGTGACCACACCCGACACTTTTCCTCGCACACGAGGGGGCACTCGACGCAGGTGAGAACGTTGCTGGCCGCTCCGAGCGACGCACGTCCGCCGACGGGCTGGCGCGAAAGTGTCGCACTCGCGATGGAAGTTGTCGGGGCGACGCGCGATGACGTCGACACACTGATCTTCGAGCGATGGAACTACGTTCGACGAGCCGACGAAGTCGTCCACGTCCTTCGAGTACGGGATTTCAGCTCCGCACCCGGTGGTCGAGCCGTTCTCGACCAGATGCAAGTCGGTTCCGCGTCCGTCGACATCGCCCTGCACGTCGAGGTCATTGGCGGTGCACGGGCGCAGCGTCTCGCCGCTCGGGCCGTCCATCGGGTCGGCAGCGACGACGCCACGAGCCTCGCCGCGGGCTTTCGGCGCACTGCGCGGAGTGCGCGAAGTCTCGATCGCTTGCGACATCGCGAGATGTTGGTTGCCGGTGGGAGTTCACTGCTGCGAATCGCGGTGTACTTCGTGGTGAGAGCTCCAAACCCCGATCAGTTGTGGATCAATCTCGCCGAGGTGACCCGTCGCGCTCGGGAGTCCGGGCTGCGTTGCGAGAGGGGCTTCGGACGTCAGGCCCCGTGGTATCGACAGCAACTGCCCGGTGGGCCGGGCTGGTGAGTCATCCCTGGACCCACTGGGCCACGTCGAGGGACTTGGCAAGTCTGCGAATGCCGGCCCATGACGCGGGCACTGGACTTTCCGGAAGGAGCCTCGGCGACGCCCAACGCGGCACCTCGTTCGCCCTCGATCCATTCGACGCCTATTCGGCCGGCCTCGTATCGAACCCCAACATGATCGTGGCGGGTTCGATAGGTGCCGGCAAGAGCACCGTGGTGAAGATGATGGTCGATCGCGCCCTGGCCCGAGGTCGTCGGGTCGTGGTGATCGACCCCAAAGGGGAGTACGGCGAGTTGGCCGCGGCCCACGGGGTCGTCGCGCTCGCCCTCGGCCGCGACGGTTGGTGCAGTCCCTTCCCTGCGAGCGACCGCGAGAGTCGAGACTTACTGCGCGCCCTGGTCGGCAGCGCCCAAGGGTCGTCGTTGACGAGTGACCAGCACTACGTCATTGACCAGACGTGGCGCCGACTCGGGGATCGAAGGCCGGTTCGAGTGCTCAACGCCCTCTACGAGCTGCTGGCTCCGTGCATCGATTCTCCGGTGCCCTCACCCGAGCGCACCCTCGCCCTCATCCTCTACCGCTTCGTGTTCGGTGACCTCATGGGACTGTTCGACGGTCCTGGCGAGCCGGTCAGGTTCACGGGCGACCTCGTTATTCTCGACCTCTCCGCCCAGTGGTCAGCGAAGTCGTTCCCGATCGCAGCACTGAGTGCGGTGGCCGCGGCCCAGCAGGTCGTCGCCGGCGACGAGAGACTGGGCTACCTGGTGCTGGATGAGGCCTGGGCCCTACTGTCGGACCCGTTGGCTCTGCGATGGCTGCAGGGCTCGTGGAAGCTTGCCCGTGCTCGGGGGATAAGCCACGTGTTGGTGCTGCACCGTTGGACTGACGCCATCGCCGCAGGCGATGAAGGCAGCTCGCAGCGAGCACGGGCCCAAGGACTGCTCCGAGAGTGCGAAACGGCGTGGCTGTTCCGCCAGCCTCCCGACGAGGCCCGAGAGATGGCGTCGGCCCTCGACCTACACGAGCGTGAACTCTCGTATCTCACCGCGCTGCCCAAAGGCACCGCACTCGTTCGCTACGGCGCACACCGTTCGATCGTCCGGGTGACGCCGGATGATCGCGACCGACACTTCATCGACACCGACCGCGCGATGAGGTCTGCGAACGATGGGTAGTGACCGTCCGGTGCTCGGTCGTCGGACGTGGCACGGCGTTGGTTGCGGTCCTCGGGTTTCCCTGGCGCCCCGGAGCTCGTTGCTCATCGTCGGACCGACGCAGGCCGGCAAGACGGCGTCACTGGTGATTCCGTCGCTCCTGCGCTGGAGTGACGCCTTGGTGGTGACGAGCGTGAAGCACGACGTGCTCGCCGCGACGAGGGATTGGCGCGGCACCCTCGGCGAGGTGCTCGTGCTCGAGCCTGGCCGAGACGGCGGGTTGACCTGGGACCCCTTGGAGGGTGTGGCCACCCTGCGCCATGCTCTTCGAGTCGCCCGCGACCTCACCGTGGGAGCGAGCGACCGGGGGGAGACGGAATTCTGGAACTCTCTGTCGACGAAGCTGGTAGCTGCGCTCATGACGATGGCGACGTCACGCTCGCTCGACATCTTTGCCGTCGCCGCGCTCGTCGAAAGCCGCGACCTTCGACGATGGCTGGACGCCGGACCGTCAACCGAGGCCAGATCGGTGCTCGAGAGCTTCCTCGCCTACGACGCCAAGACGCTTGATGGTGTCCTTACCACGAGCGAGACGATGCTCATGCCGTGGCGGTTTCGCCAGCCCCTCGCGAAGGTGCGAACGGTAGTCACGGGAGCGAACACGCTGTACCTGTGCAGTCCCCGAGGAGAGCAACGCCACTACGAGCCACTCTTTCGTGGCGCGTTGCGGATGGTCCTCGAGGAGCAGCAGCGACTGGTCGACCTCGGGAGACAGCGCCGCCTGCTCCTGCTGCTCGACGAGGCCGCGACCGTCGCCTCACTGGACGAGCTCGATCAGCTGGCCGCGACGGTGAGCGGCCTCGACGTCACGCTCGTCACGGTGCTTCAGGATTTCGCTCAACTCACCTCGCGCTGGGGCGCTCGTGCGCCGACCATCGTCAACAACCACACGACGCGACTCGTCCTCGGCGGACTGGCCGACCCCACGGTCGCCAACTACCTTCCCGAGCTTCTCGAGTCGAGGGAGGGGAGGAAGGTGGTCCCGATTCGCCAGCGACCCATTGGCACCGGCGCGGTCGTGGCCGGTCGACATCCGGTCTATACCGTGCGCCTTCGACCCTGGTGGCGGGATCGGCACCTGCGGCCACGTGGCGTGCGCTAGTGGTTACTACCATCTCTCCATGGGGGGATCGCGTTTCTCGACGAGCGGTACGGTGCTCGCCATTGACATCGGCGCGACCAACGTCAAATTCTGCCACGTGGACCGCGATGGTGAACTGCTCGAAGGTTCGCGCCGTCGGCCGACGCCGTATCCGTGCTCGCCCTCCCGATTGATCGAGATGCTGGCCGAGCGGATCCTCGCGAGCGACTGCCCCCGAGTCGGGGTCGGCTTCCCGGGTGAGTTTCGCGACGGGCACGTCGTGCGACCGGGGAACCTGTCTCGCCCCGGTGGCGTCACTACCGAGAAGGACCCCGTGCTGGACGAGCAGTGGCGGGGCTTCGGACTCCAGGCGGCGCTGCACGACGCCACCCAGCGCGACGTCCGTGTCGTCAACGACGCGACGTTGGCCGCTCTGGGCTCGATCGATGGCGAGGGGGTCGAGCTGGTCCTGACGCTCGGCACCGGACTCGGACTCGCGCTGTCGATCGATGGCGTGATGAAGAAGGTCCGCGACGTCGGGGCCGAGGTGTTCATTGACGGTAAGACCTACGACCAGTCGGTGGGCGAGCGAGTCCGCTCGCTCGACGAGGACCGGTGGGGCGAGCTCCTCGTTCTGGCGGTGGGCAACTTCGCCAAGGAGTTCGGGGCGGTCAAGGTGCATCTGGCGGGCGGGAACGCCCGGCGCGTCGTGCCGACACTGTTCTCGGAGCTGCCCTTCGAGGTCGTGATCGACGGCAACCAAGCGTCACTGCGGGGCGCGGCGAAGCTCTTCTACGGCTGAGCGAGGTCGACGGCGCTCGCCGCCAGGACGCCGGCCATCACCCGGCACGCGTCGTCGTCGATCGAGAAGTCGGGACTGTGATGCATGCCGCTCGACCCGTCAGCGAGGGCGCCGCCCATCAGCAGGTAGCACCCCGGCACCCGGTTCAAGAACTCCGAGACGTCGTCACTCGGTGAGACCGGGGGCACCGTGAAGACGCCCTTCGGATCGACGACCAATCTGGCACTCGCGAGGACGCGCTCGACGACCTCGGCGTTGTTCTGGACGGCTGGTGTCCCCTCGTTGTGGATCAGTTCGCACGAGACCGTGAACCTCTCCTCGACGTCGCGCAGCAGAGTCCGGAGATTCGCGAATGCGAGGCGCTGTTGTTCGGCGGTGAAGGTGCGCAGCGTCCCGCGCAGCGTGGCGTGACGGGGCACGACGTTGATCGCGGTGCCGGCGCTGATCACCCCGGCCGAACAAGCGCAGTTCGTTCCCTCGTAGCTGAGTCCGGCGACCACCTCGCTCAGTCGCGGTGCCAGGTGGCTGACCGCGAGCACGACGTTCCCCTCGACCGTCGCCATCGCCCCGTGGCCGCCCTTGCCATGTATATGGACGGCCAGCCCGACCGCTTCGCTCATGAGGATGCCGGCCCGGGTGGCCACGATCCCTACAGGCGCGAGCGACGACACGTGCGCGCCAATTACGAAATCGACCGGGCTCGTCTCCAGCACACCGCCGTCGATCATGGCGCGAGCGCCGCCGAGACTCTCCTCGGCTGGCTGAAAGAGCAGTGTGAACTCTCCGGCGAGGTCGTCGCGGCGACGGGCCAGGAGGTCGGCCACTCCGAGCAGCGAGGCGGTGTGCACGTCGTGGCCGCAGGCGTGCATCACTCCCTCGGTCGACGACGCGAAGGAGAGGGCCCCCTCTTCGACGACGGGCAGAGCGTCGATGTCCGCGCGCACCATCACGCGTCGGCCGGGCAACGAGCCGCGCAGCTTCGCGACGGCTCCGGTCTCCGTGGGGCACGGTGCCATCTCCCAACCAAGGTCCACGAGTCGGTCGCGAATCACTTTCGTGGTTCGTCGCTCTTGGAAGGCCAGCTCGGGATGACGATGGAGATCGTGTCGAATCTCCACCATCTGCCCGTTCACTGCGTCGAGTAGCGAGGGCAGGGAGTCGGTGAAGGTGCGGGTCATACAGGCATGGTAGTGAGGGGACTCTGATGTCGTAGAACTGACGTCGGCTACGATGGAAGACCAGTATCAATGCGGCTGTAGCTCAGCGGATTAGAGCATCGGTCTACGGAACCGAGGGTCGGGGGTTCGAATCCCTCCAGCCGCACCATT
>JANXWA010000017.1 GCA_025351385.1 Acidimicrobiales bacterium | reverse complement strand
TTAGTTCGATGAAGGATCGGCAGACAAACTTGTATAGGTTCCAGCTCGGGTAGTTAGACATGTTTGGTGACATACTGACGTCGTGCGGCGTGGTTCACTCTCCCTTGTGGCCGTTTTTGCCCTCGTCGCGGGGTGTCCAATTGTGAAGAGCAGCGCTCCCGCTTCTGGGGCAACTGCTCCCTCGTGCGCTGCGGCTTCGGTTCGGGTGACTGAGTACAACACCTCTGTCGGTGCCGGCAATGTGAACGATCTGTTTTGGATCCGCAACGTCAGGAGTCAGAGTTGTTCCATTCGGGGCTACGTACGCGTCGCTTATGTCGGCGTCTACGGATTGTCGGTTGGGAAGTTGAAAGACGTGCACGCGCTCTCGGTGAGGGTCGGGAATTCTCCAAATGGGGGAGTCAATGGCAACGACGCCGGTGGTGTCAAGTCGGGGCCGATTCCTACAGTGACGTTGGCGCCGCGAACTACCGCCTCCTTTTGGATCTATGGAACGGACGAACCAGCGGGTTCCCCTCCTGTTAGGTGCATCACGTCGTATCGAATGCTGGTGTGGCTCCCCGGTGTCAGGCAATCGGATGTTGTGGCACCACTCCGCACGAGTGGTTTCTACTGGTGTGGTGGAATCGCTGTTCATCCCGTGGTGGCTGGAGAGTCGGGAACTAGACCGGCGAAGCCCCTGTCCTACTACTTCGGCACTCCGGGATAGACGTCTTCACGAGGGAAGAGTCACTTCTACCAAAAATCGGAAGACAAACGTATCGCGCGATTCCTAGCGTTTGTTGATTCAGTACTGAATATCGAGCGCGTAGCGCAGCGCGTGGTCCAACTCGGCACGTTTTCCAAGGCTGAGATGGCCGACCTGGCTGCTGGCGAGCATGCCTATCGGCAGTGTCACGATGTTGTCGCAAGTGATCACACTTACTTCGGGGAGTCCTTCTTCAGGGCCAACTTCGACCTCCGAGCGAATCCGGCGAACTGTTCGCGTAATCGGAGCGCAGGTCACGGCCGAGAGAACTTGAATGGCAGCGTCTCGAGTCAACACGCACACGGGACGCCGGCCAGCGGGGCTTCCCAGATCGGCCCAGATAATGTCGCCCCTGGCTACCAATTCGGAATTGTCTCGGTAGCAAGTCGAGCGGCAACCTCGACGACGAACGGGTCTTGTGGAGTGAAGCGATATGACGCTTGCAGTTCGACGTCAGCCCGGCGGAGCTCCTCGGCATCGAGCACCGCGACTGCGCCCCTGCGCAGAAGCTCCGAACGGTTAGTTCCACGTTCAGCGGCAAGTCGGTCAAGTCGCGCGACAAGATCGTCGTCCAATTGCACCAGCACCTCGCGTCGTCCCATGAACCATATGGTAACACATATGCAATGGGTTGTCGCTTCCGCTTATTACCTCGGGTGCCACGGTCGTTAGAGCGAGCAAATCAGCGAGTATTGGCCAGACCGAGGGGTTCGAACATAGTCTCGTTACCTCCACAACGAGGGGCAGTCCCCGCTTGTAGTCCCCGCTTGTAGTCCCCGCTCGATGTACCGGGCTCCTACAGTGGTAGGTCACCTCGTCGCATCTAGAAAGGGGCTGATGACACAGTCAGTACGTGTGCAAAACTTCATGGTGTCGAGCGATGGCTACGGCACCGGTGTAGGACAGAGTCTTGAACACCCGTTTGGACACGCCAATCCGGCCGAGCTCTTCGCATGGGCGGGCGCTACGGCGCATTGGCCCAACCGAACCGATCCCGGTGGAACGTACGGTCTCGATGACTACTGCACTCGTGACTTTGCCAACAACATCGGGGCCGAGATCATGGGGCGCAACAAATTTGGTCCCCAGCGCGGACCATGGGAGAACTACGACTGGCAAGGTTGGTGGGGCGATGACACTCCTTTTCACACGCCGGTGTTCGTTCTCACTCATCACGTTCGACCATCGATCACGCTGGGAGACACGACGTTCCATTTCCTCGACACGACGCCAGAAAATGCGCTGGCGCAGGCATTTGACGCCGCCGACGGCAAGGACGTGCGAATCGGCGGTGGTGTCGCCACGGTCCGTGAGTTCCTCGACGCCGATCTCATTGACCAGATGCATTTCGCCGTTTCGCCCGTCGCACTGGGTCGCGGTGAGAGATTTTGGGACAGTCCCGACGAACTCGTCGAGCGTTTTCATTTGGAGAAGATTCCCAGTCCGAGTGGGGTCGTGCATCACTTTTTCTGGCGCCGCGTCTAGGGGATCTTGCTTTCACCGGCACTTTGCTCGCACGCAGTCCGAGACGCACCATCGAGTTACGTCCGCGTGATGCGTCACGGCGATAGACAGGTCCACCTAAGTCCAGCGAGCAGGTCAATCACTCCTTGGCGCGGACGAAGACTGCTCAGCGATCTACGCGCCCGTGACAACAGTGGCTAGCGGCGCCTGGGGGAAGGGAGTGTGTGGTCGGCTACGGCAGTTCGGGGGTGCGCTCAACGCCCACAAGACGCCGGTGCGTCGAAAATACCCAAGCAAAGACCGCCAACACGGTCGCCTCATCCAGGAGCGCGCGCACGTCGCCGGTGCGCGACCCGGTTTGATAGACGCCCGGAGCGACAAGACCCAATACGGCCCACACGGCGGCCAAGACCGCGACCACCATGACGATCACGCTGATGAAGCTCACGACCGCCGCGTAGCTGCGCACGACGCGCTTGGAAGGACTCGCCTCGTTGGCGTCGCTCAGCGCCAATTCGACCGCCTTGCGGCGGTGCGTGAGCGTCAACAATCCGCCCACTGTAGTGAGAAGGAGGCCAATCGTGATTCCCCTCACGGTTGCGTCGCTCAAAGGGTGGACCTCTGGCCCCAAGTACGTGTTCTTCCCGGCCCCGATCAGTGCGAACAGCGTGGCAAAGATCGTGATGACGCCCGCAATCTCCAGCCACAGCGTCAGAAATGCTGTACCCACGTGGTAGACGGCGCTCGTGCGCTTGCCAGTGGGATCGGGTTCTGCGCGGTTGGCCACCACGATGATGATGTAGGTGACGATGCTCCCGACACTGGCGAGCACGATCAGCAGCAAGAGTACCGACACGTACGTTCCCACTATTGCCCCCGTTGAACCGAATATTGACATTTCGTTCACCCTTCTGGCCGTAGTCACGCGCACCCTACCATCAAGGATTCGGCGTGCCAGGCTTTACCGGTCGGCGCAAAATTTGGTCGGCCCGCGACGTGGTCGCGGCCTCCGCCTGGTCCTCGCTGAACGTCCTCCAGACGGCTGTCCCCGGCGAGCGAGCCTCGTGGAGCGGCGATCCGATTCCTCTCATTCTCCGACAGCGAATCGTCGGAGGCATCACTCGAACACGGTGACCCCTTACAGAGGGTTCGCGAGTAGTCCAGTTGTGCCCACCCGCTGGCCGGTCGGGCCGGTCGCGTCGTCGCCTGAAGGTTACGATCTCGCGATGGCCAGCCCAGGGTCCGACCACGTGTTCTCGGCCTCGATCTCCGAGGTCTATGACGAGGTCCTCGTGCCCATGATCTTCGACCAGTGCGCCGAGGAGATGTCGCGGATGTGCGGCCAGGTCCAGTCGGGTTCGGTGCTAGAGATCGCGGCCGGTAGCGGCGTGGTCACCCGTGCGCTGGCGGCGTCGCTGCCCCGAGGGGTGTCGATTGCGGCGACCGACTTGAACCAAGCGATGATCGACCGGGCCATACTCGTCGGCACGGCCCGCCCGGTCGGGTGGCGACAGGCCGACGTGATGGCCCTGCCGTTCGAGGACGACTCCTTCGACGTGACGGTGTGCCAATTTGGCGTGATGTTCTTCGAGCCGAAGTCGGACGCCTTCGCCGAAGTGCGACGAGTGCTGCGCCCCGGGGGCCAGTACCTGTTCAGCGTGTGGGATGGCCTCGAGGACAATGAGTTCGCCGACGTCGTGGCGCGTTCGGTCGCCAGCGTGTTCCCCGATGACCCGCCAAGGTTCTTCGATCGCACTCCGTACGGCTACCACGAGCACCGAAGGATTGCCGACGATGTCACCGTCGCCGGATTCGCCTCACCGCCCACGTTCGAACGTCACTCCTACACCTGTCGCGCCGCCACGGCCCAGGACGTGGCGGCGGCATTCTGCACCGGGACTCCGCTTCGGTCCGAGATCGAACAGCGTCGTCCCGGTGGCCTCGCCGACGTCGTGGGCGTCGTCACCGAGGCGGTTGCACAACGTTTCGGCCGGAGTGACCTCGAAGGTCGGATCAGCGCGCAGTTCGTTCGGGTCGTGAAGTAGCCCGGCCGGTCCGAGGGGCTCGAGCGGACTGTCGTCCGAGCCGAGCTGGCCGCGCTAGTCCCCCTCGAAGTACCGACGGGGGTTGTCGACCAGCATCGTCGTGACCTCCGCCTCGCTGACCCCGTGCTCTCTCAGGTAGGGCAACACGTCGTTGCCGATGTGCAGGTAGTTCCACTCGGTCATGAACGCTCTCACGTTCGGGTCGATCCAGTCGATGTAGCACGCGTTGTCGTGCGAGAGCATCATGCGGTCCGCGTATCCGCGCCGGCACATCTCGACCACGACGTCGCAACGCGCTTCGAACGGGAATTCGATGTTGATCCCGAATCGGTCCATGCCGAGCCAGAAGCCCGCGTCGGCGAGGCGTGAGAGATGGTCGGCGTCACTCGTGTCGCCGCTGTGGCCGAGCACCACTCGATGGGGCTCGACGCCCTCCTCGGCCATCACGCGTCCGACGGCCAGTCCCTGTTGGGTGCCGGGATGGGTGTGTACCGTGATCGGCGCGCCGGTCGCGAGGTGGGCTTTGGCCACGGCGCGCATGACCCGCTCGACGCCCGAAGTCAGCCCCGGTTGGTCGATCGCACACTTCAACAGCCCCGCGCGCACGCCGGTGTCGGCGATGTCTCGCTCGATATCGCGCACGAAGAAGTCGACCATGGGGTCAGGCACCTCGTAGCCGAGCGCCTCACTGAGGGCAGGTCCTCGGTGGTGGAAGAAGAACGGCACGTCCTTGTAGGTGTAGCAACCAGTCGCCACGATGATGTTGAAGTCGGGTAGCTGTGACGCGACCTGCTGGATGCGGGGGATGTAGCGGCCGAGGCCAACGACGGTCGGGTCGACGATCGTGCGAACTCCGGACGCGCAGAGGGCCGTCAGCTGGGCCACGGCGTCAGCCACTCGGTCCAGTTCACTTCCCCACTCCTCGGGGTAGTTCTCCTGGATCTCGGGGTCAAGCACGAAGATGTGCTCGTGGACGTAGGTCCGGCCCAACTCCGACGAGTCGACCGGTCCGCGGACGGTCTGGATCGTGGCCATGGCGCTCCCTCGCTACGGTCACCCATTGGCGAGCGACGCAAGGAGGCTAATTCATCCGAAGGTCGGATCAGATGACGGAAGACATCCCACCGTCGAGGCTGACGCCGACGCCCGTCACATACGCGGCGCGCGGCGAGAGCAGGAACGTGGCCAGGTCGGCGAACTCCTCGGCCCGCCCGAAACGGCCCATCGGGATGCTCGACCGCTCGGTCATCGAGACGTAGAACTCCTCGGTCGACATGCCAAGGTCGTTCGCGCGCCGGACCCACTGGCCCGACTCGATCAGTCCGATGAGGATCGCGTTGGCGCGGATACCCCGGGAGCCCACCTCGTTGGCGAGCGCTTTGGTGAACGCCAGTCCCGCGGCGCGCGAGGCCGAGGTCGGCGTGGAGTTGGCGGGCGGTGTGCGCGCCAGGACCGCGAGTACGTTCAGCACACTGCCCCGAGTGGCCTCGAGGGCCGGCAGCGTCCGTCGCGCCACGTGCAGGGCCGCGACGACCTTCAGTTCGTAGTCCTCTCGCCACTGCTCGTCGAGCGAGGTCGCAACCGGGAAGCCAGCCGAGCGGCCGGCGTTGTTCACCGCCCCGTCGAGGCGCCCGAATCGCCCCAGCGTGGTGTCGATGAAGTCGTCCAACTGGGCCGCATCGGTGACGTCAGCCTCGAAACACAGGGCGTCGGGACCGAGCAGCGCCTGCGCTTTGCTCAGTCGATCGCGACTGCGTCCGCAGACGGCGACGCGGCCCCCTTCGTCGATGAGCTTGCGTGCGAGCGCCAGGCCGAGCCCGTCGGTGCCACCGGTGATGAGGAAGGCGCGATCGTTCAGTTCCAGGTCCATCAGCCAATCCTACGAACGCTGCGCCACTTCAGTCGCCGGACCGCCCCTTAGTGTTGGCCCATGCCCCCGTCGCTCGCCGTCACGCTCGTCGGGCGCCACGCCACGCTCAGCCCGTTGACCTTGGGCGACGTGCCCGGACTGGTCGCCGCCGCGACCGAGGACCGCGCCACCTACGCCTGGACGGCCGTGCCCGAGACGACGCGCGACATGGAGGTCGCCGTCTCGAAGCTGCTCGACGAGCAAGAGAGACGACTCGGCGTGCCCTTCGTCACCCGCCAGAGCGAGACCGGTCTCATCGTCGGGATGACGAGGTTTCTCAGCCTGCGGTGGTGGTTCGACCGTGAGTACCCCGACGGCGCCGAGATCGGCGGGACGTTCCTCGCGGCGTCGTCCCAGCGCACGCACATCAACACCGACACGAAACTGCTGATGCTGGGCCACGCCTTCGACGTGTGGGGCGTGCAGCGCCTGGACCTGAAGACCGACGCGCGAAACGTCCAGTCACTCCGTGCCATCGAACGCTTGGGTGCGCACTTCGATGGGGTCCTGCGCCACTGGCAGCCGTCGGTAGCGCGCGGCGAGGAGAGTGTCACGCGCGATTCGGCGATGTACTCGGTCCTGCCCTCGGAGTGGCCGGAGATCCGCGCTCGACTACTGGGACGACGGGACTGAACTCTCAGAGGCGGTGGACGTCGGCACTCATCGTCGGCGGAGCAGTCCGCGTCAGCGCCACGATCCCAACGCACATCAACGCGAAGGCGAGCGACCCGATCGTCAGGTGCCACGCGCCGGTGTGCAGATGCTCGCGGTACAACCAGACGCCGAAGAGGACGCTCGCGATGGGGTCGACGATCACAATGAAGGGCTGGGACACGCTGAGCGGCCCGACGTGCAGGGCAGCCTGCTCGCAGATGAGTCCGACAGCCCCACCGACCATCAGGGCGTAGACGGGCCATCGGGTGAGCGTCCCACCGATCCCGAAGGAGCTGATCGTCTCGGTGGTCGCCTTGATGAAGGTCGCCTCGAGCGCCCACAAGATCGCGGTCGCCGACGCGAAGAGGGCAGCGCGCCGACCGGGTGAGCCGCGCTGGGCCGCCACGACAAGGACCGCGACCGCGCCGACGGTGATGACGGAGGGAGCGAGCCAGCGCGAGGTCGCGGGCACGAACGTGCTCGCGCTGGGCGACGTCGCGACCAGAAAGATGACGAGTCCCGCTCCGGTCGCCGCCGCGGCGAGCCACGTGACGGCGCGGATCGATTGACGCATCCAGACGCGGCGCAACGCCAGCGCGAGTATCAACTCGGTGACGAGCAGTGGCTGCACCACCGAGAGGGGACCGAAGTGAAGCGCCAATGCCTGGAAGACGAGCGATCCGAACATCGCCAACCAGCCGAGTAGCCACAGCGGATGGCGGAAGAGGTACAGGACGAAACGCCAACCGGCTGACTTGTTCGTGTCACTCGTGCTCGCGATGTGCTGCAACGCGACGGCCAGCGCATTCGTCAGCGCGGTGATCAGTCCAAAGAGGATCGCGATCATCGGCGTCGGTCGTCACATCGAAGCGCATCGCGCGGGAGCGTCGCAGGTACCGTCGACGTCGGCGTTGCGGATCGAATGACGATGGTGACGAAAGGGTCCCCGACGACCGATCTGCTCATGAACGAACGCTAGGCCAGGTCGTCAGGTGTCCAGTGGTGAACTCGTGCTCGAAATCGGCCACGCCGAGTGTCGCGAAACGGCCGTCTCCGAGGACATTTCGTGGCCGGCGAGGTAGCTGACGATGGATTCGCTGTGGAAAACATGCCACTAAGTGGTTGGTATCTTGGGCCTCGGACAACAAATCGGTGGAAAAGGTACTCGATAACTGGGCAAAAGTTCCTGATATCACCTTTTGGCCTACACCCGCACCCCAGGCTCTGGCACAGTATCACTCGTAGTTCACGTAGCACCTGTCGACGAGACGGAGAACCGAAAGGGGATTCGGATCGGGAGGGAAGAGGGGCCTCGCAAGAGGAACGGATTCCCACCAACGGACAGCGGAGTTCGGTCCGCGGTTCGGTACGGCGAATGATGTGAAGTGCCAGCCGTCAAACGGTTGCCTGTCCGACACGGGTAATCGGGAGATGTGCCTTCGGGAACCCCGAGGGGCGGGTGAGTTTCGACTCACTGGTCACTCGGGGTTTTCGGCCGTTCGGGCTCAAAACAGCGAGGTCGGTTCGACCGGCGCGATCATCTCTGGCCCGTCGTTCCTCACTGAGCCGACCGCACTGTCGACCGCGTGGTGCGCCAACGTGCCGCTCGGTGCCGGACGCAGTAGCGAGAGCCGCTCTTCGGGGCCGTGCTCGCGGACGTCGAGCCAGGTCTCAACGTCGTCGATGCTCAGCACCACCGGCATGCGGTCGTGGATCTCGTCGAGGTCGACGCTCGGCGTCGTGGTGATGACCGTGCACGTCGCGATGGTTCCCCCGTCGCTCGGATCGTCGTGACTGCGCCAGTGCTCGTAGAGTCCCGCGAAGAGCATCGGCTGACCGTCGGCGCGGCTGAAGTAGTTCGGCTGCTTGGGGTGTCCCGGTCGGTGGTCCCACTCGTAGAAGCCGTCGACGGGGATCACGCAGGGCCGCTTGGCGAAGGCGCTGCGGAACGAGGGCTTTTGCGCGACGGTCTCGCCGCGCGCGTTGAAGAGTCGATTGCCGATCAGGGGGTCCTTCGACCAGCTGGGCACGAGGCCCCACCGGTAGCGGTCGAGCACGCGGCCGGCGTCACCCTCGGTGACGGCGAAGAGGCGGCGTTGCGGCCCGACGTTCCAGCTGGGATGACCCTCGGGCTCGAGACCGGCGGCGAGCGCGGCGTCGAGCAGCCGGGCCAGCCGGGCCGGCGGGGTGAAGAGGGCGACGCGACCGCACATGGCCCCATTCTGCCTGCATTCCCGGCCCCTGGCGGGCGTCACTCGGACTCGCTACTGTTACGAACATATGTTCGCTTTTTCCGTTAAACGGCCCACCCTGCCCACTGACGTCGTGGCCACGCTGCGCCCCGTCGCTCTCGCGAAGAGCCGGATGCTGCCCCTCGGCGAACCGTGGCGCGCCTTGGTACCCGGCGGCGGACTGCGACGTGGCTCGACCGTCGTCGTGCAAGCCCCGCCCGGACTGGGGGGACTCAGTCTGGCGCTCAGCCTGCTCACTGAGTCGAGTGCGCGCGGCCACTGGGCCGGCGTCGTGGGCGTCGACGACCCCGGCGTCGTCGCGATCGCCGACCTCGGCGTCGACCTTCGTCGCGTGTTGTTCGTGCCGCGTCCGAGGGGCGCGTGGGCCGAGTCGGCGGCCGACCTGCTCGACGGCGTGGACCTGCTCATCGTGCGACCGCCGTCGCGCGCTTCCCACGGCGCGGCGCGTCGTCTCATGGACCGGGTGCGTGAGCGCGGCACGGTCTTGATCGCGCTCGCCGAGTCGGGTGCCCCGTGGCCGTTGCCCGCGGACCTCTCCTTCGACGTCACTCAGGCGCAGTGGGCGACGTCGTCACGGCTCGACGCGCGCTACCTCACGGTGCGCGTCGGCGGCCGCGGCGCGGCGGTGCGCGGTGGGGAGCACGTGGTGGTGCTGCCGAATCGGAGAGGGCGCTGCGAGGCCGGATGACGGAACGCCTCCTCGCCGTCTGGGTCGAGGCGCTCTGCGAGGAGTCGCCGGACGGTTCGACCCTGCGCGACCACTCGACGCTGCTCGACGCGCTGACGATTCTGTGCCCCTTCACCGAATCGATCCGCCTCGGCCTGTTCGCGCTGCCGCTGCGGGGGCCGAGTCGTTTCTTCGGCGGCGAGGGAGCGGTGCTCGACGCCGTTCGCCAGAGCGTGCGCGCCGTCACCGGTCACGAGCCGCTGCTCGGCGTCGCCGACGGGCTCTTCTGCGCCGAGGTGGCGGCCCGTCGGGGCCTCGTGCTCGCGTCGGGCGCGACCGACTCGTTCCGCCGGTCGCTGTCGCTCTCGGTGCTCGGTCGAAAGGACGTCGCCACGACGTGCCAGCGCCTCGGCCTGCACACGGTCGGCTCGTTCGCCGACCTCGATGCCGCGCGCGTGGCGGAGCGCTTCAATGGACACGCGCTGACCTTGCACCGGGTGGCGCGCGGCGAGTCGGCCGAGCTCGATGGCCAGCGCGACCTCAAGCTCGCGAGGCGTCTTCGCCAGTTGCGCGGTGAGGACGGGGTGGGCGACGAGCAGCTGGGCTTCTTCGGTCAGCGCGGTGCGGGCGACCTTCGTGCCGAGGTGGCCGCGCACCGGGTGCGCCGACGCCTCGGGGTCGACGCCGTGGTGGTGGCGGCGCTTCGCGGAGGCCGGGTCCCCGAGGACCGCGCCACGCTCGTGCCGTGGGGGTCGCCGCCGTCGAAGGTCCGTGACGGCGCGCCGTGGCCCGGCCAGATGCGAGCTCCCTCGCCGGCCACGACCCTGGCCCATCCGGTGGCGGTGCAGCTGCGTGACGGTGACGACCATCAGATCGTCATGGAGTCGCGGGGCTTCCTGAGCGAGCCACCGGGCGTGCTGCTCTTCTCGAGCCAGCTGCGCCGTGACGTGGTCTGGCACGCGGGCCCCTGGCCGCTCGTCGAGCGCTGGTGGTCGCTCAGTCGCCGCCGGGCCCACCTGCAGGTCCTGCTCGCGACGGGCGAGGCGCTGCTCTTGACGGCCGAGGCGAGCCGTTGGTGGCTCGTGGGCATCTACGACTGATGGCCGCGTACGGAGAGCTCCACGCCCATTCGGGCTTCAGCTTCCTCGACGGTGCGAGCGACCCCGAGGAGCTGGCCGCCGAGGGGGCCCGCCTCGGCCTGTCGGGCCTGGCGCTCACCGACCACCACGGCCTCTACGGCGTCGTGCGCTTCGCCGAGGCCGCCCGGGCCTTCGGGCTCGCCACGATCTTCGGCGCTGAGGTGACCCTCGACGCGGCCGACGACCGCGTCGGCGTGCACGACCCCTCCGGCGAGCACCTCGTCCTGCTCGCACGCTCGCCCCAGGGCTATCGCAACCTCGCCACGATGCTCGGCGAGGCCCATCTGCGTCGCGGCGAGAAGGGGGCTCCCCGCTTCACCCTCGACGAGGTGGCGGCCTGCGCCAATGAGTGGCTCGTGCTGAGCGGGTGTCGCAAGGGCCTCCTGACCCGGGCGCTGATGGAAGAGGGACCCAGCGCCGCGCGCCGAGCGCTCGAGCGCCTCACCCGGGCCTTCGGACGCGACAACGTCGCGGTCGAGCTCTGGGACCACGGGGCCCCCGACGACGTGGCGCGCAACGACGTCCTCGCCGAGCTCGCCGTGCGCCACGACGTCGCGCTGGTGGCGACCAACAATGTGCACTACGCCACGCCCGACGCGTTCGCGCGGGCCAACGTGCTCTCGGCGATCCGCGCTCGTCAGAGCCTCGAGGAGATGGAGGGTTGGCTCAACGCGTCGCCGCTCGCGCACCTGCGTAGCGACGCCGAGCAGCGTCGGCGCTTCGCGCGCTGGCCCGGTGTCGTCGACGCGGCCGGCGAGCTCGCGCTCTCCCTCGCCTTCGACCTGCGCCTTGTCGCCCCCAACCTGCCGCCGTTCGCGACGCCGGCGGGGATGGACGAGCAGTCGTATCTCGAGCAGCTGGTCGAAGAGGGCGCGACGGGGCGCTACGGCACTCGCGAGAACGAGCGCGTGCCTGGGGCGTGGCGACAGATCGACCACGAGCTGGGCGTGATCGCGACCCTCGGTTTCGCCGGTTACTTCCTCACGGTCTGGGACATCACCGAGTTCTGCCGACGCCAGGACATCTACTGCCAGGGACGGGGCTCGGCGGCGAACTCGGCGGTCTGCTTCTCGCTCGGCATCACCAACGCTGACGCGGTGAAGCTCAACCTGTTCTTCGAGCGCTTCCTGTCGCCGGCGCGCGACGGCCCGCCGGACATTGACGTCGACATCGAGTCCGGTCGGCGCGAGGAGGTGATCCAGTACGTCTACGGCCGCTACGGACGTCGTCACGCGGCCCAGGTCGCCGCGGTCATCACCTACCGGCCGCGCTCGGCGCTGCGCGACGTGGCGCGGGCCTTCGGGTTCTCCGAAGAGGAGGCCAACGACCTGCGCGACGGCGTCGACCGGCGCACCATGACCGCGCTCGGGCCCGACGTGCCGGCTCTGGTCACGACCATGGCCACCCAGTTGCTGAACCGGCCCCGCCACCTCGGCATCCACTCGGCTGGCATGGTGCTCTGCGACCGGCCGGTCATCGAGGTCTGCCCGGTCGAGTGGGGCCGGATGCCCGGACGCACCGTGCTGCAGTGGGACAAGGACGACTGCGCGGCGATCGGCCTCGTGAAGTTCGACCTCCTGGGTCTCGGGATGCTCGACGCGCTGCACAAGGCCGTCAACCAGGTGCAGGCCTTCCACGCCACGACGATCGACCTCGGGTCGCTGCCCCAGGAGGACGCCGTGTACGACCTGTTGTGCGAGGCCGACACCGTGGGCGTCTTCCAGGTCGAGTCGCGCGCGCAGATGGCGACACTGCCGCGAGTGCGGCCGCGGTGCTTCTACGACCTCGTGATCGAGGTGGCGCTGATCCGCCCCGGCCCGATCCAGGGCAACGCGGTGAACCCCTACATCCGCCGGCGCCGCGGCGACGAGCCGGTCACGTACCTGCACCCGCGCCTCGAGCCGATACTGCGCCGAACGCTCGGCGTACCGCTCTTCCAGGAGCAGTTGATGGAGATGGCCGTGGCGATCGCGGGCTTCTCGCCGGCCGAGGCCGACGAGCTGCGCCAGGCCATGGCCGCCAAGCGCTCGGAGTTGCGCATGATGAAGCTGAAGAGCCGCTTCTACGCCGGCATGGCCGAGAACGGCGTCACGGGCGCGGCGGCCGACCAGCTCTTCGACGCGCTGTCGGCGTTTGCGAACTTCGGCTTCCCCGAGTCCCACTCGGTCTCCTTCGCCCACCTCGTCTACTGCTCGGCATGGATCAAGCACCACTACCCGGCGGCGTTCCTCGTTTCGCTGCTGAACGCTCAGCCGATGGGCTTCTGGTCGCCGCAGAGCCTGGTGGCCGACGCGCAGCGCCACGGCGTGGTGGTGCGGCGTCCCGACGTGAACGCCTCGGCGTCGGGCGCCTCGCTCGAGGGCACGGGTGAGAGCCCGGTCGTGCGTCTCGGGCTCGGGGCGCTGCGCACGATCGGCACCGAGCTCGCGACGCGCATCGCCGAGGGCGCGCCGTGGCGCGACGCCCAGGACCTCGTGCGCCGCGCGCAGGTCCAACAGCACCACCTCGAGGTGCTCGCCGCAGCGGGCGCCCTCGATTCGTTCGGCCCCAGCCGCCGGGCGCTGGCGTGGTCGGCCGGGGCCGCCTCCCAGGGCACCCCCGATCGACTGCCGGGCGTGGTGACGGGGCTGCGCGCCCCGACCCTGCCGGCGACGAGCGAGATGGAGCGAGTCGCCGACGACCTGTGGTCGATGGGCCTCACCCCCGAGGCCACGGCAATGGCGCTGGTGCGCGCCGAGCTCAACGAGCGCGGCGTCACCCGGGCCGACGCGCTGTTCGCGGTGGAGAGCCCCCGGGTCCTCGTGGCGGGGGTGGTGACGCACCGCCAGCACCCCGAGACGGCCAACGGCGCGGTCTTCGTCAACCTCGAGGACGAGACCGGCCACGTCAACGTGATCTTCTCCAAGGGGGCGTGGGCGCGCTGGCGGTCGGTGGCGCGCAGCTCGCCGGCCCTACTCATCCGGGGATCGCTGCAGCGGGGACAGGGGAGTGTCGCCCTGTCGGCCGAGTTCGTCGAGCCGTTGACCCTGGGGGCGACCACGCCGTCGAGGGACTGGCGCTAACTACTCCTCGATGAAGGCGTACTCGGGACGGTTGCCCGACTCGATCTCGAGGCGCACGAGGAGCTGGGCCACGGGCAGGTCCTTGGCGTGCGTGATCCCGATGCAGCGCGAGCGGGTCGACAGGACGTCGAAGCGCATCGCGGTCGTGCCGAGGATCTGGCCCACGAACGTCGACAGCTGGATCTCGGGGTCCTCGGAGAAGTCGTGCCGGTCGATCGCCTCGTGCATCAACGAGATGATGTCGGGCTGGAAGCCCCACAGGTTCATCGAGACCGTCTCGAGGGGCGACAGCGACACCGGCTCGAGGCCGTCGTCGGCGTCGTAGCCCTCGAGCGTCGCGTGGACGTTCCTGCGCTCGACGATCCCCGTCAGGACGCCGTCATCGTCGACGATGCAGGTGCCGCGCGAGACCGGCAGGTCGCCGACCAGCGCGCGGTCCAGCTCAAAGCCCACGAGGCAGTTGTCGGTGCTCGTGGCCATGTGCGCACCGAGCAGCAGGAAGGCCGCGCGACCGTAGAGGTCGTCGGCGTTGGAGACGGCGAAGGGCTTGGAGAGGTCGAGGCTGCTCTCGGCCGCGAGCACCGCCGAGACGGTGCCGCGCAGCTGGTCCTGCACCGCGAAGGACACCTTGTGGCTCTTGGGCCAGTGATAGAGGACGTGCTGTTCGATCTTCGGGCCGGAGTCGGCGTTCACTACGATCACGACGTCGTCGAAGCCCGAGGCGTAGGCGTCCGAGGCGAGCAGGTCGATGACGCCCTCGCCGTGCTTACCAATCGGGGCCAACTGCTTCACCCCGCCGTAGCGGCGGGCCCGTCCGGCGGCGAGGATGACGAGCGACGGTCCGCTCAACGCGACCACTTCACGATCGCCGAGGCCCAGGTCATCCCGGCCCCGAAACCGGTGAGGAGGGCGTAGTCGCCGGACTTCACTCGACCGTTCTCACGCGCGTCGTAGAAGGCGAGGGGGATTGAAGCACTCGAGGTGTTGCCGTAGCGGTCGAGGGTGATGACGGTGCGCTCCATCTCGATGCCGAGGCGTTGGGTCGCGGCCTGGATGATGCGGATGTTGGCCTGATGGGGGATCACGAGGCTCAGGTCGTCGGCCGTGATGCCGGCGCTCGCCATCGCCTTCTCGGCGGAGTCCACGACGACGCGAACGGCCCGGCGAAAGACCTCCTTGCCGTCCATCTGGAAGAAGCCGCCGTGCTCGCAGGTCAGCAGGTCGGCGGCCGAGCCGTCGGCGCCGAGGTGGAACGACAGGAGGTCGTTGCCGTCGGGGTCGTACTCGAGCACCGCGGCGCCCGCGCCGTCGCCGAGCAGGACCGCCATGTTGCGGTCGCTCCAGTCCACCCAGCGCGAGAGGTGCTCGGCGCCGATCACGAGGACCCGCTTGTTGCCGGTCTCCAGCAGGCCGTAGGCGGTGCGCACGGCATACATGAAGCCGCTGCACGCGGCGTTGACGTCCATCGCGGGACAGGTCAGTCCCAGCTCGTTGGCGATCATCGGGGCCGTCGCGGGGCACAGTCGGTCCGGGGTGGTCGTTGCGAGGACCAGGAAATCGATGTCGGACAACTCCATCCCCGAGTCCGCGATCGCGTCGCGCCCGGCGATGACGCCCAGGCTCATGGCGCTGCCCCCGACCCGGCGCTCGCGGATGCCGGTGCGCTCCGTGATCCACTGATCGGAGGTGTCGAGCGTCAAGGACAACTCGTCGTTGGTGACGATTCGGTCGGGAACGGCAATGCCCCAACCCCTGAAACGAACGCCCATTGGCCACTCCTCCGCGGAATCGACTACGCGACGAGTCTAGGTGCTACCCGTTGTCGGGCGCGGGTGCCTTCAGAACCTGCAGTGTGCAACGGGCGACGCAGATAAGGCGTTCCTTGTCGTCGGTCAGATTGATGCCCCACACGTGGACGGTACGACCCTTGCGCAATGGCGTGGCCGTCGCGGTGAGCACGCCACTGCTCATGGAGCGCAGGTGCGAGCAGTTGAGCTCGGTGCCGACCACGATGTGGTCGGGCGCGACACTCACCGCACCGCCAATCGAAGCGGCGCTCTCGGCGAGCAGCGCTGAGACGCCGCCGTGGAGGATCCCGTAGGGCTGGTGGACCTTCGGGCCGACCTCGACCTGGAGGACCACCCGATCCGGGGTCACCTCTACCACCTCCACACCCAGGTGCTTATTGACGTCCTCGTACTCAGAGAATCGGGAAAGTCGTTCGTCGCTCATGGGGCCAGTGTAGAAGTCGGCCGGTAGCCTCTCTCCATGACCCGACGAGTGAATCTGCGAAGCGACACGGTGACCCAGCCCACGCCGGCAATGCGTGAAGCGATTGCCGCCGCGGTGGTCGGTGACGACGGCTTCGGCGAGGACCCCACGATCAACGAGCTGGAGACGAGGTTCGCCCGGCTCGTCGGCAAGGAGGCGGCCGTCTTCGTTCCGACGGGCGTCATGGGCAACCAGATCGCGATTCGGGTGCTGACGGGACCGGGCGACATGGTCGTCGCCGGGCGCGAGACGCACGTCGTGGGCTTCGAGATGGGCGCGGCCGCGCGCAACTCGTCCGTCCAGTTCGCCGTCGTCGACGACTCCACGGGGACGCTGGCGTTGCGTGAGGTGCTCGACATCATCGACGCTGAGGAAGATCACCATCCGCACGTCGCGATGGTGGCGGTCGAGAACACGCACATGGCGTCGGGCGGCACGCCGATCGATGTCGTCGACTTGGTGGCTCTGGCGGGCGCCATCGGAGGCCGGCCGATGCACCTCGACGGCGCGCGGCTCTTCAACGCTGTGGTCGCCTCGGGCACGAGCGCCGCGCAGTTCGCCGCGCCCGCGACGACCGTGATGTGCTGTCTCTCCAAGGGACTCTGCGCGCCGGTCGGCTCGCTGCTGGCGGGCCCCGCCGACATCATGGAGCGGGCCCGCGTCGAACGCAAGCGCCTCGGCGGAGGGATGCGTCAGGGAGGCTTCCTCGCCGCAGCGGGGCTCGTCGCCCTCGATACGATGATCGACCGACTGTCCGAAGACCACATACGTGCTCGCCAGTTGGCCGTCCTCTTCGCCGACACTTTTCCCGAGGCCGAGTACGACCCCACCACGTGTCGCACGAACATCGTGGCGTTCAACCACCCACAAGCGCGCCAGATCGTGGCCGAGCTCGGGGCCCTGGGCGTCTGGGGCGACACCATTGGACCACGTCGCGCCCGGTTCGTCACCCACGCCGACATCGACGACGACGACCTCGCCTTTGTCGCTGGCGTGCTGGCCCGCTTCAAACCATCCGTCCACTGATCGTCGACCCCTTGGCGTTACGCGTCGCTTGCTGAGACGTCATCGGCGGCGTTGGTGGACGTGGGGTCGAGGGGGTAGCCTTGGATGACCGATAAGGCTTCGTATGACTGAGATTCTCCACCTTTCCACGTTCCTGCACCGTCCGATCTTCGATTCCGACGGCGACCGGATTGGCCGCGTCCAGGACCTGGTCGCGCGGCTCGGCGACGACGCGCACCCGCCCATCGTCGGCGTGGTGATCCGGATCGAGGGCCGCAACCTCTTCGTGCCGATCCGAAAGATCGGCGGATTGGCCGAGGGCCGGATGACCTTCCAGGGCCGCCGCGTGGATCTGCGTCGATTCGAGCGTCGTCCGGGCGAGCTGCTCCTCGCCGAGGACCTGCTGGCGCGACACCTGATCAACCTGGTGCGCGGGCGGCTCATTATCGCCAACGAAATCGAGATCGCCGAGATCGACGGCCGTTGGGAGGTCGTCGGCGTCGACCCTGGTCGACGTCCGTTCTTGCGCCGGATCCTGGGTCAGAAGTTCGGTCAGCAGCTGAAGGCCGAGGCGATCGTCGACTTCGCCTCCATCGAGCCCTTTGTGTCGCACGTGCCCTCGGCCCGCCTGCGCATCCCGTACCGCAAGCTCGCGAAGCTCCACCCCGCCCAGATCGCCGACCTGGTCGAACAGGCCAGTCACGAGGAGGGCGAGGAGATCATCGAGGCGGTGGGCCTCGACCGCGAGCTCGAGGCCGACGTCTTCGAAGAGCTCGACGTCACCCACCAGCTGGAGTTCCTCGAGTCGCGCTCCGACGCCGAGGCGGCACGTCTGCTATCGCGCATGGAGCCTGACAACGCCGCCGACCTCATCAGTGAGATCGACCAGGATCGGCGACTCACGATCCTCGAGCAGCTGGCCGTCGATCAGCAGGCCAAGGTGCGCCAGCTCCTCTCGTACAACGCCGACACCGCCGGTGGGCTGATGAACACCGACTATGTGTCGGTGCCGTCGAGTGCGACGGTCGACGACGCCCTCGAGGCGATCCGCCACTCGAGCGTGCCGGCCGAGTCGGTCCACGCAGTCTTCGTCATGGACGAGGGCGGTCAGCCGATCGGGGCCGCGTCCATCGCACCCCTGGTCCGGGCCCGTCCGAGCGAACTGGCCCTCAGCGTCTCGCGGACCCAACTGGCCCACGTGCACCCTCAGTGGGATCTCCACCGGGTGTCGCGCAAGATGAGCGACTTCAACCTGACGGTCCTGCCCGTGCTCGATGACGAGCACGGCAAGATGATCGGCGTCATCACGGTCGACGACCTGCTCGAGGAGCTCCTGCCCCAGGGCTGGCGCCGCGAGTTCGGGATGAGCGGGGTGGAGGAGTAGTGCCCCGCGCCCTCGGTCACGTTCAAAGGGGGTCTCTCTGAAACCCCCTAGTACCAGCCTCACGGCGAATCACGCATTGACACAACTTCGCACGACTCCAATGGCGGGCTGCTAGCCCGACCTCCGGTGTCGCCGTGGTTGTTTCGCCCAACGACCACGACGAGACGAAAGGAGGTGGAGCGTGCAGAGCGAGCAGCGTAAGGACCAAGTTAAGAGTCAAGTCAAGGACCCGTTGAGGGACCAGCAGATCAGCGGGGCCTTCGGCACCATCAAGGCCCACGACGTCGGTCGGCGCCGCGGTCTACGGGCCCGTTTCTTGACGCTCATCGCCATCATCGGACCGGGCCTCATCGTGATGGTCGGCGACAACGACGCCGGTGGGGTCTCCACCTACGCCCAGGCCGGCCAGAACTTCGGCTACTCGCTCCTGTGGACCCTGCCCTTGTTGATCCCGGTGCTGATCATCAACCAGGAGATGGTGGCGCGGCTCGGCGCGGTCACGGGCGTCGGGCACGGACGGCTCATCCGCGAGCGCTTCGGACGCTACTGGGGCAACGTGTCGATCGGATCGATCCTGCTGCTGAACTTCCTCATCATCATCACCGAGTTCATCGGCATCTCGCTCTCGATGGAGTACTTCGGCGTCAGTCCGTACATCTCGGTGCCAATCGCGGTGGTCGTGCTGTTCGCGGTGACCGCCTCGGGGTCGTTCCAGCGCTGGGAGCGATTCATGATGCTCTTCGTCGCCGTCAACCTCTTCATCGTCCCCCTGCTGCTCGCCACGAAGCCCCACTACACGACGGCCCTGGTCCACGCGACCGTGCCCGGCATTCGTGGCGGGGCGTCATCGAGCGCGGTGCTGCTCATCATCTCGATCATCGGCACGACCGTTGCGCCCTGGCAGCTCTACTTTCAGCAGTCCAACATCGTCGACAAGAAGATCACGCCGCGCTGGCTGAACTACGAACGGATCGACACGATCCTGGGCTCGTTCATCGTCGTCGTGGGGGCCTCGGCGCTCATGGCCGCCTGCGCCGCGGGGTTCGCCGGCCACGGTGGCACGAACGCGTACACCAACGCGCTCGGCGTCGCGAAGGGCCTCGGGCACTACGTGGGCCACGGCTCGGGAACGGTCTTCGCGATCCTCCTGCTCAACGCGTCGGTCATCGGCGCCGCCGCGGTCACACTGGCGAGCACGTACGCGCTGGGAGACCTCGCCGGGTCTCGCCACACGCTGAACGCCCGGTTGCGCGACGCGAAGGGCTTTTACGGAGCCTTTGCCGGCTTGCTCGTCGTCGCCGGCACGGTCACGCTGCTGCCCGGCGCCCCCCTGGGTCTGATCACCTTGGCCGTCCAGGCGATGTGCGGGCTCATGCTGCCGAGCACGACGATCTTCGTGTTGCTGCTCTGCAACGACCGCGAGGTCCTCGGGCCGTGGGTCAACGGCCGCTGGCTGAACGTCGTCGCCACGATCATCGTGACGATACTGGTGGTGCTGTCGATCACCATGATGGTCTCGACCCTCTTCACCTCGGTGAACGTCGTCGCCCTACTGAGCGTCCTCGCGGTCGCGGCGATCGCCGGCCTGGTCGTCGGTCTGCCGATCGGGCTGCGCCGGGCCGCCGTGCGCGTCGAGTACGACATCGATAAGCGCGACTGGCGGACCCCGCGCCTCACGCTGCTCGCGCCACTGCCGACGTCGCTCGCGCGTCGGGTCCTGCTGCGCGCCGTCGGCTCGTACCTGCTGGTCGCCGGTACATTGCTGATCGTGCGCATCGTCCAACTGTCGACCTCCTAGTCTCTCTAAATGGCTTTCCCGACCCTCGTCTGCGTCCACGCGCACCCCGACGACGAATCGCTCTTCACCGCCGGCATCTCGACTCGCTACGCCGAACTCGGCTACCGCGTCGTCCTCGTTACCTGCACCAACGGCCAGCTGGGCCTCGACGACGAGGCCCGTGCCGGTTCAGACCCGCACCACGACGTCGAGGTGACCAGGAGCGTGCGGGCCGGCGAACTGCAGCGCGCTGCGGCGATGATCGGCTTCAGCCGGGTCGTCACCTTGGGCTTCGACGACTCGGGCATGGTGGGCTGGCCTCAGAACGCCAACCCCAACGCCTTCATGAACATCGACGTCGACGCCACGGCCCGGACGCTGGCGGCCCTCTTGGACGAGCTGCACGCGACGGTCGTGGTGACCTACGACGAGACCGGCTTCTACGGCCACCCCGACCACATCATGGCCAACCGGGTCACGCGCCGCGCGATCGACCTCGCGGCGACGCCCGAGCGGCTCTACTACCCGGTCGTGCCGACGCGGGTTCTCACGGAGTTCGTCGACGGCGCCAAGGCAATGGGCGTCTTCCTGCCGGCCTGGGTGCTCGACGCCGGGCTGAACGTGCCCGACGACCTCGTCGCGGCGACCATTGACGTGCGCGCCTACGCCAAGCGGAAGCAAGCCGCAATGGCGACCCACGCCTCCCAGGTCGACAACGGCGACCTCGTGCGGATGAACGAGGAGCTGTTCGAACTGCTGTTCGGCACTGAGTACTACCAGCGCGCGTGGAGTCGGTCGCCGGCCTCCGGCGACGAGACCGATCTCTTTGGAGGTATCTGATGGAGCAACTGACCTTCCTGGCGGTACACGCGCACCCCGACGACGAAGCGAGCTCGTCGGGGGGCCTCTACCGGCTCCTCGCCGACCAGGGCGTGCGCACGGTGCTCGTGTGCTGCACCAACGGCGAGTGCGGCGACGCGGCCGATGGTGCGAAGCCCGACGCCGACCACCACGACGGCGACGAGGTGGCCAAGATCCGTGCCGTCGAGCTGGACAACGCCGTGAAGATCCTCGGTATCAGCCGGCTGGTCCGTCTGGGCTACCGCGACTCGGGGATGAAGGGCTGGCCCCAGAACGACGACCCCGAGTCGTTCTGGTCGACGTCGGTCGCGGTCGCTGCCGGCAAGCTCGCCGCAGTACTGATGGAGGAGCGCCCGCAGGTCATCATGACTTACAACGCCTACGGCTTCTACGGCCATCCCGACCACATCCAGGCCCACCGCGTCACCCTGGCCGCCCTCGAGTTGATCGACTACGAGCCGACGCTGTACTTCAACGCGATCCCCAACTCGATCATGGCAATCTGGCGCCTGCGCTGGGAGCAGGAGGATCGTGAGAAGGCCGAGGCCGACGCCGCCAGGGGCATCGTGCGCGCTCCCGAGGTACGCGACCCCGACGAGGAACAGATCGAGTTGGGCACCCCCGATGATCAGATCGACGCCGTCATTGACATCAGCGAGGTCAACGGGGCCAAGTTTGACGCCCTCGAGGCCCACGAGTCTCAGATCGCCGACTCGTTCTGGATGAAGATGGGTCGCGAGCAGTTCATCGAGACCATGCGCACCGAGTGGTTCGTGCGCGTCACCAATCCCATGGACATCGCCGGTTGCGTCGAGGACATCTTCTCTGGCTACCGCTAGGCCCGGGGCGACTACCCGGCCACACGCACGAGAACCGGGACGACTGTCCCGGGTCTCGTGCGTGTGGAGTAACTAGTAGCGGTAGGAGTCGGGCTTGAACGGTCCCTCGACCGACACGCCGATGTAGTCGGCCTGTTGCTTCGAGAGTTCGGTGAGCTTCACCCCGAGCGCGTCGAGGTGCAGGCGAGCCACCTTCTCGTCGAGGTGCTTGGGCAGCACGTAGACCTTCTTCTCGTAGTGGGCGTTGTTCTCGTAGAGCTCGATCTGGGCCATGGTCTGGTTGGTGAACGAGTTGCTCATGACGAAGCTCGGGTGGCCGGTGGCGTTGCCGAGATTCAACAGGCGGCCCTCGGAGAGCAGGATGATGGTGCGCCCACTGGGCAGGATCCACTTGTCGACCTGGGGCTTGATGTTCTCGCGTCGCACCCCGGGCAGCCCCGCGAGGCCCGCGATGTCGATCTCGTTATCGAAGTGCCCGATGTTGCCGAGGATCGCCTGGTGCTTCATCATCTGCATGTGCGCCACGGTGACGATGTCCCGGTTGCCGGTCGCCGTGATGACGATGTCGGCGTAGGGGATGGCCTCTTCGAGGGTTGTCACCTGGAAGCCGTCCATCGCCGCCTGCAGCGCACAGATCGGGTCGATCTCGGTGATGATCACACGGGCACCCTGGCCGCGCAGTGACTCGGCCGATCCCTTGCCGACGTCGCCGTAGCCGCACACCACGACGACCTTGCCGCCGATCAGGGTGTCGGTGGCGCGGTTGATGCCGTCGATGAGCGAGTGGCGACAGCCGTACTTGTTGTCGAACTTGGACTTCGTGACCGCGTCGTTCACGTTGATGGCGGGGAAGAGCAGCGTCTCGTCGCGGGCCATCTCGTAGAGGCGATGGACGCCGGTGGTGGTCTCCTCGGACACGCCGACGATCCCCTTCGCCATCGGATCGAAGATCCTCTCGCCGCTCTTGACGATCCGGTCGAGCACCCCGAGGATGACGCGGTACTCCTCGGTGTCGGCCGACTCGGGCGCCGGCACGAAGCCGGCCCGCTCGAACTCAAGCCCCTTGTGGACGAACAGCGTCGCGTCGCCGCCGTCGTCGAGGATCATCGTGGGCCCGGCCTGCCCCGGCCAGCGCAGCAGCTGTTCGGTGCACCACCAGTACTCCTCGAGTGACTCACCCTTCCACGCGAAGACCGGGACCCCCTGCGGATGCTCGGTCGTCCCGTTCGGACCTACGACAATGGCCGCGGCGGCGTGGTCCTGAGTCGAGAAGATGTTGCAACTGACCCAACGGACGTCGGCCCCGAGAGCGACGAGGGTCTCGATCAGGACAGCGGTCTGGATGGTCATGTGCAACGAGCCCGAGATGCGCGCGCCCGTGAGAGGCTTGGACCCGCCGAACTCGGCGCGCATTGCCATGAGGCCGGGCATCTCGTGCTCGGCGAGGGTGATCTCGGCGCGACCGAAGTCGGCGAGGGAAAGGTCAGCAACCTTGTAATCGAAGGTGTCAGAGGTCATGGTTCTCCTAGAGATAGTGATTTCCAGGCGCCGACCTCTGCCGCTCACGCCCAACCCGATGATACCGCCTAAGCGTTGACTCGGAACTCCACCACGTCACCGTCGCGCATCACGTACTCCTTGCCCTCGATGCGGGCCTTGCCCGCCGCGCGCACTCCGACCATGGTGCCGGCCGCCATCAGGTCCTCGAAGGCGACCACCTCGGCCTTGATGAAGTGCTTCTGGAAGTCGGTGTGGATCTCGCCCGCGGCCTCGGGCGCCGTGGCGCCACGGTGGATCGTCCAGGCCCGCGTCTCCTTGGGCCCGGCCGTCAGGAAGGTCTGCAGCCCGAGGGTCGCGAAACCGACCCGTGAGAGCAGAGCGAGTCCGGACTGCTCCTGGCCGTAGGACTGCAGGAGTTCGAGGGCCTCGTGCTCCTCGAGCCCGGCTAGCTCGGCCTCGACCTTCGCGCAGAGGATCACGCTCGGCGAGGGGGCGACCGACGCGGTCAGTTCCTCTTGACGGCCGTGATCCGCGAGGGTTGCCTCGTCGACGTTGAAGACGTAGATGAACGGCTTGTCGGTCAGCAGGTGCAGTTCGACGAGCACGGCACGGTCGAGCTCCTTGCCGAACTTGGAGATCACGATCCCGCTATCGAGGGCGGCCTGGACCTTCTTCATCTCGGCCAGCCGCGTCGTCGCGTCGCCGCCCCCGCGCTTGGCCTCGCGCTCGAGGCGGGTCAGTACCTTCTCCACCGTCTGGAGGTCGGCGAGGATCAGTTCGGTCTCGATCGTCGCCACGTCGCTCGAAGGGTCGATGCGGCCATCGACGTGGATCACGTCGTCGTCCTCGAAGACGCGCACGACCTCGCATATGGCGTCGCACTCGCGGATCGCTGCCAGGAACTGGTTGCCCAGCCCTTCACCCTCCGAGGCGCCCTTCACGATGCCGGCGATGTCGACGAAGGTCACGGTCGCCGGCAGGATCCTCTCGGAGCCGAAGACCTGGGCGAGCTGGGCGAGGCGATCGTCGGGGACCGCGACCACGCCGACGTTGGGCTCGATAGTGGCGAACGGGTAGTTGGCCGCCAGGACGTTGTTGTTCGTCAGAGCGTTGAACACCGTTGACTTGCCGACGTTGGGCAGCCCGACGATACCGATTGAGAGACCCATAGAGCACTCGAGGCTACCCCAAGGGTCTGGAATCAATTACTAGGCAAGATTCATTTCAGTCTTAAAGGCCTATTAGGAGCGCCTGAGACAATCGTTCTAGAACCAAACGAACAAGGAGGCATTATGAGGCGCAAGACTTGCGGACTGCTCTCATGGGCGGTGACGGGAGCGTTGACCATAGGACTGGGCACCGGCGCCGTACTGATGACCGCGGCTCCCACCGCGATCACGGCGGCGTCGACCACGGCCAAGACCACGACAACGGTCGCCGCGACGGTGCCGACGACGGCGGCCACGACGACGGCGACGTCCTCGTCCACGCCGATCGTCCTGCACATGCTCCCGTCGCCGAGTTACGTCGACGACTCGTACTCGTCGTCGGGAAGTACCACCCACTACGACAACTGATCCTCCCGGCTCGACGAGTCCCCGGTGACCATGGTCACCGGGGACTCGTTGTTCTACGGACCCGCAGTCGCCCGCTCAACGGATTGACCTCTTCGTGACGTCATATCGAGGGTGCTGGGACCGGATTCGGCGTCACGGCACCGCGTCGATCGACGGTCGACATCGTGCGAATTCCAGTCGCTGGACGCGTTGAGATTGCATTAACTGTTTGCGCCGGTCAAAGGGTTCATCTACTGTCGAGCCATGAATCCAGCGAACGTGGTCGAAGGGATCGCGCCCTTTGGCGAGTGGGAGACGTGGTACCGGGTCACGGGCGACCTTTCGTCGCCGAAGACCCCGTTGGTCGTGGCCCACGGTGGACCGGGTTGCACTCACGACTACGTTCTCTCGATGGTGAAGATCGCCGAGACCGGGCGCCCCGTCATCCACTACGACCAGCTCGGCAACGGTCGGTCGACACGGCTGCCCGACCAAGGTGAGGACTTCTGGACGGTCGATCTCTTCCTCGCCGAGCTGGACCACCTCTTGGCGACGCTCGACATAAAGGATCGCTACTTTTTGCTCGGCCAGTCGTGGGGCGGGATGCTCGGGGCGGAGCACGGAATCCGACGCCCCGCTGGACTGAAGGCACTGGTACTCAGCAACTCTCCCGCCTCAATGGCGTTGTGGGCCAGTGAGGCCGAGATCCTACGTTCACAATTGCCCCGGGAGGTCGACGACGCCCTACGCCGTCACGAAGCCGACGGCACGTACCAGGACCCGGAGTACTTGGCCGCCCAGAAGGTCTACTACGACGAACACGTCTGCCGGGTCGTGCCGAATCCCCCCGAGGTGCTCGCGACCGAGCACTACATGGACCGGGACGCTCACGTCTACAACGTGATGAACGGTCCCAACGAGTTCTTCTGCATCGGAACACTGCGCGACTGGACCGTGGTCGACCGGGTGCACCTGATCACCGCGCCCACGTTGCTCTGCTCGGGACGGTTCGACGAGGCGACCCCGGCGACGGTCCAGCCATTCTTCGACGCGATTCCCGACGTCCGCTGGGAGATCTTCGAGAACTCCAGCCATATGCCGTTCGTCGAAGAGCCCGAACACTACTTCCGGGTGGTCGAAGGGTTCCTGGCTGAACATGACGCTTGAGTTTGTAGTAGCAAGGAAGACATTTCCGGAAGTGACTAATAGGGGAGAGCTAGATGTTGCGTAATCAATTGACCAGGCGGATTGGCGTGCCATTGGCCGCCCTCGCGATGAGCATCCTCGGTGTCGTCGCCGTCGCGCCGGGATCGCCGGCCGGTGCGAGCACCTCGTATCAGTCCGCTCACGCCGGGGGAACGCTCAAGCTACTGGCGACCCAGGGCAGTGGCACGTTGGACCCGCAGGTGAACTACACGCTTCAGTACTGGCAGCTGTATCAAGCCACCTACGACGGCCTCGTCAGTTTCCAGAAGGTCAGTGACGCCGCGTCATTCCAGGTCGTGCCCGACCTCGCCGTGGCGATGCCCAAGGTGACCAACGGCGGCAAGACCTACACCTTCGTCCTGCGCAAGGGGATCAAGTTCTCCAACGGCGCGCCGGTGACCGTCAATGACGTTCGATCGTCGCTTCAGCGGATCTTCAAGGTCTCGAACCCCAATTCGGGCAGTTGGTACAACGTGATCGTCGGTGGTCCGGCGTGCGTAACGACCCCGGCGACGTGCACCCTCAATGGAGGCGTCGTGGTGAACGCCGCGACGAACACCGTGACAATCAACCTGATCACTCCGGACGCCGAATTCCTCGACCAACTGGCCGTGCCGTTCGGCTCGATCCTCCCGTCGACGGCGCCCACGAAGGACGCCGGTTCGGTACCGATCCCCGGGACGGGCGCCTACAAGTTCAAGTCGTACAACTCCAGCACGGGGATCGTGATGGTACGCAATCCGTACTTCAAGGTCTGGTCCGCGGCCGCCCAGCCCCAGGGCTACCCCAACGAGATCGACATGAACTTCGGGGCGACCGTCGAGTCTGAGGTCACCGCGGTCCAGAACGGCCAGGGCGACTGGGTCTACGACCCGCTGCCATCGGACCGTCTCCAGGCGCTCTCGACGACCTACGCCAAACAGCTTCACGTCCACTCGTTGACTGCCAACTGGTACCTGCCAATGAACGTGAACATCGCACCCTTCAACAACTTGAAGGCCCGCCAGGCCCTGAACTACGCCATCGACAAGAATGCGGCGATCAAGCTCTTCGGGGGCAAGCTGCTCGCCGATCCCACCTGTACGATCCTGCCGCCGGGCTTTCCCGGTCACGTGCCGTACTGCGCCTACAACAAGGGGAGTGGCTCGACGTACAACGGTCCGGACCTCGCCAAGGCCAAGGCCCTCGTGGCAGCGTCGGGGACCAAGGGTGACGCGGTCGCGATCGTCGTGATCAACGACTCCGTCAATTCCGCCGTCGGCCAGTACGTCCAGAGCGTCCTCAACTCGATTGGCTACAAGGCGACTGTGAAGCCGTTGTCCTCCAACATCCAGTTCACCTACATCCAGAACACGAAGAACAAGGTGCAGATCAGCCTGTCGCAGTGGTACCAGGACTACCCGGCGGCGTCGGACTTCGTGAAGGTGCTGCTCAGCTGCTCGGAGTTCCACCCCGCCAGTGACAACAGCATCAACATGTCGGGGTTCTGCAACAAGTCGCTCGACGCGAAGATGAACACGGCCGAGACGCTGGAGCTGACCAACCCCACGGCCGCCAATGCCCTCTGGGGTCAGATTGACCAGCAGATGATGTCGAAGTACGCGCCGTGGGTGCCGTTATTCAACCCCAAGCAGCTCGACTTCGTCTCGAAGCGAGTCGGCAACTACCAGTTCTCACGTCAGTTCTACATGTACGTGGACCAACTTTGGGTGAAGTAGGACAGCCGAGCGAGTCAGACCCGCCCGCGGCGGTCCTGACCAGCAGACCAACGACCGCCAGGGGCTCCGAAAGCCCCTGGCGGTCGTCACTGCGACAGCTTCGACGAAATCGAGTGGCGATGGCCGCGCTCGGTGTCGTGCTCTTCGTGGTCACGGCCTGTCTTTTGGCCCCCGTCTACGCGCACGATCTCGCCCACGTCGACGCCTTCACGTCCAACTTGAACGGCACGATCCGCCTGAACGGCCGGACCGTGAGCGTGCTGCAAGCCAATACCCAAGGACTCGGCTTCGGCGTGACGCCGATCGGCCCGACGTGGCACTTCACGAACTACTTCCTGGGGGCCGACAACCAGGGCCGTGACGTCTTCGCCCGCCTCCTCTATGGGGGGCGCGCGACCCTGCTCATCGGGTCGACCTCAGCCATTATCTGTTGTCTCGTGGCGACGGTGCTCGGCCTCGCCGCCGGCTACTTCGGCGGGGTCATCGACTGGGTCGTCTCGCGGGTGTTCGACATCGTCTGGGCCTTCCCGATCTACCTGCTGGCAATCTCTCTCTCGGTGATCCTGCTCACCAGCGGACTCAACATCGGACCGCTCCACATCGGCGCGGGGTCACTGCTTCTGCCGATACTCATCATCGCGATGGTCTTCGTACCCTACGTCGGCCGACCCCTTCGCGGAATCGTGCTGTCGCTGAAGGAGCGTGAGTTCGTCCAGGCGGCGATCGGCTCGGGGGCGTCGGACTGGCACATCATCACCAAGGAGATCCTGCCCAACGTGGCCCCGACGATCATCGTGTTCCTCCCTCTCATGGTCGCCTTCAACATGCTGACGGAGTCGGCCCTCTCATTCCTCTCCATCGGGGTGCAGCCGCCCAACGCGAGCTGGGGGACCATCATCAACGACGGGCTCGGTCTGCTCTACACCCGCCCGTGGGTCGCGATTGCGCCGGGGATCGGGATCGTCCTGACGGCAGGGGCCCTCAACGTCCTCGGCGACGGCGTTCGCGACGCTTTCGACCCCAAGGCCCGACTGCGGGGCTCGATCTAGATGGTCTCGTTCATCATTCGCCGCTTGATCTCCGCCGTGCTCGTGCTCTTCGCCATCAGCGTCATGGTCTTTCTGATCTTCTTCGCCACCCCCGGCGTCGACCCGGCCGCGCGCATCGCCGGGCGAAGCGCGTCGCCGGCGGTCGTTGCGGCTGTACGCGCTTCCTTCGGGCTCAACCGGCCCCTGCCGATCAGGTACCTACTCATGATGGAGCACCTCTTCATCAAGCGCGACCTCACCTCGTACGTGAACCCCAACACCCCGGTGATCCCCCAGATACTGCGCGCGGCTCCGGTCACGCTGTCGTTGGTGCTGGGTGCGGCCCTGATCTGGCTGCTCATAGGCGTCCTCGGCGGGGTCGTCGCCGCGGCCAACCGAGGGAAGTTCATCGACCCCCTGATCATGTTCGTGGGCATCGCCGCAGTCTCCGTGCCCGCTTACTGGCTCGGGGAAGTGGTCAACTACTTCACGCAGAGCCGGTTCCACTCGTCGGTGTTCTCCTGGGTACCTTCGTCGGGCTACGTCTCGATCACGACGAGCCCGGTGCAGTGGGCGCTGCACCTCGTATTTCCGTGGCTCACCCTCGCCGCCCTCTATGCCGGGATCTACGCGAGAGTGCTACGGGCCGAGCTGGTGAACGCGCTCAACGAGGACTACGTGAGGACCGCTCGAGCCAAGGGGCTCTCCGAACGACGCATCCTCGTGCGCCACGCCCTACGATGCTCGCTCGTCGCGCTCGTCTCGCTCTTCGGCCTCGACTTCGGAGCGCTGATCGGCGGGGCCGCGCTCTTGACCGAGGTCGTCATGGGCCTGCCCGGCATTGGCCAGCTGACCTACAACGCTCTCCAGAGTCTCGACCTGCCGGTGATCATGGGCTGTGTCATGTACGCCGCCTTCTTCGTCGTCTTCGCCAACGCCGTCGTCGACGTGCTCTACGCGCTCCTCGATCCGAGAGTGCGAGTTGCCTGACGACCCGACGTCCACCGAGGCCGTACTGAGCGTGCGGGACCTGAAGGTCTCCTTCGCGACCCGTCAGGGGGAGCTGCGCGCCGTCGACGGACTCTCCTTCGACGTCGGTTCGAAGGAGGTCCTCGGCATCGTGGGCGAATCGGGCTCAGGCAAGAGCGTGGCGATGTACTCGATGCTCGGCCTCGTGCGTGACTCGAACGTCACCATCTCGGGCAGCGTCAAGTTCGAGGGCCGCGAGATCCTTGGGCTCGGCGACAAGGAGATGCAGAGCGTGCGTGGCGGCGATGTCGGCATGATCTTCCAGGACCCGATGACCGCCCTCACGCCGGTGTACACCGTGGGCTGGCAGATCGTCGAGCAGATCCGCGCGCACACCGACTTGACGAAGGCGCAGGCGAAGGCCCGCGCGGTCGAACTGCTCGGCGAGGTTGGCATCCCCAACCCTCAGCGCCGAGCCGGCCAGTTCCCCCACGAGTTCTCCGGCGGCATGCGCCAGCGCGTCGTCATCGCGATGGCGCTCTCGTGCAATCCGAGGCTGCTGATCGCCGACGAGCCGACGACCGCGCTCGACGTCACCACCCAGGCTCAGATCCTCGACCTCATGGAGAAGCTCCAGCAGTCCTACGGCTCGTCGATCGTGATCATCACCCACGACATGGGGGTGATCGCCGAGATGGCCGACCGGGTCGTCGTCATGTACGCCGGCCGACCGGCCGAGATCGGGCCCGAGCTCGAGGTGGTGCGCTTCCCCCGCCACCCCTACACCTGGGGCCTGCTGGGCGCGGTGCCCCGAGTGGATTCGAAGAATACGCGACTGGTGACTATCCCTGGCGTGTCGGTGTCGCCGCTCGACGTGCCCGACGGCTGCGCCTTCGCACCGCGCTGCGAGCACCGGATGGCGATCTGCGATGAGCGGCCGGCCCTGCTCGGGGACGGCGAGCACGTCGACGCCTGTTGGCTGAGTGACGCTCAGCGCGTGGCAATCCGCTCTGGTTCGAAGACGTCGGGAGGTCGGCCGTGAGCGGCGAGGTGCTGTTGCGCGCGACCGACGTCGTGAAGACCTTCACGTCGCGCGGCAAGAAGCTCGGCGCGAGAAACGTCGCCACTGCGGTGAACGGCGTGTCACTCGAGGTTCGACGGGGCGAGACCCTCGGTATCGTGGGCGAGTCCGGCTGCGGGAAGTCGACCCTCGCGCGCTGCCTGGTGCAGCTGCTCCCCGTCACCTCGGGCTCGGTCGAATTCAGAGGCGTCGAGCTCACGGGGCTGTCGCGTCGACAACTCCGCCCGCACCGGCGCGAGATGCAACTGGTGTTCCAAGACCCTTACGCCTCACTCAATCCTCGGCGCACAGTGGGTGACATCGTGGCCGACCCGATGCGCATCAACAAGATCGGCTCCGACCAAGAGATCGGCGACCGCGTCCGAGATCTGTTCGTCACTGTGGGACTCGATCCCGCGTCGATCCGCCGCTACCCGCACGAGTTCTCCGGGGGCCAGCGCCAGCGCATCGGGATCGCCCGGTCCCTCTCGCTCAACCCCTCACTGGTCGTGGCCGACGAGCCCGTCTCGGCCCTGGACGTCTCGGTGCAGGCTCAGGTCTTGAACCTGATGGCCGACCTCCAGGAGTCGCTCCAGTTGACGTACCTGTTCATCGCCCACGACCTCGGCGTCGTGCGCCACGTCTCGGACCGGGTCGGTGTCATGTACCTCGGCGAGATCGTCGAGCTGGGCGACGCCGAGGGGATCTACGGATCGCCGCTGCATCCCTACACGGAGGCGCTGCTGTCAGTGGTGCCCGAGCTGAATGACACCGACGCTCCGCGTCGCGAGCGGATCCTCATCACCGGCGACGTGCCCGACCCGTCGGCGCGCCCCGACGGATGCTCGTTCCATCCGCGCTGCCCGGTGGCGACCGACGAGTGCCGCACGCTGAAGCCCCCCCTTATCGAGCTGCGTCCCGGGCGATTCGTCGCCTGCCATCACCCGCGCAACATCGACTAGAGCATCCGCCGGTCCGGCACCATCGGGGGACCGACGCGAACATGACTAGCGTCGATACGTGCACGACGACCAGACCAACTCCGGCCCCCTGCACGGCATCCACGTGCTGGACCTCTCCCGGGTTCTGGCGGGACCCTTCGCCACCATGATGCTGGGCGACCTCGGCGCCGACGTCATCAAGGTCGAGCAGCCGATCGGCGGTGACGATACGAGGATGTGGGGACCGCCCTTCATGCCCACCGCGACCGGGCGCGAGAGCACCTACTTCCTCTCGACCAACCGCAACAAGCGCAGCATCACGGTCGACCTGAAGGATCCCGACGAGCGTCCGTTCATCGAACAGATGGTCCGTTGGGCCGACGTCATCGTCGAAAACTTCCGCCCGGGCGTCATGGACCGTCTCGACCTCGGGGACGCACGACTCGAGGCGCTGAACCCGGAACTGGTACGCCTCTCGATCAGCGGGTTCGGCGACGACGGTCCCGACAGCCGGCGGGTCGGCTACGACCTCATCCTCCAGGCCGAAGGCGGGCTGATGTCCATCACCGGCCCCCGCGAAGGACCAATGGTGAAGGTCGGAGTGCCGATCGCCGATCTCGCGGCCGGCCTCTTCGCGACCATCGGGGTCCTGGCGGGACTGGTGGAGCGAGCGTCGAGCGGCCGCGGCCAAAGGGTGTCGACGTCATTGCTGGGGGGCCAGATCGCCCTGCACGCCTTTCAGGGGACCAAGTACCTCGTGGCCGGCGAGGTGCCACCACTGTCGGGCAATCAGCATCCGACCATCACCCCCTACGGCTCGTTCGACGCGAGTGACGGACCGCTGGTCCTCGCCGTCGGCAACGACGCGATCTGGAGACGGTTCGCGCCGCTGATCGGCATCGATCCCCTCGACGAGCGCTTCGCCACCAACGACGTCCGATTGCGCAACGTCGAGGAGTTGGAGCGACAGATGACGGCCGGTCTCGCGGGGCACACCGTCGCCGAGTGGTTACCCCTCTTCGAGGAGGCGGGCGTCCCCGCCGGCGAGGTGAAGACGTTCGACCACGTCTACGCCACCGAGCAGGTCCGCCAGCAGCAACTGATCTGGACGGCCGAGCACTCCGCTCTCGGGACGATCGAGTTGCCCGGAAGTCCGCTTCGCTTCGGCCGCAGCGAGGTCTCGTTGAGGCGGGCGCCTCCGACGCTGGGCGAGCATTCCGACGAGATTCGCCGCGCGTTCGGCGCTGAGGATCAGACGCAGGCGAGTTGAGCCGAAGGGCGCGGTCGGCCTCACCCGTTGCAACTGGATCATTCCGCTGACATAATGACGCACGAACCGGGTAATTCCTCGGGGCGGCCCCCTGGCCGATCGATGGGAACGATGTCAATGGCAGGTTTCGTGCAGATCATGGAGTTCGACACGTCACGGATCGAGGAGTTGGAAGCCTTCTCGAAGAAGATGCAAGAGGAGCGCGGTGACGCACTTCTCGCCTCCCGGGCGACGATCGGGCCGACCGGGACCGACCGGGCCACTACTACATCGTCGTCGAGTTCGAGTCCTACGAGGTGGCGATGAGGAACTCGAATGACCCGCAGACGGCCAAGTACGCCGCGCAGATGGGCGAGTTCTTGGACGGCCCCCCGACGTTTCACAACCTCGACGTGGTGATGGTGATGGAGACCGGGAACTAGTTCGTGCCGGCGGTATTCGTCACAGGTCTGTGGGAGTCGAGATTGGGCGCTCCTCGCGGGTGTAAGAAAAGTCTCGTGAGGACTCTTGAGGCTGGAAGGTTCGTAGTCGTGGTGGGGCGACGGGGACGTCAGGCGTGAGCGACGTCGCGGTCGACACGTCCGAGGCCGTCGAGCTCGCTCCACGTGTCTGGTGGGTCGGCTCGATGTTGCCCCACGACCGCTTCCAGTGCCACGTGTACCTCGTCGAACAGGGCGATCAGTCGGTGCTCATTGATCCCGGATCGGCCCTCATCACCGACGAGGTGATCCGGAAGGTCGACTCGATCGTCGGTCTGGCCAATGTTCGATGGTTGGTGTGCTCTCACGCCGATCCGGACATCATCGGAGCCCTGCCGGCCCTGGTGGCGAAGGGTCTTCATCCGGAGGCGGCCATCGTGACCTACTGGCGCGACGCGGCGCTGATCGTCCATAGTGGGACCCAGCTTCCCTTCTGGCTCATCGAGGACCATGACTGGCGCCTGGCGCTCGAGGATCGGACCTTGCAGTTCATCTTCACCCCGTACCTGCACTTCGCCGGCGCCTTTTGCACGTTCGATGAAACCTCCGGCACGCTCTTCTCCTCGGACCTCTTTGGCGGGTTCACCGACGACCACTCTCTCTTCGCCTCCTCCATGGCCTACTTCGAGGCGATTCGCGCCTTCCACGAGCACTACATGCCCAGCCGGGAGATTCTCGCCCACGCCATGCAGGAGCTTCGCAACTTGCCGATGAAGCAGATTGCCCCCCAGCACGGGCAGGTCGTGCCGCTGAATCTGATCGCTCCGATAATGGAGAAGCTGGAGCGGCTCGAATGCGGGATCTACCTGCTTGCGCGAAACGACCCCGGTCTGGCCTTCCTGCTCGACGCCAATCGGACGATCCATGACGTGGTCGACACCCTGGTCCGAGAGCAGCAGTTCAGCGCCGTCGCGGAGCATCTGGCGGAACTCTCGGCGCAGTTGCTCGACACCGAGTATCTCGAGTTGTGGGCCGGCGCCGGATCGATCCTGCTCCACTTCGATCAGAGCGACGGATACGCCGGATACCTGGACGATCCCCCCGACGACGTCCAGCGGATCCTGGCCGGCGTCGTGGTGGAACCTGGTCGTCGGCTCTTGCTGCCCATCATCTCGCTGGCCTCGGACCGGGTCAATGGCGTGGTCGTCCTGGGCTTCTCGGAGCCGGCGTTGCTCGACCAGCCGACACTGGCGGTCGTGTCACAGATCATCGGTCTGGTTGAGGTCGGACTGGAGCGTGAGGTCCTCACTCGCTCGACTGACCTGGAGCGAGCGGCGTGGCACGCCCAGGCGATCCACGACCCGCTGACGGGCCTCTTCAATCGGGTCTCGCTGACCGATGCGTTCTCGCAGTTGCTGGCGTACGACGACCGCAAGGGTTCGCCGCAGATGGCTGCGCTCATGATCGACATCGACCATTTCAAGATGGTCAATGACACCTTTGGTCACCCTGTGGGCGACCAAGTCCTCCAGAACGTGGCGACGTCGATCACCGCGAGCATTCGACCGACCGACCTCGCCTTTCGCTACGGCGGCGAGGAGTTCCTCGTGCTGCTCGACGACGTGGTGACCGCGACTGCCGTGATGGCGGCCGAGCGTATTCGTGAACGAGTGGCGAGGTCACTCGAGTACCTGCCTCGCGTGACCGCCAGCGTCGGGGTCGCGTTGCGCCGTCACGGCGAGGGCCACGCGGACCTCACGCAACGCGCGGACGAGGCGCTCTACGCGGCGAAGGACGGCGGGCGTGACCGGGTCTCAGTAGCGGAGTAGGTCGGCTGGGGCCCCGGTCCGTTTCGACTGCGTAGTGTTCGCGCCGGCCAGCCAGCAATGACGCCGTTTCACCTGCCCCGCGTCGGCGAGGGTACAGGAGGGCACGGTGCACTCGTGGGCCGGTTCGTGGCCTCGGCGAACCGTCGATCACGCGGCCGTCACGAACCGATCGGCCGGCGAACGACGGCCCAGACGGCGTGGTTGAATCGGCGGTACGTTGACAGAAGACCCCTACGCCTTCTCGCGCGGGCGTCAGGAGGCAGAGTGCTGTCGGTGAAGAACGCGGTCAAGGTGGCGAGCGTCATTCTGATGGGGATCATTGCGTTCCAGATCGCCGTCGTCGTGGGCGCACCGTGGGGCGCCTACACCCAGGGCGGCCAGCGTCACGGAGTCCTCACGACGCCCGGGAGGTTCCTCGCCGGCCTGTCGGCACTTCTCCTCTTTGTGATGGCCCTCTCGCTTTTCGCCCGTGTCGGACAGGGGCCCTTCAAGCGGTTCCCGCGGCGCCGGCTGCGTCTCCTCTACTGGTTCACGACGATCTACGCGGGACTCGCGGTCGTACTCAACCTCGTCACCAGGTCGGCGGTGGAACGCGAGATCTGGGCACCGGTGTCGGTCGTGCTGTTCGCCTTGGTCCTGTACGCGATGCGCCGAACTCGCTTCCACCGGTTCCTCTGACCGGTGCCGCGAGGCGCCATCACCGCAACTTGAACGGCCACGAGTAGGCCGGGGTGGTCGTGAGGGCCTCCGGCGTCGAGGTGAGCGCCTCGACCAGCCAATTCTCGTAGTGCTCGGGCGCGAGGAGGAACCTCGGTGGCGTAAAGGTGGTCGTCACCGACGAGCGCGCGGGCACCACGAACGGCGACGAGGCCGTCGTCCAGAAGCCGACGGGATGACCCGAGCCGACGACGACCATGATGTGAGGCTCGATCGGCGACGAGGTGTTGTTGGTGAGCGTCAGGACCATCGGTGCCATGAACTGGCTGTGGTTGGTGGCCCCGTAGTGGTCGATTTTAATCGTCAGCGGGGGGCCGGTGAACGCGAGCACCGTCGTCACGACCGCCAAGCATGCGGGGACCACTACGGCGCCACGGCGCAGGAGCGGTCGGGCGTGCGGGACCCGAGCGTCGGGCGGTCGCGATGTGGTGAGGACCGCGACGAACGCCGCCGGGATGAAGTCGACCAGGTAGCTCGAGAAGCTTCGGCTCGGTACGAAGAGCACGATGGGCAAGGCGAAGAGCCACGTCCGCTTCAACTCGGGGTACCACTCGACGAAGGCGGCGAGCAGGGCGACCATCAAGAGGGCGCCCGTGGCCTGAAGGTAGGTCGGGTGCACGACGCGCACCAGTCCGTGAGTGGCGAGCGACACGAGCCCCTGACCGTCGGGCACGAGCGGCTGGGTGAGCGGTAGGAACGTGCCGTGCAGCCATTGGCTCGGCGACCAGATGAAGAAGGGGAGGTTGATCGCGGCGAAGGGCAAGGCCGCGAGGCCGGCGTAGCGCAGCACCGTCTTGATGACCGGCACGCCGTGGTGGTTCGCCTCGAGTGCGATGCCGACCATGAAGAACGGGACGACGAACCACGGCGTCTGCTTGATCGAGCAGGCGACGCCGAGCGCCACTGGTCCGAGCCACCTCGTCCACCGCGGCCCCAGCCGCGTCACGAAGTCGTCCCACCGCAGGGCCGCGAGCATCACGAAGGGCACGAAGAGAGCGTCCGTGCCACCGTGGACCAACGTGAACGTGAACACCGAGGTCAGCAAGAGCAGTGGCGAGAGCCACTTGGCGTGCCAGGGCGAGACCACGTACAAGATGACGGCAGCGACCAGCCACGCCAGCAAGTCGAGCCATTCGGCTCCGAGGTGGTGGAGTCCCAGCAGCTGAAAGGGTGCTTGGATCACGAACGACCCGGCCGGGTACGAGACCCGGTCGACGTGCCCCCCGTTCATGGTGTAAGTCCAGAAGTCGGCTGCGTGGTTCAGCTGCAGCATCGCGGGCTTGAACGTCGCCGCGTAGGGGTTGTGGCCCTTCACGAGGAGTTGCGTCGCGAGTTGGTTGAATGCGGCCGAGTCGGTGTAGAAGAAACGGCTGGTCGCAATCGACGGAATGTTAGTCAGTGCGACGGTCAGCAGCGAGGCGGTGAAGGAGACGTGCTCGAAGACTCGTTGACGGGACATCGGTACGGTCCACACCGCGACCATGCCCACCAGCCCCATGAGCGTGATGAACGGGCCGACGACAGCGAACCCCGACCAGCTGGCCCACGACCACCAGGCATTGGTGCCCACCGAGATGATGGCGAACCAGACCAACGTCCATACCGAACGGGTCAGCACCGATGCGCGTTCCTGCTCCACGGTTCTCCTCCGGTACGCCTCGAACCAGTTTTGCCTCGACTTCCCGTACCACCATAAGTGATGGCCTACGGCCCACCCTGATGGCGTGGTCGACCCCGACGGTTCGTCCTCGCGGCTAGGGGAAGACGGCGAACGAGCTCAGCGTCTCGACCGTCATCAACAGCAGGATCACGCCCGACACCGCCATCAGCGTCCGGAAGCGCTTGCCGCTCCAGTGGGTGGCGGCCGCGATCGTGAGGGGGAAGGCCAGCATCACGAAGCGCGGTCGCAGCCCGACCGGCGAGGAGATGGCGAAGAGGAACACCGCGCCCGTGGCGTAGGTCAGCAGTTCGAACGGCATCCGTTCGCGATAGGCGATGACCAGTCCGACGACGGAGATGACCGTGCCGGCGAACAGGATCTGACCGGTCATGGTGGGCGATATCGGATTGGAGAGGAACTTTCCGATGATGCGAAAGGGGTAGACCAATGAGGGGAAGCTGTTCCAGCCATCGCGCTCGGTGAGCTGCCACGCGCGGATGTTCCCGGTGTGCGCCCAGAGGTAGGCCATCCAGACCACGACGCCGGTCGGCGCGAGGAGGGGCGCCCACAGTGACCGCCAGTCGCGGTCACGACGGATCGCGACGATCGCGGACCCGGCGCAGCAAAGGGCGAACACCAGTCCCACGGGCGACGTAAACGTGGCCACGGCCCCGATGAGACCGGCGCCCAGCCACCTTCGGCGCATCAACGCAATGAGACCCAGGCACGCGAACGTGATCACCAGACCCTCGTTGTAGATGAGGCTGAAGACGAAGCTTCCTGGGGCGAGCGCGAAGAGCAGCGCCGCCCGTTCGGCGCGAGGCCGGTCGGTGTACTCCAGGGTGAGGCGTCCGACCGCGACGACCGCCGCCATTCCCGCGAGGGCGCTCAGCACGAGCCCGACCACTGCTGCGGAGACCCCCGTCACCGCTGAGAGCGCGCGGATGAGGAGAGGGAAGAGGGGAAAGAGTGCGACCGGGTTGGCCAGGACGTGGCCACCCGCCATTGGCAGATGGCTGGGGTAGCCGTGGTAGATGGCCTTCAAGAACCACGCACCGTCCCAGATTGAGAGGTTGTTGACCAATCCGTTGTGGGAGAAGAGGTCGGCGACGACCACCGTCGCCAACGTGACGAGACGCAGCGCGACGTAGATGACGATGGCCCGGACGAAGGGCACGCGGTGCCACCAGCGTCTCTCAGGGAGTGGCGCCGTGACGATCTCAGACGACATGGTCCACGCCCCTGGTGATCGATCGCCATTGGCCGGAGGCGAAGAACCACACGAGACCGGCGACGACGACGGTGCCGGACACGTAGAACCCGTTGCCGCCGATCATCGGAGTGCCGCCGGGACCGACCAGTAGCATCGCCAGGCCGGCCACGCCAGCGAGGAACTTCGACCGCTGTGCACTGGTGCACGCGAGAATGGTGATGCCCCACAGCAAGTACCACGGCCAGACCGTGGGGCTGGCGATGACGACGATCAGCAGGGCAACGCCGAGATAGCGGACAAATCGGTCGGACCCCACTCGATGCAGCAGCACGGCCACCCCGATCACGGCCGCGACCTCACCAAGGTGTTGGGTGAGGGTGACGAATCCCCTCGATGACGCGTGCAGCCCGACCGCGTGCCCCACGGAGCCGAGGAGCAGCCCGACCGAGACCGTGGGCGAGGTGAGGACGCGAAGTTCGGTCGGGATGCTTAAGGCGTGGGAGCTGAGCCACATCCAGCCGAATCCGGCCGCTTGCGTTATCGCGACAATGACTCCTGTCGTGACGATGGACGCTTCGAGCGTCAAGCGGACGCGGTCGCGAATCGATCCCTCGCGCCACGGTCCGGCGTAGAGGAATACGATGCCGGCCAACGCGGGGAGTTTGATCGTCGCCGCGACGGCAAAGAGCACGACGGCCCAACGACGTGCGCCGCGCAGGCCCACCGCCAGTGCGGTCACCATGAGCCCCAGCATCAATGTGTCATTGTGCGCTGAACCGACCGCGCTGAAGAGAGCCAGCGGGCTGAGGACCCCGAGCCAGACGGCGACGCCGCCGTCGGCACCAAAGTGACGAGCGACAGCGGGTAGGAAGACCATCAGCAATACCACGCCAGCCAGCTCGAGGATCCGAAACGCGATGACCTGGACCATGAGCGAGCCACCCGACATCGCCGCCGTCACTCGGGTCAATTCGACGAAAAGTGGTCCGTAGGGCGAGGTCGTGTTGTGCCAGACGTCAGCAATCGACGACAGGAGTGGTCCGCCGCCAAGCGCCTTTGGCGCGATGAGGTAGGGATTCAGTCCGCGCCGCACGAGTTCGCCTTGCGCGATGTAGCTGTAGACGTCGCGCCCGAAGACGGGCGTGCCGACGATCAGGGGTGATCCCCAGAGGGCCAGCACGCTCCACGCACGGGCCCGCGTGAGTCTCCCCCTCATCGCGATAGTGCCTACGCCGACCCATCCAATCGTCAACAGCGCGACTGACGAGTAGAAAAGTACGTGTGCGAGGGCGTAGTTCCCTTCAGGAACTCGAAGCCACCACCGATAGTCGTGAGGACGTGGATTGGAGCCGATGGTCGCGCCCGCGAGCACGGCGCCGAGCGAGCCGACGGTACCGAGGACCACGTAGCCCCAGATTCGATCGGGCCAGCTGTTGAGTCGCCCGACGACCCTATCGGCGTGCACGTTGGAATGGCTCCCTTGCTGGCTTCGGCATAATCTTGGACTACTTCGTCGGAATGGGTAGCACGAACCCTAGTTCTCGGTCTCCGCGCGTCCTTCGAGCACTCTGACGCCGTGATGTGGGCGTTGCTTTCGAGAGAGGACTACGAGCGGTAGCTGATGGACCGCCTGGCCCAATCATCGATACGGCACCTATGGCGTGCGTGCCCCAGATCGCATCGACCACAATGGGAGGCGTGATTGCTGAGGACGGCCGCCGGACGTTCGACGTAGCGGCCCGTGATCGGGTCGTAACCGCTCGACCGAGTTGTGGAGATCTCTATGACGGGTGAGCGGTTGATGCGGAGTTTCTTCGACCGCCCACCTGACAAGGTGGCGCATGACCTCGTGGGAACAGTGCTGGTTGTGCGCGACCGTGACCGAGAGGCGCACGCGCTGGTCGTGGAGACCGAAGCCTATGGAGGAGTCGACGATCCGGCGTCCCACGCATTTCGAGGCCCCACGAAGCGAAGCTTGGTGATGTTCGGCCGACCCGGTGTGCTCTACGTCTATCGAATCTACGGTCTTCACTGGTGCATGAACGTGGTCACCGAATCCGTCGATACCGCGAGCGCCGTTCTTTTTCGAGCGGCCGAACTGTACGAGTTACCTTGTAATGCACGGTCGGAAGTCGAGAGCGTGCTGCTCCGGGGGCCGGGGAACCTCACTCGCGGCCTCGGCGTGACCGGCGACGACAATGGAATGGACTGCTGTCAGGAACTGGAATCTCGGATTGCGTTTTGCGAGGGGACCGCCAGCGACGTTCAGAGTCGGATCAGCCAGACGCCACGTATCGGTGTCTCGAAGGGCCAGGACCGTCTGTCCCGGTACTTCCTCGATAGTCACCCGGCAGTGTCCAGGATTCCCGGCTTCAGAAACTGACTAAGTGCTTCAAGTCAGGCCGGCGAACTGCAACTGAACATTATCTGGGTCGCGAAAGACGACGAACGAATAGCCCGGCCGGTCGGTAAGAAGGAAGTGCTTGACGCTGCGCATGAGGTGTTCGGAACACCACCGTCCGGCGAGCCGTAGCCCCAGGACCCTCCATGTATTGTCCGACGACTCAGCGCACCCCATTTACATTCGGGTGCGTCACCTATATCAGTCCCCAAACTAGAGTGTGTTCTCCTCCCCGCAGGTAGATTCACTGTTGACACATCAAGAGGAGTCGAGGGACCTGGCCCGATGACACTCCGCCAACCGACCGCGAGGCACGGTGGCAACGCCGGGAACGATGAGGAGGAAACATGTCTGATACCAATGCCTCTCCCACGCTCGACGACTACCGAGAGTTACTTTCGGTGATGTCAATTGTGGAGCTCGTCGTGGCGCTCAACCGTGAAGTCGGAAACCCAGGTTGGGTATCGTCTCGCGGGCGTTACCTCGTCGCACTAAATGAAGTGCTTCACAGCCGCGGCCTTGACCTCTCTGCGGTCGGCGGTCTAAGGGCTATCCCCGGGCTCCGTAAGTTCAGGCTCGAAGACAACCATTTGCTCTACGTTGACCGACCTGACGATAAGTGATCCCTGATCGCCAGTGTCCAGTCCCGCTTAGGGATACTGGGTCCCGTTGAACCAGCGATCCGGTGCAGGAGATTTTCGAGGTCGAGCACCGCTGTGACATTCTGAGGGCCTTAGCTTCTATCCCTTGTCAATCTCCACTTGTGCCCCCGGCAGTATCTACCTTCAATACATACTGAACGCATCTGTCGCGACATAGTGAACACTTCGGTGGGGGTGTGTCGTGGTCAAGAATCAGATAATCGTGTCGTCGGTGGTGTCCCAGGGCTTGGGCGTGCGCGCGACGGCCAAGAAATACGGTGTCTCGCCAGCCTGGGTCAGTGAACTCGTCAAGCGCTACCGGACTGAGGGTCCGTCGGCCTTCGAGCCACGCTCCAAGCGACCGAACGCCAATCCCCGCGCCACGCCACCCGAGGTCGAAGACCGGATCATCGAACTGCGCAAGGAGCTTCACGACATCGGCACCGACGCGGGCGCGGACACGATCCACACGCACTTA
>JANXWA010000028.1 GCA_025351385.1 Acidimicrobiales bacterium | reverse complement strand
GGCGTCTTTGCGCAGTACTACCGCGACCAGATCGTGGAGAACACGAAAATGGGCCAACTCCAGGCCGCGGAAAAGGGCCGCTGGCAGAACCACGCGCCGACTGGCTACGACATGGTGAATGGCGAACTCATGCCCAATGATGCGGCACCGATCGTCCAGCGCATCTTCGAACTTCGCGCCCAGGGCCGCAGTTTCCAACAGGTCGCCGACGAGGTCGCCATGAAGTACGGGACGGTGCGCTTCATTGCCAGCAACCGTGCGTATCTGGGCCTGGTGAAGTACTCGGGCGAGTGGTATCCCGGAATCCATCCCCCCCTGGTCAATGAGCGCCAGTTCACCGCCGCACAGTGCGGCTACACACCCGGACATCGCCACGGGCGCCACCTGCTCTCGGGGACCGTCCGCTGCGGACTCTGCGGGCGCGTCGCGAGCATCCGCTATAACGACCGTGGACAGGGCTTCTTCCGGTGCGGCGGACAGGGACAGCGCTGCACGCAACCGGCGCGTTCCGCGAACGGACTTGAGCGAGCGACGGTCTTGGGACTCGGGTTACTGGCGGACGACAAGGACCTCCAGGCTGCCATTCGCTATCAACTCACGGCGCATCGACGTGCCGACGCACCTGCGCGACCTACACACAAGTTGGCGATTGCAAGACTTGAGAGACAACTGCAAAGGATTCTCGACTTGTGTGTGAACGAACACATGGACGGTGAAACCTATGCCGTCGAGCACCGACGACTGACCGCGCAACTTCAAACCTTGGAAAGAGAGGTCGAGGACTTTGAACGCGCCGAAACAGTTCGTGAGGAGGCGGTGGACAAGTTCGACCAGGTGGCAGAAGTACTGGCTGACTTCGAAGCGCAACGTATATGGGACGCCGCCACACCCACGGAACGCTGGACGCTCGTCAAGAATCTGGTCGACTCGGTCTGCATCTACCCTGACCGACTCACCGTTCAAGTTGCAGGGGCGCCGCCGTTCACTGTCGCGTTAGACGAGGTCGGCCTCAAGAAAGGTGGCATAACTGTGGTGTCGGAGGCGGGACTTGAACCCGCACGCCCCTGAGGGCACCAGCCCCTCAAGCTGGCGCGTCTGCCTATTCCGCCACTCCGACGCGAAGTTCTACTTTAGCCGCTAGTGGGCTACCGATTTGCCAAGATCAAGATCCTGTGACCAGCGGAGTCGTTGACCATGTGGGCAACTGGTCAAGCAGGCCCGGCACGGAGAAGCTGCCGTTGACGCCCGTCATCGTATTGGACCATTCGAGAAGTGAAGGTGACGTAAACAACGGCCGGACCCAGAACGAGTTCAAGACCGCCTGGTCCATCGTCAGCCAGGTCGATGATGCCGCGACTGGATTGAAGTTCACGATCGCCTGGCTGAAGAGCAGGTTGACGGCGGTCGATCGCCAACCAGAAGGGTAGGTATCGGCATATCCGGGACCGCTCCACGACCTCGCCGCAAACGACGCGGTCGTCACGGTGGGTCGCGCGAAGATCGCGACGTCGGTCTTTCCGGTCGCTGCAGCGACTGAGGCGGCCACGTCGCTGTTCGACGGAACCTGAGTGACCACCACGCCCAGACGGCCCCACTGGTGTGCCACGCGGTTGGCCACGGCGTGGTCGAGCGGACTAGGACCGACGGCCATCTGTATCGCGAGCGCGATACCGCCGGCGGTGGCCCAACCGGTCGCCGTGCGATGAAATCCGTTCTTCGCCAGCACGCTGATCGCGCACGAGAGGCAGTCGGCCAGACGGCTCACCGCGACGTGGGGCGTCGAGATCGTGGTCGTCGTCTGGGACGAGGGGCCGGTACCGTTGGATCCCGGGTAGTTGTTCTGGCCCTGGGAGTAGAACGCCGACGCGGCGACCGACGTCGAGAACGTGACCGCGCCAAAGAGCTGGTCGATGATGCTCTGGCGGTCCACCGACCAGCTGAGGGCCTGGCGCACGGCGAGCCGGCTCGAGAAGGGGCGGGCGGGGGCGAACGTGATCTCCTCGATGGTGCTCGACGTGCCGACCCGGCTGAGGACGGACGGATGCGAGCTGAGCGCGAGGATCTGGGCCCGGTTGACGTCGAGCGAGTAGCCCACGAACTTGGCCTTCGCGGACTTGGGGATCACGGCGTCGTCGCTCAGCACGACGCGGCCGAACCGATTGGCCGCGACGGGCCAACGGGGATCCATCACCAGGACGATCCTGGCGGACGTGGCGCTGAGCACCCGGTAGGGACCGAGCGAGGGACGGTGCACGAAGGCGCTGAGCGAGCAGCCCGAGGTGGACCCGAGCGCCTCGACGTCGCGAAAGAGGAGGTTCCAGTCGGCGTAGGGGGTGTCGAAGGTGGCGGTCACGGTCAGACCGTCCTTCGAATCGACGAGGGAGGCAATGGCCCGGTAGCCGTCGCTCTGAACGCTGGTCAGATTGCGGGCCCTCAGCCACCACGCGACCAGGTCGGCGCCGGTGAAGGCGGTGCCGTCACTCCACTTCTCGTGCGGGGCGATCGTGTAGTGGACCACCTCGGGCGTCAGCGAGGTGAGCTCGGCCGAGGCGATCGGGCCGCCTTCGCCGACCAGGTTGCCCGCGGAGCTGGTGAGGAAGGCCGAGGGGCGCACGAGGTCGAGCACGGCGTTGCTCGTCGGGTTCGCGCCGGCGTCGAAGTACGTGCACCCGTTGAAGGGACCGGGCAGGGAGACGTTGAGGGTCTTGAGGTTGTTGGAGGTGGGCGGAGCCGCCGTGGCGCCCGAGACCCACAACGGCGCCATCGCCGCGACCAGGCACAGGACCCCGACCGAGGAGCGGCGAAACGATCCTCGGGGGATCATGGACTACTGCAAACGCAGGTCGAGGGTCAGCGTGGCGAAGGTGAAGATCAGCGCAACGGCGATCGTGATGCGGTCCAGGTTCCGCTCGACGACGGTCGAGCCAGAGGCCGCCGCGCCCATGGAGCCACCGAGGAGGTCCGAGATGCCGCCACCACGTCCCGAGTGCAATAGCACCAGGAAGATCAGTCCGACGGCCGACGTGGCCTCAATAACGATGAATGTCCAAGTGAACATCACGACCTCCGATTAGCCATTAGAGCGTAGCAGTCGTCACAGGCCCGCACGACGGCGAGGAACGACTCCGCCTTGAGGCTCGCGCCGCCGACGAGGAACCCGTCGACGAGGCCCTCGGCGACGATCGAGGCCGCGTTCTCGGCGTTGACCGAGCCACCGTAGAGGACGCGGCACTCCTTCAACCCGAGACGGGCCAACGTGGACCGCAGGTGCGAGGTCATCGCACGCACCTGCTCGGTCGACGCCGTGAGTCCGGTCCCGATCGCCCAGATCGGCTCGTACGCGACGGTGACCAGCTCGTGGAACTTGGGGTCGAGCCCCGTGAGCGCGCTGGCCAGCTGGGAGGCCACGTAGGCGTCGTGGCCGTCGTCCTCGCGCACCTCCTGGGGCTCGCCGACGCACAACACGGCGCGCAGGCCGTTTCGCACCGCGGCGCGCAGCGTCTCGGCGACCACGACGTCGTCCATGGCGTACATCGCACGCCGCTCCGAGTGCCCGACGAGGACCCACTCGACGCCCAGTCGCTTGAGCATCGTCGCGCTGACCTCACCGGTGTGGGCGCCGTTGTCGTGGGGGTTGACGTGCTGGGCGCCGACGCCGACAGGAATTCGCTCGGAGGCGACGATGGAGTTGACGCTTCGCAGGTCCACGAACGGCGGGACGACGACGACCTCGGTGTGCTCGGCCGGCGCGTGGCGCAACAGCACCCCGATCTGTTGGCCGAGGTGCACGGCCTCGACGAAGTCGAGGTTCATCTTCCAGTTGCCGATCACGAGCGGCTTGAGGGGATTGGTCACTTAGTTCCACTTGCTTTCACGCAGGGCCCTCAGGCCCACCAGGTCGCCGAGCTCGACCAGTTCGAGGGACGCTCCCCCACCGGTGGAGACGAAGGTGACGTCGTCCTCGAGGCCGTAGGACTGCAGCGCGGCGACCGAGTCGCCGCCACCGACGACCGAGACCCCGTCCGACGCGGCGACCGCTCGGGCGACCGCCACGGTGCCCGCGCCGAAGCGCGGGTCCTCGAAGACGCCCATCGGGCCGTTCCACAGGATCGTCGACGCACCGTTGATGGCCTCGACGAAAGAGTCCGTCGTCGCGGGGCCGATGTCGAGTCCGACGAAGCCGTCGGGGATGCTCGCGCCGAAGTCGACGGCCTCGTCACTGCCTCCGCCGCGTCCGAAGGGCGAGCCGTCGGGCAGGCCCCGCGAGTCGACCGGGATGAGGACCTTGCCCGTTTCGAGCAGCGCCGCGCACTGGTCCACGTGGGTGGGATCGAGGAGCGACGAGCCGACGGTCCTCCCGAGGGCCGCCTCGAAGGTGAACGACATCCCGCCGCCGACGATCACCGTGTCGGCCTTCTCGCAGAGCACCTTGACGATGCCCATCTTGTCGGCGACCTTGGCGCCGCCGACGATCGCGACGAAGGGCCGCGCCGGACGCTCGAGCAGACCGAGGATCGTCGCGACCTCTCGCTGGAGGTTGGGCCCCGCGGCGCTTGGCAGGATCGTCGGGGGGACCATGATCGACGCGTGGGCGCGGTGCGACGCTCCGAACGCCTCGTTGACGTAGTAGTCGAAGCCCTCGACCAGCGCCGCGCCGAAGGCCGGGTCGTTCGCCTCCTCGCCCGGATGAAAGCGCAAGTTCTCCATGAGCTCGACGCCGGGGCAGAGCGCCGCGAGACGCTGACGTACCGGCTCGACGCTGTACTTGGCCACGACCTGTCCCTTCGGCCGGCCGAAGTGGGTGCAGGCGACGACCGTGGCGCCCAGCCCGAGCAGCTCCTCGAGCAGGGGCACCGTCGAGCGGATCCGGAAGTCGTCGGTGACCTCGAGGCGCCCGTTCACCTCGGCGACGGGCGTGTTGAAGTCGACGCGCACGAGGACTCGCTTGCCGGCGAGGCTCCCCCAGCGCTCGTAGGACGGGAGGGGGTTCGCCACCGGGCTACTGACCGATGTGGGCCGTGAGGTCCACCAGCCGGTTCGAGTAGCCCCACTCGTTGTCGTACCAGCCGAAGATCTTCACGAGGCTCTGCTGGTCGTCGATCCGCTGGACCATGGTCATGAGCGAGTCGAAGGTGCACGACGCCGGCGTGCCGACGATGTCCGACGAGACGATGTGCTCGTCGGTGTAGACGAGCACGCCATTCAACGGGCCGTCGGCGGCAGCCTTGAATGCCGCGTTGATCTCGTCGACGGTCGTCGAGCGCACGATGGCCGTGAAGTCGGTGATCGAGCCGTCGGGGATGGGCACGCGCAGTGACGTGCCGTCGAGGCGGCCCTTCATCGAGGCCAGCACCAAACTCGTCGCGCGCGCGGCGCCCGTGGAGGAGGGCACGATGTTCACCGCGGCCGCGCGGGCCCGTCGCAGGTCCTTGTGCTCGAGGTCGAGCAGGTTCTGGTCGTTGGTGTAGGCGTGAATCGTCGTCATGAGACCCGTCTGGACGCCCACGGCGTCGTCGAGGACCTTCACCATCGGCACGAAGCAGTTGGTCGTGCACGAAGCGTTGCTCACGACGTGGTGGGTGGCGGGGTCGTAGGTGTCCTCGTTGACGCCGATGACGAACGTCGCGTCCACGTCGGCGGCCGGGGCCGAGATGATGACCTTGCGCGCGCCGGCCGTGAGGTGAGCGGCGGCCGACTCGCGGGTCGTAAAGCGGCCGGTCGACTCGATGACGACGTCGATGTTGAGCTCCCCCCACGGCAGGGCCGCGGGGTCGCGCTCGGCGAGGACCTTGATCGTGCGGTTCCCCACCACCATGCCCTCATCGCTCAGAGTGACCGGTACGTCGAGGCGACCCTGGGTCGAGTCGTACTTCAAGAGGTGGGCGTTGGTCGCGGGAGAGGTCAGGTCGTTGACCGCGATGACCTCGACGTCCGGATTGGCGAGCGACGCCCGCAGGTAGCCGCGTCCAATTCGCCCGAATCCGTTAATTGCCACGCGTATCGACATGCTGCTCCTCGTCTCGGCGGCCACTCATCGTCGCACCTCGGCGACGACCGCTTCCCCCAATTTTTGCACATCGTGCACCAGGCCATTTCTCCCCGACAGGTCGGCCACCCGAACGGTGAGCGAACAGGCCCCGACGGCGTAGTCCGAGCGCCCGTCGACGAGCACCACGTCGGGCACCACACCGTGGCGCACGAGGGCGTCCACGTGGTCCTGGAGCGAGAAGCCGGCCGTCTCGGGGACCTGCGGGCGAAGGTTCGCGACGTAGACCTTGCGGGCCCGCGTTCCCGCGAGGGCCTGGGTGATGCCCGGCACGACGCAGGCCGCGAGCACGCTCGTGAAGAGCGAACCGGGACCGATCAGCACGAGGTCGGCCCGCTCGATGGCCTCGACCGCCACCATGGGCGCCGCGGCGTTGGCCGGTTCGACGGCGATGCGCCGGATGGTCGAGGACTTCATGACCTCGGTCTGGCCACGGGTGTCGCCCTCCTCGGTCGAGGCGACGAGGACGACTCCCTCGCAGCTCGCCGGGACGATGGTGCCGGTAACACCCATGACCTGGGCCACCGCGCGCACGGACTCCTCGAGGCTGCCGGTCGCGTCGATCAGCCCGACGAGCAACAGGTTGCCCACCGTGTGGCCCGACAGCTCGCCGACGCTGAAGCGGTGCTCGAACGACTGGGCGAGCGGGTTCTGCGGGTCCGCGAGGGCAACGAGGCACTTGCGAAGGTCTCCCACCGCCGCGACGTCGAGCATGGCGCGAAGACGGCCAGAGGAACCGCCGTCGTCGGCGACCGACACGACGCCCGTGACGTCGTCGCACTGGCGGCGCAGGGCCCGCAGTGATACGGCGGTGCCGTGGCCGCCCCCGACGGCCACCACCCTCATCGAGCGATGTCGCGGTGGAAGACGGCGTGCTCGATCCGCAGACGGCGGCGCAGCTCCTCGGCAATCGCGACCGAGCGATGCCGCCCCCCGGTGCAGCCGATGGCGATCGACAGGTAGGACTTGCCCTCCTTGGCGAACTCGGGGATCTGCCACTCCAGCATTTCCACGACGTCGTGCAAGAAGTGCTGGGCCGGCTCCTGATCGAGCACGTAGGTGGCGACGGCCTCGTCGAGGCCGGACTGAGGGCGCAGCTCCTCGATCCAGTGGGGATTGGGCAGGAAACGACAGTCAAAGACGAGGTCCACGTCGCGCGGGATCCCGTTGGAGTAACCGAACGAGACCAGCGACACCCGCAGCGGCCCCTTGCCCCGCGACTCGGTGAAGGTCTCGACGATGCGCGATCGCAGCTGGTTGGTGTTGATCGACCCGGTGTCGATCACCAGGTCCGCTGCGTCGTGGATCGTCCTCATCGATGCTCGCTCGCCGGCGATCGACTCGGCCAGCGTCGACGCCTCGAAGGGATGGCGGCGCCGATTTCCCTCGAAGCGGTGGATCAGGACGTCGTCGGGGGCGTCGAGGAACAGGATCTTGGCATTGGTGTGGCGCTGGGCGAGTTCCTTTTGGACCGCGAGCAGGGCGTCGGGCTGGACGACACCGGACCGGCCCACGACGAAGGCGACGCCCTCGTAGTCGCGCGAACCGGTCGTCGCGAGCTCGCCCACGCGCACGATGAGCTCGAGCGGGAGGTTGTCGATCACGAACCAGCCCATGTCCTCGAGGGCAGCCGACACGGTCGAGCGCCCGGCGCCCGACATGCCCGTGACCAGCAGCACCTCACTCATCTGGACTTCCCTTCGCGAGCCGCGGTCGCGACGGCGCTCGTAGATGATCGTAGAGCCTCACGGCGACATCGCTCGGCAGCCACGCCATCGCCTCGAGTTCGCCCAGCGTCGCGTGGCGCAGGTTATCCAGCGACCCGAACTGGGTCAGCAGTCGTTCGCGTCGCGCCGGTCCGAGCCCCTCGACGCCGGCCAGCGTCGAGGCGACCATGGACTTGCCGCGCTTGGAACGGTGGAAGGAAATCGCGAAGCGGTGGGCCTCGTCGCGCAACCGCTGGACGAGGTAGAGGCTCTCCGAGCCGCGATCGAGCACGACTGGCTGACTGGACCCGGGGCGGTAGAGCAGCTCCTCGCGCTTGGCGAGTGCGACGAATTCGACGTCGCGCACGCCCACGCTCTCGGCCGCCTTCTGGGCGGCGTGCAGTTGGGGCAGGCCACCGTCGATGACGATCAAGTCGGCACGGCGGAACTTCGTCGCACCCTGGTCGTCGTTCCAGTATCCGAGGCGCCGGCGCACGACCTCCTCCATGGCGCCGACGTCATCGTTGCCGAGCACCTCTTTCACGTTGAAGTGGCGGTACTCGCCCTTCACCGGGAGGCCGTCCTCGAACACGACCATCGAGCCGACGTAGTTCGTGCCCTGCAGGTGGCTCATGTCGAAACACTCGACGCGATAGGGCGGCTGGACCAGGCCGAGCGCCGCACCCAGCTCTTGGAGAGCGCGGGCCCGGACGTTGTGGTCGCTCTGGCGGCGCAGCGAGTCCCGGCTGATAACCGACAACGCGTCGTTCATCGCCAGGTCGACCGCCCGACGGCGTTTGCCCCGTTGGGGCGCCACGACGTCGACGCGCCGGCCGCGAAGACCGCTTAGGTACTCGCCCATCAGCGTCGTTGACGACGAGGTGCCCGCGACCAACACGACCGGTGGCACGGCGTCGGCGTCGGGGAACATGTCGGTCAGGACGGCTTCGAGGATCTCCCCGTCGCTCTCGTCCATCGATCGGTCGATCAAGTGGACGGTGCGCCCGATGATCCGTCCGTGGCGCACGCGAAATCGCGCGACCGCGGCCCGTCCGCCATCGGTGGCGACCGCGACGACGTCGAGGTCGGAGTGGTCATCGAGCACGACGCTCTGAGCGCTCGCGGCACGCTCCAGCGCGGCCAGACCGTCGCGGGCCTTGGCGGCCGCCTCGTAGTGCTTCTTCGCCGACGCCTCGTCCATCTGTCGCTGCAACAGACCGCGCAACTGGCGCACGTCGCCGTCGAAGAAATTCGCCCAGGACTCGACAATCCCGCGATAGCCCTCGGCGTCGACGGCCCCGACGCACGGACCGGAGCACTTGCCGATGTCGTAGAGCAGGCAGGGTCGCCCGATGCGTTGCTGGTAGTTGAACTTGTGTTTGGTGCACGAGCGCAGGGGGAAGGCTTGGAGGAGCTCGTCCATCGTCGTGCGCAGCGCGCGCACGTCGACGAACGGCCCGAAGTAGCGCACACCTCGGACGTGGCGGCTGCGCGTCGTGAACGGGGCCGGAAACTCGGTGCGCAGGTCCAGCGCGACGTAGGGGAAGCTCTTGTCATCCTTCAGACGCATGTTGTAGCGCGGCTGGTTCTCCTTGATCAGCTCGTTCTCGAGGACCAGCGCGTCGATCTCGCTCGGCGTGACGATCCACTCGACCGACGTCGCCTCGGCCATGAGTGCCTGAGTCTTGTGCGAGAGGCCCTCGTTGCGCTGGAAGTAGCTCGAGAGCCGTTGGGCCAGCGAGCGGGCCTTGCCAACGTAGACGACGGCTCCGCGCTCGTTGCGAAAGAGGTAGCAGCCGCTCTGGCGCGGGATGCCGGCCGGCTTGGTGAGCACTAGAGCCTGCCGTGGGCCGTCAGCGCCTCTTTCAGCACGAGCCCCGTCGCGGTCTTCAGCTTGGCGATCTCCTCGGGCGTGCCCTCGCCCACGACCAGCCCGCCTCGTCGACCGCCCTCGGGACCGAGGTCGATCACCCAGTCGGCGGTCTTCACGACGTCGAGGTTGTGCTCGATCACGAGCACCGTGTTGCCCTGGTCGACGAGTCGGTGCAGCACGTGCAACAGACGATTCACGTCCTCGAAGTGCAGGCCCGTCGTCGGCTCGTCGAGGACGTAGAGGGTGTGACCGGTCGGGCGGCGGGCGAGCTCGGTCGCGAGCTTCACCCGCTGGGCCTCTCCGCCCGAAAGCGTCGGCGCCGGCTGGCCGAGGCGCACGTAGCCCAGCCCGACGTCAGCGAGGCTTTGGATGTGACGAAGGATCGACGGCTGACGGTCGAAGAAGTCGAGGGCCTCGGCGACCGGCAGGTTCAAGACGTCACTGACGGACTTTCCCCGGTAGAGGATCTCCAGCGTCTCGCGGTTGTAGCGCGCCCCGTCGCAGGCCTCGCAGTTGACGTAGACGTCGGGTAAGAAGTGCATCTCGATCTTGATGGTCCCGTCGCCGGCGCAGGTCTCGCAACGGCCGCCCTTCACGTTGAACGAGAAGCGGCCCTGCTGATAGCCGCGGATCTTGGACTCCTGGGTCTCGGCGAAGAGCTTGCGGATCTTGTCGAAGACGCCGGTGTAGGTGGCGGGGTTCGAACGGGGAGTTCGTCCGATGGGCTGTTGGTTCACGGCGACGACCTTGTCGAGGTTCGCGACCCCGGTGATCGTGTCGTGCTCGAAGGCCGTTGTCTTGGCGCGGTTGATCTGGTGCTCGAGCGAGGCGAGCAGGATGCCGTTGATCAGTGTGGACTTACCCGACCCCGAGACGCCGGTGACCGCCACGAAGTCGCCGAGGGGCACGTCGACGGTGATGTTCTGGAGGTTGTTGGCCCGCGCGCCCTTGATCGTCAGACGCTTGCCGTCGCCCGTGCGCCTCGTCGAGGGAACCTCGATCGACTTCACGCCCGACAGGTATTGGCCGGTCAACGACTCGGTGTTCTCCAGCAGCTCCTTGTAGGTCCCCGCATGCACCACGCGGCCGCCGAACTCGCCCGCTCCCGGTCCGATGTCGACGATGAAGTCCGCGAAGCGGATCGTCTCCTCATCGTGCTCGACCACTATCACCGAGTTGCCGAGGTCGCGTAGACGCTCGAGGGTCGCGATGAGCCGGCGGTTGTCGCGCTGGTGCAGTCCGATCGATGGTTCGTCCAGGACGTAGAGGACTCCGACGAGGTAGCTGCCGATCTGACTGGCCAGGCGGATCCGCTGGGCCTCACCGCCCGAGAGCGTCGCCGAGGCCCGGCTGAGGGTCAGGTAGTCGAGGCCGACGTCCATCAGGAACGTGAGCCGCTCGACGATCTCCTTCACGACCCGACGCGCGATCGTCTCTTCGCGACTGGTCAGCTTCATCTTTCGGAACAGGTCGATTGCCTCATCGATCGTCATCGCGTTCACCTCGGCGATGTTGTGGCGATGGACCTTCACGGCCAGCACCTCGGGCTTCAGTCGTTGGCCCGCGCAGGTGTGGCACTCGACCTCGCGCATGTACTGCTCGGCCTGCTCGCGCGACCAGTCGCCGTCGGCCTCGTTGCGCTTGCGCTCCAGCCAGTCGACGATGCCGTGGTAGCTGGTGTCGTAGGTGCGCACCTTGCCGTAGCGGTTTCGGTACTTGACTGGCACCGAGCGCGTGTCGACGCCGTAGAGGACGAGCTTGCGGTCCTTGGGCTTCAATTTCTTCCACGGCGTGTCCACGTCGAAGCTGCCCATCGCGGCGATGCCCTCAATCAGCCGCTCGAAGTACTTGAACCGCTGTCCGGCCCATGGCGCGAGCGCGCCCTCCGAGAGGGCCAGCGTGTCGTCGGGGACGACCAGGTTGGGATCGACCTCGAACCGGGTGCCGAGGCCGGTGCAGACCGGGCAGGCACCGTAGGGCGAGTTGAAGGAGAAGTCGCGTGGCGCGAGCTCGGTGAAGCTGATGCCACAGTCACTGCAGGCCATCTTCTCGGAGAACTGCACCTGTTCGTCGTCCTCGAGGAAAAGGAACGAGACCACGCCCCTGGTCAGCTTGAGCGCCGCCTCGACCGACTCGGTGAGCCGCTGGCGGTTGGCCGCCTTCACGCTGAGCCGGTCGAGCACGACGTCAATGGTGTGTTGCTCATAGCGCGCCAGGGTCAGCGACTCGCGGTCCTCGAGCTCGACGACCTTTCCGTCGACGCGAGCGCGCGAGAAGCCCTGGCCGACGAGCTCGTTGAGGAGCGTGCTGTACTCGCCCTTGCGACCCTCGACCACGGTCGCCAGCACGAGGAACCGCTCGCCGCTCGGGCGCGCCAGGACCTGGTCGACGATCTGCTGCGCGGTTTGGCGGGTCACGGGCTTGCCGCAGTTGGGGCAGTGCTGGACGCCGATGCGCGCGAAGAGCAGGCGCAGGTAGTCGTGGATCTCGGTGATGGTGCCGACCGTCGAGCGCGGATTGCGCGACGCGGTCTTCTGGTCGATCGAGATGGCCGGCGAGAGGCCCTCGATGAAGTCGACGTCGGGCTTGTCCATCTGACCGAGGAACTGACGGGCGTAGGCCGAGAGGCTCTCCACGTAGCGGCGCTGACCCTCGGCGTAGATGGTGTCGAAAGCGAGGGACGATTTGCCCGACCCCGAGAGCCCGGTGAAGACCACCAACTGGTCACGGGGGATCTCGACCGAGAGGTTCTTCAGATTGTGAACGCGCGCGCCCTGCACGCGGATGGACGAGGACATGATGGGAATCTACCGGTCAGGCATCGAATGCCAGCTCGTCGACGGGCGTCGCCACTCCCTGGCGCTGCAGGGAGTGCAAGATGTCACGCAGGGCGGCCGCCTCCTCGAAGCGCAGCTCGCCGGCGGCGAGCAGCATGGCCTTCTCGACCCGGGCGATCTCGAGCGACAGGTCGTCGGGCAGCAGTCCCTCGAGCGACGAGATGCCGTGGCTCTTGTTGGACGGCTCGGGCATCGACTCGCTGCGCAGGCGGCCCAGGATGTCGGCGACGTTCTTCATCACGGTCTGGGGCTCGATGCCGTGCTCGAGGTTGTAGGCGACCTGGAGCGTCCGTCGACGCTCGGTACACGCGACGGCCTCACGCATCGAGTCGGTCATCCGGTCGGCGTACAAGATCGCCTGGCCGTTGGAGTTGCGAGCGGCACGACCGATGGTCTGCGTCAGTGCACTGCGTGAACGCAGGAAGCCTTCCTTGTCGGCGTCGAGGATCGCCACCAGCGAGACCTCGGGCAGGTCAAGCCCCTCGCGCAGCAGGTTGATGCCGACGAGGACGTCGAACTCGCCGAGCCGCAGCGAGCGCAGGATCTCGATCCGTTGAATCGTGTCGATGTCGCTGTGGAGGTACTGGACGCGGTAGCCCGCCTTGGTGAGGAAGTTCGTCAGGTCCTCGGCCATGCGCTTGGTGAGTGTCGTGATCAGAGCCCGCTCGTTTCGCGCGATGACCACATCGAGCCGCCCCCGCAGGTCGTCGATTTGATTCTTGGTGGGCACGATGGTCACGACGGGGTCTACGAGCCCGGTCGGTCGGATGACCTGCTCCACGATCTGGTCGCTGTGCTCGAGCTCGTACGGACCCGGGGTCGCCGAGACGAAGACCATCTGGGGGACCAGTTCCATGAACTCGTCGAAGTTGAGCGGACGGTTGTCCAAAGCGCAGGGCAGTCGGAACCCGTGCTCGACCAGGGTCTCCTTGCGGGATCGGTCGCCGGCGTACTGGCCGCGCACTTGGGGCACCGCCACGTGGGACTCGTCGATCACGACGAGGAAGTCCTCCGGGAAGTAGTCAAGCAGGGTGTACGGCCGCTCGCCGGGTTGGCGACCGTCGAGGTGGGCGGAGTAGTTCTCGATGCCCGCGCAGACCCCCGTCTGTTCGAGCATCTCGAGGTCGTGCTCCGTGCGCGAGCGCAGCCGCTGGGCCTCGAGGAGCTTTCCTTCGGATTGGAACTTGGCCAGCTGGACCTGGAGCTCGTCCTCGATCTCTCGACAGGCCCGCTGCAGGGTCGCGGCGCTGGTGGCGTAGTGCGACGCCGCGAAGAGTGTGAACTCCTTCACCTTTCCGCGGGTCTCCTGGGTGAGGGGATTAAAGAACGAGACCTCCTCGATCTCGTCGCCGAAGAACGAGACCCGAATGGCTTCGTTGCTGTAGGCCGGCTGGATCTCGAGAGTGTCGCCCTTCATCCGGAAGGTCCCCCGGTCGAGCACCAGCTCGTTGCGGTTGTACTGCATCTCCACGAGACGCCGCAGCAGGGCCCGCTGGTCGATGCTCACGCCGACCTCGAGCTGCAGCATCCGTTCGCGGTACTCGATCGGTGAACCGAGGCCGTAGATGCACGAGACCGACGCGACGACGATCGTGTCGCGATGGGTCAGCAGCGACGACGTGGCGGCGTGGCGCAATCGGTCGATCTCCTCGTTGATGGAGCTGTCCTTCTCGATGAAGGTGTCGGTCCGGGGAATGTAGGCCTCGGGCTGGTAGTAGTCGTAGTATGAGACAAAGAACTCCACGCGGTTCTGGGGCAGCATCTCTTTGAGCTCGGAGGCCAGCTGCGCCGCGAGCGACTTGTTGGGCTCGAGGATGAGGGTCGGACGCTGCACGTGCTCGACCAACCACGCAATGGTCGCCGTCTTGCCACTGCCCGTGATGCCCTCGAGCGTCTGGTAGCGCAGGCCGTCCTCGACGCCTGCGGCCAGTGTCGCGATTGCCTTGGGCTGGTCGCCGGCCGGTTGGAAAGGTGATTCAACGAGGAACCTATCCACTGGCAATCCCGCTCTCCCGCAGAGCCTCGTCGACGCGGGCGTGCAGATCGTCCAGGGTTCCCTCGTTCCAGATCACGCGGTCGACGATCGCCCGTCGTTCCTCGTTGCTCATCTGATTCGCCAGTCGGGCGCTCGCGTCGGCCTCGCTGAAGCCCCGAAGCTCGCACAGCCGCCTCATCGCGACATCGGGCCCCACGAGCACCGCCCAAGCCTCGTCCAGTTGGAAGGCGGCCCGATGCTCGGGGCGAAAGAGCGGCAGCGCGACGAAGCAGGCAGCCCCCGAGGCCTCGTCGAGTTGTCGAACTATCTCGACGCCGATGTGCCCGTGGGTGATGAGATTGAGGCGGCGCAGCGCCGTCACATCATGAAAGACGACCTCGGCGACGAAGGCGCGATCGAGTGAGCCGTCCGGCGCGAGGACGGCATCACCGAAGGCGTCGCGAAGGGCCCGCCACGCGGGACGGCCCGTGGCCGTGACCTCGTGCGCCACCACGTCGGCGTCGATCACCGGAAAGCCCAACGCGACCAGCCAATCGGTGACCGCCGACTTCCCGGCACCTATCCCGCCCGCGAGCGCAATTCGCTTCATCAGACCACGGTAGTCAAGGCCTGTGACATCGACGCCGGTGGACGCCTCGCGCACCGTTGCTCCGTGCCGGCGCCACTGCCGTGCCAATCGGAAGTGAGCAAGGCACCTGCTAGGACGTCCCCCTAAAGCAGGTAGTTGGACGTGAAGCCGACCGAGAGACTCGACGACGGCGATCCCCGCTTCACCACGAGGAACTTGGGCTGCCCGGAACCGACTCCAATCGCTTGGAGGGTGGCCGGGGGGACGCCCAGGTTGTTCAATTGGGCCACGAGGTACCGGTAGACGGCCTGCACTCGGCTGACCGCAAATTGGTGGTCGGTCCGGGTGACGCCCTTCACACTCTGGTGGCCCGTGAAGGTGATCGACGTGGGAGTGACCTTGCTGATCGCGATCGCGTCCTGACTGATTTGAAGCTTCATCCCCGAACTCAAGGCGGCGGAGTTGGTCGCGAAGTGAGAGACCACGTAGGAGGCGTTGGCGGCGAGATTAACCACGGTCGTAGGGACGAGGGCGACCTGGGACACGGCGATCGCCTCCGCCTGTCCCTGGATCTGCCCGGTCACCACGACGATGGCCAGCACGTTGTTGATGGACCACGCGATCACGTACTCGGCCAGGTGGCTCGACGCTTCAACGCACGTGGCCTCGGCCGACGCGGGGATCAGCGCCACGGGCACGGTCGTCGGCGTCGCTCCGGCGGCCGGCGGACAGGCCGACAGAGCGGTGACCGAGGGCATGGCGGAAGGAATCGTCGTCGCACCGGTGAGGACCGCCAACTGCGTGATGACTTCGTCGCTGGTCGTGACATCGACCCACGCCCCAGCGGCAAGTCGGACGTAGCCGTTGCCCGCAACATCGGAGTCCAACTGGATCTCCTCGGACGCAACCAGCGACTGCAAGAAGCTGTCCGGGAGCGCCGTTCCCGTGGTCAGGGGGTCGGCGATCAGGTACTGATTGAGGACCGAGTCCCCCACAGCCTGGGCCGTTGTCGCCACGAACATCGTCGACACCATGGCGAAGGCGGCACCCGTGAGCGACAGTCGCCGCCACACTGAAGAGCTAGGAACCATCAGGACCCCTCCTTCGACGTCCGGCGACCGCTTCGGGGGGACGTAACGGTCACCCTGGTGCTCGACGAAACGCACCATCCACTCTCCGAGAACCTCGATGGTGCGACGCGCGCCACGGGCCGACGACGACACCCTCGTTCGACCACGCCAGCGTGCGAACGGACTGCCGTGAACGGGGCAATCCCGTGGGGCGCCGGAGCGGAATTCGGCACTCTCGATCAACAACCTCTGGGGTTCCTCCCGTCGAAACACCCCGAGTGCGCCATTGCCCCCTCCGGCGTTGAGTATTGTCCTAAACAGTCTCAAAGGGGAAACGGTGCTCAGATACGTCATGCGAAGGCTGGTGATGCTGATCGGCATCGTCTTCGTCATCTCGATTGGCAGTTTCTACTTGATCCACTTGTTGCCCGGCGACCCGGCCGTCGTGATCCTGGGCACCGGTGCCTCGCCTGCCGCCAAGGCAATACTGTTCCATCAACTCGGACTGGACAAGCCGGTCTACCTCCAGTACTTCGCGTGGATCAGCAACGTTGCCCGTGGCAACATGGGCACGTCGTTCATCTCACAATCGTCGGTCGCCGCCACGATTCGCGCCGCGTTGCCCATCGACCTCGAGATCATCGTGCTGAGCCAGATCCTCGCCTTCGCCGCGGCGATCCCCGCCGCCATGCGCTCGGCCCGCAAGCCCGACGGCGCCCTCGACCGACTCCTCGGCGCGAGTAGCTTCACACTTCTCTCGGTGCCGCCGTTCATCATCATCGTCCTCTTGGTTCTGCTGATTTCGATCAAGCTGGGCATCCCCCATACGGGCCCGTCCTCCTATGTGACCTTGGCCAGCGACCCGATCGGCAATCTCGAAAGCCTCTCCCTGCCTGCGTTCACCCTGGCGATCGGGTCGTTCGTCGTCTATTACCGGGTCCTACGAAGCGACCTGATCGCGACCTTGCAGGAGGAGTTCATCACCATGGCCCGCTCCAAGGGCCTCAGCCAGCGGCGCATCATGTGGCGACACGCCTTTCGACCGTCATCGGTGGCGCTGCTCGGCACCGCCAGCGTCAACATCGGCGGACTGCTCGCGAGCGGCTTCGTCGTCCAGTACCTCCTCGCCATCCCGGGCCTCGGCTACACCCTCATCACGGCGATCAACATGAGTGACTACCTGCTCGTCCAGGGCATCGTGTTGACCGTGTCGGTCGGCGTCGTCGTGATCAACTTCATCTTCGACTTCATCATCAATATCGTGGATCCGAGGATCAGCCGTGAGTGACAACCGCAAGGACGAATTCGCCACGGACCCCCTCGTCGGCGACATGGCTCAGGGGATGTTCCTGGCCGAGGAGGCCACACTCGTCGAAAAGCCCGAGAAGACCGAGCCGCTCGGGATACTCTTCTGGGTCTGCGTCGGCTGGATTGCGGTCAACGTTCTCGCCGCGGTCCTCGCCAACGTGCTGCCCCTGAAGAATCCCTACTTCGAGGACTTCAACAACATTAACGTCGGACCCGGACTGCACCACCTCTTTGGCACCGACGACCTCGGACGCGACATCTTCTCGCGGGTGGTCTTCGGATCGCGCGTCTCGATCGCGGTCGGAGTCGGCGCGATGATCATCGGATTCGGGATCGGCGCGCCACTCGGCATGCTGGCGGCCTACCGACGGGGCCGCTTCGACACGTTCATCACGACGATCATGTACGTCCTGCTCGCCTTCCCCGCGATCATCGCGACCATCGCGGTCCTGTCCTTCTGGACGCCTCGGTCTCTCGTCAAGATTATCATCGTCATCGGTCTCGCCTCGGTTCCACTGGTCTACCGCGTGATCCGAACAGCCACGCTCAGCGTCGCCACCAAGGACTACATCATCGCGGCGAAGGTCCAGGGCGCCACCGACGGGCGGATCCTGGTCAAGGAGCTGCTGCCCAACATCGCGCCCATCGGGGTGTCGTTCCTGCTCATCGGCATCGCGACCGTCATCACCCTCGAAGGTGCCCTGGCCTTCCTCGGCCTCTCGGTCAACCCTCCGACTCCGTCGTGGGGCAATATGATCAACGAGGCGCGCACCGTGCTGGCGGAGAATCCGTACCTCGTCATCTTCCCCTCCGTGGCCCTGTGCCTCTTCCTGCTTTGCCTCAACTTCATCGGCGACCGCCTGCGCACCCACTTCGACGTCACCGAGGTCAAGCTGTGAGCGAGAAGCTCCTCATCGTGAAGGACCTGTCGACCACCTTCGCGACGGCCGGCGGTCCCCTACCCGCGGTCGACGGGGTCTCGTTCGACCTCGAGCAGAACGAGACGCTCGGCATCGTCGGCGAGTCCGGCTCGGGAAAGACCGTTCTCTCGCGAACGATCATGGGCCTGCAGCCTCGCACCAATGTGACGGTGACGGGCTCGGCCACGATCAACGGATTTGAGGTCGTGGGCGCCAGTGAGAAGGCGAAGCGCGAGATTTGGGGCACCGAGGTCGCGATGGTCTTCCAGGACCCGATGACCTCGCTCAACCCGGTCATGCGCATCGGCAAACAGATCGACGAGGCGCTGCGGGTGCGTCTCGGCATGGACCGGGCCGCGGCCAAGGCCCGCGCGATCGAGCTGCTCGAGCTGGTCGGCATCCCCTCGCCCGTCGAGCGCTACAACGCCTTCCCGGGCCAGCTGTCGGGCGGCATGCGCCAGCGCGTCGTGATCGCGACGGCGCTGGCCTGTTCGCCGAAACTCCTGATGGCCGACGAGCCGACGACCGGCCTCGACGTGACGATCCAGGCGCAGATCCTGAACCTGCTCGACGAGCTGAAGGAGCGCTTGAAGATGTCGGTCATCCTCGTCACCCACGACCTCGGCGTCGTGGCGACGAGGACCTCGCGCATCGTCGTCATGTACGCCGGACGGATCGTCGAGACGGGCAACACCCGCGACGTCTTCTACCACCACCGCATGCCCTACACCCGCGCGCTGCTCGAGAGCTCGCCGAAGGTTTCGAACCTCTCGCACACCCGCCTCACGACCATCCCGGGTCGACCGCCGAACCTGTTGAACCTCTCGGACGGGTGCAGCTTCGCGCCACGCTGCTCCTACGCGACCGATCAGTGCCACCTCGTGCGACCGCCCCTGCAGGCGGCCGACGAGCCGGGCCACGCCTTCGCCTGCTGGAACCCGCTGCCCACCACCCGAGGAGCCTCGTCGTCATGACCGACACCCGACAGCCGCTACTGCGGGTCACCGACCTGACGGTCACCTTCGGGCACCACCACCACGCCGTCAGTGCCGTCGCGGGGGTCAGCTTCGAGATCTTCGAGGGCGAGACGCTCGGCCTCGTCGGCGAGTCGGGCTGTGGCAAGTCCACGACCGGCAAGGCCCTGATGCGCATCGTCGAGCCCACCAGCGGCACGATCGAGCTCGGAGGCGTGGACGTCACCAAGCAGCGCGGCCGGGCGCTGCGCAACGCCCGCACTCACATGCAGATGATCTTCCAGGACCCGATCAGCTCGCTCAACCCCCGTCGTCGGGTGAAGGACATCGTCGCCGAGCCGATCGACTGCTGGAAGACGGTTGAGGGGGCCGAGCGAGACGCCCTCATCAGCGACCTGCTGAGCAAGGTCGGCATCGACCCGCAGGTCTACGGCAACCGCTACGCGCGCCAGTTCTCGGGCGGCCAGTGCCAGCGCATCTCGATCGCCCGCTCGCTCGCCATGCGCCCGAAGCTGCTGATCTGCGACGAGATGGTCTCGGCCCTGGACGTCTCGGTCCAGGCCCAGATTCTCAACCTCTTGGAGGACCTGAAGGCCGAGTACGGACTGACGCTCTTGTTCATCGCCCACGACCTCGCGGTCGTGAAGAACGTCAGTGACCGGGTCGCCGTGATGTACCTCGGCAAGATCTGCGAGATCGGTCCGGCCGACGCCCTCTACGACGCCCCGGCCCACCCGTACACGAAGTTCCTGCTCGGCGCGGCGCTCGAGGCCGACCCCGACTCCCCGATGCACAGCCAGGTGCTCGAGGGCGAGCCGCCGAGTCCGATGAACCCGCCGACCGGGTGCCGTTTCCGCACCCGGTGCCCCAACGCCACTGAACGTTGCGCCAACGAGGAGCCCCTGCCCCAGGAGATGGCCCCGGGCCACCTGGTGGCCTGCCACTACCCCCTGTCCATTACACGTCGGTAGTCTCGCCGTGGCCACTCCCATCGGCCGCCTCGGACGCCTGACTGTCGCCGCGACCACTGTCTCGATTCTCACGTCGGGCGCCCTCGCATCGGCGTCGACGCCACCCACTTCAAGAATCCGTTGACCATCGCGGCCGACAACAGCGGCCACGTCTGGGTCGGGAACCAGGACTATTTCAGTGTCACCGAGTTGAACGCCGCCACCGGCGCCGTAGTACGCCGGATCGACGGCAAGCCTCTCGGCATCCGGGACCCCTCCGGGATCGCATTCGACCACGGTCACGTCTGGGTGGAGAGCCCGGGATTCCAGTACAAGAACGGTAAGAGCAGCAACGGCACGGTTACCGAGTTCGACCGTACGACGGGCGACATCGTGCGCACCATAGACGCCAAGGCGGATCACTTCATCGGGGGCCAGGCAATCTTCTCCGACGGGGTCCACGTCTGGGTGCTCAACGGCTCGGTCGGGACACCCCAGGGCATGCGGGCCAGCACAGTGACCGAGCTCAATGCCTTCACCGGAGCGCTAGTGCGGGTGATCGGACTTCACGATCACGGCGTCCCGACCTACCCGCTCGACGTCGTGTCGACCGGCCACCACGTCTTCGTCACCGAAGCGACGGGCGGCGGAAAGGTCGTCGAGCTGGACGGGTCGACGGGTTCGGTAGTTCGCATCATCCGTTAGGTCGCCGATTCGACCAATCCAATACTCGAGACATCCAATCAATGAAGAGCCGCTTGCGGTTCAATGCGCCTGAGCGGGTCCTTCAGCTGACTAATCGCCGGCGGGCTCTTCGGGTGTCTCGGTGACGACCTCTACCGCCTCAGCAACCGGTGCTTCGTCGACGACATCTCCGACCGGTGCGTCACCGGCCTCGTCCTCAGGCGACTTCGCGATCACTTCGACCGCGTACTCGGCCCAGGCGGCCTGGGCCTCGGTCTCGGGCGTGAACTCGCCGTACTCGATGCCCCCGATGTAGTTGCCCTCGTTGTCGTAGGCGTGGCTGCCGAAGGCCTCGCGGTACTCCTCGGACACCTCGCCCCCCTCGGCGGCCTGCTTGATCGACAGGCTGATGCGACGGCGTGCCGTGTCGAGCTCGATGATCTTGACCCAGAGCTCCTCGCCGGCCGTGACGACCTGGTCGGGCGACTCGACGTGGTGCGCGGCCATCTCCGAGATGTGCACGAGACCCTCGATGCCCTCGCCCACCTGGACGAACGCGCCGAAGGGCACCAACTTGGTGACCCGGCCGTAGACGAGCTGGTCCACCGCGTGGCTGTCGGCGAAGACCTGCCAGGGGTCGGACTGCGTCGCCTTCAGCGAGAGCGAGATGCGCTCCTTGGAGAAGTCGACGTCCAGGACCTCCACGTCGACCTCGTCGCCGACGGTGACGACCTGGCTGGGGTGGTCAATGTGCTTCCAACTGAGCTCCGAGACGTGGATCAGGCCGTCCATGCCGCCCAGGTCCACGAAAGCCCCGAAGTTGACGACCGACGAGATGACGCCGTGACGGCGCTCCCCCGGCTTCAGGTTGCTCAGGAAGTCGCCGCGCTGCTCCTTCTGGGTCTCCTCGAGCCAGGCGCGGCGCGACAGCACCACGTTGTTGCGGTTGCGGTCGAGCTCGATGATCTTGGCCTCGACGGTCTTGCCGATGTAGGGCTGGAGCTCGCGCACGCGGCGCAGCTCGACGAGCGACGCCGGCAGGAATCCGCGCAGGCCGATGTCGACGATCAGTCCGCCCTTGACGACCTCGATGACGACGCCCTTGACGACCTCGTCGCGGTTCTTCAGCTCTTCGATGTTGCTCCAGGCCTTCTCATACTGGGCGCGCTTCTTCGACAGGACGAGGCGACCCTCCTTGTCCTCCTTCTGCAAGACCAGGCACTCGATGCGCTCGCCGATCGAGACGATCTCGGAGGGGTCGACGTCGTTACGGATGGACAGCTCGCGCGCCGGGATGACGCCCTCGGACTTGAAGCCGATGTCGAGCAGCACCTCGTCGTGGTCTATCTTGACGACGGTGCCGCTGACCAGGTCGCCGTCCTCGAACTCGAGGACGCTGTCACCGACCAAGGTCGCGAGGTCCACGTCGACCATGTCGTCTTCGGTGATGATGCGCGGGACGTAGGTGCCGTCCTCGTCGAAAGTTCCCATCTGGATGGGGGAAAGGAGGCTGGTGCCGTCCGACATGCGTACTTCTTTCGTGCGACCACACCGGGGTCAGCTAGGCAATAGGGGTTGGGTCTCCGGTGCAAACCCAGTAAACAACCCTAGCATCCGGCGTTTCAGCCCTTGGCGGTCGCCCAGTTGTCGCCCCAGTGCAGCGAGACCTCGAACGGGACGCTGAGACTGGCGGCGTGGGTCAGGGAGTCGATGATGATCGCCCCGACCTGGTCCTTCTCCTCGGGCGGCGCCTCGACGAGTACTTCGTCGTGGACCTGGAGGATGAGTCGTGCGGCGAGTCCCTCGTCGCGTAGGCGCCGATCGAGGCGCACCAGCGCCGACTTGAAGACGTCGGCCGCCAGTCCCTGGATGCCGGCGTTCATGGCCTGGCGTTCGGCCGCCTGGCGCTGGGGTCCCGAGGCCGTGGCGAGGTCGGGGAAGGGCCGGATTCGGCCGAACTCGGTGCGCGAGTAGCCCTGGGCGCGAATCTCCTTGATCGTGGCGTCCATGTACGCGCGCAGGCTCGGGAAGCCCGCGAAGTACTTGTCCATGATCTCCTTGGCCGAACTGACCGGCACGCCCAGACGCTGGCTGAGCCCGTAGGCCTCCATGCCGTAGGCGAGGCCGTAGGAGACGGCCTTGGCCTGCTCGCGCTGCTCGGGCGTGACCTGCGCCGGGGCTACTCCGAAGACCGATCCGGCGATGGTGCGGTGCACGTCCTCGTTGGAGGCGAAGGCGGCGAGCAGGCCGGAGTCCTGGGACAGGTGCGCCAGGATGCGCAGCTCGATCTGGTTGTAGTCCGACACGGCGAGCAGCCAGCCCTCGCTCGGCCCGAAGGCGTAACGCAGACGTCGCCCCTCCTGGCTGCGCACGGGGATGTTGTGCAGGTTGGGGCTGTCCGAGGAGAGCCGACCGGTGCGCGCGACGGTCTGGTGGAAGGTGGCGTGGATCCGCCCGTCGGGCCCGACCGCCTCGATGAGCGGCGGCCCGTAGGTGCCGCGCAGCTTCTCCACCTCGCGATACCGCAGGATCAGCGCGATGATCGGATGCTCGTGCTGGATCGCCTCGAGGCTCGAGGCGTCGGTCGAGAAGCCCGACTTGATCTTCTTGACCGCCGTCAGGCCGAGTTCGTCGAAGAGGACGGTCTGGAGCTGCTGGGGCGAGTTGACCTTGAACTCGTGACCGGCGACTTCTTGGATCTGGCCGTCGAGTGCACTGGCCTCGGCGGCGAACTCGGCCGCGATCGTTCGCAGCATCTCGACGTCGACGCGGATGCCCCGGGCCTCCATCCGCCCGAGGACCATCACGAGGGGCAACTCGATCTGCTCGTACACGAAGGTCAGCCCCCACTTGGCGACCTCGGCGCGCAGGTGAACGCGCAACCGGGCGGCGAGCTGCACCTCGTAGACCAGCGTCTCGTCGTTGGAGGACGACTCGAAGAGCGACGGCACGGTGGCCGCGATCGGCTCGTCGAGGAAGCGGCTCGCCGCGTCGGCCAACTCGTAGCGGCCGCTGATCGCGTCGAGCAGGAAGGCCATGATCGCCGAGTCGTCGGCCGGCTCGGCCATCGAGCGACCCCGTTCGGCCGCCAGGCGGTAGAGCCCCTTCAGGTCGTGGCCGCTCGGGGCGGTGTCGCCGATCGCCTCGAAGAGGTCGTTCGTGTCGCCCACGACGACGACGGACTTGACGGGATCGAGCACCGCGACGCGATCGGCCCGGTAGGCGACCACCGGCGACTCGGCCCCGGCGAGCACGCTCGCGATCGATCGGCCGACCTTGGCCGCAGTCGGGGCGGGCGGCGCGGTCTTTGGCGCCGGTGCCGGGCCCGACCGAGCGGGCTCACCGAGCAGTCCATCCTTCATCAGCTTCTCGAGCCGCGAGCGCATCGTGTTCATCTCGAATCGCTCGCAGAACGTGGCGACCTCGTCGCGGTTCCAACCTCCGAGCGTGATGTCGTGGAGGCTGAAGTCGAGGGGCACATCGCGCACCAGGCGCATGACCTTCTCGTTGTTGCGCGCCCTCACTTCGTAGGCGGCGAGGTTCTCGCGCAGCTTCGGGGTCAGGTCGGCCAAGTGGTCGTAGAGGTCGTCGAAGTCGCGGTACTGGGCGAAGAGCTTGGCGGCGGTCTTCTCCCCCACTCCGGGCACGCCAGGCAGGTTGTCCGACGTGTCGCCGCGAAGGGCGGCGAGCAGGGGGTAGCGCTCGGGCTCGATGCCGCAGCGCTCGAAGATCCCGGCCTCGTCGTAGAGCGAGTAGTCCGACACGCCCCGACGGTTGTAGAGGACCTTCACGTACGGGTCCTCGACGAGCTGGAAGGTGTCGCGGTCCCCCGACACCACCACGACCGGGATGCGCTCCTCGCGGCCCCAGGTCGCCAACGTCGCCAGCACGTCGTCGGCCTCGAAGTTGGCGACGCCGAGCACCGGGATGTGCAAGACCTCGCAGAGGCTGCGGATTAGCTCGAACTGGTGCTCGATCTCGGGGGGCGTCTCGGCCCGACCGCCCTTGTAGTCCTCAGTCATCGCGTCGCGGAAGGTCCCGCCGGGCAGGTCGAAGGCGACCGCGAGGGCCCGAGGGCGCTGAGTCTGGACCAGCGACACGACCATCGCGGCGAAGCCGTGCAGCGCGTTGGTGACCAGTCCCTCGGAGGTGGCGATATCGACGGGCAGCGCGAAGAAGGCCCGGAAGGCCAGCGACATTCCGTCCAACAACAGGAGCGGACGCTGGTCGGCCGGCTCGTCAGCCAACGAACTCGCCCTTCAGTATCTTCTGGGCGATGTCGCGCATGCGGGTGCGCCCGCGCATGGCGGACTGCTGGATCACCTCGAAGGCGGCCGGCTCATCGAGCCCGCGCTCGGCCATCAAGAGCTCCTTCGCCCGCTGGACGATCTCGCGGGTCTCGATCTTGTCCTCGACGTGGCTGACCTCGAGTGCCTCGTGATGCTCGACCGAGGCGGGGCTTAGCAGCGCCGCGAGCTTGGGCAGTATCTCGCTGGAGCGGAACGGCTTGACGAGGTAGGCAACGACCCCGGCGTCGCGGGCACTCTCGATGAGGGAGCGCTGGCTGAACGCGGTGAGCAGCACCACCATGGTGTCGCCACCCTTCAGCTCCCGGGCCACTTCGATGCCGTCGAGGCCGGGCATCTTCACGTCGAGCAGTGCCAGGTCCGGGCGAAGGTCGCGGACCATCGCGAGCGCGTCGTCGCCCCGGGCGGCCTCACCCACCACGAGGTAGCCGTCACCCTCCAGGATCTCCTTCAGGTCCAGTCGGATGATCGACTCGTCGTCGGCGATCACTACACGTTTATCCATTGTCGTCCTTCGGGGTCCAATTGCGGAGCAGCTCGTCGCGCTGGGTGGTCAGCTCACGCACCTCGGCCGCGCGGCGCGCCATCTCGGCGTTGGCGGCCGCCACGTGTCGCGACAGCTCGTCGTAGTCGTGGGCCTGCTGGGGAGCTTCGGCGACCAGCGCCCGAATGCGTGCGTCGTCGAGCGCGTCGTTCCACACCGCGACCTGCTCTTCGAGCACGTGCAGGCTCTCGCGCGCGACGGACAGCTCCCGTTGGACGTCTTCGAGTCGCCGCTTGTGCAGCCGTGAACCCATGTAAGGAGTCTAAATCCCCCCACCGGGGCCGACCGGAACGTGTAGCGAGTGCTGGAGCATCTGCTCGGCTGGGCGCAGACCGAAGCCGCCCTCGACCACGTCCACCTCGCGGTCGTAGACCAACGTGTCTACGGCCACGTCATCGAGATCACTCGGCTCGTCGACACCGTGGGCCGCGATCGCCCGGTGGACCGCTCTCGCGTAGGGCGATTCGAAGAATCCACCGACGTAGGGGCGAAGACCGGCGTCACGGGCGCGCGTGATCAACGTTCGCGCGTTGGCGAGCCCGCCGACGCGCGCGGGCTTCACGCAGACGATCCCCGCCGCGCGGTAGCGCACGAGTTGGGCGAGGTCGCGCAGCGAGCGCAGTCCCTCGTCCACGCTGAGCGGAACATCAAGCTGCTCAGCGAGCCTGGCGTGGTCGATCACGTTGCCCGCGGCGTAGGGCTGCTCGACGCCGGCCACTTCGACGACCGCTCGCACGAGGCGCACCTGCTCGAGCACCTCGGCATCGTTCGTCGCCGAGCAGTTGAAGTCGAGCAGCACCGGCACCACGAGCCCGCCGAGGCGCGCAAGGGCCTCTTCGCTCGGCCGACCGGGAGCGGTCTTCGCGCGCACCCGCGCGACGCCCTCTTCGACGTGCCACTCGTCACCCGGTGCGAGCAACGAGACCGTCGACTGGCGTGGCGTGTCGAAGAGCGCGGGCCACCGCTCGGTGACGGCTTCGTCGGCGGCGCGCAGCTCGCGGTCGAGCAGCGCCATCTCGAGCAGTGCGACGGCCGGGTTGCTGGCCGGACGGGGCCCGGCGAACCTCGCGATCCGGCTCCACGACGGCGGGGCCCCCTCGCGCTCGACGATCCGATCGAGTTGGGGCAGCACGAAGGTGCGGACCTCGTCGAGCACGTCGGTCAGCGCCGGATCGCCATTCAGCGCGACGAGTTGCGGGGCGACCTCGCCGTAGCCGACGACGCCGTCGTGCTCGACCTCGAGGAAAAGGCGACTGCGCTGGTCGTGGCGTTCGTGCGCCGCACCGACGGCGAAGCGCAACGTCACGTCCTGTCGCCAGAGGGTCGCCTTCATCCTCGCAACCTAACGGCTGCCTGCTACCGTTGTCGCCGCAGCCCGGATGGCGGAATCGGCAGACGCGGAGGCCTCAAAAGTCTTTACTCGAGAGGGTGTGTGGGTTCGAGTCCCACTCCGGGCACGCTGTTACCTTGAGAGGATGTCCGAACTGCCGACCGCCCCCTTCCGTGACGACGTCGTCGTCCTGTTCCCCGGCCAGGGTTCGCTCACGGGAGGTGCTGGCATCCCATGGCAGTCGTCGCGCCACTGGGACGAGATCGCACGCATCAGTGAGGCCGCCCGGCTCGACGTCGCCGAACTGCTCCTGAGCGCCACCGATGACGAGGTCGTTCGCACCGACCGGGCCCAGATCGCCACCTACGCCCTGTCGCTGGTCGGCTTCCTCGAGTTGGCCGACCGAGGCGTTCGCCCTCGGTACCTCATGGGACACAGCCTCGGCGAGTTCAGCGCCCTCGTGGCCTCGGGCTTGCTCTCGATCGAGGACGGGGCCCGGCTGATCGGCGTGCGAGGAGCCGCGATGGCGCGCGCCGCGCGCGAGGTCGAAGGCTCGATGGTGGCGCTGATGGGAGGCGACGACGGAGCTCGGGCGGCACTCGACAGCCTGCGTGACGTCTGGGTCGCCAACATCAACGGCACCGGACAGATCGTCGTGAGTGGGAGTCGCGCCGGACTCGATGACCTGCTGAGTCGCCACAAGGAGCTCGGTTGGCGCCGAGCGACGCCGCTCCCCGTCGGTGGCGCCTTCCACTCCCCTCTGATGGCTCCGGCCCAGGCCGAGCTCGACCGGGCCCTCGCGAGCATCAAGTGGGGCACGACCGAGTACCTGCTCGTGTCCAACGTCGACGGAAGGGTCCACACGACGGCCGACGAATGGCGCGAGTTGCTATCGCGCCAACTGACCTCGCCCGTCCAGTTCCTCGACGCGACCCTCGCCCTCCCCGAGACAGTCACCACGACGATCGAGATGCCCCCCGGCGCGGTGCTGACCGGTCTCACCAAGCGAATCCGAGCCTTCGAGGCCCAATTGACCCCCGCCACGCCCGCCGAACTCCAGGAGATGCCCCTATGAGCCGACTCGTCATCGTCACGGGCGCCAGCCGAGGCATCGGTGCCGCCATCGCCGAGTTCTTCGTCGCCGCCGGCGACCACGTCGTTGCTCTGTCGCGTTCGGGCGTCGCCCCGGCGGGCTGTGCGAAGTCACTTACGGTCGACGTCACCGACTCCCACGCCGTCAACGACGCGGTGAAGGCCGCCATCGCGGAGTTCGGTCCGGTCGACGTCGCGGTCGTCAACGCCGGGGTGACCAGAGACGGACTCGCGATGCGCATGTCCGACGAACAATGGCGTGAGGTGCTCGCGACGAACCTCGACGGCGCCTTCTTCACGGCGCGGGCGTCGCTGGCCTCGATGGTGCGGGCCCGGTCCGGCTCGATCATCTTCATCAGTTCGGTCAGTCCCTTCATGGGCGTGCCGGGCCAGGCCAACTACGCAGCCGCCAAGGCCGGATTGGTCGGCCTCGCGCGCGCGCTCGCCAAAGAGGTCGCGACGCGGGGCGTCACCGTGAATGTCGTCGCCCCCGGTCTGATCGACACCGACATGACCACCGATCTCGGCGCCGCCAAGGACACCATGGAGGCGATGATCCCGATGGGACGCATTGGACAGCCCTCTGACGTCGCAGGGGTGGTCGGCTTCCTCGCCGGTAATCAGGCCCGATACATCACCGGAGCCGTACTCTGCGTCGACGGTGGACTGGCAATGGGCCAGTGAGTGCTCGGGGCACCAGAGCCGTTGAGTACCATAGACCGACAGATAAAAGGGGCAGGACATGGACCGCAACGAAGCCTTAACGAAGTTCACCGACAACGCAGTCGAGGTGCTGGCAGTCGATCCCTCGAAGATCACCTTGGAGGCCTCCTTCAGTGACGACCTGGGCGCCGACAGTCTCGACCTGGTCGAGCTCGTGATGGCCCTCGAAGAGACGTTCGACATCGAAGTCGCGGAGGACGAGCTCAAAGACATCCGCACCGTCGGCGAAGCCTTCGAACTGATCTACGCCAAGCTGTAGTGCAGGTCGCCGTCACCCCATCGGGGCCGGTACAGGGCCGCCGCGTCGCCGTCACGGGACTGGGGGCGATCACGTGCGCCGGCATCGGCGTGGAGGCGCTGTGGAGCGCCCTCGCCAAGAGCACCGCGCCCGAGAGCAAGCGGATCGCGCCCTTCGACGCCAGCCACATCGGCGGACCGAAGGAGCTGCGGCGCTTCGACCCCTTCACCCTCTACGGTCTCATGGCCGCAGACGAGGCTTGGCTCCAGAGCGGACTGACCGGTCCGATCCTCGACGCCGGAAGCATCGTCACCACCGGCATCGGCGGACTCCAGACCGTGATCGAGCAACTACGCATCTTGAACGAGAAGGGTCCCGACCGGGTCTCGCCCTTCATGGTGCCCATGATGATGCCCAACGCGGCCACCGCCGCGGTCTCCATGCGCTTCGGACTGGGTGGACCGGCGGAGACCGTGACGACGGCCTGCGCCGCGGGGACCCACGCAATCGGCAACGCGGCGCGACTGGTCGCCTCGGGCCGCAGCACCGTGGCCGTCGCGGGCGGTGCCGAGGCCGTCATCGTCGCGATCGCCGAGGCCGGGTTTCGCAACATGACCGCATTAAGCAACGGCGACTTCTCACGACCCTTCGACGTCGACCGCGACGGATTCGTGATGGGTGAGGGCGCCGGGATCTTGGTGCTCGAGGAGTGGGAGCACGCCCTCGGACGCGGCGCGACGATCCTCGCCGAGGTCATTGGCGCCGCGTCGACCGCTGACGCGTACCACATCACCGCCCCGGACCCGTCGGGCCACGGGGCCATCCGCTGCATGGAGTTGGCCCTCGCCGACGCCGGGATCAGCGCCGCGGACGTCTCGCACATCAACGCCCACGGCACCTCGACTCCGCTCAACGACCTCGCCGAGTCCGTCGCCGTGCGCCACGTCTTTGGCCAGAGTCCTCCGCCGGTCACATCGATCAAGGGCCACCTCGGCCACTCGCTCGCCGCGGCCGGGGCGCTCGAGGGCGTGGTCTCGGTACTGACCCTCGTTAACCAGCTCGTCCCGCCGACCGCCGGCACCGTCAACGTCGACCCCGAGTGCGGCCTCGACGTCGTCATCGGCGAGCCGCGGGCCCTGGACGTGGACGTGGTGCTGTCGAACTCGTTCGGCTTCGGAGGGCACAACGGCAGCGTGATCTTTCGCCGCTTCTAGGGTCTCGCCCCCGGAGTGATGCGGTCGACTCTGCACTACGGGGTGTAGGGCCTCGTCGGCGTGAAGGCCGTCGCGCAGTGTCCGATCGACCCGTTTCGCGTGACGTCGACCGTGACCTTGACCAGCGAGGTACCGAGGTTCTCGGCGACCTTGAACCGTACCGACGCGCTGCCCGAGATTCCCGACGTGGTCACTCGGGTCAACCAGTCGGTCGGCCCGTAGGGCTTGTAGTACTCGGTCACTCTCACCTGGGCGCGCGGACCGGTGGTGACAAGAATCGTCACCATCTGGTGGACCTTCGGGCGCGCGACGCTCGGGTGGGCCCGACAGATGGTGGGGTGACCGGCGGCCAGTGCGTCAGAAGTCAGAGCGGGCATCGTGGCGATCGACGCCAGGACCGCGACACCCAGCACCCGGGCCGATCGACTCCGCCAGGAGACGCGACGACCGTTCACGATCCCGCCAACGAGCGAGAGACACAGGAACTGGAACGAGAGGTATTCACGGCTGCCTACAACCGCCACTCGTCGTGGTGCCGCTCGACGTAGGTGTTGTCGAAGGCCCAGCGGGCGTTCGCGATGAACTGGCCGAGCAACACCGGGTCCTTCACGCCCGGTACGGTCTCGACCCCGGAGCGCACGTCGACGCCCCACACGGGGTAGTTCTGGACGATGTCGACGACGTTGGACGGCGTGAGCCCGCCCGAGGCGACGATCGGCGTGCGCACCGCGTCGTCGAGGAAGATGCCGAGGCAGTCCACCAGTGAGTCGTGGTCGTCGGACTCGGGAAGCACCAGGTAGTCGACGCCCGGGATCGGCGCCGCGAGGTCGGGATTGCCAGTGCTCGGCAGCGACCGCATCACCGTGTTCACGCGTTCGGCGACGTAGGCGAGCGCCGAGGGCGTGATGGCGCCGTCGATCTGGACGGCCGTGAGTCCGAGGGTATTGGTGATCTCGACGATCCGCTCGGGCATCTCGTGGCGAAAGACCCCCACCGAGACGGCCCCGCTGGGCAGGCGGCGCACGATGTCGTGGGCCGCGCCCACGGCGATCTGACGTGGAGTCGGCCCGAAGTCGAAGCCGACCGCGCTGGCACCCAACCCGATGGAGAACAGCGCGTCGTCCTCGGTGGTGACGCCGGAGACCTTGATGAAAAGACCTTCAGTGTTCAGCCGCACGAGTTCTCTCCTTGCCCACCACGTTAACGGCCGCGTCGGCGGTGGTCAGGTAACCGGCTCGACCCGCACGTCGGGGTACTGCGCCAGCCACGTCTCGTCGAGCAGCGTGCGGTGTGCGATGCCCAGCACCGTCACCGAGTCGTCACCACGCGCGACGCTCGTAACCCCTTGGGGCCCCGCGGGGCCCTTGGAGGCGAGCACCTCAGCGATCCGCTCGACCGTCGCGCCGGCGCCGCGCACCAGTCGCCAGGGCACGCTCGACCCACGGGCGTCGAGCCGTCCGACCAGCTCCTGACCCGTGAAGCAGCCCTTGGTGAACGAGATTGTCGCGGCGACGAACGAAGGGCCGAAGCTGTGCGGGGTCAGCGACCTCGCGAACTCTGCGGGACCCGGCACGCCCGCGCAAACCTGCTCGTCGACCGTGGCGTAGGGGCCCGAGGCGACGTCGTCGAGCTCCAGCGAGCACTTCGTTCGCAACAGGAATCGACGCAGCCGGGCTAACACGACGTCGCCCAGGGCCCGGGGCAGCGTCAGGGCGAAGCCGTCCTCGAGCGTGGTCACGTGCACCGACGCGATCACCACGCTGTCGGGTTCGAGCACGAGCGCCTCGAGGCCGCCGTCGAGGACGCGGCTGACGTCCTGGCTCAGTTGGCCCTGGAGGAACTGCTCGCTCTCGGGTCCACGCACGACGATGCGCGACCACTCGAGGGCCCCCTCACTCGCCAAACCCGTCGTCTCGTTCATCGACAGTTAGAGTATGCGCCAGCGTGGCGAGTGCGCCCCGACCAAAGGCCCGTCCATGAGCATGCAGACCGAACTCAACACCATCACGTCGACCCTCAACGAGGTGGCCTCACGCATCACCGTGCTCGTCGAGACCGAGGGGTCAGCGATGCCCCCCGACACCTACACCGAGCTGGTCGCCGCCGAGCGCACCACCATGGCGCTCCTGCGCCGACTCAACCGTGTAGCCGGCCGGATCGCCTAAGGTCCGCCGGTAACCTTCCACCATGACCGATCCGTGGCGTTGCGACACCGTATTGACGCCCGAACGCCGGCTCGACGTCCTCGACCTCTTGAACCGCACCGAGTCGTTGCTCGGACGTGAGGCCATCGACGAGACTCGCCGACGGATCGTCGTCCACGGCTGGCGCGCCGAGCATTGGCTGCAGTACCACGGCGCCGAGCTCAGTCAGTACGCCATGGTGAACGGCTCCGGCCAGGTCATGGTCGAGATGTGCGGCGGCGGCGTCGACGACGACCTGTTGACGCACCTGCTGGCCAAACACGAGTCACTCGACTGGTGGACGCGGGGTCCGCAGACCCCGGCGCACGCCACGTGCGAGATCGTGCGCACGCTCCAGTTGATGCAGGTGACGCTTCCGGTCGACTCCGTCGACGTGCCGTCCGGCGCCACCTTGCGCAATTTCGAGCCCGGCCGCGACGAGATGGAGTGGCTCGCGCAGAACAACGCTGCCTTCGCCGACCACCCCGAGCAGGGCGCGTGGCTCCTCGCCGACCTCGACGAGCGGATCCGCGAGCCGTGGTTCGACCCCTCGGGCTTTCTCCTGCTCGAGATCGACGGTCGCCTCGCCGCCTCGTGCTGGACCAAGGTGCACGAGTTGCACCCCGACCGCTTCGGCGAGATCTACATCATCTCAGTCCACCCCGACTTTCGAGGCCGCGGCCTCGGCCGGGTCATGGTGACCCAGGGCCTCGAGGTCCTACGGAGAAAGGGCGTGAGTCGCGCGATGCTCTTCGTCGACCAGTCCAACGCCAGTGCGATGGCCCTCTACGAGTCTCTCGGGTTCCGGGTCGAACGCGACGACCGACTGGTGCACTTCACGCGCTAGTGCCCGACGAGCCGGCCGATGCCGTAGGTCACGACGGCAGCGAACGCCCCGATCACGACCTGGCGCAGAGCCCACTTCACGATGCCGTTGCGAGTGAACCATCCGATCACCCCGCCGACGACCGCCGCGGCCAGCACGGCGAGCGCGATCGACCACACGAGCTCGTTCCCGCTGGAGGTGAGGAGCCACGGCAGCAGGGGGATGACGGCGCCGATGGAGAAGGCCAGCAGCGACGACGAGGCCGCGCCCCAGGGCGACCCGGTCGCCGAAGGGTCGATGCCCAGTTCCTCACGGGCGTGGGTGCGCACCGCCAACTCGTGGTCGCTCATCAGGTCCGCCGAGAGCCGCGTCGCGAGTTCGGGAGCGACCCCTTGCTTCACGAAGAGGTTGCGCAGCTCCTCCTGCTCCTCCGCCGGATGGTCGATGAGCGACTTGCGCTCGACGCCGATCTCGTACTCCAGGATCTCCTTTTGGGCGCGCATCGACACGTACTCGCCGCTCGCCATGGAGAAGCCCCCGGCCACGAGGCCGGCGAGGCCGGCGAAGCGCACGACGTTGTGGCCGGGATTGGCCCCGGCGAAGCCGAGGATCAGCGACGCGTTGGTGACGAGTCCGTCACTCACACCGAAGATCGCGGCGCGAAACCAGCCGCTCGTGATCTGGCGATGCCGCTCGGGGTGGACGCCTTCGCTCATGGCACAATCCTAGGGCCGACCACGACGGGCCGAGGACGACGAGGACCACTCGGTAGGCTGGTCTCATGACGACACACGTGCAGAGCATCGACGACCTCACTCCGCTGATCGGAACCCATCTCGGGTACTCGGACTACCGGACCGTCACCCAGGAGGAGGTAAACCTCTTCGCCGACGCGACCGGTGACCACCAGTGGATCCACTCCGACCCCGAGCGGGCCAAGGCCGGCCCCTTCGGTCAGACCATCGCCCACGGCTACCTCACGCTCTCGCTGATCCCGGTCCTGCTCGGCGACGTCATGAAGGTCGACGGGGTCTCGATGGGCGTCAACTACGGCACCAACAAGGTCCGTTTCACCAGCCCCGTGCCCGTGGGGTCCCAGATTCGAGCCGGTGCGACGCTCGCGTCGGTCGAGGCGATCCCTGGCGGTGCCCAGGTAGCCCTCGACGTCGTCGTTGAGGTGAAGGACGCCCCCAAGCCCTCGTGCGTCGCCCAAGTGGTCTACCGCTACTACGCCTAGAGCCGATGCCCGAGACCCCGCTCCCCCAAGGCGACGAGAAGACCCGTCAGGTCCGCGCCATGTTCGACGCGATCGCCTCGCGCTACGAGCTCGTGAACCGGCTGATGACCTTCGGCCTCGACTCTCGCTGGCGCAAACGAGCCGTCGCCGACCTTCGTCTGCCGCCCTCGAGCGTGGTGCTCGACGTCGCAGCGGGCACCGGTGACTTCACCCGCGAACTGAACCGTCAGGGCCATCACGCGGTCGCGACCGACCTCAGCTTCGGGATGCTCGACGCCGGCCGCGAAATGACCGAACGGGTCCAGGCCGACGCCGCCGCCCTGCCCTTTCGAAGCGCCGGGTTCGACGGCGTTACGTGCGGCTACGCGCTGCGGAACTTCTCCGACCTCGCGGGGACCTTCGATGAGATGGCGAGGGTACTGCGCCCCGGTGGGCGAATCTCCCTGCTGGAGGTCGCCGAGCCCCGCTCCGGGATCTGGCGGGCCGGGTTCCGCGTCTGGTTTCGGCGCGTCGTGCCGTTCATTGGATCCCTACTCTCGGACCGTGCGGCGTACCACTACCTGCCCCAGTCGACCGCGTACTTGCCCGAGAGCGATGAGATCATGCGCATGCTCAATCGCTCCGGCTTCAGCGCCGTCAATCATCGCCGGGTGATGGGCGGGCTCAGCCAACAGTTCGTGGCGACGAGGGCGCGATGAGGTTCGTCCGGGAGCGCCTCGAACCCCAGCGCCTCGAGGCGCTGCGTGCTCTCGGCGCCCGCGAGGGATGGCTGCTCGAGACGTCCGACGTGCTGCGCGTCGGCTTTGGCCACTCGGTCGTGCGCCTCGTGCTCGAAGGGGGCCTCGAGGCCCCGTTCGACGTCCGCGCGGCCCTCGGTGAGCACGAGCTCGCCGGCGACGACGGACCGGCCGGGACCGGCATCGTGGCCTTTGGAACCTTGCCCTTCGACCGCTCGGCCCCCGCGCAGCTCGACGTCGCCGAGTTCTGCCTCACCCAGACCAAGTCGGGCGAGACATGGCTCACCCGCTACGAGAAGTCCCGAGGCTGGGCCGACCTGCTCGACGCGGCGCTCTCCCCGGTCCAAGAGACCCAGAGCCTGCGATCACTGACCCTCCAGCCGACGCCCGAGGAGTACGCGCACAACGTCGCCCTGGCCGTCGAGATACTGCGCACCAAGGAGATCGACAAGGTCGTGCTGGCGCGCGCGGTCCTCGGATCGGTGCCCGAGCCGATCGACGCGGCCGCAGTCGCCCAGCGCCTGCGTTTGCGCGAGCCGATCTGCGCCATCTACTCGATGCCAACCACCGACGGTCGACGCTACGTCGGCGCCACCCCCGAGCTGCTCGCCCGGCGCACCGGCGCCGAGCTTCGTTGCCACCCGCTCGCCGGCACGATCGCGCTGCCCCCGAACGTGGCCCCCGACGACTACCAGAAGTGGCTGCTCGGCAGCACTAAGAACCTCCACGAGCACAACGTCCCGGTCAACGAGATCGTCAACAGCCTCGCGACCGCCTACGACGACGTCACGGCCGACCCGACGCCGTCGATCGTCTCGCTGCGCACGTTGGCCCATCTCGGCACCTGGATCGCCGCCTCGTGCCACGACGAGGCGGCGGCGCCCGACGCACTCCAAGTGCTGCGCCTCCTGCATCCAACGTCGGCCGTCGGCGGCGTGCCCCGGGCCAGCGCCTACGACCTCATCCGCCTCTTGGAGCAGCACGACCGGGGCAACTACGCCGGCCCTCTCGGGTGGCTCGACGCGAACGGCGACGGCGAGTGGTGGATTGGCTTTCGCGGGGTGCTGTTGGAGGGCTCGCAGTTCGAGGCCTGGGCCGGCGCGGGCATCGTCAGCGAGTCCGACCCGACCGCCGAGCGTGAAGAGACCAAGGCCAAGCTGGCCAGCGTCCTGTCGTCAGTGCTGGTCGACGCCGTTCAGTAGCCGCGACGAAAGGGCCGCTCGAGGGCCCACTTCGTCACGAGCGCCAGCGCCTCGACGACGATCGCGCTCGACATCTTGGACTGGCCGCGCTCGCGGTCCGTGAACGAGATCGGCACCTCGACGATCGAGGCGCCGGCGCGCCGGGCCCGGTAGGTCATCTCGATCTGGAATCCGTAACCGTCCGCGGTGACGGTCTCGTAGTTGATCCGCTCCAGTGCCGACCGCGAGTACACCCGGTAGCCGGACGTCGAGTCGCTGACGTGGAGGCCGAGCATGATCGTCGCGTACTGGTTGCCGCCGCGTGAGAGCATCCGACGTGAGAAGGACCACTGCGGGATGTGGCCGCCCGGCACGTAGCGCGAGCCAATGACGACGTCGTGGTCCACGGCCGCCGCCAGCAACGCCGGCAGCGCCCGGGGGTCGTGGGAGAAGTCGCAGTCGATCTCCACGAAGTGGTCGTAGCCGCGCTCGCGGCCCCACGTGAACCCGGCCCGGTAGGCACCGCCGAGGCCGCTCTTGACGGCGCGCGTCACGACCTCGATCTGGCCGAGCTCTCCGGCGATCTTCTCGGCCATCCGCGCAGTGCCGTCGGGGCTGGCGTCATCTACGACGAGGATGTCGCAGCCGGGCACCACCTCGCGCAATGTGCGCAACATCATCTCCACGTTCAGTATCTCGTCGTACGTGGGCAGGACCACGAGCGTGCGCATCAGTCGATTCTACCGGCCCTTGCCGAAGGGCTCATGGGCCGGTTACCCCGTTTGATGAGGGCATAGTCAACGCTTAAGGTACTGCTATGCCCGAGGCCGCCAAGCGGAAGCGATTCACGATGCCTCGCGAGGTCCGCATCATTTTGAGCGTCGGCTTGATGGTCTTCGTCTTCGAGTACTTCGTGCTGCCCCAGTTCGCCTCAGCGCGGCACTCGCTGCACCTGCTCGCCTCGCTCAACCCCCTCCTGATCATCCTCGCCGTACTCTTAGAGGTGGCCGCGATCTACGCCTACGTCGAGCTGACGCGCTCGGTGCTCTACCCCCACGCACCCGGGCGCTTCAACCTGCTGCGCGTGAACCTCGCCGGCCTCGCGATCAGCCACGTGGTGCCCGGCGGCACGGCACCGGCCGGCGCCCTGTCGTACCGGATCTTCACCGAACTCGGCGTGCCCAAGGAGACCAGCGCCTTCGGCCTCGCCGTCCAGGGCAGCGGCTCGGCGGTGGTGCTCAACATGATCTTCTGGTTGGCGCTCGTCATCTCGATCCCGCTGCGCGGATTTAACCCGGCCTACGGTTTCGCCGCCCTGGCAGGCGTCTTCCTCCTCGCGGCCTTCTTCGGCACAATCCTCCTGATCACGAGGGGTCAGCGTCAGGCCGCGAACTGGCTCCAGGCCATCGCGCGGCGCGTGCCCGTCGTCGACCCCGAGAAGATCTCGGCGCTGCTCGCCAAGGTCGCCGAGCGCATCAGCATGCTCGTCAACAGCCGGCGCAACCTGTGGACGGCCCTCACGTGGGCGTCGCTCAACTGGTTGCTCGACGCGGCCTGCCTGTGGGTCTTCGTCTGGTCATTCGGCACGACGATGTCACCCATCGACCTGCTTGTCGCCTACGGGCTCGCGAACATCCTCGCCGCGATTCCGATCACGGCCGGCGGCCTCGGCATCATCGAGGGCGTGCTGATTACGACGCTCCTCGGCTTCGGAGTGCCCCACAGCCAGGCCATCCTCGCGGTACTGGCCTACCGGCTGGTCAACTTCTGGATCCCGATCCCCATCGGCGGCGTCTCGTACGCCAGCCTGCAGTGGCGAAAAGAGGGCTCGCTTACGAAAGCACCGGAGAGCGGTCCTTCGCCCGTCGCTTGAACTCACGTTGGGCGGAGAAGTCGTTGACCGACTGCAGTCGGCGCCACCGCCGGTCCGTGCCGAGCACCCACGTGAACAGATCGTCGCGCCAGGTGACCTCGAAGGCTTCGAGCAGGTCACCCTGGAGCGCCTCGTCCTCGATCGGCACGAGCACCTCGACGCGCCGATCGAGGTTGCGCTCCATGAGGTCGGCCGAGCCGAGGTAGATCGAGTACTGCGCCTCGCCCGGTCGTCCGAAGATGAGAATGCGCGAGTGCTCGAGAAACTCACCGACGAGGCTGTGGACGGTGATGTGCTCCGAGAGGCCCGGCACGCCCGGGCGCAGGCAGCACAGCGTACGCACCTCGAGGCGAATCTCCACGCCGGCGCAGCTCGCCTCGTAGAGTGCGTCGATAATCGCGGGGTCGGTGAGGCCGTTGACCTTCATCAGGATCCGGCCCTGGGCACCGCGGTCGCGCTGACCGTTGATCAACTCGATCACTCTCGTGCGAGTCGCCAACGGGCTCACGATGATCTTCTTGTAGTGGCCAATGCGCGCGAAGCCAGTCAGGTAGTTGAACAGTTCCCCGACGTCGTCCGTGATCGCCGCGTCGCTGGTCAGCAGTCCGAAGTCCTCGTAGGTGCGCGCCGTCTTGCCGTTGTAGTTGCCCGTGGCGATGTGGACGTAGCGCGCCGTGGTATCGCCTTCGCTGCGCAGCACCAGTGCGGTCTTAGAGTGGGTCTTCAGTCCGACGATGCCGTAGACGACGTGGACGCCGGCGTCCTCGAGAGCCTTGGCCCACTCGATGTTCGCGGCCTCGTCGAAGCGGGCCTTCAGCTCGACGAGTGCCACCACCTGCTTGCCCCGCTCGGCCGCTTGGATCAGCGACGCCACGATGGGTGAGTCGCCCGAGGTCCGGTAGAGCGTCTGCTTGATGCCGACGACCTTGGGGTCGGCGGCGGCCTGGGCGATGAAGATCTCGACCGAGTCGGTGAAGGACTCGTACGGGTGGTGCAGCAGGATGTCGCCGTCGCGGATGGCGGCGAAGATGTCCCCGACGTGGTCGCCGTCGAGGAGTCGGCGCGGGGTGACCGGTGACCAACCCTCGCCCTTTAGGTCGGGCCGGTCGATCGCGTAGAGGCTCCAGAGGTCGTGCAGTCCCAGGGGCGCGTCCGTGACGTACACGTTGGACCGGTCGATCTCCAACTGGTCGACGAGTAGCTCGAGGTACTCACTCGACATGCCGCTTTGGATCTCGACGCGCAGCGCCTCGCCGAAGCGCCGACGGCGTAGCTCGACCTCGAGCGCGACGAGCAGGTCGTCGGCCTCGTCCTCGTCGAGGGCCAGGTCGGCGTTGCGCGTCACGCGAAAGAGGTCGGCGCGCCCGATGGTCATGCCGCTGAATAGTCGACCCAAGTTGGCCATGATCAACTCTTCGAGGAGGCACCACTGACTCGGACCGGCCTGGAGGAACCGCGGCAGCGAGTTGGGCACCTTCACCCGGGCGCTGCGCTCCTCGCCGGAGGTCTCGTCGCGCACGGTGACCGCGACATTGAGCGAGAGGTTCGAGATCATTGGGAACGGGTGGCCGGGGTCGACCGCGAGCGGCGTCAGGACCGGGTAGACGTTCTCGTCGAAGTACTTGGTCAGTCGTTCGCACTCGACGTCCTCGAGGTCGGCGAAGGGCACGATCGCGATGCCGCTCTGGGCCAGTTCGGGCAGCAGCACGTCGAGCATGAGCCGGTCCTGACGCTCGACGAGCGAGAGCACGCGCTCGCGGATCGCGGCGAGCTGCTGGCGGGGGCGCACGCCGTCGACCGACGGGGTCTGGACGCCGGCCGCCACCTTGTCGCCGAGGCTGACGACGCGGACCTGGAAGAACTCGTCGACCATGTCGGCGAAGATCGCGACGAACTTGCAGCGCTCGAGGATCGGCAGCTGGTGGTCGTCGGCGAGGTCGAGCAGTCGCGCGCCGAACTCCAGGCGCGACAGTTCGCGTGACGAGAACCGCTCCGGTCCGAACGAAGTGACGTCAATGCTCAAGGCGGCCATTCCCTCTGGTCGGTCAGGTCAATCTATCCATGGTACGACTACAGTTGAAACGTGGCGAGACACGCAAAGGCCGGGACCGCGCGCCCCGATCGACCGGCGAAGATCGCCAAGCCCGGTCGAGGCACGGAACTCGGCCTCATGGCCCTGGCGTGGATGATCGTCGGCGCCTTCTACGTGCTGGCCTCCCTCGGCGCCAAGGGCCACATGCCTGCGCACCTCACGGTCTTTTTGACGGGCATCGTCGTGATCTCGCTCCTCATGCACGTGGCGATCCGCCGACTGGCCCCCCACGCCTCCCAGGTGCTCCTGCCGATCGCGACGTTTCTGAACGGCATTGGCTACGTGGAGATCGCCCGATGGAACCCCGCGTACGCGACGCGACAGTCCTTCTGGTTCCTCGTCAGCGCAATCGGCCTGATCGTGACCCTCGCCATTGTTCGCCACGCACGCGACCTCGACCGTTACCGCTACCTGACGCTGCTGGCCGCGATGGCGCTACTGATGATGCCGCTCATCCCCCACTTCGGCGAGAACCTCAACGGTGCGCGGCTGTGGGTCGCCGTGGGGCCGGTCTCGTTCCAGCCCATCGAGATCGCCAAGATTCTGCTGGTCTTCTTCTTCGCCTCGTACTTCGCCGCCAACCGAGAGCTGCTCTCCACGCCCACGCAGCGCATCGGGGGGCGCAACATCGTGCCACCGAGAGTGCTGTTGCCGATCCTCTTCGCCTGGGGCGTCTCGATGGCGATCGTCGGTGCCGAGAACGACATCGGCTTCGCGCTTTTGCTCTTCGCGCTCTTCATCTCTCTCCTCTGGGTCACGACGGGCCTGAAGACCTACGTGGTGCTCGGCGTGATGCTCTTCGGCGGGGGCAGTATCGCGGCGGCGCAGTTCTTCTCCCAGGTCCACTCACGGGTCTCGTTGTGGCTGAATCCCTGGACCCCTTGCGCGGCCCACCTCAGCTGTCAACTGGCGCACGGCTGGTACTCGATCGCCGCCGGCGGCATCACCGGTACCGGACTCGGACTCGGCCAATCGGGCGACATCCCCTTTCTCACCTCGGACATGATCTTCGCCGCCATCGCCGAGGAGCTCGGCTTCCTCGGTGTCATCCTCGTGCTGTGCCTCTTCGCCTCCTTCGTCGGGGAGGGGTTTCGCATCGCCCAGCGCGCCCACTCCGACTACGTGCGACTCGCCGCGACGGGACTCTCGGCGCTGATGGGCTTCCAGGCGTTCTTCATCATGGCCGGCGTCTTGCGCATCCTTCCCTTCACCGGGATCACGCTGCCCTTCATGGCCTACGGCGGCAGCTCACTGTTCGCCAACTACCTGATCGTGGCGCTGCTGCTGCGGATATCGGACGAGAACGCCACCGAGCGACGGGGCGGCGAGATCGTCGCGCTTCAGTTCGACTCGGCGTAGAGGAGCGCGAGGATCTCCTCGGCGCAGAGCACCGGTGCGGGCACGCCCTGGCGCAGGGCGAGGATCAGGCCGTCGCTCGTACGACAGTCAAAGACCTCGCGTCCGCGCGGCGACATGACGTCGATCTCGGCGTAGTAGACCCCGGCCTCGTAGCGCACGATCCGCACCGCGATGACGTCACACTGCAGGCGCGCCAGCACCGAGCTGAACAGCTCGTGGGTGCCCGGGCGGCGACCCTCGATCCCCGCGAGCGCGCCGTTCAGCGCCATGGCCTCGGGCAGCGCAATGGGGATCGTCATGTAGCGATACGGCTCCTGCGCCTCCATCAGGTGCACCTGGGGCGACACGTCCACCAGGTCGAACAGGACCGACTCGACGTTCATCACCCGGAACTGGACGACCGGCTCGCTGTCGGATGGACCGGTCGCCTCGCCGTCCGGCGTGGATGAGGTCTCGACGGGGGGGTCGACCGACGGTTCGACGACGTCGACGTCCACCGCTTCGAGAGTCGGCACTTTGGACTGGCTCTCGTCGGCGGCCGGGGCGTCACTCATCAGGACTCCACCCTAATTGCCGGTGCGTCGCGACACCGAGAGGACCAAGCCGCCGGCCACGAAGAAGACGAGCGCCGACGAGCCACCGTAACTGAGCAGCGGCAATGGGATGCCGGTGACGGGCATGATGCCCATCGTCATGCCGATGTTCTCGAAGCAGCTGAACGCGAAGAAGACGAACACGCCGATGCACAAGAGCCGTCCCATCATGTCCTTGGACCGGCGTCCGATCACGAACATCCGAAAGCCCACGAAGCCCAGCAACGTCACGATGAGCACCGATCCAATGAAGCCCAACTGCTCACCAATGGCCGTGAAGATGAAGTCGGTGCGCTGCTCGGGCACGTAGCCGAGCACCGTCTGGAGGCCCTGGAAGAACCCGGCGCCGCGCAGCCCGCCCGCGCCGATGGCCACTTTGGCGTTGCTGACTTCGTAGATGAGGGTCGCCAGTTGGGGATTGTTGGAGTTCTGGTTCATGAACGAGATGAACCGGTCGATCTGGTACTTGTGCAACACCTGGAGGTACACACCGGCGAACACCGTCGCCGAGCCCACGACCGCGAGGAGCGTCATGAACCGCGGCGGGACACCGGCGATCACCATCATCGCGCCCACCACGAGCACGATGATGATCGTGGTGCCGAGGTCCGGTTCACGGAAGATCAGCAGCATCGGCACGAGGGACATGACCATGAGTCGTGCGACGTCGTACATGGTGAGGCCCTCGGGCCGACGCTGGCAGAAGGTCGCGATGGCCAGGATGAGGATCGGCACGGCGAACTCGCTGGGCTGGATCTGGATGAAGCCGAGGCTGTACCAACGCTGGGCGCCGAGCGAGGCCTGGCCCAGCACGAAGACGCCGGCCAGCCCGAACAGGCTCATCACGTAGAGCGGCGTCGCGACGATCTCGAGTCGCCGGTAGTCGATCAGCGACGTGACGTACATCGCCACAATGCCGATCGCCACGTACAGGCCCTGGCGCTCGAGGTAGTAGTGCGGGTTGTAGCCGGCGTGCAACAGCGGCTGGCGCGTGGCGCTGTAGATCATGATGACCCCGGTGATGCCGAGCGCCATGAGGCCCCAGCAGAGTCCGAGGTCGAGGGAGTCCTTCGAGCGCAGTCGCGTCGTGAGGGCGCTCAACGTGTCGCTCACGAGATTGCCCGCAGCAGGCTCGCGCCGTCCATCGCCACGTCCCACCACCACCGCATCTGCAGGGCGGCCTGGTAGGCCAGCATCGCCCGTCCGTTCTGCGTGCGGCATCCGACGCGTTCGTGCAGCGCCAACCACGTCGACAGGGCCGGCACGTAGGTGATGTCCACCGCGACCGTGTCGGGGCCGACGCCTTCGACGAGGACCGCCTCGTCCGGACGGCCCTCGGCCGGCACGGTGTTCACGATCAGGTCGATCGGGCGCGAGGTCGTCGCGAGGTCGTGCACGTTCCCGTAGAGATTCGTGAGGAAGTCGACGTTGCCCTGCGTGCGACCAACTACCCTGACCGAGTCGACGTTCGCGGCGACGAGCGCGTCGATGATGGCCCGCGCCGCTCCCCCGGCCCCGAGCACCACGACGTGCCTGCCGGCGACGTCGAATGACAGTTCACCGGCGAGCGCGTCCACGAAGCCCCGACCGTCGGTGGAGGCACCGAGCACCTGACCGTCGCGCACCAGCATCGAGTTGACCGATCCGGTGCGCGTCGCCACCTCGTCGAGCGCGTCGCAGTACTGGCCCGCCACGAACTTGAGGGGCATCGTGATCGACAGTGCGTCAAACCGGTCGCCCAGCAGCGCACTCAGCTGCGCGGCGTCCTCGCGGGCCAGCTCAACGCGCTCGGACGTCCCCTGCAGGTTGGCGATCCGCAGACCCTCCTCGTGCAGCGCGGGCGTGAGCGAGTGCGCGATCGGCGATCCGGCGACCCCGACGCTCCACCTCATCCGATGCCGTTCGACTGGGCGATCTTCTCGTTGGCGAGCTGCTCGGCGAAGGTGTTGGCGAAGGCCATCGTGCCGTCCTTCTTGATCAGCGTGAAGTAGAGCCACGACCCCGGCGGCGCGTGCAGGACGGCCGAGAGGGCGATCGTCGACACCGCACAGATCGGCGTCGGGGTCAACCCGGGGTAGAGGTACGTGTTGTAGGGCGTGTGGAGCTGAAGGTCGGCGTGGGTGACGATGCCACCGTCCTGGCCGAGGTAGTAGAGCACGGTCGAGTCCATCTGCAGGCCGCCACCGCGCTTCAACCGGTTGAAGACCACGCGGGCCACGCGGGGCATGTTCTTCGGGTAGTAGCCCTCCTTCTCGACGATCGACGTCGCGATCACGAGCTGGTAGGCGTTCAGGCCGTTGAGTGTCGTCGTCGGCGTCAGCCCGACGGAGGCGGCCTCGCGCACGAAGCCGTCGACCATGCGCTTGGCCAGCATCGAGGGCGTCGTGCCCGGCGTCACGATGTACTGGCCCACCCCGATCAGTCCCTCGAGCGAGGGGCCCCGCGCGAAGGGGCTCTGCGTCACCGTGCTCGTCGCCGCCCGGGCGAAGGAGTCGGCCCAGGCGTTGCCCATGTTGTTGGCCACGCTGACGGCGACCTCGTGCAGCGTCAGTCCCGGTGCCACGTCGATCACCACGACGTTGGGCGGGGAACCGAGGATGGACTTCACGTGACCGAAGGACGAGCCCTGGGCGATCTCGTAGGAGCCGGGGTGCACGACGGGCGCGCCGAAGACCAGCGCGTCAATGCGAAAGGCGAGCGGCGAGGCGATGATGCCCTTGGCCTGCATCGCGGACGCGATGGTCGCAATGGAGTCGCCGGGGTGCACCGTGACGATGACCTCCTTGCCGGCCGAGGAGAAGATCGGGTCGACCTGCAGCGCGAACCAGGCTGCGCCGACCAGCATCAGCACCGCCCCCGCGGCGAGGACGCGCCCGAGGGGCCTAGTCAGAAAGGAGGGCATCCAGATAGTTTTGCAGCATGATGACCGCGGCCGCGCTGTCGATGCGACTTCGCTGGTCTTTGGCCCGCAATCCGGCCCGGGTGAGCGATTTCTGCGCCTCGAGGGTCGTGAGACGCTCGTCCCACTGGACGACCGGCATCTCGGCGAACTCGGCGGCGACCGAGCGGAACAGGTCGTCGGCGAACCGGGTGCTGGCCGTCACGTTCCCCGACAGCGCCACCGGTCGACCGACGACGACGCTCGCGGCGTCCTCCTCTTCGATCAGGGCCGCCAGCGCGATGAGGAGTGAATCGTCACTCGCAAGTGACGGGCGGGGGAATGCCATTCGCTGGGCCGAGTCGGTGATGGCGATGCCGCAACGCCTCGTGCCGGGGTCGATGCCGAGGATCCGCGTCACGGGTTCCTAGAGGGCCGCCGCCGCGTGCAGGACGGCGTCGATGCCGTCGGGATCGCGCCCACCGGCGAGGGCGATCCGGGCCGAGCCACCACCCCCACCGCCGACGAGTGCCGCCAGCTCCTTCACCGCGCCCACGGCGTCGAGCGTCTCGTCGGTCGCCACGGCGATGGCCACCTTCTCCTCGCTGGCGCCGACCAGCACCACGGCCCGGCGTCCGCGGCGCTGAAGGTCCTGGGCGAGCGTGCGCAGCTGGTCGCCCGAGAAGCCGTCGACCCGCGCGCGGAGTACGTCGCCCTCGGCGCTCGCGTGCAGGCGATCGGCGAGTCCGGAGAGCTGGGCCTGGCGCAGTGACGCGATCTCCTTCTCGCCGTCGCGCAGCTGTCCGACGAGGCGCTCGAGAGAGGGCACCACGTCGTCGAAGGACGTCTTCAACAGCGTGGCCACGGTGCCGAGCGCCGTCTCCATTTCGCGGCTGCGGCGATGGGCGCCCAGAGCGCTCACCGCCTCGATCCGTCGGGTGTTGGACCCGATGGAGGCCTCGCTGACGATTTGGATCTGACCGATGTCGCCCAGGCGCTCCACGTGAGTGCCGCCGCAGAACTCGAGGCTGTGCGATCCGGCCCGCACGACGCGGACCCGGTCTCCGTACTTGTCGCCGAAGAAGGCGACCGCGCCCATCGTCTCGGCCTCGGCCTTGGTCGTCTGGATCGTCTCGACGCCCTCGTTGGCCACGACGTCGGTATTGACCAGGGTGAGGATCGCGGCGGCCTCCTCGTCGCGCACGCCCGTGCCGTGGCTGAAGTCGAAGCGTAGCCGGTCGGGACCGACCCACGAGCCCTGCTGGCGCACGTGGTCGCCGAGCACCGAGCGCAGCCCCGCGTGCAGCAGGTGCGTCGCGGTGTGGTTGCGCCGGGTCGCCTCGCGCCGCTCGGGGTCGATCGTCGCCACGGCCATCTGGCCCGGCACGATCTCACCCGAGAGACGTCCACGGTGCGCGAACAGCCCGCCGGCGACGCTCTGGGTGTCGAGGACCTCGAACCGGCCGGTCTCGGTGACGATCGTGCCGGTGTCGCCGACCTGGCCACCCGACTCGGCGTAGAAGGGCGTGGAGTCGAGGAACAGCTCACCGACGCCACCCTCGCCGGCGAGCAGGGCCAGCACCTGGGTCTCGACGCTGTAGCGCGTGACGTCACGCCCGACGAACTCGGTGGTGCCGTGACGCTCGATCAGGTCGCGGTACTGCGCGTCGTCGGCCAGGTTGAGGGTCTTGGCCTTGGCGCGGGCCCGCTCGCGCTGGACGGCCATGGCGGCGTCGAAGGTCGATCGCTCCACGACGAGCCCCGACTCGGCGACGATCTCGCTCGTCAGCTCAATCGGGAAGCCGTGGGTGTCGTGCAGCTTGAAGGCGACCTCGCCCGGGAAGACGGTCGACTTGGCGGCCACGACCTCGTCGCGGGCCTCGTCGAGCAGGGACATGCCGGTGCGCAACGTGCGCGCGAAGCCGGCCTCCTCGCGCTCGAGCACCTCGACGATGAGGTCGCGGTCCTTCACCAGCACCGGGTAGGCCGTGCCCATCTTCAGGATCGTCGCGTCCACCAGTGACGCGACGAGCGCGGCCTCCGAGCCGGATCGGCGTGCGGCGAGGATGGCCCGTCGGATGATGCGCCGCAGCACGTAGCCGCGTCCTTCGTTCGAGGGCAGCACCCCGTCGGCGACCAGCATCGTCATCGCACGGCCGTGGTCGGCGATGCGCCGGATCGCGACGTCGGTCACCTCACCGGTGCCGTAGGGGGTCTTCAGGGCCCGCGAGGCCGTCTCGAGCAGCGGCGCGAAGAGGTCGGTCGCGAACACCGACTCGACGCCGTTCAGGATCGCGAGGCAGCGCTCAAAGCCGGCACCGGTGTCGATGTTCTTCTTGGGCAGCTCGGTCATGGAGCCGCCCGGGCCCCTCTCGTACTGCATGAACACGAGGTTCCAGAACTCGACGAAGCGGTCCTCTCCGCCGAGGGCCGGTCCCCCGTCGGCGCCGAACTCGGGCCCCTTGTCGAAGAAGATCTCCGAGGACGGCCCGCAGGGTCCGCCCTCGCCCATGCCCCAGAAGTTGTCCTCGTCGAGGCGCTGGATGCGCTCGGGCCGAACGCCGATGAGGTCGCGCCAGAGCTCCTCGGCCTGGTCGTCGGTGGTGTGCACGGTCACCCACAGCCGGTCGGGGTCGAGGCCGAAACCCTCGGTGACCAGGCCCCACGCATAGCGGATGGCGCCCTCTTTGAAGTAGTCGCCGAAGGAGAAGTTGCCCATCATCTCGAAGAACGTCAGGTGGCGCTGGGTCGTGCCGATGATGTCGATGTCCGACGCGCGAAAGCACTTCTGGACCGAGACCGCACGTTGGTAGGGGGCCGGCTCCTCCTCGGTGAAGTACGGCTTGAAGGGCACCATCCCCGCCACGGTGAAGAGCAGCGACTGGTCGTGGGGAATCAGGCTCGCCGAGGGCACGATCGTGTGGCCGTTGTCGGCGAAGTAGTCGAGGAAGATCGAACGGAGTTGGGCGGCTTCCACGGCAATCACTCTACCGTCGGGGCCGGTTTGGGTCGGTCGTCGAGGCCCATCGTGGCGCGCCACTGCTCGACGAGGGCGCGCTCGCGTCCGAAGTCGGTTGGGTCGTAGAAGGCCGAGCCGACGAGCGAGTCGGGCAGGTACTGCTGGGCGACCCAGCCGCCCGGGTGGTCGTGGGGGTACTGGTAGCCGGTGCCGAATCCCTGCTCCTCGGCGCCGCGATAGTTCGAGCCACGCAGGTGGTCGGGCACCTCGCCCCCGCCGGCCTGCACCGCGCGCGTGACGGCGCCGAGCGCGCGGGTGACCGAGTTGCTCTTGGGCATGAGCGACAGCGTGATGGTCGCGTGCGCCAGGGTGAGCCGACCCTCGGGCAGTCCAATGAACTCGACGGTGCGCGCGGCGGCGTCGGCCAGCACGAGGCCCATCGGGTCGGCGAGGCCGATGTCCTCGGAGGCGAGGATGACGAGCCGACGCGCCAGGAATCGGGGGCTCTCGCCGGCCTCGAGCATCGTGACCAGCCAGTAGAGCGCGCCGTCGGGGTCCGAACCGCGCACCGACTTGATGAAGGCGCTGATCTGGTCGAAGTGCGTGTCGCGCGACTGGTGGTAGAGGCGTCCGTCGCGGGCCTGGGCGACGTGGGCAACGTCCACCAGGTTGTTGTCGGGGCCGTTGGCGCGCGCGAGGATGATGGCGGTGTCGAGCGTCGTGAGGGCCACTCGGGCGTCGCCGTCGGCCGACGAGGTGACCGCCTCGAGGGCCTCGTCGGTGATCGCGGCACCGCGCAACTCGAGGCCGCGGCGCACGAGGACCGCGAGGTCGCTCGCGGCGAGGCTGCGCAGCCGCCACAGCGTCGAGCGGCTCATCAGGGCGGCGTTCACCTCGAAGTAGGGGTTCTCGGTCGTGGCCCCGATCAGCACCACTTGGCCGGTCTCGGTCGCCGGGAGCAAGAGGTCCTGTTGGGACTTGTTGAACCGGTGGACTTCGTCGATGAATAACACCGTGCGCTGGTCATGCTCGCCCAGGCGCTCGGTGGCGCGCACCAGCGCCTCGCGCACGTCCTTCACGCCACTGGTCACGGCCGACAGGCTCTCGGTGGCGTAGCCGGCGGCGGTCGCGATGATCCGCGCGAGCGTCGTCTTGCCGGTGCCGGCCGGACCCCAGAGGATCATCGAGGAGAGCTGGTGGGCCTCGACGAAACGGCGCAGCGGCCCGTCGGGCCCGACGAGGTGGTCCTGGCCCACGAGCTCGTCGAGGGTCCTCGGGCGCAGCAGGTCGGCCAGCGGGGCCGCCTGACGCAGGCGCTGGGCGACGGCGTCGTCGAAGAGTGACGTGGCTAGCCCTTCGGCGCCGACGTGATCCGCAGGTCGCGGAGCTGGCGCTCGGTGATGCCCTTGGGTGCGCCCGTCATGAGGTCGGCGCCGGACTGGGTCTTGGGGTAGGCGATGACCTCGCGGATGTTCTCCTCGCCCGCGAAGATCGCCACCAACCGGTCGATGCCGAAGGCGAAGCCCGCGTGGGGCGGTGCGCCGTAGCGAAAGGCGCCGAGCAGGAAGCCGAACCGGCTCTCCGCCTCGGCGTCACTGATCCCGAGCGCGGTGAAGATCCGGCTCTGGACGTCGGTGCGGTGGATCCGCACCGAGCCGCTTCCGAGCTCCCAGCCGTTCAACACGAGGTCGTAGGCCTGGGAGCGGACCGCCAGCGGATCGGTCTCGATGAGACCGAGGTCGTCGGGGTGGGGCATGGTAAACGGGTGGTGGGCCGCCTGGAGGTTGCCGTCCTCGTCGACGCCCTCGAACATCGGGAACTCGGTGACCCAGACGTAGACGTGAGGCCCCTCGCCGACGGGCAGCGATCCCAGTTCGACGCGCAGCGCCCCGAGAACCTTGCAGGCCAGCGCGTACTCGTCGGCGACGCAAAAGACGAGGTCGCCGACCTGCGCGCCGTCGACGGCGCCGATGGCGGCGGCCTCGGTCTCGTTGAGGAACCGCGCGAGCGGCGAGTCGAGACCCTCTTCGGTGATACGGAACCACGCGAGGCCCTTCGCGCCGAGGGACTTGGCCTGCTCGGTCAGCTGGTCGAGGCGACTGCGCGTGAGGCTCGCGCCGGCGGGCACGCGCAGCGCCTTCACGGTCGCCGCCGAGAAGGCCTTCACCCCGGTGGCGGCGAAGACCTCCGAGAGGTCCTGGAGGGTCATGGCGAAGCGCAGGTCGGGCTTGTCGGTGCCGTAGTGGTCAAGGGCCTGCGCCCAGGTCATCGAGGGGATGGCGTCGGGACGCACGCCGGTCGCGGCCTCGGCGGCGTCGAGCACGGCGCGCGACACGAATCCGAGGACGTCGTCTTGCGTGACGAAGCTCGCCTCGAGGTCTAGCTGCGTGAACTCGAACTGGCGGTCGGCCCGCAGGTCCTCGTCACGCAGGCACCGTGCGATCTGGTAGTACCGGTCGAAGCCGCCCACCATCAGGAGCTGCTTGGCGATCTGGGGGCTCTGGGGCAGGACGTAGAACTCGCCGGGGTGCAGTCGTGAGGGGACCACGAACTCGCGAGCCCCCTCGGGCGTCGGTGCCCAGAGCAGGGGGGTCTCGACCTCGCAGAAACCCTGGTCGTCCATGGCCCGGCGCAGCGCCGAGTTCACGACCGCGCGCAGGCGCAGGTTGTGCTGCATCTGCTCGCGGCGCAGGTCGAGGTAGCGGTAGCGCAGCCGGACCTGCTCGTCGATCTCGAGGCGGTCGTCGAGCTGGAACGGCGGCGGTTCGGCGGCCGAGAGGACCTCGACCACGCAGTCGGTCAGCTCCACGCGTCCGGTGGCCAACCGGTCGTTGACGGTGCCCTCGGGACGGTGCGTGACCGTGCCGGTGACGCGCACGACGTACTCGCTGCGCACGTCGACCGATCCCTCGACGACGGCCTGCACGAGACCCGAGCGATCGCGGATGTCGAGGAAGGCGAGGTGCTCGCCGTGCTCGCGCCGCTTGGCGACCCAGCCGCAGACGCTGATCGAGCGTCCCACGTGGGACTCGTCGATCGAGGCGCACAACAGGTCGCGCAGGCTCGTGGCTTCGTGGTTCGTCATGGTCACTTCAATCGTTCAGTAGCTTCGAGACCTCGAGCGCGAGGTCGCCTCGGGCCACCGTGCGCTGGCGTTGCTCGAAGTCAGCGCTTCGCAGGTCCCTAATCGTAACCTCGCCGGCGGCGTCCTCCAGGGGACCGACGAGCAGCGCGAGGCGGGCGCCGGACTTGTCGGCGACCTTCATCTGGGCCTTCATCGAGCGCCGGTCGTAGGAGCGCCCGGTCGCGAAGCCGGCCGAGCGCAGCTCGTCGACCAGCTCGGTCGCCACGTCGAGGTCCGTCGTGTCGATGACGAACAGGTCGAGCGTGCGGTTGATGAGGTCGCGCGGCTGGACGTCCTCGGCGTCGCGCGCGAGCAGGAGCCGCTCGATGCCGCTGCCAAATCCGATGCCGCTCGTAGGCTTGCCGCCGAGCTGCTCGGCGAGCCGGTCGTAGCGCCCTCCCCCACCGATGGCGTTCTGGGCGCCGTCGAGCGCGTCCGAGACGAATTCGAACGTCGTGCGTGTGTAGTAGTCGAAACCGCGCACCAAACGCGGGTTGATTGTGCTGGGGATGCCGATCGAGAGGAGCCCCGCGACGACTCGGTCGAAGTGGTCCCGGCAGTCGGCGCAGATGTGGTCGATCAGCATCGGCCCCTGCTCGGTGACCGCGATGCAGCTGCGCTTCTTGCAGTCGAGCACCCGCAGGGGGTTCTCGTGCCAGACGTCGCGGTGGTCGACGCACAGACCCGGGACGTTCGCGAGGAGGTGTCGACGCAGCTTCTCCACGTAGGCGCTGCGACACACGTCGTGGCCCATCGAGTTCACCAGCAGACGGAACCGTCGCAGTCCAATCGCCTCGTAGAAGCGCTGCGCGAGCGAGATGACCTCGACGTCGACGGCCGGATCGTCCGTGCCGAGCACCTCGACGCCCAACTGGTGGTGCTGGCGGTACCGGCCGGCCTGGGGCCGCTCGTAGCGGAAGGCCGGCGTGACGTACCACGCCTTCCACGGGACGGTCGGGTGGTGCTGAACGAAGGCGCGCACCACCGGAGCGGTGCCTTCGGGGCGTAGCGCGTAGTGTCGCTGCGAGCGGTCAGCGAAGACGTACATCTCCTTCTTCGCCACCTCGCTGTGCTCGCCGATGCCACGATTGAAGACCCCGACGTCCTCGAACATCGGGGTGATGCACAGCTCGAAGTCGTAGCGAAAGGCGAACTGGGCGAAGGTCGCCACGAGCCCCTCCCACTGGGCCGACGCCGGGCCGAGGACGTCGTGGGTCCCGATGGGGGCCTTGAAGGTGGTGACTGGATCGCTCATGAGGTCTTGTTCTGTCCGGGGAGCTGGCGGAAGGCGTCGAACACCCCGTCAACCCCCTTGAGGGCTGCCAAGAGACTACTGAGGTGCGTGGGGTCGGCGAGCTCGACGTCGAAGACCATCCGCACGATCCGTGACCCCGACGTCGACGAGCTCGACGAGATGATGTTCAGGTGGTACTCGGCGACGACCTTGGAGACGTCGAGCAGCAGCCTCGAGCGGTCGAAGGCCATCACCTCGAGGACCGCGCGGTACTGGCCGCTCACCGAGCCGTCCCACTCGACGTCGATGATCCGCTCGCCGAGGCGTTGCGCGAGGGCCACCGCGTTCGAGCAGTCGTCGCGGTGCACCGAGACCCCCCGGCCCTGGGTGATGAAGCCCATGATGCTGTCGCCCGGGACCGGAGAGCAGCACCGCGCCAGGTGGATCATGACGTCGTCGAGGCCCTCGACGTAGACGCCGGCCGAGCGCCGCGTCGTGCGGTTCGAGCGCGGCATCTTGGTGACGGTCGTGGGCATCTGCTCGGCGTCGCCGCCCCCGCGCAACTCGCGGTCGAGCCGCTGGACGACCGCGTGGGCCGAGATCTGGCCCGAGTCGATGGCCATGAACAGCGCGTCGAGGTCCTCGAGGTTCATCGCGGCGATGACCGCGTCGAGCGCGCTCGAGGAGAGCGAGGTGGCGATGGGCAGCCCCTCGCGACGAAGGGCCTTGGTGAGCTCCTCGCGACCGCCCTCGATGGCGTCGTCGCGTCGCTCGCGCTGGAACCACTGGCGGATCTTGGACTTGGCCCTCGAGGACTGCGCGATCGCCAGCCAGTCGCGCGACGGCCCCGCGGCCTCGCTCTTGGAGGTCACGATCTCCACGACGTCGGCCGAGCGCAGCACCGTGTCGAGCGGCACCAGCCGTCCGTTCACCTTGGCCCCCACGCAGTGGTGGCCGACCTCGGTGTGCACGGCGTAGGCGAAGTCGATGGTGGTCGCCCCCTCGATCAGCGGGATGACCCGGCCCTTGGGGGTGAAGACGTAGACCTCGTCCTGGCCGAGGTCCAGCTTCAGCGCCTCGAGGAAGGCGATCGGGTCGTTCTCCTCCTCTTCCACGTCGACGAGGCGCTGCATCCAGGCGACCTCCTTGTTGGAGGCGTTCTCCTTGTAACCCCAGTGCGCCGCGACGCCGAACTCGGCGCGCCGGTGCATCTCGTAGGTGCGCACCTGGACTTCGACCGACTTGCCCCGCGGACCGATGACCGTCGTGTGCAGGGACTGGTAGAGGTTGAACTTGGGCGAGTTGATGAAGTCCTTGAAGCGGCCCTGGACCGGGGACCAGAGCGCGTGGATGGCGCCCAGCACCGCCCAGCAGTCGCGGTCCTCGTCGACGATGACCCTCAGCCCCACCAGGTCGAAGATGTCGTCGAACTCCTTCCCGCCGATCACCATCTTCTCGTAGATGCTCCAGAGGTGCTTCGGCCGTCCGCGCACCTCGGCCTTGATGCCGAACTCGTCGAGCTTGGCCGAGAGCGTGGTCATGACCTCGCCGAGGTAGGCCTCGCGCTCGGGCTGGCGCGCGGCGACCATCTGCTCGATCTCGGCGTAGCGCTTGGGGTGCAGCGTGGCGAAACTGAGGTCCTCGAGCTGCCACTTGACCTGCTGGACACCGAGGCGGTGAGCCAACGGCGCGTAGACGTCGAGGGTCTCTTGGGCGATGGAGCGCTGACGCGCCATGGGCATGACCGAGATGGTGCGCATGTTGTGCAGCCGGTCGGCCAACTTGATGAGCAGCACCCGCCAGTCCTGGGCCATGGCGATGAACATCTTGCGGATGGTCGCGGCCTGTTGCTCCTCCTTGGAGTCGAACTCCAGACGATCGAGCTTGGTGACCCCGTCGACGACGGCCGACACCTGGTCGCCGAACTCCTGGGCCAGCCACTCCTTGGTGATGCCGGTGTCCTCCACGGCGTCGTGCAAGAGCGCGGCCGTGATCGTCACCTCGTCGAGGCCGAGGTCGGCCGCGATGTCCGCCACGGCGATGGGGTGGGTGACGTAGGGCTCGCCGGTGCGGCGCAGTTGGCCCTCGTGGGCGTTGATTGCCGCGAGGCCGGCCCGACGGATCAGCTCGACGTCGCCGTGCTCGTGGTGCTCGAGGAAACGCCCGATGAGACGCTCGATCGAGCCGATCAGTGCGGGATCGGCCGAGGACCTCGACGTGAGACTGACCATGGGGTCAGCCTACCGGTCGACTATCGCTTCTTGGGCTTGCGCGCGCGGGCCTGGATGGCGTAGCCCGTGGCCGACGTCGAGGACGATTGGCCCGATGCCGTCGAGCGGCGCTGGCGTTGCGCGCTCTCGCCCGACAGCTTCGCGGCGGCGTTCGCGCTCAACACGGCGTGGTCACCGCGGGCGGCGGCGCGCAGGGCCAACTCGCGGAAACGGGGCTCGCGCTCTTTCATCACCGCGAGTAGCGGGCTGGCGATGAAGATCGACGAGTAGGCCCCGCTCATCAGCCCGACAAAGAGCGCCAGACCGTAGTTCTGCAGGGTCGTCGCGCCGAGGATGTAGGCGCCGACGGCGAGCACGGAGAAGACCGGCAGGATCGCCACCAGCGAGGTGTTGATCGAGCGGGCCAGCGTCTGGTTCATCGAGAGGTTGACCATGTCGCCGTAGCTCATGTCGCCGCTCTTCAGCACCGTGCCGGTGTTGTCACGCACTCGGTCGAACACGACGACGGTGTCGTAGAGGGAGTAACCGAGGATCGTCAGGATCGCGATGACGGTGTCTGGCGTGATCTGGAAGCCGAAGAGCGAGTACACGCCGACCGTGACGAGGAGGTCGTGGACCATCGCGATGAAGGCGGCGAGCGCCATCTTGGGCTCGAAGCGGATGCTGATGTACGCCACGACCGCGATGAAGAAGACGATCAGGGCCTCGAGGGCCCGGTTGGTGATCTGGCCGCCCCAGGTCGGCCCGACGGCGCTCGTGGAGACCTGGTTGACGTTCTTACCGGCGACCTTGGCCATCGCGTCGACGACCTTGTTGGTCAGGTCCAGCTGCGCCGACGCCGAGAGCGCGTTCAAGTCGGCGCTGACCTGGTAGGTCTCGCTGCCGAGCTTCTCGACGATCGGGTTGGAGAGCCCGGCGTTGTTGACCGCGGTCGTCACCGCCTGGATCGACGTGTGCGGGGCCAGCACCTCCCACGAGCTGCCGCCCTTGAAGTCGATGCCGAGGTTGAAGCCCCGGATCGCGAGTGAGCCGAGCCCGATGACGATGATGATCACCGAGATGGTGAACCAGGTCCTCTTGCGTCCGACGAAGTCGATCGTGGTGAGGCCTTGGTAGAGGCGCCCGAAGTGTCCCGGGGCCTTGACCTCGGCCGGTGCGACGTCGCTAATCATGGTCTCGTCACTCACCCTGGCCCCCCGAGTACAGGCCGGCAACCATCGAGAGCGCCGAGGTGCCCTGGGTGCCGCGTCGTCCGAGCAGCACCACGAGGGGCCGTGTGAAGTACCACGTGATGAAGACGTCCATCAGGGTGGAGAGGCCGAGGAAGAAGGCGAAGCCCCGCACGTCGCCGACCGCGATGATGTAGAGCAGCACGGCGGCGAGCAGGCTGACCGAGTCGGCCGCCAGGACGGTGCGCCACGCGGAGCGAAAGCCCCGGTCGACCGAGGTTCTCACCGAGCGCCCTGCTCGGGCCTCGTCTTTCAATCGTTCGAAGTAGACGATGTAGCTGTCGACCGTGATGCCGATCGAGACGATCAGACCGGTGACGCCGGCCAGGTCGAAGCTCGGCGCGAAGGCGGTGTGGCCCAGCGCCGAGATGATCGCCCAGAGCAGCGCCGCGGTCACGATGAGTCCGAGCACGATCACGAGGCCGAGCGCACGGTAGTAGAGGATCGTGTAGAGCAGAACGAGGGCGAGTCCGACCAGGCCCGCGCCGAGGCCCGCCACGAGCGAGCTGTGGCCGAGGGTCGGTGACACGGTCACGGTGTTTTGGGGCACGAGCCGCACCGGCAGGGAACCGAACTCCATCGCGAGGGCCAGGTTCTTGGCCGAGCCTTGCGTGAACGAGCCCGAGATCTGACCCGCGCCGGCGAAGCTGGTGAAGGCCGCTTGGTTCGGGAGGATCAACGGTGCCGACTGGATGACGCCGTCGAGTTCGATGGCGACCTGCTGGTGGAAGTTCTGACGTGCGACGTTGTCCCAGAGGGGGCTACCTGTCGAGGTCAGGTTGTAGTTGACGACCCAGGCGCCCACCTGATCCTGCTGGGCGAAGGCCTTGGAGACCGACTGGCCCGTCATCTGCGCCGGGCCGAGCAGATAACGCACGCTGGGCTGGCCGAGGACCGGCAGAATGACCGAATCCTTGGAGCTGTCGTTCGCGGGCAGAGTCGAGGCGACCTTCGCGTACTTGGGGTCGGGCTGAATGGCGTTGGTCGGGCTGCCGGTCGTGATGTTGATGTTCAAGTTGGCGGCCGAGAGGAGGTACTGCGACCCGCAGGGGGGAAGGGCTCCAGTGACCTGCTGGGTCTTCTTGGCCTGGGTGACTTGGCACATCACCGGGCGAAAGAGTAGCTGCGCGGTCTGGCCGACGGCCGCTAGAACGGCGCGCGCGTCGGTGACGCCGGGCACGCTCACGACCACGTTCTTCCCTTGGAGGTTGACCTTGGCGCCCGAGACGCCCAGTCCGTTCACGCGGTTCGTGAGGATCGTCACGACCTCTTTCATGTTGGCGTTGGTCGCCGTCCCCACGGGCTTGTAGACGACCGAAAGACCACCGGCGAGGTCGAGGCCCAACTTGGGACCCCAGCCGAGCGACATGGTCGCCAGCAACGATCCGAACGCGATCACGATCGTGAGGATGAGACTGACGGCCATCGACCGCCGTGAGCCAACCTGCTGGGCCATTACTGCTTGTCGCCTTCTTCGTGCTCGTGCTCGTCGTCGGTCGTCTCCTCGACGGCCGGGGGGTCGAATCGTCGCGCGATGGCCGTCGGGACGAAGTCCAACTCGACGCCGCTCGCGCCGCGCAGCGTCACCAGGTCGTTGTCAATGGAGATCACCATGCCCACGAAGCCGCCGATGGTCTGGGCCCGCTCGCCGACCTCGACCTTGCGGGCCTGGGAACGGGCCGCCTTTTGCTTCTTCGAGCGGGGGCGGAGATAGAAGAAGTACAGAGCCCCGAAAACGATGACGTAGATGATGAGAATCGACGATGTACCGCCGCCCGCCTTGGCCAACAACATATGTAGTTCCTCCGTCAATAGACCCAAGAAACCCTACTCGCTGGGACGACTCTCGCTAGACCAGACCCCCGCCGCGCGGCGTGATCCCCAGGTGATGGAACGCCCGCTCCGTGGCGACGCGACCGCGCGGCGTGCGGATGAGCAGCCCCTCGCGCAGCAAATACGGCTCGTAGGCATCCTCGATGGTAGAGGTCTCTTCCCCGCAGGCGTGGGCCAGCGTCGAGAGTCCGACCGGCTGGTGCGCGAACTGCTGACAGAGCAGGGTGAGGATCCGCCGGTCGATCTTGTCGAGCCCGTACTCGTCGATCCCGAAGAGCGCCAATGCTTCGACGGCGACCGACTCGTCGACGACCCGGTATCCCCCCACGGCCGCGAAGTCGCGAACTCGACGCAGCAGCCGGTTCGCGACTCTCGGCGTACCGCGACTGCGTCCGGCGATGACCTTGGCGGCGATGCCCGCGAGCTTCACCTCCAGCAGTCCGGCCGAGCGGGTGACGATCACGGACAGCTCCTCCACGTCGTAGAGGTCGAGCTGACCAACGAAGCCGAAGCGGTCACGCAATGGCGCTGCGACCAGTCCTGTGCGCGTGGTCGCCCCGACGAGGGTGAAGTTGGGCAAGTCGAGGCGGATCGCTCGCGCCGACGGTCCCCGACCGATCATCACGTCAAGACGTCGATCCTCCATCGCGGGGTAGAGGACCTCCTCGACGGCGCGGCTGAGCCGATGGATCTCGTCGACGAACAGCACGTCGCCGTCCTGCAGATCGGTCAGCAGCGCCGCGAGGTCCCCCGGGCGCGAGAGGACCGGACCGGAGGTGATGCGAAACCCCGCGCCCATCTCGCTCGCGACAATGCTGGCGAGCGACGTCTTGCCAAGGCCCGGAGGGCCGGCGAAGAGCAGGTGGTCGGCCGTCTGGTTGCGGGCCCGGGCCGAGCCGAGCACGATCTCGAGATGTCGCACCAGCTCGGGCTGGCCAATGAACTCGGCCAAGGTGCTCGGTCGAAGCGACACTTCGGCGCGACGTTCCTGCTCATCGGCGACCGGGGCCACGATGCCGCGTGACAACTGCTCGACGTCAATCTCGTGGCGGCTCATCGTCGCCTCACTGACGCCTCAGGAGCGAAAGCGCTTGGCGCAGGGCCGCCGACTCATCGTCGGGCAGCGTGACGCCGGCCAGAGCCTGGCGGACCTCCTGGGTCGTGTAGCCGAGTCCCCGCAAGGCGTCCTCGATGGCGTCGTTCTCCAACTTCGATGTCGCCATCGCGACGTACGTGCCCGGCACCATGACCTTGCCCTTCAGCTCGAGCACGATCCGGCTGGCGGTCTTGGCGCCGATTCCGGGAATCGAGGCGACGACCTTCGCGTCGCCGTTCTCGATTGCCGTCGCCAACTCTCCCGTGGTCATCGTGCGTAGGGCGGCGAGCGCCGTCGAGGGGCCGACGCCGGGCGTCGCGAGCAGCAGCTCGAAGAACTCTCGGTCCTCGTAGGAGGCGAATCCGTAGAGGAGGATCGCGTCGGCGCGCACGATCGTGTAGATGAACAGCTCGACCACGTCGCCGATCCGGTACTCGTCGAACGATGCGACGTGCACCTCGTAGCCCACGCCGTGAACGTCGAGCACGACGGCGCCGCTGGCGTGGTGGTGCAGGACCGTCCCGTGTAGCCAGCCGATCATGCGGGGCTCGACGCGGGATACTTGCGCTCGCTGCGCACGACCATGAAGTAGGTGATGGCGAGCGCCAGGGCGTCAGCGGCGTCGGCCGGCTTGGGTACCTCGGCCAGTCCGCACAGGCGCGCGACCATCCCCTGGACCTGGACCTTGCTGGCCGCGCCGTAACCCGTGACGGCCAACTTCACCTCCTGGGCGTTGAACTGGCGCACCGGCAGTCCGCCGGCGGCCGCGAGGGCGACCGCCACGCCACTGGCCTGGGCCACCGGGATGGCCGTCTTGGCGTTTCGCTGGTAGAAGACTCGCTCGACGACGACGGCGTCGGGCTTGGTCTCGTCGAGGAGTTGGCGCAACTCCACGAGGATCTGGCCGAGTCGTAATTCCACCGGCGTCTCGTGGTCGGTCTCGATGGTGCCCGCCCGCACGGCCCGGAACGACTCGACGCCAAGGAATGAGCCCTCCACCAGGCCGTAGCCGCACCTCGTGAGTCCGGGGTCGATCCCGAGTACGAACATGTGTTCGATACTAATGCCCGAACCGGCCTAGAGGTGGAATTCAACCCTCGTAGGCGGCCAGCATCTCGTCGGGGATGTCGAAGTTCGAAAAGACGTTTTGGACGTCGTCGTGGTCGTCGATAGCGTCCATCAGGCGCAGGATCTTCTTCGCCTCGGATTCGGTCTCGACCGGGATGGTGTTCTGCGCGACGAGGGTCAGCTCGGCCGAGAGGACCTTGGCTCCGTGGGCCTCGAGGGCGTCGCGGACACTGCCCACGTCGTGGGGCTCGGTCGTGATGGTGTAGTCGGCGCCGTTCGCCTCGAAGTTCTCGCCGCCGGCCTCCATCACCCACTCGAGGAGCTGGTCCTCGTCGACCGGTCCCTTCACCTCGATGATCCCCTTGCGGTCGAACTGCCACGAGACCGCCCCGGGCTCGGCGATCGTGCCGCCGTTGCGCGCGAAGACGTGTTTGATCTCGGCGCTGGTGCGGTTGCGGTTGTCGGTCAGGGTCTCGACGATGACGGCGACGCCGTCGGGGCCGTAGCCCTCGTAGCTGATCGCCTCGTAGCGCACGCCCTCGAGCTCACCGGTGCCGCGCTTGATCGCGCGCTCGATCGTGTCGAGCGGCACCGAGGCCTCTCGGGCCTTCTGGTACATCGTGCGCAGCGAGGCGTTGGTGTTGGGGTCGCTGCCGCCCTCGCGGGCGGCCACTTCCACTTGGCGGATGAGTTTGGCGAAGACCTTGGCGCGGGCGCTGTCCTTGGCACCCTTGCGGTGCTTGGTCGTTGCCCATTTCGAATGGCCGGACATTGTTCCTCCTGCCCCACGGGGCTTAGTAAGAGTACCGAATTCTCATAGCGACTCGACGAAGAGGCGGTGGATGCGGTCGTCGTTGGTCAGTTCGGGGTGGAAGGAGCAGCCCCAGACCGGGCCGTAGCGTACGAACACCGGATGGTCCCCGTCGCCGTGGTCGTGCACCGCGAGCACCGTGACGTCGCTCCCCCACGTCTCAATCTTCGGCGCGCGAATGAAGACTCCCGGCACCGTCCCGAGGCCCTCGACCTCTACGGGCGTCTCGAAGCTCGCGATCTGGCGGCCGTAGCCGTTGCGCCGAACCTCGACCGGCAGCGCCGCGAAGCTCCACTGGTCGCTTCGCCCGTCGAGGATGGCGGAGCTGAGCAGGATCAGCCCCGCGCAGGTGCCAAAGACGGGAAATCCTTGGTCGAGCTTGTCCGCCAGCACCGGACGGATCCCCGACGTGGTGAGGAGTCGCGCGATGGTCGTCGACTCGCCGCCCGGGAAGACCAGGCCGTCCAGACCTTCCAGTTGCTCGGCCCGACGAACGGCCACGGCCTCGACGCCGAGACCCTCGAGCATCGAGATGTGCTCGCGCACGTCGCCCTGAAGGGCGAGTACGCCAACGCGGCGCACTACCAACCGCGCTCGGCGAGTCGCTGTTCCAGTGAGGCGGTCTCGAGGCCCTTCATCGCGGCTCCGAGGCCGGTGGAGACCTTGGCCACGGCGCCGGCGTCGAGGTAGTGGGTCGCCGCTTCGACGATCGCCTCGGCCATGCGTACGGGGTCGTCGCTCTTGAAGATGCCTGATCCGACGAATACCGCCTCCGCGCCGAGCTGCAAGACCAGCGAGGCGTCGGCCGGGGTGGAGATGCCGCCGGCGCAGAAGAGCGGGACCGGCAGCTTGCCGGTGCGGGCGACCTCTTGGACGAGGGGCAGTGGCGCACCGAGGTCCTTCGCGAGGGAGAACAACTCCGAGGCGTCGGCGCTCGCGAGCCGGCGTATCTGGGCGTTGATGGTGCGCAGGTGCCGCACGGCCTCGACGACGTTGCCGGTGCCGGCCTCACCCTTGGAGCGGATCAGGCACGCCCCCTCGCCGATGCGCCGCAGCGCCTCGCCGAGGTTGGTGGCGCCGCACACGAACGGCACGGTGAAGGCCCACTTGTCAATGTGGTTCTCCTCGTCGGCCGGGGTCAGCACCTCGGACTCGTCGATGTAGTCGACGTCTAGGGCCTGGAGGATCTGGGCCTCGGCGAAATGGCCGATCCGGGCCTTGGCCATCACCGGGATCGTCACGGTCGCCTGGATCTCCTGGATCATCTGGGGGTCGCTCATTCGTGCGACGCCGCCGTCGCGGCGGATATCCGAGGGGACCCGCTCGAGGGCCATCACCGCGACCGCGCCGGCGTCCTCGGCGATTTTGGCCTGCTCGGGGTTGACGACGTCCATGATGACGCCGCCGCGCAGCATGTCGGCGAGCCCGCGCTTCACCAGCGCGGACCCGATGGTCGAGGGGTCGTGCGATGAACTCATGACGTCAGCCTAACTGCCTACCGCGACTACCACTCCTCGAGGGCGAGGGCGCGCAACTCGACGTCGTCGAGGTCCGCGAGGTCCGACTCGCGTCGGTCGGCCCAGACGTCGAACCAGATCCAGCGCCACTGGCCATAGGTCGCCGAGGCGAAGAACGAGGACGGGGGCGTCACCTGGTGCTGGCACCTGCGCAGCGCTCCGGCAATCCCGAGGGGGTAGCGGATGGCCGCGGCGGCGACCTCGTCGGCCCGGTACGCAGTGCCGGTGCCGGCGAGCGTGCGCCGGGCGTCGTCGCTGAGGTTCGACACGGCCGCGACGCTCTGGCGAGTGAGTAGTCCGAGGCGATGGCGCGCCAGGCAGTGCGCGACGACGCCCTCGAGCTCGATCAGTTCGAAGTCGCCCATCATCGCGCTCGTCACGAACAGCGAGTGGCCCGCTCCGTTGGGCACGAGCGCGGCGTTGTAGCCGGAGTCCTCGACGATGAACGTGGTGACCGTGTCGACGCCGAAGGTCGCCGCCAGACGGTCGAGCACGGTCGTCAGTCGCAGGCGGTCCGTCGCGGTGCCTCCGGCCTTGAACTGGTCGAGCATGAGGTTGCCGAGCAGACGGCCCCGTCGCTCGTAGCGCACGAGCGCCCGGCGCAGGTCCCACGCGTAGAGGGCCGCGACCGCGACGCCGACGAGAGGGAGCCACGGTGACACGACGACGGCAATGACGAGGGCTACCGCGACGACGCCCGCGGCGATGGTGAGGGGGAGCTTCTTGCGCAGGGCGAAGATCCGCACCGCGCGGTGGTTGGCGTGCTTCTCGGCGCTCGTAGGGGCGTAGGGGCTCTGCCAGGTCGGGTCGAGCACGGGCGCGACGTAGCGCGGGGCGCGGTCCCTCGACGGGCCGGACCGGCGTGAACGGGAACGTTGCTTGGTGGCCACGGATAAAGGTTACTGGTCGGCATCGAAGCGCTCGCGGGCCGTCGCGTAGAGCCCCTCGTAGGCGTCCATTAGCGACGCCATCGACCACGTCGCGGCGTGGGCCCTCGCGGCGGCGATCCGACCCCCGGTCTCGCGGGCCATCGCCTCGTCGATCGCGCGCTCGAGGCCGAGGTCGTCGCCCGGCTCGAACAGCGAGGCGTGGCCCCCTGACGCCTCGCGGTAGCCCGTGATGTCGCTCGCCACTACGACCGTCTCACTGGCCATCCCCTCGAGCAGGACCAGTCCAAAGCTCTCACCACGCAGCGCCGGCGCGATCAACGCGTTCGCCCGTCGCATCCACGCCCGCTTCTCCTCGTCGCTCGCCGCGCCGGCGAACGTGATCCTTTCGTCTCTCGCGGCCAGCGACTCGAGTACTCCGCGCTGGGGTCCGTCGCCCACGATGACCAGCCGCCACGGGTCGGCGCCCCGGGCGTTGTGCGCGCGCACGGCGCGGATGGCGTGATCGACGCCCTTGCGCTCTTCGAGCCGTCCAACGGTCACGAGCAGGGTCGCGCCCTCGCGCTCGCGCGGCGTCGTCGCGAACCGGTCCATCTCGAAGCCGTTGAAGAGCACCGTTGGTGTGACGCCACACGCCGCGGCGATCGTGTCGGCGGCGGCGGCGCTCACCGCCGCGACGGCGTCGAGGTCGCCCGCGAGCCGGCGCAGCAGGGGCCTGGTCAGACGCAGCGCCGGGCCGTCACCATTGCGGTGGAAGGTGCCCACGGCCGCGACGTGGTGCGTGCGCAACACCCCCCAGCCGATCAAGGGAGCGAAGGGCTCGTGGAAGTGGACCACGTCAGGCGCGAAGTGGTTGACCGTGAACCAGGCGCGGCGCGTTGCGAGCGGCGAGAGGGTGAGCGGCGCTCGCGAGCCGTTGGCCGGCAGCGTGGTCACCCGACCGAATCGCTCGACCGTGGCGGGCGTGTCACAGGCCGATTGGTCGTGGCCGCCGGGGGCGACGACCAGCACTTCGTGGCCCCGACGCGACAACTCGCGACTCATCGCCAAGGTCTGCTCCTGGACGCCGCCGTAGGCGCTCAGCGCGTAGGGCGAGATCAGGGCGACGCGCACGTCAGTCCCCTGCGAAGCGTGGCTGCAGGACGTGCCACTGCTCGGGGGCCCGTCGGATCAGTCCCTCGAGCTGGACGGCGACCAGTTGGGTGACCCGGGTCACGTCGTCGCGCAGCCGCCCGGTCCGCTCGGCCGGGATCGGCGCCGTGATGACCGCGAAGTGATCGCGCCCGGGCCCGGCGTAGCAGCCGGCCGCCACGAGCGTCGCTCCGGTGCGCAGCGCGAGCGCCGCGGGGCCGGCGGGGATCTTGACGCGCTCGCCGAAGAACTCGACCTCGACGCCGTTGCCCTGGATGTCACGGTCGCAGAGCAGCCCGACGACTCCGCCGCCCTTCAGGGTTTGGAGCAGCACCGTGCCGGCGTGCTCGTCGAGCGGCTCGATCCGGATGCCGATCGACTCGCGCTTCTGCTTGAACCACGCGAACAGCTCGGGCGGCTCGAGGTCCTCGGCTACGGCGGTCATGCCGAGACCCAGCGAGTTGAGGAACGAGCCACCCCACTCCCAGCTGCCGACGTGGGGCAGTGCGATCACGGTACCCATCCCGCGCTCCTTGGCGGCGTAGAGGTGCTCGAGTCCCTCGCCGATGCGGAATCGCTCGAAGACCTTCCTCGGCTCGATGCCGGGCAGCTTCGCGCCCTCGGCCCAGTACTGGCCGTAGCTCGCGAAGGCCCGCTCCACGAACCGGTCCAGTAGAACGTCGTCGACATCGCCGCCCTCCGGACGCAGCGCGTGGGCGAGGTTGCGCCGCAGGTGGGAGCGCGCCTCCTTCGAGCGTCGCCCGTAGGCCGCGGCGGCGAACTGCGCGATGGCGACGTCGACGCGCTCGGGAAGCGCCTCCATCAGGGCCCCCATTGACTTGAAGAGCGCGACGCGCGCCTGAGAGGACACCGCTACTGACGCGAGGTGCGGCTCACCCCTCGACGGATCCGACTCGAGTGGTGGTGGATCCGTCCGGGCTGGATCAGTGGTGGCTCGGGGCTCGCGGCGATCTGCCACACCCGCCAGAAGCGCCCGGCCGCGGTCATGGCCGTGAGCACCAGCATGACCCACAGGATCGGGATGAAGATCGGCTTGGCGAGCAGACCCACCCCGAGCAGGATCATCCGCTCGGCCCGCTCCATCAGGCCGCCCTTGGCCGCGAGGCCGAGGCTCTCGGCCTTGGAGCGCTGGTAGGAGATCATGAAGGTGGTCGTGAGGATCGCGAAGGGCAGCAGCACCAACTGGCCGTGGTGGTGCGCGGTCAGGTAGTAGGCAACGCCCCCGAGCAGCATCGAGTCGGTGATGCGGTCCACGACCGAGTCGAAGAAGCTGCCGCGCTGGCTGGCGCGCTTGGAGGCCTTGGCGACGGGACCGTCGAACAGGTCGTGAAAGCCCGTCAGAGTCAACAGCACGGCGGCGATCCAGTGGTGACCCGAGGCGATCGCCCACGCCGTCGCGCACGAGAAGACGAGTCCCGATGACGTGAGAACGTCGGCGGAGAATCCGATTCTCACGAGCCAGCGGCCGGCCGGCAGCGTCACCGTTTCCACCGACTTCCTAAAGTTTCCGTCGAGCATCGATCCTCCGGATCTTCTACGCAAAGTATATCGAACCGCTATTGCGACGGTCCCTAGAGGTGGGCGTGGACCTTTTGCCACGTGGACTGCAGGGATTCAGGCAGTACTCGGGTCTCGCCGATGGAGGTCATGAAGTTGGTGTCCCCGCTCCAGCGGGGCAGCACGTGGCCGTGGAGGTGCTTGGGGATGCCGGCGCCGGCCGCCTGACCCAGGTTCATGCCGACGTTCATCCCGTCGGGCCCGTAGGCCTTCTCGAGGGCCACCACCGTCGTGCGCACCAGCAGAGAGAAGTCCTCGTACTCGTCGTCGCTCATCTCTTGCAGGGTCGCCACGTGGCGGCGCGGCAAGACAAGCAGGTGGCCGGACCCGTAGGGGAAGGCGTTCAGCACGACGAAGCTGAGATCGCTTCTCGCCAGCACTCCCGTCGACTCGTCGACCGGCTCGCCGGCCAGGGCGCAAAAGACGCAGGGCCCGTCGTCCACGTCGTGCTCGGCCGCCCCGACGCTCGTGACGTAGTCCTCACGCCAGGCCGCCGAGAACCGCTCGAGCGCCACTAGCGGTCCTCGGGCGAGCCGTGCTGGGCGATCTCGGCCACGAGGCGCGTGCGGAACGTCGCGAGGGTGACGCCGCGTTCGGGGTCGCTCGAGCCCCGGGCGTTGACGCCGATCGTGCCCGAGGCCACGTCGTCGTCGCCGACCACGAGGATGTAGGGGACCTTCTCCAACTTGGCCCGACGGATCCTGGAGCCGAGCGGCTCGCTCGCCTCCTCCACCGCGACGCGCACGTCGTCGTTGGCGAGGGCGGCGGCGACCTCGAGCGCGTAGGCGTCGTGGTCGTCGCGCACGCCCAGCACCCGGACCTGTTCGGGGCTGAGCCACGTGGGCAGGTTGCCGGCGTAGTGCTCGAGCACCACGCCGAAGAAGCGCTCGATCGAGCCGAAGAGGGCCCGGTGGAGCATGATCGGCGCGTGTCGCTGGTTGTCGGCGCCGACGTACTCGAGGTCGAACCTCGCCGGATGGTTGAAGTCGCACTGGATCGTGCTGAGCTGCCACGTGCGCCCGATCGCGTCGCGCACATCGATGTCGATCTTGGGTCCGTAGAAGGCGGCGTCGCCCTGCTTCACCTCGTAGGCCAGGCCGAACTTCTCGAGCGCGCAGCGCAGCGCCTCGGTGGACTTCTCCCAGATCTCGTCGCTACCCACGTACTTCTTGGGGTCCTTCGTCGAGAGGTTCGCCGTGAAGTCCGTGAATCCAAAGGCGCGCAGCACGCTCATCACGAACTCCAGCAGTGAGGCGATCTCGTCGGCCAGCTGGTCCTCGGTGCAATAGATGTGACTGTCGTCCTGCGTGAAGCCGCGGATGCGCATGAGGCCGTGGAGCGTGCCGGCCCGTTCGTAGCGATAAACCGTGCCGAGCTCGAACAGCCGCAACGGCAGCTCGCGGTAGCTGCGCGGTCGGCTCTTGAAGATGAGACAGTGCATCGGGCAGTTCATCGGCTTCATGTAGTACGAGCCGTTGTCCAGCTCCATCGGCGGGTACATGGCGTCCCTGTAGAACCCGAGGTGGCCCGACGTCTCGAAGAGCCTCGCGTTGGCGAGGTGCGGGGTGACGACGAACTGGTAGCCCCCGTGAAGGTGACGATCGCGCGAGTAGTCCTCCATCTGCTTGCGCGCGATGCCGCCCTTGGGGTGCCACACTGCGAGTCCGCCGCCCAGTTCCTGGGGGAAGCTCAAGAGGTCGAGCTCGACCGCCAACTTGCGGTGGTCGCGCTTCTCGGCCTCGACGAGCTGGGTCAAGTGCGCCTCGAGCGCCGCGTCGGACTCCCAGGCCGTGCCGTAGATGCGCTGGAGTTGGGGTCGCTTCTCGTCGCCGCGCCAGTAGGCGCCCGCGACGCGCATCAACTTGAAGTGGCCGAGCCTCGACGTGGAGGGTACGTGGGGACCTCGACAGAGGTCGGTGAAGGCCGGACTGTTCGAGTAGGCCGACACGACCGAGGCGCTCGCAACCTCCCCGAGGTCCTCGTCGTCGTTGGCGCCCTGGGCGACGGCGTTGATGATCTCGACCTTGTAGGGCTGGTCCTTGAAGAGCTCGAGACCCTCGTCGAATGAGTGCTCCGAACGGGTGAAGGGCTGGTCCTCTTTCACGATGGCGCGCATCTCGTCCTCGATGCGCCCCAGGTCGTCGTCGCTGAACCGGTCCCCTCCCGGCAGGTCGAAGTCGTAGTAGAAGCCGTTCTCGATGGCCGGACCAATGGCGAAGTGGGCTCCGGGCCACAGACGGGTCACCGCCTGGGCGAGAACGTGGGCCGTGGAGTGGCGAAGCACCTCGCGCCCGAGCGCGCTCGCCGGCGTCACGATCGACACTTTCGCCCCGTTCGGCAATGCCACCCCGAGATCGGTCAACGTACCGTCCACCTCGGCGGCCAGAGCGTCCTTCGCCAGGCGCTTGCCAATCGCCCCGGCCAGGTCGAGGGCCGTCGAGCCCGCCGCGAGAGTGCGGCTGGTGCCGTCAGGGAGTAGGACTTCGAGGTCGGACATCGTGGCCTTTCGCTCCCTACAGGGTAATGCCCAGCAATGCCGCGGCGGGAGCGACACCGAAGCCCGCGAGCGCGGCGTCGTCGATTGCGCGAAGCGCCGCCGGGCTGTTGAGGTCGTCGTCGAGCGCAGCGCGCACGTCGTCGAGGACCGAGCTCGCCCGTCCCGTGATCAACGTCGAGCGCCAGGTCGCGAGACGTGACTGGGCCAAGGACAGCAGCTCGTCGCGCCACTCCCAGTCGACGCGGTAGTGCTGGTCGAGCAGCGCCAGGCGCACGGCCGTCGGCTCGGCCCGACCGGCGAGCTCGTGCACGAAGACGAGGTTGCCCAGCGACTTGGACATCTTGGTGCCGTCGAGTCCCACCAGCCCGACGTGCATCCAGTGCTTGGCGAACGGCGCGCCGGTGACCGCCTCGCTCTGGGCCGCCTCGCACTCGTGGTGGGGGAAGGCGAGGTCGCGACCGCCGCCGTGCACGTCGATGGTCTCGCCCAGCTCGCGCAGCGCCAACGCCGAGCACTCGATGTGCCAGCCCGGCCGTCCGGCCCCCCAGCGCGACTCCCAGGCCGGCTCGTCGTCGAGCGACGGCTGCCACAGCACGAAGTCGAGGGGGTCGCGCTTGTTGGGGTCGTCCGGCCGACCACCGTGGAGGGCGGCCAGCTCGAGCATGAACTCGCGGCTCGCGTGGCTTACCTGGCCGAAGCGCGGGAACTTCGAGACCTCGAAATAGACCCAGCCGTCGACCTCGTACGCCAGGCCCTGGTCGAAGGTCTGGCCGATCAGCGTGAGGATCTCGGGGATCGCGCCGGTGGCCCGGGGCTCGGAGAAGACCGGCAACAGGTTGATCAGCTGCATGTCACGCTCGAATTTGGCCATCTCCTGGGCCGCGAGGTCAAGGTAGTTGACGCCGAGCTCACGGGCCTTGCGCAGGATGTCGTCGTCGACGTCAGTGACGTTGCGCACGCAGCGCGTCTCGTGGCCCGCGTCGCGCAGGCGTCGCTGCAGGAGGTCGAACGTGAGGTACACGTAGGCGTGGCCGAGGTGCGCCGCGTCGTAGGGAGTAATCCCGCAGCTGTACATCGTCACCGTATGGCCGACGTCGAGCGGGAACAGCCCCTCGCGCGCGGTGTCGTAGAGCCGCATGCAGCTACAGCCCGGCCATCTTCACGTAGCTGTGGGCCTTGTGGCGGATGTTGATCGAGATGCACACCGCCGTGAAGGCCTCGATCGCGCTCGCGAGCGACATCGATCCCGCAATCACCGCGCGCAGACCCGGCATCGCGTCGACGATGGCGGCGACCTGGCGTCGCGCGTCGTCGTCGTCGGAGAAGACGATGACGTCGGCCTCGAGACCGCTATCGAGGTCCTCCATCTGCGCGGCGGGCAGGTGGTGGAACGCTCCCACGACGGTGCTCGAGGGAAGGGCGTAGGCGATCTGCGCTGCCATGGAGCCTCGCGGCGGATAGATCGGGACCATCTCACGGCCCTCGCGCGCTAGGGCGTTCACCATCGAGACGACGGTCTTGCCGGCGAGCTCCTTGCGCAGTGCGCTCACCGTGGCGACCGCCGAGTCCCACGGGGTCGACACGACGACGATGTCACAGGCGGCGGCCTCCTCGTTGGTGCCGCCGTCGACGGTGCCCTCCCCGCGCGGCACGACGTCACGCGCGATCGACTTCGCTCGCTCGGCGTCGCGAGAACCGATCACGACGGCGTAGCCCGAACTCGCCAACCGCACCGCGACCCCGCGTCCGGCCGGACCGGTACCGCCCAGAATGCCCACTGTCGCCATCGTCGTCGCCTTTGAAATAGGAGTTGAGAAGTACGCTAACAAGATGGGACTACTGAATGATCACCGAATCCTCGTCACCGGCGTTCTGACCGACGACTCACTGGCATTCGGGATCGCCCGGCGGGCCCTCGAGGAGGGGGCTACCGTCGCTCTTTCGGGCGCGGGACGGGGCACGTCGCTGACCCGTCGCACGGCCCGCAAGCTCGGCGACGTGGGCGAGATCATCGAGCTCGACGTCACCGACTCGGCCCAGATCGCGGCGGCTGCCGATGAAGTGGAGTCGCGATTCGGACGGCTTGACGGACTGGTCCACGCCATTGGCTACGCGCCCGCGACGTGCCTGGGCAGCGGGATGTTCACCGCGCCTTTCGAGGACGTCGCCGTCGCGATGCAGATCTCGACCTACTCTCTCGCCTCGCTGGTCGGTGCCTTCCGGCCGCTGCTACAAAAGAGCGTGGTCCCGGGCGGGGCCTCGGTCGTGGCACTCGACTTCGACGGCTCGCGGGCCTACCCGCAGTACGACTGGATGGGTGTCATGAAGGCCGGTCTCGAGTCGCTCGGTCGCTACCTGGCGCGCGAGGTCGGCCCCGACCACATCCGGGTGAACATGCTCGCCGCCGGCCCGATCCGCACGGTCGCCGCCAAGTCGATACCGGGCTTCGCGCTCTTCGAGGACGCGTGGGGCGAGCAGGCTCCACTCGGCTGGGACGTCTACGACTCGAGCGCCGTGGCCGACACGGCGATGGCGATGCTGTCGCCCCTGATGCGCGCCACGACCGCGTCGATCATCCACGTCGACGGCGGCTACCACGCCATGGGCTGAGACGGCCATCGATGGTCGGATGACGAAGGGTGGACGGGTGACGGGACTCGAGAGGGCGATTCGCCGCACCTTCAATCCGTTGACGACGGGCCTGACGAAGCTCTGGTGCCAGTCCCCGCTGTGGCGTTGGGCGCTACGTCACGACATCAGTGTCCTCACCGAGATGCCCGGCACCAGGCGAGCGAGACGCGAGCGATCCGCGCGACGCGAGCGAGGATGAACCCGCGAAGCCGTCGCGTCCTTCGCTAACGCTCCTGCTGGGCGAACTGGGTCTCGTAGAGGTCGTGATACACACCGCCGGCGACCAGCAGTTCGGCGTGGGTGCCCCGCTGGACGATCGAGCCGTTCTCCACGACCAGAATCTGGTCGGCGTTACGGATCGTGGACAGGCGGTGCGCGATGACCAGCGACGTGCGCGTCGACATCGTCTCGTCGAGGGCCCGCTGCACGGCCGCCTCGCTCTCGGCGTCGAGGTGGGCGGTCGCCTCGTCGAGGACCACGAGGCGAGGCGCCTTCAACAGCAGACGGGCCAGGGCGACGCGCTGCTTCTCGCCACCCGACAGGCGGTAGCCCCGCTCGCCCACCACCGTCTCGAGACCGAGTGGTAGGGACTCCACGAGCTCCCAGATCTGGGCCGCGCGAAGCGCCGCTTCGATCTCGACGGGCGTGGCGTCGGGCTTGGCGAAGACCAGGTTGACCCGGAGGGAGTCGTGGAACAGATGGGGGTCCTGGGTGACGACGCCGACCACGGCGTTGAGCGAGGCGGTCGTCGCGTCGCGCACGTCGACGCCGTTGATCGTGACGGCTCCGCGGTCGACGTCGTAGAGGCGCGAGACCAGCATCGACATCGTCGTCTTGCCGGCGCCGCTATGGCCGACGAGCGCGGTCATCGTCCCGGGCTCGACGACGAACGACACGTCGTGCAGGACGTCGGTGCGGGGCGTGTCGTCGAGGCGTGCCACCGCCTCGAGTGAGGCGAGTGAGACCTCCCCGGCTCCGGGGTAGGAGAAGTCGACGTGAGTGAAGCGCAGCTCGGCCGGCCCGTCGGGGATCGGTCGAGCGTCCGGACTCTGCTTGATCATCGGCTCGAGGTCGAGGATCTCGAAGAGCCGCTCGAAGCTGACCATCGCCGACATGTAGTCGATGTTGAGGTTCGAGAGCTGCGTGAGCGGCCCGTAGAGGCGGGTGAGGTAGAGCGTCAGCGCGACGACGGTGCCCACGGCGAGGGTGCCGTGGACTGCCGCGACGCCGCCGAAACCGTAAGCGAAGGCCGTCGCCAGGGACGCCGTCAGCGACAGTGCGATGAAGAAGAAGCGCTGGTAGGTCGCCTGGTGCACGCCAATGTCGCGGACCTGGCTGGCGCGACGCTCGAAGTGGTGCAGCTCGTCCTGGGGACGGCCGAACAGCTTCACGAGCATGGCGCCAGAGACGTTGAACCTCTCGGTCATCACCATGTTCATCTCGGCGTTGAGCTCCATGCCGCGCTGGAAGAGGGTGCCGAGTCGGCGTCCGACTCGTCGAGCGGGCAACAAGAAGACCGGCAACAGGACGAGGCTCACGAGCGTGATCTGCCAACTCAAGGTGAACATCACGCCGAGCACGATCGCCACCAGGATCACGTTGCCCACGACGTTGGAGAAGAGGTCGGTGAAGGCCTGCTGGGCCCCGATGACGTCGTTGTTCAGCCGGCTGATCAGTGCTCCGGTCTGGGTGCGCGAGAAGAAGGCGATCGGCATCTCTTGGATGTGGCTGAAGACCCTCGCGCGCAAGTCGTAGATCAACCCCTCGCCGATCACCGCCGAGATGCGACGTTCGAAGAGCGAGAGCACCGCGTCGAAGATCGCGAGACCGGCAGTGAGCAGCGCCAGGCCGATGATCAGTCCCTGGCGGTGATGGTAGATCCCCTTGTCGATGATGGCCCTCAGCAGGAGGGGCGTGACGGAGCTCGTGACAGCGTCGAGAACGACCGCGACGAGAAAGACAATGAGCATTGCCTTGTAGTGACGCGCGAAGACGAGGATCCTCGGCAGGGTCCCCTTGCGAATACGGTGCTCGAGGATCGTGCGGTCCTGGCGCATCGAGCGGAGGCCCATGCGGCCTCCCCCGGCCATCGCTCCGCCGCCGTGCATGCTCATCGTGTCTCCATTGCCCCATGCAGTGTAGGAACGCGATGGATGCCGACAAGCGCTACTCCCCCTCGAGGTCCCGCTCGATCTCGGCCAGCGCCTCTTGGAAGTGAACCCGGGAGAAGACGCGCTGTTGGTCGGCCGTCAACTCCCCTGGCTCGTTGACGGACCACGTCCGCGTCGACACCGAGTTCGCCGGCCGCTCTCCCAGCACCTCGAAGACCGCGCGACGGACCATGTCGACGGAGCGGATCAGCCCCACGACGTCGCTGCTTTCGTAGCGCCAGTTCGGGTTCGGTCCCGGCGACGGCTCGACCCAGCCCATGGCGCGCAACTCGTCCTCGTCGTGCTCGCTCAGTGCCACGGCGTCGCCGATGTTGGTGTTCGAGACCACCTCGCTGATGACCGTCCCGTCGCTTTGCACCCAGAATTGGACGTAACGCCCGTCCGTGAAGTCGCACACCGCCACCAGGCAGCGCGGGTCGACGGCCATGGCGCCGAGCAGCTCGGGCAGGTTCGCGACGAACGACTCGACACTCGACAGAACCCCATTCGCGGATCCGGTGACGTGGACTTTCCCCATGACCCCAGCGTACGAACGGGGTGTGACGCTACGACGTGATCGCGCTCACGATGATGAGGACGCCCAATCCCATCATTACGCAGGCGCCGATCGTGCGCAGCACCACGAGCCGGTGCGCGGATCCGGACAGCCACTCGCGCGCGGTGCCGGCGATGAGCCCCCAGGTGGAGTCGCTGAGGAAGGCCATCACCGAGAAGATGCAGCCCAGGATCAACAGCTGGACCGTGACGTTGCCCTTGGTCCGGTCGACGAAGTGCGGGAAGACTGCGGCGAAAAAGACGAGCGACTTCGGGTTCAGGATGCCGACCGTGAACCCTTGACGCACGACGCGCAGGTTCCTCGGTCGCTCGCCCTCGCGCTTGGTCATGGCCTGGGCGTGCTCGTGGCGGTGGCGCAGCGCGTCGAGACCGAGCCAGAGCAGGTAGCAGCCGCCGGCGAGTTGGAGCACGACCGCAAAAGCCTTGGAGTGCGCGAGCAGGGGGCCGAGGCCAATGGCCACGATGATCGAGAGGACGAGCGTGCCGAAGCTGTTGCCCAGCACCGTCAGTACCGCGACCGCGCGACCCCAGGCGACGCCGCGAGCGAGCGTGAACAGGACGCTCGGACCCGGCACCATGATGATCGCGATCGAGGCCGCAAAGAAGGCGACGAGCTGACTGCCGCTGATCATTGCTGCACCCTACGGACCATCCGATCGAGGAGGTGGAGGTTGGCTCCGATGCTGAAGCCGATGGTCGTCGCGAAGAAGGCCGTGCCGACGCCGACCGTCCCGCCGAGTAGCCATCCCACGCAGAGCACGATCACCTCCAAAGTGAGTCGGACGTAGACGACGCTCACGTGAAATCGTCGGTGCAGGCCGGTCATCAGTCCGTCGCGGGGGCCCGGTCCGAGGCCGGTCGTGAGGTAGAGCGCGCTGCCGACGCCGATCACCGCGACGGCGCCCACGACATAGAGCGTCTGCAGCGCCGCGCCCTGGGGCACCGCCACCACGAAGGTCGTCAGGTTCAGCACGTAGGCGATGACGATCAGGTTGGCGAGCGTGCCGAACCCGGGACGCTCGCGCAAGGGGAACCAGGCGAGCAGCACGACCACGCTGATCAACGCCGTCGACCACCCGAGCGAGATGTGAACGTGACGCGAGATCCCCTGGGCGAAGACGGTCCACGGCGTCGCCCCCCAATGGGACTGGACGAGCAGGCCTTCGCCGAAGCCGAATATGGCGAGGCCGAGGACCAACGGCAGCGCCATCCGGGGCCGCACGGCCCACGGGCCTGTCGCTCGCCACGGGGTCTCGGGGATCTTGTGGCTGAGCTGCATGGTCGAAGCCACGCTAGTCGTCAGTTCGGGCCGATCCAGGGGTCCAGAAGGCCGGATAAGTGGTCGGCAAGGCCATTTTCACAGGGTTCTATCTATGACTTTCGACCCTAAGAACTTTCTTATATTCGAGACGATACTGGACCTAACGACAACAAAAGACCAATCGGATAGGCGGAAGTATGAAGACTCTCAAGAACTCAGGAATCGTAGGGGCGCTAGCCCTGGCGACAGTCCTCGGCATGTCGGGACTCACGGGCGCCGGCGCCGCCACGACCGGCCACACCTCGACCGGCCACACCCTCGCCGCCCACGTGGCGAAGAAGACGCTCCGCTGCTACAAGGGCACCGCCGTCAAGCGTGTCGTCGCCGTGCACCCCAAGTGCCCCGCCGGCTGGTCCACCAAGAAGCCCGCCGCCTTCCACAACGTGGCCTTCTCGGCGACCTACAAGGGCACGATCGCCATGCTGTGGAGTTCGAGTGACGTAAAGGTCACCTCGCTGAGCGGCACGGGCACGGGCACCGACCTCGGTCTCACGGCCGTCAGCGGCACCGGATCGGCTGCGCCGTCAAGCCAGTGCGACCCGATCAGTGGCGTGGGGACCCTCAGCGGTGGCGGTAGCACCCTGAAGCTCACGATGAAGTCCACCACGGCCTGCGGCGCCGCCGGGGCCGCACCGACCACGGTGACCATCTCGAACGGCACGGCCCTCATCACGGGCGGGACCGGCAAGTTCGCCGGTGCCACCGGAACCCTGAAGGTCACCGGCTCGTTCGCAATCCAGTCCACCACGGCCGGATCCAACGAGAGCGACGCCTTCACGGCCACGCTCGTCGGCACTCTGAAAGTCAAGTAGTCAACAACCAAATAGGAGGAAGTACGAAATGAAACGACTTATGTCAAGCATCGCTGTAGGGGCGCTCGCCCTTACCAGTGTTGCCACGCTTGGAGTGACCGCCGCAGGAGCTGCTGCCACCACTTCCACCGTCGTGTTGACCGGTAAGGCGCCCGCGCTCTACGGATCGCCGTCAAGCATCACCGCGACGACCAACGCCCCAGGTGCGGTCTCCTTCACGGCGAACGGCAGTGCAATCGATGGCTGCACCACTGTTGCCACGACCACGGCTACGCCATTCGTCGCAATTTGCCCGTACACGGCGACAGCAGCCGGCACCTTCGCGGTCGCCGCGACGTTCGCCCCCACCGACACGACCAACTTCACGGCGGCGAGCTCGAACACCTTGAGCCTCATCATCGCGCTACCGGTCCAGGGTCAGACTCCCTCACCCATATCGCTCTACGTCGACACGGTGATCGGTGGCGGGGCAACCGGTGCAGCCACTCCGAGCTACCCCTTGGGCACGTGCTCGATCGCCAACGAGTTCCTCGTCGGTCAGCTGATTGTCTTTCGGGTATACGGCAATGACGCGGACCTCGGCGGGGCTGTCCTGACTCCGAAGAACGTCTCGAGTGCCACCGTGACCGTCTCTGGCGTCACGACGCCGCTCCCCTTGACTTACGGAGCCCACGGGGCGTTGGCCTTCTACACCGCCACTCTCCAGACCGGAAGCGCTGCTGGTCAGTACAACACGCTGGGCGTCATCAACTACAAGGTGACCTTCAACACGATTGCCGTTCCTGCCGTCACCAAGAACGTGGTGGCCCAAAGGTACGTCCCCGTCATGAAGAAGGGCAAGCACGTAGTCGTGAACCACAAGGTCGTGTACCACATGGTCCGCTACCTGAAGCAAGTGATCGTCACCCCGGCCGTCGCTGGTGCCACCGGTACCTGGCAGTCGAACTTCACGCCGTCGTCGGTACTGACGCTCAACGCGACCCACTGAGCAAGGTCGTCATCGAATAGCACGTCACGAGGGCCCGGGCGAACGAGTCAAGCGGATCGTTCGCCCGGGCTTTCGAAAAACACAAAGCGAAATAGAGCAATTGGTCCAGGTAGTAAGTCCCTCAGAAATCACCAGTGCAGTACCAAATCACGAAAGGTTCACTATGACGAAGTTACGATCCAAGAAGGGTCTGGCATCCTTCTCCACCAGTGTGATCGCAGCATCGGTCATGCTCTCGATGGCCATCGCGGTGCCGAGCAGCAGCGCCGACACGCCGACCATCACACCGCTCAACCTCGTCGCGCCGAGCGACCTGCCAGGAGTGCCCGCCATGCCGTTCACCGGCACCACGGCGCTCGCCTTCACCGTCCCCTTGACGTACGCCAATCTGACGGTCACCCCCAACAGCTCGGTGCCCGGCACCCCGATGACCATCGCGGGTACCGGCCTGGCGGCCAACACCAGCCTCACCCTGACGTGGGCCACGAGCAAGGCGACCTGGGTCGCCGACATCGAGCCGACGACAGCCAACTACATGGGCGACTCGTACTCGAAGTTGAACGTGGTCCTCGCCACCGTCACCACTGACGGGTCCGGCAACTTCTCCTTCGCCACCACCGTGCCCACCGACTTCGGCGGTACGCACGACATCTACGCCGTGACGGGTGGCGCAGCCGTGGCCCACGCCGGCTTCACGATCCTTCGCACCATGACCGTGACGCCCAAGAGTGGCCCGATCGGCACGCCGATCACCATCACCTACACCGGCCTGGGCGCCAGCCTGTACCCCGGTGGCGCCGCGCTGCTGTGGGACAACCACAACACCGGTGAGTTGATGGGTCACTGGACCCGCGGGACGGCCAGCGTCACGATCCGCGCGGCGGGCCCGGTGGGCAACCACGTGATTACGGTGGCCGACGCCATTGGCGTTCAGTACTTGAACATCATGCAGTCGCCCCTGCCTTACGCGGAAGGCTTCACCGCGATCTTCCACACCACCAAGGACAACGGGCCGCCCAAGCCATCGATCGTGTTCCCGGCCACGGTGACTCCCACCGTCACGCAGGTCACCACGCTCGGCAACGTCGGCCTCGACCCAGCGAGCACCGCGGTCGCCACACTCTCGCCGTCGAGCGGTCCGGTCAACACTAAGTCGACCCTCGCCGTCACCGGACTTCCGATGACGGGCACGGCCACCCTGGTCTGGTCGACCGTGGTCGGCAGTCGAGTGAACTGCTCGGGAACCTGCTGGCTCACCCAACCCGTGTCCCTCGGTTCGGCCACCGTCACCAACGGCGCGCTCAGCGCTCCGATCACCATCCCCGACGGACTCGGTGGCTGGCATGCGGTCAAGGTGATGAACGGTGCGTTGGTTGAGGCGCAGGTCGCGTTCTACGTGAAGGAGAGCATCATCACCTTCTACAAGAATGACGGCTCCGTCGCGACCGTGGGCATTGAGCGCCCCGACAACGTCGCAAGCGCCACGGCGATTGCGACCAGCGGCTTCCACGCCCAGCAGGTCGGCACCCCCACGTACAAGTTCAAGGCTGGTCAGGAGTTCACGATCAACCTGGACGGCGTTGGCTGGACCCAGTTCGACAACACGCTGGCCGTCACCTACGACAACAGCTTCGTCGGCTACGGATGTGGATTCAACTCCAGTGGCTACACCGTGATCCACATGCACGCCACCGGGGCACCGGGCACGCACATCATCGACCTCTACCCGATGCTCTACACGAACCAGCCTTCGTTCGCGAACACCCCCTACGGCATGCTTCCCGTACTCTCCTACGCGAACGACGAGCCGGCACTGGCGCTCGGCTACCAGGTTCCGTCCATCCGACTGGCGATCACCATCGTCAAGTAACCCGCCGGTCTCAACTCAGCACTGGCCTCGCCCCTCGTTCCTCGAGGGGCGAGGCTTTTGCGTGGACCAGTCGGGCCACCGTCGCGGGCAGCCACCAGTTCCAACGGCCGAGCAGGGCCATCACCGCGGGCAACAGCAGTCCTCGCACGATCGTCGCGTCGATCAGCACCCCCAGGGCGAGGCCCACGCCCAGTTCCTGCAGTCCCGCGACGTGACCGAAGACCAGACCTCCTAGCGCCCCCACCATGATGACGGCGGCCGCGCTGACCACTCCCCCGGTGTGGGCCAGACCGGCCGTGATGGCCTCGTGGTTGCGCGCGCCGGCGTCCCATGACTCGCGCATCCGCGCGACAATGAAGACCTCGTAGTCCATCGAGAGTCCGAAGAGCATGGCGAAGAGGAAGACCGGGACCCAGCCCTCGATCTGGCTGACGTGATACGACCCGACGAGCGCCGATCCGACGCCGAAGCGAAAGACCACCACCATCAGGCCGTAGGCGACAGCGACCGAGACCAGGTCGAGCACCACGGCGACCAGGGCCAATAGCACCGAGCGAAAGGCCCGCACGAGCACGAGGTAGGCCAGCGCGAGCGCGAGCAACACCAGCCACGGAAAGACCCCGTAGACGGTGCGCAGGAAGTCGACCCCCTGGGCCGCCGGCCCCCCGAGAAAGATCCGGGTGCCCGGCGGGAACGTTGAGGCCGGGAGGTAAGTCTCGCGAAGCGCGTGGACGAGTTGCTGGGAGGCCGCGGCGCCGAACTCGTGACGACCGAAGACGAAGATCTGCTCGTAGCGACCGGTCACGTCGACGAAGGGGGGCTTCGTGTCGATGGCGACGGCGAACACCTCGGGGTAGTGCAGGATCGCCTCGGCCAGCTTCAGCTTCGCCGCCTTCATCGCCGGACGGTTGGCGAGGTGCGCGCGTCCCAGGTCGACGACGACCTCGTTGGGCGTGATCAGCGCCGGTCCGATGCGGTTCGCGACCACCGAGAGCGCGTGGGCCGACTCGAGGTACTGGGGCACCGCCACGACCGAGCCGGGAGTCAGTTGCAGCCACAGGGCCGACGTGGCGCCGAGGGCGAGCACCACGGTCGACGTGGCGAGAACCGCGACCGGTCGGCGAAGCACGAAACGGACGATCCCCGTCCACATCCCCCCGGGCGAGTCACGCCCTCCCAGTAAGCCCTTCACCCCGACCGGTCGCACGCCACGTCGCCCGAGCAGTGAGAGCAGGGCCGGCTGCAGGGTGAGTGCCGCGCAGAGCGCGACGAGGGGCACGACGAGACCGGCCGCACCCAGTGAGCGAACGAAGGTCACCGGGACGAGGAACAACGTGGCGAGGCCGATGGCGACCGTCAGCGATGAGAGGGAGATCGTGCGCCCGGCGGTCGCCATCGTCGCGACGACGGCGTTCTCGACGGTGACGCCGTCGACGGCGATCTCGCCCCGGAAGCGATGGACGATGAGGAGCGAGTAGTCGATCGCCAGGCCGAGCCCGATCAGTTCGATCACGTTGGGGATGTAGAGCACCATGAGGAAGTGCTGGGCCAATAGGTAGACGATCGCGATCGACCCGGCGGCTGTGGCTCCGGCGACGAGGAAGGGGACCAGGACGGCCCAACAGAGGCCTAGTACGGCGATCAGGAGCACCAACGCCAGCCCCAACGCGACGGCCTCACCTCGGCGCAGGTCACCCGAGAGCACCGGGGCGAGGTCGTGGTTCAACGCTGGCGGGCCGGTGACGAGCGCGTTAGGCAGGTGCTGAGCCGACAAGGCATCGCGCAACGGTCCGGTCTGGGCCGAAGCGTGAATGAGGTTCAGTGACGTGGCGATGTTTACGTAGAGCACTCCGCCCACGGCCTTCTCGGCGATGACGTGGGCCGTCGGTATTGCACTCGCGGCGGCGTCGATGCTCGCCTCGAGGCCCCGGATCTGAGGTTCGGACGCCCGGTTGAACACGAGGACCACGGTGAAGGTCCCTTCGACGTTCTCGCCAAAGTGTTGCGCCAGGATCGCGTCGGCCTGGGCCGACCCACTCCCCGGCACCGACAGCGACGTCGAGAGAAGTCCGGTCAGTCGCGACCCCGAGAGCAGTCCCAGGACCACCACCAGCACCCAGGCGGCGATCACGACGGCGCGGTAGTGGACTACCGCCCGTGTCCATCGTTCGAGCATCGCTGCAGCCTACCTACGGGCCTGCGGCTCCTCGAGTGCGAAGAGGCCGGTCAATGACGAGCTGGAGTGACGATCTTCTCGACGGCATCGGTCACCGCGGAGACGACGTTAGGGTTGAACACCGTCGGCACGATGTACTCGGCCGAGAGCTCCGCGTCTGTCACCACGCCCGCGATCGCGCGAGCGGCGGCGATTTCGACGTCCTCGGTGACCTGCTTCGCGTTCGCGTTCAACAGGCCGCGGAAGATCCCCGGGAACGCCAACACGTTGTTGATCTGGTTGGGCTCGTCGCTTCGACCCGTCGCCACGACCGCCGCGTAGCGCCGGGCGAGGACCGGGTCGACCTCGGGATCGGGGTTGGCCAGCGCGAAGACGATGGATTGGGGCGCCATTAGCTTCAGTTGGTCCTCGGAGACGAGGTTCGAGCCCGAGACGCCGATGAAGACGTCGGCGCCGGCCATGGCGTCGTCAAGCTTGCCGGTGCGGTGCTCGGCGTTGGAGTTCTGAGCCAGCCAGCGACGATCCTCGTCGAGGGTCTCGTCATCGGGTCGCAGTATTCCCCGGCTGTTGATGCCGATGAGGTCGCCGACGCCCTCCTTGATCAACAGGCGGCTGATCGCGACGCCGGCCGCGCCGACGCCAAGCACGACGACACGGACGTCCTTCATCTCCTTGCCCACGACGCGAAGAGCGTTCAAGAGGGCGGCGAACACGACGATGGCGGTGCCGTGCTGGTCGTCGTGGAAGACCGGGATGTCCAACAAGGTGCGCAGACGTCGCTCGATCTCGAAGCAGCGCGGCGCCGAGATGTCCTCGAGGTTGATGCCGCCGTAGACCGGGGCGATGCACTGCACGATGCGCACGATCTCGTCGACGTCCTGGGTGTCGAGGCAGACCGGCCATGCGTCGATACCTGCGAAACGCTTGAACAAGAGGGCCTTGCCCTCCATCACCGGCAGGGCCGCGGCCGGTCCGATGTTGCCCAGTCCGAGCACTGCCGAGCCGTCGGTCACGACCGCGACCGTGTTTCGCTTGATGGTGAGCTTGCGCGCGGCTGCCGGGTCCTTCGCGATCGCCATGGAGATGCGCGCCACGCCCGGCGTGTACGCCATCGACAGGTCGTCGCGGGTCTTCAGCGCCACCTTGGGCTCCACCGAGATGGTGCCACCAAGGTGCAAGAGGAACGTCCGGTCGCTCATGGCCAAGACGTGAGCCCCCTCGACGACGTCCACCGCGGCGCGAATCCGCTCGGAGTGGCCCTCGTCGACCGCGTTGCAGGTCATGTCGACCGTCATGCCGGCGCCTGTCTCGACGACGTCGAGCGCGGTCACCGCGCCACCGGCATCGCCGACGGCGGTCGCAATGGCGCCGATGCGAGAGGCGAGGTCCAAGACCACGCGCATGGTCACTGAGTAGGAGGCACTGGGAACACTCATGGAAATCTGGTCCTTACTGGTCGATATGCCCGCCGCCGGTCGCGCAAAGGACGGCGACGACGTTGACGCAGGACATGACTGAAGTCTACGACGGGCGAAATGCGCGACGTCCCAACCGACCTCGTCGACCGGCCATATGTGACCTTCGGCCCTACGGTCGACTACGTCCTTGCGACGCTCGAGCGCAGGTCATGTTGCTCGAGCGACGCGTCTCGCCTCTCGACTGGGCCACGAGCCGAAGCGGTATGGTGAAAGTAGGCGACCCCAAGGAGGATCCCATGGGATTCATGGACAAGGTGAAAGAACAGGCATCGGTTGCGGCCGCGGCCGCCAAGGATGCGGCCCAAAAGGGCCAGGCGAAGGTCGGTGAGGTCCAGGCGAAGCGGGCGGCCGACGGAGTACTGCGCCAGTTGGGCCTTGCGGCCTACCTCCTGCAGACCGAGCGGGCGAAGGGCACGACCGAGAGTGACATCGCGGGCTACGTCGAAAGTCTGAAAGCCTACGAGGCCGAGTTCGGCGAATTGGACGGCACCGACTCGTCGAGTTAGGTCACGGCCCTCGCCCGTACGGCGACCACGTCGTCGTACGGATCGATCGAGCCGGGTGACAGTATTGGCATCATGGAGCGACCACTGAACTGCGGCCCGTGGCGCGACCGCTGCGGGTGCCAGCGCAAGCGACCCGCGTGACGTCATTGCCTGACCCAGTACCGTTCCCCCGACTGTTCTCGTCGTTCGCGATTGGCCACGTTACGGTACCCAATCGGATCGTCTCGTCGGGCCACGACACCGTCATGGTCGATCACGGCGCCATCACCGACCAGCTGGTGGCGTACCACGAGGCGCGCGCCGCCGGAGGTGTCGGACTCATTGTCGTGCAAGTCGCGGGCGTGCACGAGACCGCCCGCTACACGAGTCACACGCTCATGGCGGTCGACGACTCGTGCATCCCGGGTTACGCGCGGCTCGCCGAGGCGGTCCGGCCCCACGGCGCTCGGCTCTTCGGCCAGCTCTTCCATCCGGGCCGCGAGGTGATGGAGTCGCTCGACGGCAGTCTGCCGGTCGCCGTCGCACCGTCGGCGGTACCCAGTGAGCGCTTCCACGTCATGCCCCGGGCCCTCGACACCTCGGAGATCGAAGAGATCGTCGACGGCTACGCGGCCGCGGCCCTTCGGCTGCGCCAAGCGGGACTGGACGGCGTCGAAGTGGTCGCCAGCCACGGCTATCTGCCGAGCCAATTCCTCAACGAACTGGTCAACCTGCGCGACGACGAGTACGGCGCAACGCCCGCGGGACGTCGACGCTTCCTCACCGACGTGTTGGTCGCGGTGCGCGAGCGCACCGACCCGGCGATGGCCATCGGACTGCGGATCTCGATCGACGAGCGTGACCCCTTCGGGCTGACCGAGCAGGTCGCCTTGGAGACGGTCGTCACTCTGGCACAACAGGGTCTAATCGACTACGTGAGCGTCACGACCGGGACGTCGGCGTCGCTCGCCGGGTCCGACCACATCGCACCGGACATGGAGTTCACCCACGCCTACGTGGCGCCGATGGCGCGACAGGTGAAAGAGGTCGTTCACATTCCGGTCATCGTCGCGGGGCGGATCAACCAGCCCCAGGAGGCCGAGCGCCTCCTCGAGGCCGGAGACGCCGACGCCTGCGTGATGACGCGGGCCCTGATCTGCGATCCCTTGATGCCGCGCCTCGCCCGGTCGGGTCTCCTCGACGACATCCGCGCCTGCATTGGCTGCAACCAGGCCTGCATCGGGCACTTCCACGCCGGCTATCCGATCTCGTGCATCCAGCACCCCGAGACCGGCAGAGAGCTCCGCTTCGGCGTCCGCCGTCTCGCGGCCCACCCCAAGAAGGTGATGGTCGTGGGCGCCGGACCGGCCGGCCTGAAGGCCGCCGCGGTCGCCGCCGAGCGCGGACACACGGTCACGCTCCATGAGGCCTCCGGCAACGTCGGGGGCCAGGTGCTCTTGGCTCAGCGGATCCCTGGCCGCGAGGAGTTCGGCGGAGCGGCCGGCAACCTCCTACGAGAAGCGACCCGCGCCGGGGCACAGATCGTCCTACACAGTCGGGTGGACTCGGCGATGGTCGACCGTGACGCACCCGACGTGGTCATCGTGGCGACCGGGGCCCGGCCCTACCGGCCGGCGATCGAGACGATCGGCGCTCCGGTGGTCGTGGACGCCTGGGAGGTGCTGTTCGGCGAGCCAGTGCCGAGCGGTCCCGTCGTCGTCGTCGACTGGAGGAGCGACTGGGTCGGTATAGGGGTATCGCGCGTCCTCGCGGCGCGAGGCTCTCAGGTGACCCTCGCGGTCAACACGTACGCAGCGGGAGAATCGCTCCAACAGTACGTGCGCGACACGCAGTTGCGGGCCCTGCGAAAGGACCACGTCGAGGTCCTGCCCCTCGTTCGCCTCTTTGGCGTCGACGACGACACTGTGTATCTCCAGCACGTTCTCACCGGCGAGGCGATCCTCGTCGGTACGGGCGCGCTGGTGCTCGCCTGCGGCCACGTGCCCGAGTCCGAGCTCCTGGTCGCCTTGAGGTCGACCGGCCGAGCAGTCGTCGGGATCGGCGACTGCCTCGCGCCGCGCACCGTCGAGGAGGCGGTCCTCGAGGGGCTCACCGCCGCGAGCGACATCTAGTCGCGCCGTCGCGCTACGGGACGAGCACGACCCGTCCGAAGGCCTGACGGCTCTCGATGTAGGCGTGCGCCTCCTCGGCGTTCTCCAGCGGGAACGTCCGGTCGACGACCACGCGGATCACGCCGGTCGCCACGTCGTGGAGCATCCGCTGAATCATCGGGTGGGCCCGCGTCGACATCAGCAACTCGGCACCGAGGAAGTAGCCGATCAGGCTCTGATTCTGGCCCCGCATCGACGAGATGTCGAGCGACGCGGTCTTCTCGCGGCCGGCGTCGCCGAAGGTCACGCACCGACCGCGGTAGGCCAGTGCGTGCAGGCTCTTCTTCAGATTGCTCCCGCCGACCGAGTCGACGATGACGTCAGCGCCGCGCCCGCCGGTGAGCGCGCGCACCTCGGTGACGAAGTCGTTGACGGAGTAGTCGATGCCGTCGTCGAGCCCGAACTCGCCCAGGCGTACCAGCCGTTGCGCGCTCGACGCCGTCGCAATCACGCGGGCTCCGGCCTGCTTGGCCATCTGGATCGCCGCGACGCCGACGCCGCTGGCCCCAGCGTGGATCAGGACCGTCTCGCCGGCCTGGAGTCGTCCGAACTCGAAGAGACAGTCGTGCGCGGTCCCGTAGGCAACGGGCACGCAGGCCGCCTCTTCGATGGCGAGGCCGTCGGGCACCTTCCAGGAGAACGAAGGGTAGACGACGCGCAGCTCGGCGTGGCTTCCGTGGACCCCGGTTGACACCACCCGGTCCCCGACCGCGAAGTTCCGGACGTTGGCTCCGACCTCGAGCACGGTCCCCGCGCTCTGGTAGCCCACGACGTGGGGCACGGTCGCGAGCTCACCGCCGAGGCGATTGAGCGTGTCGCCGCCTTCGACGCTGATCGCCTCGACCCGCACGAGCATCTCGTCGGGCCCCGGTGCCGGGTCGGGGACGTCCTCGTAGCGCAGCACGCTCGGCGCGCCCGTCTCGTAGTACACCGCTGCCTTCATGGCCTACCTCCACTGTTGGCGACTGACGTTTCGACAGTAACGGGCGTGGCGCGGAGCGCGACCGACGGCGATCGAGTGTGACGGTACCGTGGCGACCGCCTCCTCCCGATGGGTCTAATGTCCCTTCGGACGAGCCATTGGCACGACCTGGCGTGCTGGTCGGCAGAGCTCGACGGACGGTACTTCGGAGGGATGGGGAAGATGAGCACGACCGTTTCACGCGAGAGCGACGCCGCAGTCGTCACCGAGCACTTCGACGTGCTCATCGTGGGGGCCGGCATCTCGGGCCTCGGCTCGGCCTACCACCTCCAGACCCAACTACCGGGCCGCAGCTTCGTGGTGCTCGAGGTCCAGGGAGGCTACGGCGGCACGTGGCGCACGCACCGCTACCCCGGCATCCGCTCGGACAGCGACCTCTACACCTTCGGCTACCGGTTCAAGCCCTGGGTCGACGAGCCCATCGCGTCGGCTCAGAAGATCCAGCGCTACCTCGGCGAGGTGATCGACGAGAACGACCTCGCGCGCCACATCCGCTACCACCACCACATCGAGTCGGCGTCGTGGTCGAGCGAGGACAACCTCTGGACCGTCCTCGCCACGCGAACCGACTCCGGTGACAGCGCGCTCTTCACGGCCAACTTCCTCTGGATGTGCCAGGGCTACTACCGCCACGCCGAGGGCTACACGCCCGACTGGCCCGGGATGGACCGGTTCGCGGGGCCGATCGTGCACCCCCAGACCTGGCCCGAGGAGCTCGACTACCGGGGCCGGCGCGTGCTCGTGATCGGCTCGGGTGCCACGGCCGCCACGCTCGTTCCTGCGATCGCCGACGACTGCGCCCACGTGACGATGCTCCAGCGCTCCCCCACCTACTTCATCTCGCGCCCGAACGTCAACGAGGTGGCCGACATGCTGCGCGAGCTCGACATCCCCGAGGAGTGGATCCACGAGATCGCCCGGCGAAAGGCCCTCCACGACCTGCAGGTGCTCAATCAGATCTGCGTCGACGAGCCGGAGTTTGCCCGCGACGCCCTCATCGACGCCGTGCGCGCCGAGCTGCCGCCCGACTTCGACGTCGAGACCCACTTCACCCCCCACTACCGTCCGTGGCGACAACGCCTCGCCCTGCTGCCCGACGGCGACCTCTTCCAGGGCATCAGCTCGGGGAAGGCCTCGGTCGTCACCGACGAGATCGAGACCTTCACCGAGCGAGGCGTGCTGCTGAAGTCCGGCCGGGAGCTCGAGGCTGACATCATCGTCACGGCCACGGGCTTCAACCTGAGCGTGCTCGGCGACATCTCCTTTTCAATCGACGACCGGCCCCTCAACCTCGCCGACACGATCACCTACCGCGGCATGATGTTCACCGGGGTGCCCAACCTCGTGTGGATCTTCGGCTACTTCCGGGCCAGTTGGACGCTACGGGCCGACCTCGTCGGTGACTTCGTCTGTCGGCTGCTCGCCCACATGGACGACGTGAAAGCCACGCGGGTGACGGCGCGGCTGCGAGCGCGCGACGCCGACTCGCCCGTGCTCTCGTGGTTGGACCCCGAGGACTTCAACCCCGGCTACATGATGCGTTCGATGCACCTGATGCCGCACCGACTGAACCTTCCGGAGTGGCAGCACAGCCAGGACTACTGGACGGAGCGCACGACGCTGCCCGAGGCCGACCTTGACGACGGCTGCCTGATCTTCGAGTAGCCGACGCCGGTCGATCGGCACCGACGGGACAGTCGTCACCCGTAGACTCGCGGCACTTGGAGGTTGCACATGCCCATTGCGCACAACGGTTCGGTCGAGCTCTACTACGAGACGTTCGGCAGTCCGACCAACGAGGCCCTGCTGCTCGTCAACGGACACGGCAGCCAATGCATCAACTACGACGTCGAGCTGTGCGAGATGTTCATGTCGAGCGGCTACTTCGTCATCCGATTCGACAACCGCGACGTCGGCCTCTCGACCAAGTTCGACCAGTGCAAGCCCAACGTCCGCTCGGTGCAGCAGGCGATGCTCGACGGCACGGAGCCGAACGTCGCGTACGAGCTTTCGGACATGGCCGATGACGCCGTCGCGGTGCTCGACGCCCTGGGCCTCGACCGGGCGCACGTAATGGGGATGTCGATGGGCGGGATGATCGTCCAGCAGCTCGCCATCGACCACCCCGAGCGACTGACCTCGATGACGTCGGTCATGTCGACGACCGGGGAGCGTGACGTGGGACGGACCGCCCCCGAGGTGGCCGCCCTCTACTACGGACCGCGCACGTCCGACCGCGATCAGGTGATTCGCGCCAGCCAAGAGATCCAGCGGCTCTACGCGAGTCCCGCCTTCTACGACGACGACCGGGTGGCCCGTCGAGTGGGCGCCGCCTTCGATCGCTGCTTTTGCCCGGACGGAGTCTCGCGCCAGATGTCGGCCATCATCGCCTCGGGCAGCCGAGCGAACGCGCTTCGCGCGGTGCGGGTGCCCGCGCTCGTCGTCCACGGCGACTGCGACACCCTCATCGACGTGAGTGGTGGGCAGCGGACGGCCGAGTGCATCGCGAACGCCCGATTCGTCGTGATCGCCGGCATGGGCCACGACTGCCCACCCCAGCTCTTCGAACGCTGGGTTGAGCTCATCGTCGACCACGCGCGCACCGCCTCGGCGACCGAGCCGGCCTAGTCGCGCCTCTGTGGCGGGCGACACGCCTGACCGGTCCCATCAGAGTGAGTGCTGGAATCGGCGATTCTTAACAAATCTTCGCACTCGCTGAAGAGATTCGCCGCACCCCGACTGTTACTCTGCCTATTCACAGTTTGCTGATGTCGGCAACGAACTGCCCGCTGAATCGACTCTCCGAGTTCAGTCAGCGGACTGAGTTGGAGCGAGAAGTTGAGGATCGATCGACGTGCACTGGGCGCACTGGGCGCCGCCGGAGCACTCACCTTCGCGTTAACGACGAGCCTCGCCGCCGCGACGGCCGCGGGCGCCGCCACGACATCGACCGCCACCATTGCCGCCTCCACCGCCCCTTCGATCACCACGACGTCGTCCACGTCGACGGCCTTCTACCTCGACCTCGGAGCGTCAGTGTCGGTCGGAGTGCAGCCGACGTCGACCGACCCGTACGGCCAACGGACCGACCACGGCTACGCCAACGCCCTCGTGGCTTTCGAGGCAACCCAGGGAGTCGCCCTCCAATTGACCCAACTCGGGTGTCCGGGCGAGTCGCTCATGACGATGATCAATGGCGGCGACCGCTGCCACCCGCTGCCCGACACCCAACTCGCCGATGCCGTGGCATTCCTCCAAGCCCACCTCCACGAGGACGGACTGGTGACCATCGATCTCGGCTTCAACACCCTGCGTCCCTGCTTTCGCCAGCTGAGCGTGGACCTCGCCTGCGTGAACACCAAGTTGGACCTGATCCAACAACAGCTGGCTCAGATCCTCACCACCCTGAGAGCTGCCGCCGGACCGAACGTCACGTTCGTCGGCGTGGGCCACTACAACCCGTTCCTGGCCGACTACCTGCTCGGTCCGAAGGGCCGAACCTTCGCCGCCGACACCAATCGGGCCATGCGAAGCTTCAACCGGGTACTGCGCGACACCTACCATTCATTCGCGATGCCCATCGCGGCCGTCGCGCGGGCCTTCGCCGGCGACGACGTGCGCCTCGTGCAGATGCCTGACGTCGGACCGGTGCCCGCGAACGTCGCCCGATCCTGTGCGCTGACGTGGATGTGCGAACCGACTCCCTTCGGGCCGAACCTGCACCCCAACGACGCCGGCGCCGAGGCCATCGCCGACGCCATCGCCGCAGTTCTTCCTGCGACGCTCTAGGCCCCTCGCGAATCAGCGACCGACGGTGGCCCGACGGGCGACGCCAATCAGGCTTCGAGGCGAGCGGTCCCTGACCACGTGCACGAGGGAGGTCCACCCGAGCGCTATAGGTTGATAGTGAAGGCTTCGCCACACGAGCCCGGGGCCCGCGGGCCGCGGCCACCGCCAGGAGGCGTCACCATGCAGATCGAATCCCCGGGCCACGAACGCCACGCGATGCCCGAGCACGGTCGATCATCGGCGTCGGTCTTCGCCGAGATGTTCGATCGAAAGACCACCGACGCCGATTGGCAGAACGGCCGAACGTTCAACCTCGTCTACCCGACCGGTCGCAGCGACGTCGACAGCGTCCTCGTCGAGGCCAACAACGCCTACGTCTTCGAAAACGCCCTCAACCCGGTGCGCTTCCCGAGTCTCGGCTCGATGCAGCGTGAGGTCCTCGACATGGTCAGTTCACTGGTCAACGCGCCGGCGCGGTCCGGAGCCGGCTTCTCGGCCGGCGGCACCGAATCGATACTGCTCTCGGTGCTCGTGAGTCGCGAGCGAGGTCGCGTCGAGCGGGGCATTGAGCACGCCAACATCGTCTTTCCCCGCTCCGCCCACCCGGCCTTCGCCAAGGCCGCCTTCTACCTCAGGCTCGAGGCGCGCGCGACGGAGCTCACCACCGACTTCACCGCCGACGTGGCGGCGCTGGCCGACGCCGTCGACGCGAACACGGTGCTGGTCGTCGGCTCAGCCTACGGCTTCCCCCACGGCGTGATCGACCCGATCGAAGAGCTCTCGACGCTCGCCCTCGAACGGGGCATCCCCTTCCACTCCGACACGTGCATCGGCGCCTTCGTGCTGCCCTTCATGGAGCGACTGGGCCTCGAGGTCCCGCCCTTCGACTTCCGCCTGCCCGGCGTGACCCAGATGAGCTGTGACATCCACAAGTACGGCTACGTCACCAAGGGCGCCTCGGTGATTGTCTACCGCGACGAGGACTGGCTGACCCACCAGCTCTTCGACTACGACGTCTGGCCCGTCGGGCGCTACCGCAACGCGTCGGTGGCCGGCGCGCGAGCCGCCAGCCCGGTCGCGGCGTCGTGGGCCCTGCTCAACTACCTCGGCCTGGACGGCTACACCGAGATCATGCGGGGCCTGCTCGAGACCTCCGCGCGGTTCCGCGAGGGCATCACCGCACTGCCCGGCCTCGAGATCCTCGGCCACTCCATCGGACCACTGCTCGCCTTCACGTCGACCACCGACGACATCTTCGCCATCGCCGACGTCATGGACGCCCGGGGTTGGCACCAGAACCGCGTCCACGATCCCTCGGGCCTCCAGATGATGATCGCCCCGTTGCACGGCGCCCACGTCGAGGAGTTCCTCGCCGACCTCGCCGACGCGGTCGCGCACCACGGTCCGACCCACGGCGACGGCGTTGGCTACACCTGAGGCCGGCCGAACCGGCGAGTCGACCCACTGGTGAGCGTTACTGTGAGTCCGGTGCGGGACGAGCAAGCGACGGCGATGACCCTGGTGCTCGTGCGTCACGGCGAGAGCACGTGGAACGAGCTGAAGGTGGTCCAGGGTCAGACCGACGGCGCCCGTCTGACCGACCTCGGACGGGCCCAGGCCCTCGACGCGGCCCGCAGCGTGGAGGGCCAAACCTTCGACGCCCTCTACTCCAGTGACCTCGGACGGGCCACGGAGACCGCCGCCGTCTTCGCCGAGGTCCTCGGGCTTTCCGTCACGGCCACCGAGGCGCTACGCGAGCGCTGCTTCGGCGTCCGCGAGGGTCGCTCGATCGAGGAGTTGACGCCCGCGGTCACCGGCATCGGCGGCGGGGTCGTGGTGGACGCGACCGCGCGACCCCAGGACGGCGAGTCGCTCGACGACCTCCAACGCCGGGTCGGCGCCTTCATCGAGCAGTTGCGCCACCCAGACGGGTCCCGGCGCGTGCTGCTCGTCACCCACGGCGGGACGATTCGCGCGATCAGGGCCTACTGCGCCGGGACGGCCATGGACGGCCTCGAGTGGGACGTGGTCGCCAACGCGAGCGTCTGGACCGTCGATGTCGCGAGCCGCTGACCGCAAAGCGGTCGTGACGAACGACCCGCGGATCGCTTCGCTACGCGATCGACTAATCGCAGCCTCCTACGCGCCACGGGGCTACGAGCTCATCCGCTTCCGTGACGACGACAACGACGACGTCGTCGGGGCCCTCGTGCGCGAGGCGGCGGCCTTGGGCTCGTCCGACCGCGAGGCCTTGCGGGTCGTTGTCGACAGCGACGGCGTCGACACGCTTCGTCTCTTCTCGATCCGCCGAACGGTCCAGGCACGTCGTCGGGCGTCGGCCAATCTCGTCGACGAGGCCCTCGACGGCTTCGCCCTCGTGCCGGCCCTGGACGACGTGCCGTGGGAAAGCTGGCTCAAGGGGACCCTGTTCGTCGCACGGTCGCTCGGCCGCGACCTCGACTCGATCGGACGGCGCTTCGCCGATGTCGCCTCGCCCCGCGCCGGCGCCCGCTTCCGCGTCGCCCTCGGATCGATGGGCCGCGTGTCGACCCTCTCGCAGTGCCACGTCGAAGAGGTCACGACGAGCTACGGCACCGGGTTCGTCGAGACCATGGTGGTGCGCGACCGGACCGTCCTCGGCGCCATCTACGGACCTCCGCCGCAGGCCGACAACGTCGTCAAGTACCGACCCACGACGAACCTCGCTCAGCTGGCGGCGACGCTGGCCGACGCCCTCGACGCCACGAACGAGGTGCGGACCGGACCGATCGTCCACGCCGAGCTGGCCGCGACGTTCTTCTCCCTCGTCGTGCCGGGGTCCCACGTGCCCACGTCCGGTTGCTTGAGCTTCTACGTCGACGCGAGCGAGGGCGTCGAGTCGTTCACGGCGTTCGTCGCCGAACTGCCCGAGGACGCCGACACCGCATCACTGGCCTCGGGCGCCACGACCGACGGTCAGGCCTGCTTCAACGACGACCACCGGATCATCCTGTTCACCACGCCACCGAGCTTCGACGCGGACAGCGAGGTCGACGTCGACCTCGGACGCTTCGCGGACCTGTCGCGACGTGCCCTCGCCGACACCGCAGCGACCCGTTGGCTGGCCCAGTGACCCCGGTCGACTAGGCCGCCTCAGGCCTCGAGGACGAGGTCCAGCGGTCCGTCGCCCGTGTCCCCACGCAGGTCGTCGTCGGAGTGGAAGCGCCGGGGCTTCAATGACGCCCACGAGACGCGGCTGCGGCCCGTCACGGCCTTGGCGACCGGAGTCCTCGCCATCAGCGCCGTGAAGACGAAGCCGACCAGGTAGACGGTGACGAGCGCGAGCGGGGCGGCGATGACCCACGAGACGTGGAAGCCCAGGTTGGCGCGCAGGCGCACCAGGAACGGGATCCAGAGCATCTGGGACAGGTAGACGCCGTAGGAGTTGTCCGAGCCCGACTGCACGGCCGCTCTCGTGCGCACGGCACGGTTCGGTGACACGAGGTAGACGCCCAGGAGGTAGACGCAGAGAATCGCGCCGACGTTGAAGGGCACGACCATCGGCGAGAAGACGTACGGGCCGGTTCGCACGTAGGGCGGGAGCCACGGGTAGCGGCCCAGGTAGCTGAGGGCCTCGTCGACGAGCGCGCTGAGGGCCGTCAGCGAAATAATGAGCCGAGCGTGATCCACGATCCACCGGTGCACCGTGTCGAGGTGCAGTGCGACGATCACGCCTCCGACGAGGTAGATCGGGTACGAGATCACCAGGCGCGTCTGGGTGAAGCCGTTCAGCTGGAACCCGAAGTAGTGGGCGCTCACGAGAACGCCGAAGGCGAGCTGCCAGATCGCCGCCACGGCGAGGATGCGCCAGTGCCAGCGCGCGTAGCGACGCACCAGCATCAAGAGCAACGGGAACAGCACGTAGAACTCCATGATGAGGATCAAGAAGTAGAGGTGATAGTAACCCGTCCACAGGAGGTGGACGAAGTGGTGCAGGCCCGCCACCGAGAAGGCCCCCGAGCCCCGAAAGGCGTAGTAGGGGAAGCTCCGCTCCTCGCTGAGCGCCGTGTAGAAGTAGTAGATGACGGTCCAGGCGAGGTACGGGACGCCGACCGCGATGAACCGGCGTTTGAAGTACGACCCGAGCTTCATCGTGACCGTGTCACGGTAGCTGAAGGCCAACATGCAGGCCGACACGAACAGGAACGCGTCGCGAGAGAACCGGGTCAGCATCACGAGGCCGACGACCGTCGTACTCGTGGCCAGGGGCGCGAAGTAGACGAGCGTGTGGGTCGAGATGACGGCGGCCTGCTTGACCGGCCTCATCGCGTCGATGTGCTCCAGTCGCTTGCGGGTCCCCTTGGGCGGCGTCGTGGCCCCGCCCGGAGCGGCCGGCCCGCCGGCGACCGGATCGGGGACCGGACCCTCCGACGGCGCCGTCACCGAAGCGCCTCTTGGAAGATGACGGCGACGGCCCCAGTGCCGAGCGAGCGGCGTTGCACCTTGCCGGTCGCGTGGGTGGGCATCTGCGCTACCACGTTGATCTCGACGGGGCGGCGCGCGCGCGCCAGCGCCGCGGCGAGGACCACGTTGACGTGGCTCGTCAGCCCCGCGACCACGTGGGACGGCGTCGAGTCGGTGACCGCGTCGAACTGCACGTAGAGCACCGGGACCTCGCCGAAGACGTCGTCGGCGACGCCGATGACCGCCGCGTCGAAGACACCGTCGATGGCGAGCACCAGCTCCTCGATTTCGCGCGGGAAGATCTTCTCCCCTCCCCGGTTGATCACGTCGTCGCTGCGTCCGACGATGAAGAGGTACTCCTCCTCGTCGAGGTAGCCGAGGTCGCCCGTGCGCAGCCAGCCCTCCACGTCGAAGCGGTCCTCGTAGCCCGGCGCGTCGTAGCCGCGGATTACCGAGCGGCCGCGAATCTCGATGTGGCCCACGCGCTCGGACACTGCTCCGAGGACCGGCCACGGGTCGTCGATCGGCACGACGCGAAGCTCGACGCCGATGGCCCGTCCGACTGAACCGACCTTGCGTTCGCCGTCGAGGGGGTTCGCGCAGATCTGACTGGCCGCCTCGGTCATCCCGTAGGACTCGACGACCGGGATTCCGATCGACTGCTCGAAGTTGGCCAGGAGCGCGGTCGAGAGCGGGGCCGAGGCCGAACGGATGAAGCGGACTCCCTCGGGGACCGTCTCGCCCTCGCGCAGCGCCGTCAGACGCGAGATGATCGCGGGCACCGCGTTGATCCACGTGACCCCGAACCGCTCGACGGCGGACCAGAAACCGGTGCGGTGGAAGCGATCGTCGAGGACGATCGACGCGCCACCGACCAGCGTGGCGAGCAGGCCGACGACCTCGGCGTTGACGTGCCACAGCGGCAAGGGGTTGAGGCCGCGCTCGCCCTCGTCGAGTCCGTTGTGCCGGGCGATCAGGGCCGCCGTGTGCAACAGCTGGTCCATCGAGAGCGCGACCACCTTGGGGGTGCCGGTCGTGCCCGACGACGCCAGGATCACGCCGCCGTCTGACGAGGCGACCCGGTGGGATCGCGGTCCCGGAGAGAACGTCGGCTGCGGGATTTCGAACCACGTCACGTCGACGCCGTCGGGTGCCGGTCGGTCGGAGATGACAAGGTCCAGGCGCAGATTGGACAGCCGTCCGTTCAGTTGACGGGCGTCACCGGTCACCAGCGTCGGGTCGAGCGGAGCGACCCAGAGCCCGGCGTCGAGCAGCGCCACGAAGCAGACCGAGAACTCGATCGGGTCCGACATCAGCAGTCCCGCCCGACTGCCTTCGGCGACGGTCCAGTCCGCCAGGGCCTCGCGCCACCGGTCCACTCGCTCGATCAGTTCCACGTTGCGCACGTGGGTCCCGGACTGGACCGAGACGAGGAAGTCCCCCTCGGGATCAGATGAGACGCGCGCCTCGATGACGCTTCGGATCGACGCTCGGGGCGAGCGTGGTTCCTGGAACGTCATGTGAAGAAGTTAACGCAGCGCCGGAACGTCGATTCGAGTGGCGCGCGGCGCCGACCTGCCTTCGACACGGGCGGGGTCGGACGACGTGAAGCTTCGGGTACCCACTCCATGGCTCAACCGATCGTCGTCGCGTGGGACAGATGGGCGCAGGTGGTCGGTCGGCGGGGCAAGGGACTCGGCGTGTCAGTGGCCGGCCGCGACTGGGAAGTCGCGCCACGGCTCGACCTTGGGCATTCCCTCGAGCCAGGGCAGCACGGTGTTCGGCTCGAAGGCGAGCAGGGTGTCGCTGCGCAGGCCGAGGCGGATCGTCTCGAGGGCCAAGAGGTCGGACGTGGCGATGTTGCCAAGGTTGACGTCAGGACCCACGCGCGAGACGAAGAAACTCTGCAGCTCCATCGAGGGGGCCTCGAACAGGAGCCGCTCCGTGTCGATGCTGCTCGAGAGGATCTCCTCGATCAATCCGAACCGCAGCTCGCCGTTGGGCCGGCAGATCCCCGACTTGCCACTCTCGCGGGTCTCGAGCGTGACGAGCATTGCGCCGGCCTCGAGGTCGGCGTTGATGTAGCCGATCCACTTGTTCGGGGCCATGTTCTCGGACTTCATCTGGTTCTTCGAGCCGACCTCGGAGATCACCCGGAAGTCGCGACTGAGCTCGGCCACGTACTCGGACTTGATCGCGTCGCTCATGTCGATGGTCCCGTTGGAGACCTCGACGTACTCACAGCCGTACCAGTGGCACATGTCCCGAAACTCCATGAAGCGGTCCTGGAGCACGAACTTCTCGAAGAGCGTGCCACCGAAGTAGTAGTCGATCCCCTCGGCACGCAGCGTGGCGATCTTCTGATTGAGGTTCTTGGTGACGACCGAGGTACCCCAGCCGAACTTCACGAAGTCAAGGTAGTCGCTCGCGCTCTCCACGACGTCCGCGAACTGGCGCTGGGGCATCCCCTTGTCCATGGCCATCGTGAAGCCGGTCGTGCGCGGCTTCTCGGTGCGAGTGGGCAACTGCAGGTAGCTTCGACTGATCATGAGTTGGGGCCCCTATCGTTCCTCGGCGCGCCCGGTACTTGGCCGACCGCAGACTGACTACTTTCGATCGTGGCAGACGACTCTGTGAAATCGCTGTGCGTTGACTTAGAGAACGCGCAGAATCGTTCGGGTCCACACAGTCTTCGTCATCACGACTCCGCCACTCCGCCCCTCCGCACTCGCTCAGCGCGCACCCGTGGCGGACCCGACTCAGTCGGTGCGGATCCAGACGGACTTGATGTTGAGGAACTCCTCGACGTGGCGCACGCCGCCCTCGCGCCCGTACCCGCTCATCTTGTATCCGCCAAAGGGCACGGCGGGGTCCATCTGGTTGTAACAGTTGATCCAGACCGAGCCCGAACGGATCGCTCGGGCGAACGTGTGAGCCCGGCCGATGTCCCTGGTCCAGAGCCCCGCGCCCAACCCGAATGTCGTGGCGTTGGCCCGCGCGATCAGGTCGTCCGACCCGTCGAAGGGAATCGCTGAGATCACCGGACCGAAGATCTCATCGCGCGCGACTCGCATCTCGTCGCGCACGTTGGAGAACACCGTGGGCGCGACGAAGTAGCCCTGGGCCAGTTCGCCCTCAACGAGCCGCACGCCGCCCGAGAGCACGGTCGCACCCTCGTCGCGGCCGATGGTGAAGTAGCCGGTCACCCGATCGAGCTGGGCCTGGGACACCACCGGCCCCAGTTGGGTCTCCTCATCGAGGCCGTTGCCGATCAGAAGGCTCCGACCGAACTCGGCCACCCGCTCGACGAACTCCTCGTAGATCGAACGGTCCACGAAGAGTCGCGTGCCCGCGCTGCAGACTTGACCGGAGTTCACGAACGCCGCCATCGCCGCTCCCGGCACCGCCCGCTCGAGGTCGGCGTCGGAAAAGACGATGTTCGGCGACTTGCCTCCGAGCTCAAGCGTCACCTTCTTCAGGTTCCCGGCAGAGGCGCGAAGTATCGCCTGACCGGTGGCCGTCGAGCCGGTGAAGGCGATCTGGTCGACGTCGGGGTGTTGGGCGAGGGCCGCACCGGCGACCTCCCCACGACCGGGCACGACGTTGACGACTCCCGCCGGAAGTCCGGCCTCGAGCAGCATCTCGCCCAACAACAGCGCCGTCAGCGAAGCCTCCTCCGCCGGCTTCAACACGACGGTGCACCCGGCCGAGAGGGCGGCGCCGACCTTCCAGATGAATGCGATGTGGGGGTTGTTCCACGGGATGATGGCCCCCACGACGCCGACCGGCTCGTGCAGGGTGTAGGTGAAGAACTCACCGGGGATTGAGTTGTCGATGGTCTCACCGCGCAGCGCCGTCGTCAGCCCCGCGTAGAAGCGGGCCATTCCGACGGCCCGGCGCCGGTTGCCGAGCGTGCGCACGAGCGGCGAACCCATGTCGAGGGTGTCGAGACAGGCGATCTCCTCGTGACGCGATTCGACCAGGTCGGCGAAACGGCTGAGGATGGTCTGACGGTCGAAGGGCTTCATCCGCGACCATCGTCCGTCGTCGAAGGCCCGTCGCGCCGAGGCGACGGCACGGTCGATGTCGGTCCCGTCGCCCTCGGCGACGTGAGCGAGCAGCGCACCGGTCGCGGGATTGCGACTTTCGAAGGTCGCGCCGGCGACCGCCTCGATGAACTGGCCATCGATCAGCATCCGTTTCACGCCGCCGTCGGCGTAGGAGGAGGTCGGGATCGAGAGTCGCTCTTGCATCGTCATGGTTCGCTCCTTCGCGCGGCGTCACCCAATAATGGCGCACATCGCGCCAGTGGCGGAGCGCCGGTCCTGACCGGACCCCACCTCGGGGACGTCGCCCGAGTGCGCGAGCTCAACAAGCGACCTCTACCACTGCTTGGGCAACTTCGCGACCACTTCCTTCGCGATGACGAGGTAGCCGGCGTTGTTCGGGTGGTCGTCGGGTCCGAACGGCGAAGCGGCGCACATCCACGACAGGTTGCACGCGACGGCGACGTTCGTGGGCACCGTGCCGAACTTGGCGGTCGACACGGGCGTCAGGTTATCGCTCTGGTAGGCACCGGGGATGTTGGCCGACGGTACGTTGGCCGCGGTAAAGGCGACGGTCAGGACCTGGTTGAGCGCGGTCATCGCCGCGAGGCTCGCGGTCGCGGTCGCGGCGCCGGCGAGGTGGTTAACGTAGCTGGCGAGGAAGGGGTCGCCGTAGAGCAGACCGATGAAGTGCACGTGGGGGCCGGCCGCGGCCTTCAACTGACTCAACACACCGGGCATGCTCCGTTGGACCATCGCGATGCCCGAGGTGACACAGGCCTGGTCGACCGTCGGCCAGAGGCACGGTCGAACGTTGTTGAAGCCGAGGTCGATGGTCACCAGTCCCACTTTGGTGGCGTGTTCGTGCAGGTACTTCGTCGCGACGGTCATCTGGCGGCTGGGTGGCTTGTAGCACTTGTCGGTGCTACTTAACATCGACTGCGCCGTCTCGGCCGGGCACCCGATCGGGGCGAGGTCGAGCGCGACGCCCTTGCTGGCCTCGATTGCGACCACGTCGTTCGTGTAGCCCGTCTTCGACCGATAGCCGTTGTGGGACGGGATTCCGTTGGGTTGGGTGCCGAGCGACGCCGACGCGCCGATCGCGAGGTAGAAGCCGGTGACCTTCGTCGGCGGGTTACCGGCCGCGCCCGAGAGCCAGGTCGAGTTCGACCAGAACTGCACACCCAGTCCCAGGAGGGTGAGCACGATCAGGAGCAGCGCCGTTCGCGTCACCCGCTTCATCGCCCGTCGCCTCGTACCTCGTGACGTCCGACGACCGGGTGTGCCTGAGGTCACCCCACCACTCCGGTATCGACGATGGGCCGCCACGGTGACTCGATTCACGTCCCTCGATTTCGACGAATTTCGTCACCGCCCAGCCTACGACGGTTCATCGTGCGCCCGTGGCTGACGCCGTGACGGCGACGTCCGGGGCGAGGGACTGCGCGCCACTTCTCCAGCGCACCCTTGGCTCTCTGGCCAATGGGACGCCACACGTGGAGTCCCCGCCCGGCGTTCGAGAGTGATGCGTGAATTCGTGACTTTCGACTCTGCCGTCCGCACCCTCGGCCGATGGACGATGAAGACGGACGAGGAGATCTCATGAAGACAGTGATCATCTACGAGTCGATGTTCGGCAACACGCACCACGTGGCCGAGGAGATGGCCGAGGTCCTCTGCCAGGGCGGGCCGGTCGAGCTCATTGCGGCGAGCCACGCCTCGTCGGCGTCGATCGACGGCGCCGATCTCGTGATCGTCGGTGGACCGACCCACGCCCACAGCATGTCGTGGCCCAGCACTCGACGATCGGCGATTCAGGCCGCCGAGAAGAGCGACGAACTCGAGGTCGATCCCGACGCCGAGGGTCCGGGCCTGCGTGATTGGTTCCTCGCCCTCACGATGGTGGACGGCGTGGCCGCCGCCGCCTTCGACACCCGACTCGACAGCGCGCCCATCCTGACCGGTCGAGCCGCGCGCTCGATCAGTCGGCGCCTGCACGACCACAAGTTCCGCGAGATCGTCGAACCGGAGAGTTTCGTCGTCGACAAGCGCAACCACTTGATCAGCGGCGAGGACAGGCACGCGAAGAGATGGGCCCAGTCGCTGTTGGACGCCGCTGCATCCGACTCTTAGGTTCGCGCCGCTCGCCCGAGAAGTCGACCGCAACCGGGATCGGACCGCTGAGTACCAATCCGGACGCGACCTCACTACGCTGAAGTGGAAGCAACACGGGGTCTGAGCGTCTACGAGGGTCGTTTGGTCCGCAACTAGCCCACTGCGGTCTGACGGATCGCACCTGCGAGGGAAGGGTGGCGACACGACAATGAAATCAGTGAAGAACCCGGCCCCCGACGGAGAGCGTCGCAGTTCGACCCCCGGACCCCGTCCCGCGGACGGGCCACGCCTGGTGCGGCTCGAGGAGGCCCCCGAGACGCCGAGTCCCGAGTCGGTGGAGGCGAACTTCCCTCCTATTGGCGACTACGCGTTCCTCTCGGACTGCGAGAACAGTTGCCTCGTCGCGCCGACCGGCTCGATCGAGTGGATGTGCCTACCCAAACCTCACGACCCGAGCGTCTTTGGCACGATCCTCGACCGCGCGGCAGGCTCGTTCCGCTTCGCCCCGGTCGACAGCGCGGTCCCGGCCCACCGTCAGTACGACCCGGGCACGATGATGCTCGCCACCACCTGGCAGACCCGCGGCGGCTGGCTGGAGGTCAACGACTTCCTCGCCATCGGCCCGTGGTACCGCACCGGCGAGCGTTCGAGCCTCCAGCGGCGCACGCCGGGAGACTCCGACGCCCGTCACGTGCTGGTTCGCACCGCCACCTGCCTGCACGGCAGTGTCGACGTGGTGCTCAATTGCGAGCCGTCCTTCGACTACGGGCGGGTGGACGCGCAGTGGGAGTACGCCGGTCCCTCCTACGACCAGGTCACGACGACCAACGCCGACTTCCCCCGGCTGACGCTCACTGGTGACATGCGCTTCGGCATCGAGGGTCGCGCGATCCGGGCCCGCCATCGTCTGGTCGAAGGCGAGTCGTCGTTCGTCGTGATGAGTTGGACTGACGCGCCGCTTCCTTCAAACCAGGAGGAGGTCGACACTTTCCGGCGCGAGACGTCGCGCTTCTGGCGCGGATGGATCGACAGCGGCCGCTTCCCCGACCATCCGTGGCGCGAGCTCCTCCAGCGCAGCGCCCTCACGTTGAAGGGTCTCTCCTACGCGCCCACGGGGGCGCTGCTCGCCGCGCCCACGACCTCGCTGCCCGAGAACCTCGGCGGTACGCGCAACTGGGACTACCGCTACACCTGGATCCGCGACACCGCCTTCACGCTGCGCGCCCTGCACGCACTCGGCTTCGACACCGAGGCCGGCGACTTCCTCGCGTTCCTCGGCGACGTCCTCGAACCGGTGGACAACACCGGCGGGCAGAAGCCTCGACCCAACCTCCAGGTGCTCTACCCCGTCGATGGGGCCGCCGCCACCCCCGAGTCGGACCTCGATCACCTCACCGGCTATGCGTGGAGCAAGCCGGTGCGGATCGGCAACGGCGCGTGGGACCAGACTCAGTTCGACATCCTCGGCGCGGTCGTGGACTGCATCTTCGAGAACACCCGGTCGCGCGACTCGCTGAGCGAGCGTTCGTGGCGGATCGTGGTCCAGGCCGTCGAGACGGCCGTTGCGTCGTGGCGCGAACCCGACCGCGGCATCTGGGAGGTTCGCGGCGAACCGCGCCACTTCACGTTCTCCAAGGTGATGTGCTGGGTAGCCGTTGACCGCGGCGCGCGACTCGCGGCCCTGCGCGGCGAGAAGCGACTCGCCGATCAGTGGTGGAGTGAAGCGAAGATCATCCACGCCGACATCTGCGAGCACGCCGTTGGCCTACGCGGTGGCTTCACCCAGTCCTACGGTTCCGAGGAACTCGACGCGTCCTTGCTGGTGCTGCCGATGCTCGGATTTCTGCCAGCCGCCGACGAGCGGATCCGCGAGACCGTCTTCGCCATCGCCGACAACCTCACCGACGGAGCCTTCGTCTACCGCTACAAGCCGTGGTCCACCGACGACGGCCTCGACGGTCAGAACGAAGGCAGCTTCACGGTCTGCTCCTTCTGGCTCGTCTCGGCGCTCGTGGCCATTGGCGAGGTCGAACGGGCCCGCACCCACCTCGAGAAGCTCATCGGCGCGGCGAGCGCCCTCGGGCTCTACGGCGAGGAGATCGACCCCACGACCGCCCGTCACCTCGGGAACTTCCCCCAGGCGCTGACCCACCTGGCGCTCATCACCGCCGTCCTGGGCGTGATCAAGGCCGAGCATCAGCAGAGCGAGTCAACGGCCACCTACGGCGGGTCGCAGAGCTGGTGGAGTGCCGCGGGCCGCAGCGACAGCCCGGCGACGATCCCCGCGAGCGATGTCTGGCTCGAATCCCCCGAGTAACCCGGGTCCCTCGACCATTGACCGAGGGGCAGCGCCGTGACGCCCGGCGCCGATACCGTGGAACCAGTGAACCGTCTACGCCGATCGGGTGTCGCACTGGCGACCGTGGCCGCGGGACTGCTTCCGCTCGTCGCGATTCCCTCGTCGGGTGCCACGGTCGTCACCGCGTGGCCCTCCTTCTATCGCGCCCCCTCGTGGACGTGGGACCCGTCGATCGTCAAACCCGTGCCCTACCATTCCACCATCGCGAGCAACGTGCGCCACTCCGGATGTCACGACTCGAGGTTCGCGACGTCGTACCTCGGTGACGTCGGGTGGGCTCTCGGGATTATCGGCTGCGCCGAGTATCCCGAGTTCAGCACCAATCACGGCCGGACTTGGTTGGTCGGAGGCGACTTCTTCACCATTCCCGCGGGCGACCTCTCGCCGTTCGTCGACGTGATCGAGCCGCTCACGCCGACGCTTGTCGTGGCTTACGGCGTCGGTACCAACAACTTCGACCTCACGTCGAACGCGGGACGTACCTGGTTCCGTGCGTGGATGCCCGGCAACGTCACGTCAGTCACCGGCTCACCAACGTCGACTCCCGCCTCGCGCACCACCCGGATGACGATCGTGGTCCGAGTCTCGGGCTCCTCATCGCCCACGCGTCACGCGGACTACCGTTCGAAGGACCTCGGCCGGACGTGGTCGCTATTGACGAGCGCCGCCGGCTGACTGACGTGCCGCCCCACTGGTGAATCAATGATCGTCCAGAGGTCTCGCGGGCCTGACGATCGCTGCACCAACCCGACTCTTGGGCGTCGCCCCTAGGATTCCTTGAAGGTAACAGCCATGACATCGCCCTCCATCCACAACCTCGCGCCGGCTGGATCGGAGCCATCAGCCCTCATCACCCCTTCGGATCCTTCACGGCCAGGGCCGGGCGCGGAGTTGGTGGTCGTCGCCAATCGGCTCCCCGTTCGTCCCTCGTCGTCGCCCGGCGACGAGGGGTGGATGCCGAGTCCGGGTGGACTCGTCTCGGCCCTCACCTCGATCCTCCAAAACCAGAACGGACTGTGGATCGGCTGGCCGGGAGCGTCGGACTACGACGCGCCTCCCCCAACCTTCGAGGGAATCGGCCTCAAGGCCGTCGAGATCAGCCCCGAGGAGTACGAGGAGTTCTACTTGGGCTTCTCCAACGCCACGATCTGGCCGCTCTACCACGACGCAATCCGATCCCCGACCTTTCACCGCTCCTGGTGGCACACCTACCGCGACGTCAACCTGCGCTTCGCTGAGGCGATCGCCGAGAGCGTGGCGCCGGGCGGCACCGTGTGGATCCACGACTACCAGCTCCAACTCGTCCCCCAGCTGCTACGCCAGCTCCGTCCGGACGTGGTGATCGGATTCTTCTTCCACATCCCCTTCCCGCCGAGCGAGCTCTTCATGCAGTTGCCGTGGCGGCGCGAGATCCTGACCGGACTGCTCGGCGCCGACCTCATTGGATTCCAGCTCCACTCCGGGGCGTCGAACTTCTCGCGTCTCGCTCGACGCCTGACCGGTGCGGTGGGCACCGACTCGGGGCTGACCTTCGAGGGTCGGGCGATCCGGGTCGGCGCCTTTCCCATCTCGGTGGACTGCGACCAGATCGTGACAATGGCGGCCGACCCCGCGATCCGGGCCCGGGCCAAGGAGATCCGCGAAGGCCTCGGAAATCCCGAGTTCGTGCTGCTCGGCGTGGACCGCCTCGACTACACCAAGGGCATCCAGCAACGGATCAGGGCGGTGGCCGAGATGCTCACCGACGGGACCCTCTCGGCGGAGCGCCAAGTCATGGTCCAGGTGGCCGTGCCCAGCCGCGAGTCCGATGCCCACTACGAGCAGGAACGTCACGATCTCGAGCGGCTCGTGAGCGAGGTGAACGGCGAGTACGGCCTCGTCGGGAACCCGGCGATCCACTACCTCCACAAGAACCTTCCCTTCGACGAGCTGATCGCGCTCTACCTGGCGGCGGACATCATGATGGTGACGCCCTTTCGTGATGGGATGAACCTGGTCGCCAAGGAGTACGTGATGTGCCGGTCCGACATGACCGGCAAGCTGGTCCTGAGCGAGTTTGCCGGGGCGGCGGCCGAGTTGCGCGGAGCGTTCATGGTCAACCCCCACGACCTTGACGGAATCAAGGAGGCCATCCTGCTGGCGATGAACGCGGGACCGAAGGAGACGCGCGACCGGATGTCGCGTATGCGTCGCGCCACCTTCCGGCGCGACGTCTACGACTGGGCGAGGGGCTTCTTGACGGCCCTCCAACAAGCGGGACAGGCCTCGGCGGCCGCAGAGGCGCCCTCCGCCCCCTAGAGTTCGTCGATCAGGTCAGCGACCGAGTTCACGATTCGCGATGGCTGGAACGGGAAGTGCTCTATCTCGCCGATGCGCGCCACCCCCGATAGCACGAGGATGGTCCCGAGACCTGATTCGACCCCGGCCTGGATGTCGGTGTCCATGCGGTCGCCGATCATGACGGTTGTCTTGGAGTGCGCGCCGAGGATATTGAGGCCCTCGCGGATCATGACCGGATTGGGTTTGCCAACGAAGTATGGCGCGACGCCGGTCGCGCTCTGGATCATCGCTGCCAACGCCCCGACCCCGGGCAGCGATCCATTCGGTGACTGACCGGTTGGTTCGGGATTCGTCGCGACGAAGTGGCTCCCCGATTCGATTAGTCGCACCGCGGTCGCCATCTCGTCGAAGGAGTAGTCCTGGGTCTCTCCCAGCACGACGTAGTCGGGCCGCTGATCGTCCTCGCGGTAGCCCACGTCGGCCAGTGCGACGTGGATGCTCTGTTCGCCGATGACGAAGGCCGTCCCCGATGGTCGCTGCGAATTGACGAACTTGGCGGTGGCGAGGGCCGAGGTCCACAGCTGCGCCTCGTTCACGTCCAGGCCCATCGACGACAACTGCTTACTTATCTCGTGGGGGGTGTACAGGGAGTTGTTCGTGAGGATCAGGTACGGACGTCCCGTCGAGCGGAGGCGGGCGAGGAACCGGTCCGCGCCCTCGACCATCGCGCCGTCGCGAATGAGCACGCCGTCCATATCGCAGAGCCAACTCTCTGCTCGCGATAGGAGATCCATCACCCAAGTATGGCCCATGAGGTCCGTCAAGCGATCGGGCCGACGTACGCATCGGACGTTCGACTCGGCGGCCCGTCACGACGCGCCTCCTCCTGGCTCGCCAGCACCCCGTCCTTCGAACGGCCGAGGGTGAAGGAGGCCCACGTGACCATATGAGCGCGTGACGCCTTGAGCGTCGACGGGTACCGTCGCCGGGAGTGCCCGAACCGAGATCGCGACGTGAAGCGCGGAGGAAAGGTGTTGGAGTCCGAGATCTCGTGCCATTCGGACGCGGCCACCAGGGTGTGCGACCTCTAGACCTACGGACTGCACCGCACGGAGTTGAATCGCCGCAAGTAGGCACGAACAGCTCGACCACGACGTTGCCTCGAAGACTCAGGGCAGGCCAATAGCAAGTACGTCGACCCGGCCGCTCGGAGAGCTGGGCGTCGTCGGAGATGACGAGCGTGGTCGCACTGTCTTGATCGCTAGACCGACAAAGACATCAGCGCAAGGTCAGGTTCCGGTCGGTCGACCTTCGCTGTTCCTCCATGCGCCCACACCCGTCCTCTCCCGGCGAGCTCGTGTCAAACTCCAAATCTTCAGTCAGCCGCGGGTCCGTCAAAATTGAGATTAGGGGACCACGCGGAGCTTCGATCACGAATTTCACGTGTCCGATTCGTGATGCGGATCGTCACCCGCCGAACGTCGAATACTCACCAATGACGACAGTGATCGAATGACGGGAGAGTCGCATTGGGAACTATTTCACGAGTCGTGCTGGACGGAATCGTGCGGTGCCACATCCGTGAGGCGCCGGACGATCGGCCCGGAGGGGACGTCCCACCGGGCCCGTACGTCAGCACAACGCACGATTCTTAGCCGAGTCTTGCGCGGGCCTCATGTCGCTACACCACAGTGACGTGAGGGCAGTTGCTCTTCCAAGGCAAGGAGAAGACCATGAACACTCGAACACTCACGATCGGCGCTCTCGCCGGCGCACTCTCGCTAAGTACCGTGGCCGTCGGGGTCACGGCCGCCGGTGCCGCCACCTCGCCGGTCAACGTCAGCGGGTCCTGCAGCCAGGCCAGTGTGAGCAACTTGCAGATTCAGCGTGAGGACTCCGGTCGCCTCAGCATTGATGTCGGCGTCGACATGGCGCTGCACCACGCCGGGGTGCCGTGGCGGGTGACCGTGACCGCCAACGGTCACGTCGTCGACCGGGTGACCACCGCAACACAGAAGGACGGGTCGTTCAGCATCTCGCACTACGTGGCGCCGACGGTCGGGACGAACCACGTGGCCTTCCGGGCGCGGAACCTCACGACCGGCGAGACCTGCGTGCTGCGATCGACGTATTAGAGAATATTCATTCATCGGCGACAGCGGTCTCCCCGGGACCTAGGATTGTCTCGTGAAGAATCCGCAAGGCAGAGAAGCCAAGAAGCCCAAGAAGTCGAAGGTCAAGGCGAAGGCGCAGACGTTCGAGAACGTGGTTCGAAAGACCTATCAGGTTCCCGAGAACGAGATCGATCCGAACGCTCCGAAGAGCTAGCCACTGCCATTCAAGACGTGGCGGTCTGGCGGTCTGGAGTCCGGTCTGTTCGATAGTTCCCGGACCACACTGCGCTCGGACTGAGGGACGAGAGGAGTCGCGATGCAGCGAGAGTACCGGTGCATTCTGAGCGAACGTGAAGGTGACACCGTCACCATCTGGTTGAACCAACCGGACCGACTCAACGTGCTGACGCTCTCCATGATGGAGGAGTTAATCCAGGCCATCACCGAGGCCGGCCGGAGTGACGCGACCGGTGTCGTGCTCGCGGCGAAGGGACGGCTGTTCTGCGCGGGGCACGACTTCACCGAGATGGCCAGTCAAGACCTCGCGAGCGTTCGGCACCTCTTCAATGTCTGCACCCGGATGATGGAATCAATCCAAGCAGTACCCCAGCCCGTCGTCGCGAGAGTCCACGCGCTCGCCACTGGTGCCGGTTGCCAGTTGGTCGCCACCGCCGATCTGGCCGTGGCGGCCGAGGAGGCCTCGTTCTGCACTCCCGGCGGCCGCGGCGGACTCTTCTGCACGACCCCGTTGGTCGCGGTTGGACGGTCCGTCGGACGCAAACGGGCCCTCGAGATGGCGATGACGGGCGATCCGATCGACGCCCGAACAGCCGAGTCGTGGGGACTCGTGAACAAGGTGGTGCCCATGGCCGAACTCGACGACGCGACCAGCGAGCTCCTTCGTCGTGTCACGCGCGGCAGTCCCGCGTCCATGGGCATCGGCAAGCGGGCCTTCTACGCCCAGATCGGCTTGGAGCAGTCGGCGGCCTACGACTACGCCGCCGAAGTGATGGCGGCAGCGAGCCTCATCGATGACGCGCAGGAGGGGATCGCCGCGTTCATCGAGAAGCGCCCGCCGTCGTGGACACGGGCCAATCCCGAGCAGGTCGATCCTCTCGGTTGACGGTGCGAATGATGGGCAGTTCGAGAGCCCATCATTCGATGCGGAGAGACTCCGTTGCGGTCTACGAGCCGAACAGCGTGGGCAGCGGGGTCGCTGCGACACGCCACGGGTCGCAACTCCTACCCGTCAGTACGTCGACGGCGATGTCGGTCACCTAGGGTTGCGAGGAACCGCTATTGAGGAGTCCGTCATGTCGACCGTCGCAGTCTCAGCCCAGCCCCGCCGAGTGCTCGCCGATCTTGTGCCGGCGTCGCTCGTTGCCGATGCCGTGCTCGTCGTCGGGGCCGCGGCCCTCGTCGGGCTACTCGCCCAGGTCTCGTTCCCCCTCTCCTTCACGCCGGTGCCGGTCACCGGTCAGACGCTTGGCGTCATCCTGGCCGGTTCGGCGCTCGGTTGGCGGCGGGCCGGGCTGTCCATGGCTCTTTACGTCGTCGCCGGTCTCGTCGGCGTGCCGTGGTTCGCCGACCACTCCAGCGGCTACGTATTGGCTACCTTTGGCTACCTCATCGGCTTCGTCATCGCCGGCCCGCTGCTCGGCTGGCTGGCGTCGAGGGGCAACGACCGCAACGTCGCGAGGGCCGTCGCCTCGATGGTCGTGGGCGAGGCCGTCATCTTCCTCGTCGGCGTGCCGTGGCTGGGATTCGCCCTGCACGTCTCGCTCTCCAAGGCCATCGCGTACGGCTTCACGCCGTTCGTGATCGGCGAGTTCATCAAGTCGGGGATCGCGGGCGTCGCGCTGCCATCGGCGTGGCGACTGGTCGACCGCACCGCGAAGAAGTGACAACACCGGCCTCCTGAGGTCCGCACCACCTGACGACTGGCGCCGTGGCGCCGTCCTACATCGCCAGGTCGACGATCGGCATGATCGTCGGGGGCTCCTTCAGGGTGACGCCCAGGTCCAGGAGAATCGGCAGCAGATGGGTGAGGAACTCCTCCCACGCCTCTTGGCTCTCCCAGATGTCGAACACCATGAGGTGCCCCTCCTCGCCGAAGACCGAGTGGAGCTTCATCGCCGCCTCCGAGACTCCGGCTTCGGCCAGGCGCCGGCGGCCCTCGGCGTGCTGCTCGATGGTCATGCCGTCAGCTTCGATGTAGATGCCGATCGTGCAGGGTGTCCTTTCGACGAGGCTTCGGCTCACTATGCCACGCGGCACGACCGATTGCCAGGCCCAGTGCGACGGGCCGGTCCGCGAGCGACGATCACCTGATGACCGAACGGATCGCGCGAAGGCAGTGAGCCCGGCAGGTCCCAGCCATGCTCGGCCCCGGGCTCACCGCGGTGCGGTGCGTCGAAATATGGTGTACCTATGCGCATAGCCGACTCCCTGCTCGATCTCATTGGTGAGACCCCACTCGTCAGGTTCAATCGGCTGGCGACGCCGCCGGACGTCGACGTCGTCGTGAAGCTCGAGACGACGAACCCGGGGGGCAGCTCGAAGGACCGACCGGCACTCACGATGATCGACGCCGCCGAGCGCGACGGGCTTTTGAAGCCCGGCGGGGTCATCGTCGAACCGACGAGCGGGAACACCGGGGTGGGCCTCGCGATCGTCGCGGCCCAACGGGGCTACCGGTGCATCTTCGTCATGAGCGACAAGATGGCGCCCGAGAAGGTCACCCTCCTCGAGGCCTACGGTGCGCAGGTCATCGTCTGTCCGACCGCCGTCGCCCCCGAGGACCCGACCTCTTACTACTCGACGGCGGAGCGACTGACCCGCGAGACCCCCGGCGCCTTCCGACCGGACCAGTACTCCAATCCCGCCAATCCGTTGGCCCACTACCAGACGACCGGGCCCGAGATCTGGCGCGACACCGAGGGCACGGTCACGCACTTCGTCGCCGGTGCCGGCACCGGAGGCACGATCTGTGGCGTCGCCAGGTTCCTGAAGGAGATGAACCCCGCCATCCGGATCATCGCCGCCGACCCCGAGGGATCGGTCTTCTCCGGCGGCGCCGGCCGACCGTACCTCACGGAGGGCGTCGGCGAGGACTTCTGGCCCGAGAACTACGACCGCGACCTGGTCGACGAGGTCATCGCCGTGAGCGACGCCGAGGCCTTCGCGATGGCGCGGCGGGTCACCCGCGAGGAGGGCATGCTGATCGGCGGTTCGGGCGGGACCGCGGTGGTGGTGGCGCTTCGCGTCGCCGAGAGTGCACCGGCCGGTTCGCGCGTCGTCGTGCTCGTCCCGGACTCGGGACGCAACTACCTCTCCAAGGTCTTCAACGACACCTGGATGCGCGACTACGGATTCCTCACGACGTCGACCGGGGCCAACGCCGGCGACATCCTCGACGTCAAGGGAGCGAGCGCCAGCGACCTGATCCTCGCGCGCGTCGACCAGAGCGCCGCGCAGGTCGCCGAGCTGATGCGCGAACGAGGCGTCTCCCAGGTCATCATCTCGGTGACCGACGAACTGCCGCTCGCGGCCAAGGAGGTCGTGGGCACCGCGTTCGAGCTGCAACTCATGGAGCTGGGATCCAAGGACCCGGGAATGCTCACCCGTCCCATCGAAGAGGTGATGGGGCCGGTCCTCGACACGATCGGCGTCGGCGAGCCGCTCGAGTCGGTCACGCGTCGGTTGGCGACCACCCCGGCCCTACTGGTCCTCGCCGACGGACGACCGCGCGGGGTCATCACCGCGTCGGACGTCCTGCGATTCCTTTCCTCCCCGACCACCGACCACTGAAGAGAACGGAGCACGCGGTGAACTTCTCGACCCGAGCCATCCACGCCGGACAGGACCCCGAAGTGATGACGGGAGCGGTCAACGTCCCGGTCTTTCTCACCTCGACCTACGCCCAGGAGGCCGTGGGCAAGGTCAAGTTCGCCGACTACGCGCGCGGCGACAATCCCACGCGCGCGGCGCTGGAAACGGTCCTCGCCAGCCTCGAGGAGGCGCAGTTCGCCGTCGCCTTCTCCTCGGGCCTCTCGGCCGTCGACGCCGTGATCCGCACTCTCACGCCGGGCGACCGCGTGCTCATGTCGACCGACGCCTACGGCGGTACCTACCGGATGCTGACCAAGGTCTTCGGCGCGTGGGGCATCCACACCGACATCGTCGACATCTCGGACATCGACGCGGTGAAGTCCTCCTGGCGCGAAGGCACGGCGCTCGTCTGGGTGGAGACGCCGAGCAACCCATTCCTGCGCATCGTCGACATCGCAGCGGTCGCGGCGCTGGCGCACGAGAACGGGGCGAAACTGGTCGTCGACAACACGTTCGCGACGCCGTACCTGCAGACGCCGCTCACCCTCGGCGCCGACATCGTCGTGCACTCAACGACCAAGTACCTCGGCGGACACTCCGACGTGATCGGTGGTGCGGTCGTCACGAACGACCCGGACGTGGCCGAGCGGGTGAAGTTCCTGCAGTACGCCGTCGGTGCCGTGCCGGGACCGCTCGACTGCTATCTGGTCATGCGGGGCATCCGCACACTCGGCGTCCGGATGGATCGTCACCAGGAGAACGCCGCCAAGGTGGTCGAGATGCTGTGCGCCCACCCGCAGGTTGAGCGTGTCTGGTACCCGGGGCTGACCTCGCACCCGAACCATGGGATCGCCAAGTCCCAGATGAGGGGCTTCGGAGGAATGGTGAGCATCGAGCTCGTCGGTGGAGCGCAGGCCGCGCGACAGTTCGCCGAAGGGACAATGGTCTTCACTCTGGCCGAGTCGCTCGGTGGGGTCGAGAGTCTCATCGAGGTGCCGGCCCTCATGACCCACCTCTCGACGAGCGGGTCACTCCTGGAGGTGCCCGACAATCTCGTTCGCCTCAGCGTTGGCATCGAGGACGCGGACGACTTGCTCGCGGACCTTCACGAGGCGCTCTCCCCCAGAGCGTAGGAGACCACTCTCGCCGTATCGAAGGGCGACCAACAGAACGTTGCCGTAAGGTAAGAGGCACACACCTCTGCGATTGGACCCTGACACTCTTGGACTCAACCACTCCCGGAGTGATTCAATGACTCGCCACGGGTCCGCAAACCGGCGCGGAATGTATACACATGCAATTACTCGAGGTTTCACAGCAAATCCACAATTCACCTCGGTACCGTTGAGTAACAGCATCGGAGAGGTCTGACAGCCTCGTAGCCGCAGGGGCGCTCAGCCACTACAGACCGATTCCAATTCGGAACTCCGAAGACGTCATCTGACAAGGGGTAGAACAACGTGTCAAATCATCGCGAATCGAAAGCGCCGTGCCCGATCGTGCGAAAAACGATCGAGTACATCGTCAACGACCTCTTCCACTGTCAACTCATCGAACATCTGGTGTCACGTCGACCCAATTACAGTCTCTATCCGATGATCCACGGTGAGGCCACCGAATTCTTCCCTCGGCCAGAACCGGATCTCATCCTGCTTGACGTCCGGCCCTCCGGGGCGAACGGCCACGAGATTCTCGACGAACTGAGAGCCGACTCGCGAACGGCGAAAACGCCCATCATCGTGCTGTCGACCGATGCGAACAGTGCGCACGGCGACAGATGCTTGGCCGCTGGCGCCGACCAGTTCCTGGTCAAACCGTTCGACGTCATGCGCCTCTTGGGCCTCATCGACGACTACCTCTCTGACTTCCCTCCGCTGCACGCCAACGCTCTGCGCTAAGGACGATCTGAGCGACAACGTGCGACAGCAAAACGTTGGAGCAACGACGTCGCGTCGTCGCTCGGAGACCGACGACTCATGACATGACCGGCCACGCCGGATATCGAGCGCGAGCGACAAGGGATTGTTGCGTCACATCGGGAGATCGGACAGGGATCGGTCCCCTCTTTGGAGAGCCGGCGAGTTCGCCGCGCCAGTCACCACTTACTATTCAGGTCGGTGGACCTTATGGGACGACTTTCAAACCCTTCTGAGGCAGTGAAAAGCCCTATTTTACAGGGGTCTGAGGTTGCTCAACCTTCTCGCAATGTCTCGCACGAGGTCCCCAAACAGGATCTCCGCGACAAATCGGTCGTATCTAATGAAGAAAAGGAACGGCTTTCAAACCCTGTCCAGAAACGACTCCCAGCAGCCGTTGTTGATGACCTCGACAACGACTAGGTCGGAGGTTTCAGTTACGTTGAGTCGGCAGTGCTCGATTGCAGAACTGTTGCGTCGGGCCAGCGACGATCTCCGTGGTGATCGGGTGCTCATTGTAGTTAAGCCGTGGTGACGGAAGATGATGCGGTGTTGAGATCCATTTAGACAAATTCACTGAACCCGGCGAGGGTCAGTTAGTTAGCTAACCCATCACTCGGTTCTTCACGGCATCTGGGGTATTCCAGCACCGTTATGAATCGGTCTGATAGGTAATCAGCGTACGTCCTGTCAGAAGACAGAATCTGCGGTGCAAGTCTGAGCGCAATCGGTGGTTCTGATCAGGATAGGACAAGAGCTCGCCAATACGCGCGTCGTGCCGCGAGCGTCCCCAGCAAACTGATGCCGCTGATCACTATGAGCGCAGAGGAGACTGCTATGAACCAGGGGCCGAGCGTAGAAGTGATCACCAGGTAGTTAGTGTGCTTCACGCGTGCTGGCTGCGCCACGATTGTCGCGCCAAAGACCAGCACAAGAATCGTGATCGACGTCAGTATCGCGGTCAGCATCTGGGCGACACGGGACCCGGTGTCGAGTGAACGGATTGACAGGTCGGTACTTCGAACAGATCGTGAGATGGAAAATGGCATAACGGCCCACGCGATCAGAAGGACCGCGACTCCGATGTACGCCCCCACAACTGGAAACGAGCTTCCGTGGGCTGCACGAGAGCAGACGTTCGTCGCTCCTGTGCTACCCGAGCGACACACGGTCCACGACTTTGCGCCGAGAACGAGCGTTCCCACAATCAGACCAAATCCCGAAACGACAATCCACTTGCACGCTCGCTGCCATCGTGTGGAGGATCATTGCTCATCGAGCGCATCACGAAGGCTGATCCAGCCAAACATGACGACGCAGAAGCTTAGGAGGAAAAGCGCGTCCGCTAGAAGTTGCGAATACAGCGCAAGCTTGCTGACTTGGCTCATCGGTGACCACGAACAGCGGGATTAACCCAAACCACGGAAGTGTCGCCACAAGGAGCGACGTACGGGTACGACCGGTCTAGAATTCGCGAGTCGCGGGCGCGTCACTTCCCAGCATTCGCGCTCGCCACGAACCGGACAACAGGTCGCGCGCAATTCTTATGGACGATTGGCCGGTTTCAATGAGATCTTCGATTACCGCATCCATTTCGTCGCCGTAGCGGACTCGCCACCATTGCGGATATGTGTGCAGCACCAGTAAGACAATCCTCGATGACCGTGTCATGCGGGCGACAGTCCGAGGCGACGAAGACCGACTTGAGCCACGCTCACGTTGGCGAGAAGTCGTTCGCGTAGCGCCACCGACCCGGCGCCCGTAATTCGGTACGGTCGGCGACGGTCCAGCGAAGCGATCGGCTCGACCAGACCGTCCTCTTCCAATCGGGCCAATGCGCCGTAGAGGGTTCCTGGACCAATTGTCATCCCCGTGATCTCGTAGATGTCACGAATGAGGGCGTAACCATGCATAGGACCAGCCGCCAATGACGTCAATACTAAGAGTGCGGGGTCCTGCGCTCTCTGCCAGCCTCGAACAGCCATCGGATCTCCTCGCGACAGATCGAACTATATCAGATAATGTAATAGTGACGTTAGTTTGTCACATCAAGCAACAGCCACCTGTCAGGCATAAGAAGCTTCGAGTCGCCACTGGATGGTGGCATTCCTGCGGTGTTGGTCCACAGTCGCGGACCCACACGGTCTAACCAAGCCAATGCGAGGTTGCACTTCTGCGACGTCGGGCCCCCGATCTGAAACCACACTTCGAATTGCTCACCATGTTGCTCATGCTTCAGGTGAGAAAGCAGACACTTGTGCCAGGAACCGAATCCTCACAGCGAAATTTAGTGGAGGTAACGGGACTATGTTCGAACCCCCTTACACCCCCGTTTCATCAGGTAGAACATGTGCACGTTTCGGTTGAGTTTCGCGCTCAGACGCCTGACTGACACGAGAACCTCCCTCAACTCGAACCATTTTGATCGTGACGGATCCTGCCTTAGACCCTCCGGGCGATTCGAGTGCGCCGAGCCAGCAGTAGCCAGCAAAGGAACGCCACCGACGAGAGCGTG
>JANXWA010000033.1 GCA_025351385.1 Acidimicrobiales bacterium | reverse complement strand
TACGGAGACGAACTACGCACATCTGGGAGGCCGACCCTACGTCATGAGAAGGCCAGAAAGGCTTTGAACTGAACTATTTTGGCACTCTAGAGATGTGGGCTATCCGTCCTCGAAGTGGGGAGCACGAAGAGCCAGGTGGGGGTCAACGAGCCCCAGGGGGCCGGCTCCGAAGCGATCGACGATGGGATGTTTCGAGGGAGGCGCTGGGTAGGCCGGAATCGCCACACTTTTAACAAATGGCTCGACGATTTCATAGCTTCCAAGACCCAACGACTCACCAAGCAGCATTTTGAATGCTCGCTCCACTGCCGCTGGCGTAAAGCTCAATGTCCTCGTCCACATCGTCATGAGCGCATCGGGAGCAACTTCGGTGAATCGGACTAAAACCAGAGAGTCGATTTCACCGTCCCCGTGGCTCGCGCGTCCCGGGACGTGTCCCGACGCCTACTGGTGCGCCCAGACCCATCGATTGAGCGTCATCCCGAGTCCGCACGAGGAGGTGCACTGAGTTTTCAGTGGCGTGCCTCCGCCTTGGGGGTAGTCGTCGTAGGTCACGGTGGCGGTCAATGTGGGGCTCGCCGCGCAGAGAGCCCCTGCGGCATCCACCTGCGCCTGGGTTGAGCCGGCGGTCAAGGTGGTCTTACAGGCCGTGAAGGTGACGACGCGGGTGTTCTGGCTGCTGAGGTCCTCGGTAGTCGTGCACCATACGGCCACGGGAATGTTGTCGAAGGTGTACTCCGAGACAACGCTGCCCGAGACGGGCTGCCAGCAGAAATTGAGCGCGGTGGGAACCTTCTGGGTCGGTGTCGTCGACGGCACCGGGTTGAACCTGATGCTCTGCATCGCGATTTGGGTGACGCTCGTCGCCGAATAGTTGAGCGACCGCGCCGTCGCGAAGTTAGTGGTGTTGTTCAGGTCGCTCGTCGCCCACGTTGACAGCGCGATCGTGATAAGGCTCACTACGAGGATGAACGCCAACGCCAGGATCAATATCGCGCCCTTCTCGTCGCGAGGTCGTCGGCTCCCCCGCCGCACGCGGTTGTGGTCGTACGCCGTCGAGACCTGTCGGGCCGAGACCAGAGTGTCGTGTCTCATCTGCTCAGTCTCACTGTGCATCAACGTGCTCCGGTGTGCGATCCATGACTATGGCTGCGAGTAGAAGACGGACCAGGTCGCCGTACTCGTAGTGCCGACCGCGTGCGTGACCTGGACGTTGATTGCCGTTCCGATGGGCACGGTGGTCGGTCCGGTGACGTTGCACGACGTCGAGCCAGACGCAATCGTGCATGAAAGACCCGACGATGACCAAGTGCTACCAGAGTAGAAGCCAATGGTGAAGACGTACGACTTGCTGCTGGAGGAGGAGATGGTGAAGGTTCCCGAGACCAGCGTCTCGGCGACGCCCGGCGTGATGACGCCGTTGTTCTGCGTGCCCGATCCGGCGGTCGTGGCGTTGATGGCGAAGTAGTTCGTTCCAGCCGCGATCGTCGAGGAACTGCCTCCCGAGTACGTTCCCCGCACCACGATCGACTGCTGGACCTGGGCCGCCGCGTTCCAAAGGGCGTTGCCGGCCTGGTTGGCGTCGACCTTGCACGTGCCCACGGCCGTGAAGCTAACGACGCCGGCCGAGAGCGAGCAGCCCGTACTCGTGCCGTCGAGGGTGATCGTGACGGCGAGGCCCGAGGTGGCCGTGGCCGTCGGGGTGTAGGTGGCGCCGCCGACGGTCACCGGGGACGGATTGGCCGAGGTGAAGCTCTCGGTCTGGTTGCCCTGGCTGATGGTGAACGTCTGGGTGACCGACGTGGCGGCGTTCCAGTTGGCGTTGCCAGCCTGGGCCGCGGTGATCGAGCAGGTCCCGATCGCGACGAAGGTCACGACGCCGGTGCCGGAGTTCACGGTGCAGATCGAGAGCGTGTTGGAGGTGTAGGTGATCGCGAGGCCCGAGGTAGCCGTGGCGCCCATCGAGATTCCGCTCTGGTCGAAGGTCTTGGTCGTGATCGCGCCGAAGTTGATCGTCTGATTGCCCTTGTTGACGGTGATCGACTGCTGGACCTGGGCCGCCGCGTTCCAGTTGGCGTTACCGGCCTGGTTGGCGTCAACGACGCAGGTGCCCACGGCCGTGAAGCTGACGACGCCGGCCGAGATCGAACAACCGGCGGTACTGGCACCGTCAATGGTGAAGGTCACGCTCAGACCTGAGGTGGCCGTGGCCGTCGGGGTGTACGTCGGGCCGCCGACGAGCACCGGCGACGGGTTGACCGAGGTGAATGAGGTCGTCTGGTTGCCCTTGTTGACGGTGATCAACTGCTGGACCTGGGCCGCCGCGTTGTAGTTGGCGTTGCCGGCCTGGTTGGCGTCGACGACGCAGGTGCCCACGGCCGTGAAACTGACGGCTCCGCCCGAAATCGCACAGCCGGCAGTACTGGCACCGTCGATGGTGAAGGTGACCGGGTTGCCCGTTGCTCCACCAATGGCGGCAGGGGTGTAGGTCGGGCCGCCGACCAGGACCGGCGTCGGGTTGGTGGAGGTGTAGGTGATCGTCTGATTGGCTTTGATGACCGTGACGGTCAGCGAGTTTGAGGTGATCGACTCACCGCTGGCGCTGAGGACGGTCGGTCCGACGACCGTGCCCGTGACGGTGTCACTGGCGACGCCGGCCGTGACCGGGAAGCTCGAAAGCCCGCTCACGGCGCCCGAGCCGGAAGTCTGGGTGAAGGTGACGACGGTTGCGCTATCGGCCAGCTCGATGTTGTTGTACGAGTCCTCAATCGAGGCGGTGGCGGTGCACGGGGTCAGGTAGACGAGGCTCGACGGGCAGCCGGCGAGGACGATTTGGAAGGGGGCGCCCGCCGCGGTGGGGGTGATTGTCGCGGTGTTGGAGGTGAGGCCCGAGGCTGAGGCAGTGAAGATGTACGGAGTTCCCACGACGCCCGCGAACGCACAGTTGGTCGCCGTCACGACGCCCGCCACTGAGCTGAGGTTCGTGCACGGCGTGTACGTTCCCCCGGAGGCGGAGAAGGAAATCGTCGTCGAACCGAGGACGACGACGTTGCCGGCCGAGTCCTCCACCAAGACAATGGGCTGGGTCGTGAAGAGCGCACCCGAGACTCCGGCAACGGGATCAGTGGAGAAGGCCAACTGCGCTGGGAGGCCCGGTCCGAGCGGCGAGAAGGACAAGCTGGTCGCCGAGGTGACTCCCGCCGACGAGGCGGTCAGGGTGTAGTTGGTCCCCACGAGGCCGGCGAACGTGCAACTGGCGACGCTCACGACACCCGCGACCGGTGTGAGGGTCGAACAGAAGTTCAACGTGCCGGCCGAGGGTGCCAGGGCAATCGGTGCCGTGGAGGACGTCACGATGTTGCCGCCCGCGTCCTCAAAGGCGACGATCGGCTGAGTGGAGAACACGATCCCGGAGTTGCCGGCGACCGGCGAGGTCGCGAAAACCAACTTGCTTGCGACGTTGGTCACGTTGAACGGCGTGCTCGGCGCGGACAGCGAGCCCGAGGTCGCGGTGAGAGTCACGTTGTTCAGGTAGGCGTTCAGCGTGCAACCCGTGAATGTGGCCACCCCGGACGAGGGAGTCTTCGCCGCGCAACTTGCGCCGAAGGACTCGCCGGCACTGGGCGCCAGTGAGATCGAGGTCGAGTAGCCGCTCGTGACCACATTGCCGAAGGAGTCCTCCACGGTCACGACGATGGAGGTCGGGAACGGCGCGGGCAGGGAGCCGCTCGAGATTCCGGAGGGTTCGGTCGTGAAGACGAGCTGACTCGCCGCGCCAAAGGTCGTCACGAGGAAGGGGTTCGACGTCGCCGCGATGATCCCGGTGGAGGTCGCGTTGAGCGTATAGTACGTCGACAGGCCTGACTGGAAAGCGCCGGCGAAGGTACATCCCGAGACGTTGAACACTCCAGTAGTGGTAGTCAGACCCGCACAACTGCTCAAGGTCCCGTCCGACGGCGTCAGCGTCAGCGTCGCACTCACGACCACCACGGCATTGCTGGTGTTCTCGATCATCACGACGGGCTGTTGAGTCATCACGGACCCCGACCCGCCGGGCGTCGGCTGGGTGGTGAACACCAGGTGGTACGCGGATGCCGAGATGGTGATGCTGACGCTGGGCAGGGCCGACGTCAGCGACCCGTCGGTCGCGGTCAGCGTGTAGGTGCCGGGAGTGGAGATGGCGCAGCCCGTGAAGGTCACGATTCCCGAGACCTCACTTCCCGAGCAGCCCGTGACGAGAATCCCGGAGTTGCCGGTGACCGAGAGCGTCACGGGCGACAGGTCGGTGCTGACCGCCTGGTTGTTGACGTTCTCGACGGTCACCACCGGCTGGGTGGCGAACGGGATGCCGGCCGGGCCGCCCACCGGTTGACCGGTGAAGACCAGTTGCGTGGCCGGTCCCGCGTTCCCGCTGGCCCCGGCGCTCGCGAGTGGGTAGTTCACAACGAACGTATTGACGTACGTCTGCCCGCTGGACGTCTTGGTGACAGTCACCGTGATTTGCTGGGGCGCGTACTGGGGGCAGGTGGGGGGATTCACGAATCCGGTCCCCGACCAGTACTGCACCGCAGTGATCAGCGCGGAGTATTGGGAGGAGTAAGGGGAGGTACTGAGGGGAATCTGCGACTGGTAGTAGGCCACCTCAAGTGCTTCGCTCGAGAGGCACGACGTGAACATGTTCTGCTGTTGCTGGATCCCGGAGATCGCCTCTTGCGAGGCGCTGTCGAGCACGACCGACGACGTCGCGAGGAGCCGATGCTCGGCCGAGGCGGCGATCGAGGTCGAGAACGCGATCAGCAGCGCGACCGCGGCGAGCCCAAGGACGATCACCGAGAGCAGGACCTCTAGCAGGGTGTCACCGACCTCCGATTGACGCGCCTCGTGGTGGGCCCGAAGACGGTCGACCATTTCGATCACGGATGCCGGGACTAATCTCACGTGCCCGAGCCTCCCGAGAGGAGCAGTCCGAAGGTCGTGCCCTCCAGACCACCGGCTCCACCGTTCAACGTCACGGTCATCGACTGGGGTGTGGCGGCCCAGACCATCGTCGTGCCGGTCTTGTTGCTGGAGACCGGTCCGTAGCACTCGACGGTGGGGGTGCCGATCCCGGTCAGGTACTGAGAGCTGTAGGTGGGAGGCGTGCTCCCGCAGGCGTTGCCGACCGGCGAGGTCGGACTGTTCGGCAGCAGGTTGAGCGTCTGGTCGGACTGAAAGGTGATCGACTCGTTCTGGTCGGTCGTCTCAGCGTCGGCCGCGACGAACTCCCAACCGGTCGCGTTAATTCCTTGCGAATTCACCACGGTGATGCCCGTGACGGTGATCGTGGTGATCCCGCCGTTGGGCGGCAACATGTAGATCGCCGGGTCCCCCGGCACACCGAAGTAGAAGGGGGCGCCACCGACGTTGTTGCCGAGGAACGCGCCTCCGGAGCAGATGTTCCCCGTGCAGCTATTTTCCCATGTGGGAAGGCTCGACACTCCCCAGACGTGCCCCGAGATGTGGACGCAGAAGAACATGACGAAGTTCTGGGGCAGCGACACCGACATCTCCAGGCAGCTACGTGGTGCGGTCACCGCGGCGGCGTTGGCGGCGGTGGCCAACGAGGAGAAGTCCACGAAGCAGAGGGTGGACACGTAGGTGCCACCGGTCGTGGCGAAGTTGCAGCTCGTCGTCGTGGTGCCGGTAATCGGGCCACCGGTCGACGTCACCGAGGCGCTAGCCGCTGGCGAGGCCACCAGGGTGTTGACGTAGGGCGTCACGTTATTAGGGCCTTCGGGCTGGGAGATCGAGAACGCGACGGTGTCGACGTTCGACGTCGAGGTCCAGCCCAACGTCGGCAGGGGCGCGCACGCCGGCGAGCAGGTCACCGTGGCCGGTCCCTGGGAGTTGGAGAAGTTGTAGGAGACGGCGGTCGTCTGCGTGGGGATGTTCGAGCCGCCCGTGCAGTAGAGACGGACCAGGGAGGATGCCGTCGCCCCGCCGCTCGGGGGTACGAGGACGTAGGAGACCTTCGTGAGGTAGCCGCCACCTGACGAGAGGTCCCACTGAAGACCCAGCAGTTGGTTCCCCGTACCGCACTGGGGGCCACTCGAGGACTGGGTGTCGACTTGCAGGGCGCTCTGGACGTCGTTCGTGTACACCGACAGGATCGCCTGAGCCTCACCGGAGTTCGAGAGGCGGTTCGAGACATTCGACTGGATCGAGAAGACGGCCATCAACCCGGCCGCGAGCGATCCAATGATGAGGGGCACGATCGTAATGACGATCAGGAGCTCTACCAGGGTGAAGCCCCGGTCCGAGGACTTCGAGCGGTCGTCCCGGCACTTGGATTTGGAGTAAGCCCTGCCGCGTCCCCAACGAAGAGACGTTACGCGGAGGGGCCAATTCGTCTTCATCCAACTTTCACCTGATTGTAAATACCGTACATAGCCGAAATCAACGCAACCGCAACAAATCCCACAACTACGCCCATGAAAATGATGATCGCGGGCTCGAAGAGGGCCGTGGCACGCTCGAGCTTGGTCTCCAGCTCCCGGTTGTAGTAGGCCGCGGCCACTTCGAGCTGTTGGTCCAGGGTGCCGGTCTCCTCGCCGACGCGGAACATCTGGCGGGCGGCCGCGGGGAAGAGGTTGGTGAGAGCAATCGGCTCGGCGAGCCCCTGGCCCTGCATCATCGCTTCGCGGACCCCCTCGAGCGCCTTTCGGTACACGGCGTTGTTGGCCGACTCCGCGGTCACCGTCATCGATCGCGGTAGGTCGACGCCGGCGCGCAGCATCGAGGCCAGCACTCGGCAGGTTCGCTCGATGATCGCGGTCTCGGTGAGATCGCCGATGACCGGAATCTTCAAGATCCACTTGTCGAGACGGGCCTTGCCTCCGTCGGAGCGCCGCATGGCGATAAAGCCGACCACGACGACTAGAACGGTGGCGATCTCGGCGTACCACCACTTGCCCATGAAGGAAGTGGTCGTGAGCAACAACCTGGTGACGAGGGGTAGTTTGGCGTGCAGGGAAGCGAAGAACACCTCGAATCGGGGCATCACAAAGACGGCGAGCACGAGCACGGTCACGACCGACATGGCCGCCACGACCGAGGGGTAGATCAGGGCCGCCGTCACCTTTCCCCGGGCCTTGGCGTCGCGGTCCATGTAGTCGGCCAATTGGTTGAGCACCACGTCAAGGTTCCCGGTCAATTCGGCCGATTCCAGGATGCCGACGTAGAAATTGGGGAACGCCTCCGGGTGGACCGACGCGGCGGCAGCGAAGGTGTCACCGGCCCGGAGGCTGTCGACCATCTCCTTCAGCACGGTTTGCATCATCTTGTTCTGGGTCTCCTCGACGATGACCTCGAGGGCCTCCATGATGGGGATGCCGGCGCGCATGAAGACCGCCAACTGGCGGGTGAAGTTCATGACGTCCTGGCGCGGGACCCTCTTCTTGGTGATCTCGAACTTGAGGACGCTCTGGCGCGCCCCTACTTCCAGGGGCTGGAGCCCCCGCGCGAGCAGGGCCACGTGGGCCGCTCCCGTCGATGACGCCACTTCGACCCCGGTGATCGTCTTACCGGACTGGTCGAGGGCCTTGAACTTGAACTTGTCCAGTTTCGGCGCGCTGTCGCGGGCCTTGGGCGCCTTGTCATTGCGCTTGGGCTTCTTGTCACGGCTCATAGTGTGTACACGCTCCGGATGACCTCTGAGATGGACGTGATGTCCTGGGAGACGAGATTGATCGCCTCTTGGCGCAACGTGCGCATTCCCTGCTTCACTGCCATGTTGCGCAACTCCTCCTGGGTGGCCCAGCCCACGACCAGACGTCGGAGTTCGGGGGTCATCACGAGCAGCTCGTAGATGCCGATCCGGTCCTTATAACCGGTGTTGGTGCAGAAGTTGCAGCCCGTTCCCTGGTAGAAGACGTCCTTGGGCGATCCGCCGCTCTCCTGGTAGAAGACCAGTTCCTCGTCGGTCGGCGTGTACGTCGACTTGCACGACGGGCAGATCCGGCGAAGCAATCGCTGCCCGACGACGGCGAGGACCGAGGACGCGATGAGGAATGACTCGATTCCCATGTCGAGGAAACGGTGCAGGGCCGACACCGAGTCGGTGGCGTGCAAGGACGACACGACGAAGTGGCCGGTGAGGGCCGACTGAACGGCCACGCGGGTCGTCTCGACGTCACGGATCTCTCCGACGAGGATGACGTCCGGGTCCTGGCGCAGGATGGAGCGAAGTCCGGTCGCGAAGGTCAACCCCGCTTGCTCATTCGTCTGGATCTGATTGATCGACGGGAAGACGTACTCGACCGGGTCCTCGATGGTCATGACGTTGAGCGTGGAATTGTTCACCTCGCTCAAGGTCGCGTAGAGCGTCGTTGTCTTGCCACTACCCGTTGGTCCGGCGCACAGGACCATGCCAAAGGGCGCCCGGACGATCTTGGAGTAGGCGGCGTGGGTGTCGAGCGGCATGCCGAGATCATTCAGGCGCAGGACCGATCGCGTCTTGTCGAGCAGTCGCATGACGCAACTCTCGCCCATAATTGTCGCCACCGTCGCAACCCGGACGTCGACCTCCTTGCCGTCGATGGTGATCGTCAACTGGCCGTCCTGGGGTCGACGCCGCTCGACGATGTTCATGTTGGCCATGATCTTGATGCGACTGACCAGTCCCGGCCCGATCGCCGCGGGCAGCTGCAGGATCTCCTTCAACGCTCCGTCGATGCGAAAGCGCACTCGCACGATGTCGTCGGCCGGCTCGATGTGCACGTCGGACGCGCGGTCGCGCATCGCTTGAGTGAGGATGCGGTCGACCACCTGCACGACGGGGGCGTCATCCGCGACGATCTCCGTCTCGGACGCGTCGACGCTGCGCCGTCGCGATCCCTCCACTGACTCGAACACCCGCACGAGGCTCTCGACACTCCCGATCGCTCGGTAGTTGCTGTCGATGGCCCACCGAATGTCGCCGAGCGGTGCGATGAGCAGTTTGACCGTCTTGCCGCTCGCCTGGGCGAGGAGCGCTCGGAGCTCTTCGCTCGGTTCGGCGACCGCGACGAAGAGACCCTCATCAGTTAGGCGGACCGGGAAGGCCATGTGCTCTCGGGCGACGTCCTCGGGAAGGAATCCCAAAACCGAGGGATCGACGACGTCTCGGCGCAGATTCGCCACGTCGAAGCCAAAGAAGGCGGCGAGCGCGTGCGCCAGGGCCTGCTCACTGAGGGCTCCGAGACTGACCAGCACCTCGCCCAACCGGCCACCCGAGTCTCGCTGCATCTCGAGCGCCTGCTCGAGCTGGGCCTCGGTGATCAGATTGCTGCCAATGAGCTGTTCGCCGAGCCGGACTCCTCGCGGCTCCGAGGATCCAGACGAAGAAGCGGAACTTGGCTGCGTGGAGAAGCCGGCCGGCGCCGAGTCATCCGAACGCTGAGGATCACCCTTTTTGGAGTCGTCAATGGCCACGACGGAGCCACCGGCCGAGTTCACGGGAAACTGGTCGGTGCTGCTCTCATTGCGGTCTTTCTTCCTGAACGCCACAACCACCCTCGAGTATCCCTAGGAATTTTGATTCTGCCCTGTAATCTATCTCGGATATCTGGAAAAGTGCTTCTATACCGAACAATTCGAATCGGTTACCAACCGGGCTAGGTACGAGAATTATAGATGGCACGGTAACTCAATTAGCAATCAGTCCCTCAAGATTTGATTGAATCAACGAGTTGACAACGGGCATCATCACGTGACGTCCAATTGAAAAGGGCCAAACGACGCGAAGTCGCAACAACGTTCGACGATTGTCAGTTTCAATCGTGTCGATTAGACCAGTCGACGACGTCCGCGTTCGAGGGCTTGACAACGATTGAGCAACCACATCGTTCATCGTGAGGCCCTCGGCGGGGCTTCGAGTGGGCCCTTGTGCGTCTTCATGACACGGACAAGCCCGATCAGGCGATTTCAAAGTAGTAACGACGCACCCATGTGTCCCGGGCAATGGTCAGCGAGGTTGGCTTCCAGTTCAACACTTAACCTTCAACTTTCAACTTCCCCGCACCTCGATGGCCATCGCTCGCGACAATCTGCTTTCGGTAGTTGAGAAAGCCCCTCCCGGGGCGCCGCCGAACCTCGGTGGCCCGGATCGAGGGACCCGACTCGGTCATCCAGTGGGAGCCAAGATGCGGACGGGAGAAACTTGAGCTGCCCCACGGACCGACTGACTATCGTGCGTCCAAGGAATATCGGAGGTGTCACATGGACGTGTCGACTTTTGTCTCCTCGGTGTACGGGCACCGGCTCCCGTTTCGTGTCGAGGCGTACGACGGGAGTTCCGCCTCACCCACGGTCGAGTCGCCTGCGAACGCCATCACGCTGAGGATCCTTCGTCGCGACGCACTGACGAGGGTGCTGACCCATCCCGGCGAGCTCGGCGTCGCGCGCGCGTACGTCGCGGGCGACCTCGACGTCGACGGCGACCTCGACGCCCTCTTCGACCTCGCGGTGCCGCCCGTCAACCAACTCTTGAAGTTCAACAACCTGCGTTCACTGCTCTCGGTCGTCGGTGGCTCCGCATTGCGACCCTTGACGCCGCCAGCGGTCGAGACGAGGCAGCGCGGCATCCTGCACAGTCGCGCGAGGGACGCCGCCGCGATCTCGCACCACTACGACGTGTCGAACCGTTTCTACGAGATGGTGCTCGGGCCGTCGATGACCTACTCGTGTGCCGTCTTCGCCTCGCCCGACGACACGCTCGAGATGGCCCAGCGTCGAAAGGTCGACCTCGTCGCGCGCAAACTCGAGCTGGCCCCGGGGGTGCGACTGCTCGACGTGGGCTGTGGCTGGGGTGCCATGGGGATCCACGCGGCTCGCGAGTACGGCGCCACGGTCGTCGGCGTCACCCTCTCCGAGCCCCAACAGCGCTACGCGACCGAGCAGGCGGTGCTCGCCGGCGTCAGCCACCTGGTCGAGTTCCGGGTTCAGGACATTCGCGACGTTCGCGACGGTCCCTACGACGCCATCTCCTCCATCGGGATGTCCGAGCACGTGGGACGCCGATCCCTCGACCCTTACGCGCAGGGCCTCTTCAACCTGTTGCGCCCGGGCGGACGTTTCCTCAACCACGCGATTGGCCGACCGGTCTCCTTCGTGGAGGATCCGGACCCGTCGAGGCTCTCGGAGCTGTCGCGCCAGACGAAGGTCGCCCTGGGCCTGCGCGGTCCGTCGAAGATCGGCAGTCCCTTCATCGAGCGCTACGTCTTCCCGGACGGCGAGCTGCACGAAGTGGGCACCATGGTGAGCCTCTTCCAGGCCCACGGATTCGAGGTGCGCCACCTCGAGAGCCTTCGAGAGCACTACGCGATCACCTTGCGCCAATGGGTCGCCAACCTCGTCAAGCGCTTCGACGAGGCGACCGACGAGGTCGGTGAGCAGCGGGCGCGCGTCTGGCGCCTCTACATGTCCGGTTCGGCCGTGGGCTTCGAGCGCCACCACCTGGAGATCCACCAGATCCTCTGCGTTCGCCCCGACGGCGGACGCAGCGGAGTGAAGCTGCGCCCGTCGTTCGAGCCGGGCTTCTAGAGTTACGGCCGGCCGGTTCGCCCGCCCAGGGACGCCGCTCGGCCAGCGCACGGTCGTCGCCCCAGTTGAGGTGACGTCCGGACGATCAGTCGAAGTTGTTCTTGCGACCCTCGCGAACGTAGTCGACCGTCGACTCGATCCGCTCCTTGTCGTGGATGGCCTTCTGCTTCGACACGTGACCGAACATCTGGATCCCGAATCCACCATCGAGGTCGTCCGTGATCCGCCTCTTCCACGGCCTCCGCACGATCTGGGTCGTGAGGCGCCTCGTGACCCGGGGCTGGGACATGATGTGGTCGGCGATCTGGTAGCCGCGCTCGATGAGCCGCTCCCGGGGCACGACCTCGTTGACGAGGCCGTAGTCGAGCGCCTTCTGAGCGTCGATCGCCTCGCCGGTCAGGAGGAAGTAGGCGGCCCGCTTCGTCCCGAGGAGCTCTTGCATCGCGCAGTGGATGCCGTCGGCCGGTACCGAGCCGATGTCGTAGTGGAGATCGAAGATCGTTGCCTCTTCTGCGCAGATCGTGATGTCGCACATGAGGACGATCTCGGAGTGGAAACCGGGACCGTTGAACAGGCCGATCGTCGGGATCTCCAGGTCGTTGATCAACGAGCTCACGTTGATCCGGCCGTCCTTGTAGGCGTACTCGTAGGCCCAGTACGGCATGTCGGCCTCTTCGAGCTCGAATCCCTTGGGATCCGACGCCATCATGAAGTCCTCACCCGAGCCCGTGAGGATCAGCACCTCGTTCTTCGGATCGGCGCCGATGACCTTCAGCATCTGGCCGAGGGCCCGGTGGTTCTGGACGCTGAGTTGGATCGGCCCGCCGAGCGTGTGCGCCTGGGCGAGCAGAACCCCGTCGTCGCGGCGATCGAGCTTGAAGAAGTCCTTGAAGGCCTCGCGATACTCCTCGAACTTGGGTGTGGGTACGAACTCTTGCAACGACACGGTTCACTTCCTCTCATTCTCAGATATTGGGTATGGCAGAACGTGGTCCACTGGCGCGCCCCGCCGTGGGCTCGTGACGACTCGCGTCACGTTGGCTACAACGACGTGGAGGCGCCATTGCCGTCGATCATTCGGGCTGGAGGTCCATTCCCGACGAGGCGGCCTGGACGGCGAACATCGAGAGGAAGTCGTCATCGCGGTGACCCCGGCCGATCGCCGCCTGGAGGAGTTGGAGCACGCTCGCCGCCAGGGGCATCGGCACCTCGGCACTCCTCGCCGCGGCCAGGCCGATGTCGAAGTCCTTGCGCATCAGTTCGGTCGTGAACGTGGGTGTCCAGTCGAGCGCCAACAGGTCGGGGGTCCTCTTCTGGACCCACGCGGTGGCCAGTCCGGTGCTGTTAAGGAAGTCGAGGAAGGCCCGTCGCGAGACGCCGGACTTCTCGACCAAGGTCGTGACCTCGGCCAACGACTGGACGAGGAGTCCGAGGTAGAGGTTGTGACAGATCTTCACGAGGAGCGCCTCCTCGCCCTCGCCCACCCAGACCGACGTCTTGGCGATGGTGTCGAGCAACGGCGCCACCCGGTCGTACGTCGACCTCGGCCCGGACGCGACGAAACTCGCCCCACCCTCGGCCACGACGTGGGGGTTGCCGCTGATCGGCGAGGCGAGGAACGCCACACCCACGGCGCCGGCGGCGCGGCGCACCCGATCGGACGTCACCGCGTCGACCGTCGAGCACGAGACGATGACCGAGGGTCGGTCAGTCCCCGACAGCAGTCCGTTCGGTCCGGTCGTGACGTCCTCGAGGTCACCCGGGGTCGCCACCATGATGAAGACGACCTCGGCGGAGGCGACCTCGGCCACGGTGTCCACGACGTGGGCGCCGCGGCGCGCCAGGTCGTCGGTCTTGGCCCTGGTTCGATTCCAGAGAGTCACGTCGTGGCCGGCGTCGACGAGTCGCGTGGCCATGGCCGAACCCATTCGACCCACGCCGATCCAACCGAGTGAGGGTGATGTTGGCTCGAGTGACGTCATGGTAAGTCCTTCACGTGATGTGCCGGCACCTTAGACCGGCGAGTACTCGCCGAGCGGGGTGACGAGCACGGGGGCTGTCGGGGCGGCGTCGGTCCGGTCGAGGGCCACCCAGGCACTGTCGACGATGTCCTGGGTGGTCAGGTGGTACTTGCGAAAGAGCCACGCCGCGCTTTGGGCCCCTTCGGCGAACGTGTCCTGGAGGCCGACGCGGCGAAGTCGGCGCCCGAGGCCCGCTTCGGCGAGTACCTCGGCGACCGCCGAGCCGAGGCCCCCGACGATCGTGTGGTTCTCCGCCGTCACCACGGCTCGGGCGCCCAGGGCCACGCGCACGATGGTCGAGGCGTCGATGGGCTTGATCACCGGGATGTTCACCACACTGGCGCTGACGCCGGCCGTTTCGAGCACCGCCGCCGCCGCCAGCGACGAGGCGAGCATCATCCCGCTCGCCATCAAGGCGACGTCGTGGCCTTCCTGCAGCACCTGCGCGTGGTGGAGCGAGAACTCGTGGTCGTCCCCGAAGATGACGGGGATCTCGCCGCGCTTGAGGCGAAGGTAGACCGGACCTGGCAGGTCCACGATCGCGCGCACGGCCTGGCGGATCTCGACGGCGTCGGCCACGTCGATGACTGTCATGTTGGGTAGGGCCCGCATGATCGCGACGTCCTCGATGGCCTGATGACTAGGACCGCCCGGACTCGACACCCCCGGCATGAAGCCGACGATCCGCACGGGCAGGTTCGGGTAGGCCACCGAATTGACGATCTGGTCGAACGGTCGGCGAGTGGCGAACACGCCAAAGGTGTGGACGAACGGGATGTGGCCGCAACGGGCGAGCGCTCCCGCCATGCTCATCATGTTCGCCTCGGCCATGCCGGCGTTGATGAAACGGGCGGGGATCTCCTCTTGGAACAGGTCGACCTCGGTCTGGCGCGTGAGGTCGCCCGAGAGACAGACGATCTCCTCTCGCTCCCGAGCCAGGTCCACGAGCGCGCGACCGTACGGCTTGAGGACGGTGGGATAGGGGGGCGCGTTAAGCAAGGCGGGTTTCCAGTTCGGCGACCGCCGCCTCGACGAGCTCCGGTGAGATCTTGATGAAGTGGCCGTCAGCCCCGTCGGGCAGGCACGAGAGGCCGTGACCGGTGGAGGTTCGAGCGATCACGATGCTCGGTCGAGAGTCGTCGAGCGCCATCGAGAGCGCCGCGGTGAGGGCATGGGGGTCGTGGCCGTCGATGTCGAACGCCGCCCAGCCGAAGCTCTCCCATTTCGCCGCGATTGGCTCGACGGTGGTGACCCACGAGACCGGACCGTCGACCTGGGAGTCGTTGGCGTCGAGCAGGACCGTGAGGTTCCCCAACCCCCGGTGCGCGGCGAACATCGCCGCCTCCCACGTCTGGCCCTCTTCGAGCTCGCCGTCGCTGACCAGGGAAAACACTCGCGAGTCCCGATTGCCCCGCAGTTGGGCCGAGAGGGCGAATCCGATCGCCCCCGACAGGCCCTGACCGAGGGAGCCGCACGTGAGATCCACCACCGGGGAGCGTTCCGTCCCGACGGCCTCGAACCTGGAGCCGTCCTCGCCGTACGAGGAGAGGTCGGCGTCGGTCAGCAGGCCCAGGTCCGGTGCGGCGGCGAAGACGGCGATGATGTAGTGGCCCGGCGAGCAGACGAACTTGTCCGTGTTCGGTCGAAACGGTCCCGTGAAGAGCGCGGCCAGCAGTTCGGCCGAGGAGAGCGCCTGTCCGAGGTACCCGAATCCATGGGGCGCGACCATCTTGACGGCCCTCAGCCTGATGCGATCGGCGAACCGCTCGAGCTCACGAGTGTCAGCCACGTCCACGTGACTCGTCGATCAGGCGTTCATTGACTTGGTCACCGTGGTGACGATGCGCTCGACCGAGGGGATCGCCAGGTCCTCCAACGCGTCGGCTGCCGGCAACGGGATGTGGGGCGTCGTGATGCGCACGATCGGACCGTCGAGGTCGTAGAACGCCTCTTCGCTCACGATCGACGACAGTTCCGCTCCCCAGCCGCAAAGCCGGGGATTCTCCTCGATCGTGAAGAGCCGACCGGTCGCGGAGACCTCGCGCAGGATCGTCGCGGTGTCGAGCGGCACGAGGGAGCGCACGTCCACGACCGTGCAGTCGATGCCGGCGAGGGCCAGCTCTTCGGCGGCGAGCAGGGCCTTGGGCACCATGTTGCCGAGCGCCACGACCGTGGCGTCGCCACCCTGGCGCAGGACCTTCGCGAGGCCCAGCTGGTCGAGGATCTCGCCATCGGGCACCTCCATCTTCGAGGAGTACAGGGCCTTCTCCTCCAAGAAGATGACCGGGTCGTCGTCGCGGATCGAGGCCGCCATGAGCCCAATGACGTCAAGGGCGTTGCTCGGGACGACGACCTTGAGCCCGGGGATCATCATGGCCCAGTTCTCCACGCTCTGGGAGTGCTGGGCGCCGAAGCGCAGTCCCCCGCCGTTGCCCGAGCGGATGACGAGGGGGAAGGTCATCTGGCCATTCGTCATGTACCGGCTCTTCGCGATCTCGTTCACGACGATGTCCCAGCAGACGGCGAAGAAGTCGGCGAACATGATCTCGGCGATCGGACGAAGGCCGGTCATCGACGCGCCCATGGCGGCACCGAGGATCGCCTGCTCACTGATCGGGGTGTCGCGCACCCGCACGCCACCGAACTCCTCCAAGAGTCCGACCGTCCCCTTGAACACGCCGCCGGCCGCGCCGACGTCCTCGCCGAGGAAGACAACCGACTCGTCACGTCGCATCTCTTGGGCGATGCCGCGCGCGATCGCCTCGCGAAAGGTCAGTTGCGCCATGATGAACCTCCGTCCGCCCAGACGTCCTTCATGAGCAAGTCCTCGCCGGGGATCGCGCCGGCCTTGGCCTCGTCGGTCGCCACGTCCACCGCGGCCGCGACCTCGGTCACGATCTTCACCAGCACCTCCTCGGCAACGCCCAAATCCAGCAGCCGGGCGTGGTAGCGCGGGATCGGGTCCTTCGCCTTCCACTCGGCCACCTCTTCGTCCGGGCGGTACTTGCCCGGGTCGGCCCTCGAGTGGCCGCCGTGGCGATAGGTCTTGGCCTCGATCATGCTCGGGCCCTCGCCGGCGCGGGCGCGGGCGATGGCCGTCGCCGCCACCTCGAAGACGGCGTCGACGTCGTTGCCGTCGACGATGATGCTCTCGAGGCCGTAGGCAGCCGCGCGGTCCGCGGCGGGATTCTCGACCGCCGTGACCTCCGAGGTGCGGGTGTACTCCATCCACAGGTTGTTCTCACAGACGAAGACGACCGGCAGCTTCCAGATCGCAGCGAAGTTGAGGGCCTCGTGGAAGGCGCCGATGTTCACCGACCCGTCGCCGAAGAAGCAGACCGCGACCTGGTCGGTTCCGCGGTATTGGGCGCTCCACGCCGCCCCGCAGGCGATCGGCAGGTGGGCGCCGATGATTGCGTAGCTGCCCATGACCCCGTGCTCCACGCTCGTGAGGTGCATCGACCCGCCCTTGCCGGCCATCAGGCCGTTGGTCCGGCCCATCAGCTCGGCGAGCACCGGGGTCATCGGCACACCGCGTGCCAGCGTGTGATTGTGTCCGCGGTAGGTGGCGAACGTCCAGTCGGTCGGCTTCATCGCGGCTGCGAAACCAGCGGCGATGGCCTCCTGGCCAATCCCGAGGTGGCTGGTGCCCTTCACGTAGTTCTCGAGGAACAGGTCGTAGGCACGCTCCTCGAACTGGCGCAGCTCCACCTGGCAGCGGTAGAGGTCGAGCTTCGCCTCGAGGTCCATTGCTGGCGGCGCAGTCTTCGTGGTGGTCATGGCTTCTCCTAGTACGGGTTGGCGACCATCAGCTCCTGCGCGGGGAACCGCGTGAGGATGGCCGGGCCTTCGCTGGTGACGACGATCTCTTCTTCGATGCGCGCCGCCGCGATGCCGTCGGCGCCGGGGCAGTAGGTCTCCAGGGCGAACACCATGCCCACCTGGATCTCGATCGGGTCGCTCAGGCTGTTGAGCCGACTGATGACGGGGCGCTCGTGGAGCCCCAAACCGAGGCCGTGGCCGAACTGCAGGCCGAAGGCGGCCATCTCGCTCTCGAACCCGAACTCGGTGGCGGCCGGCCACGCGCGGGCGATCTCGTCGGTGCCGACGCCCGGCCGTACCAGGGCAATGGCTCGGTCCATCCACTCGCGGGCCTGGGTGTAGGCGTCGCGCTGGACCGACGTCGAGTTGCCCACCGACATGGTGCGGTAGTAGCAGGTCCGGTAGCCGTTGAAGGAGTGGATGATGTCGAAGAAGGCCTGGTCGCCCGGGCGCACGATCCGGTCGGTGAAGTTGTGGGGATGGGGGTTGCACCGCTCGCCCGAGACGGCGTTGATCGCCTCGACCTGGTCCGAGCCCATCTCGTAGAGGCGCTTAGACGCCAACGCCACGATCTCATTCTCGCGGATGCCCGGCTTGAGGGCCTCGAAGATGTCCTGGTAGACGCCGTCGACCATGGCGGCCGCCTGGGAGAGCAGCATCAGCTCATCGGACGACTTGATCTGGCGCGCGTCGAGCATCAGCTGCTGGGCGTCGTGAATCTCGACGCCGGCCTTTTGCATCTCGAAGAGGAAGGGCAACTCGATGATGTCGATGCCGATGGGCTGGCCGGTGAGACCCTCGTCGTGGAGGATGCCCACGATCTCGGCGACGGCCGACTCGAAGAGCCCGGCGCGTGGGGCGATGGCCCCGCGCAGCCCGAGCATGCCGGCGCGACAGTTGTCAGGCTCGAGCCACGGGGCGAAGATCTTGTGGTGGCGCGCCGCCGAGCCGAAGTCCCAGACGATCGGCTCACCGGTGCGCGTCAGCAGGCAGTAGCGGGTCATCTTGTCGCCGAGGGCGCCGCCGACCCAGGTGCTCGACACGTAGCGGATGTTGTAGAAATCGAAGAGCAGTATCGCCGCGAGGTCGCTCGACTCCAGCGCCGCGCGAGCGCGCGCGAGCCGGTAGCCGCGCAGCCGGTCGAAGTCGACGCGCGTCTCGAAGTCGACTCCCGCGTGTCCGGGCGTGTTCATGGTCGGTCCAAACTCGTTCGACGTCACTTGACCCCCAACCCGTCGTCAACCTCGATGTCCTCGGGCTCCAATTTAAGCCCGGCGCCCCGGGCGGCTTCGAGCAACAAGACGGCGAAGTCGTCGTCCTCGTAGCCAGCGCCGATGGAGCTCTTCACGATCTCGGTGCAGAGCGCCGAGACCGGCATTGGGACGTCCAACTCGTAGGCGGCGGCCATGCCGAGGTCGAAGTCCTTGCGCAACAGGACCGGGGTGAACGTCGGCGTGAAGTCGAGGTTCACGAAGGCCGGCGTCTTGTAGCGCGTGAACATCGAGCCCATCACCGAGTTGTTCATGAACTCGAGCCACGCGCTGCGCTTGATGCCCCCGCGCTCTGCGAGGACGGTGATCTCGGCCATGGCCTGGGTCGTGATGCCGAGCATCATGTTGTGGCAGATCTTCACGAGCCTCGCCACCTCGTCATCACCGACGTAGGTGACGCCGTGACCGATCAGGGCGAAGTACGGGCGGACCGCGTCGAAGGCCTCCCGCGGTCCCGAGACCGCGAGGGTCAACTTGCCGGCGGCGACGACCTTGGGGTTGCCGCTGACCGGAGCGGCGAGGAAGTCCGCACCCCTCTGCGAGCAGGCCGCGCGCACGATGGCCGACGTCTCGCTCGACACCGTCGAGCAGTCGACGACGATCCGCGGCGCGGCCGACGGATCGGCGAGGAGCCCATCGGGACCGGACGTGACCTCCAGCAAGTCGGCGTTGGCCGACACCATGATGAAGACGACATCGCAGTCAGCGAGTTCGCGGGGCGAGTCGACGACGGTAGCCCCCAACGCGCCGAGCACCTCGGCCTTGGACCTGGTGCGATTGGTCACTTTGACGTCGAGCCCCGCGACGACCAGGCGGCTCGCCATGGCCGTGCCCATGCGTCCACAGCCGACCCATCCGATGCGCGGGCTGCTGTCACTCATTGTCGTTCCTCTCCACATTCCCTACGCCAGTTAACTGGCGTGCTTGGTCTCTTCGATCGAGCCGCCGAGGTACAGCGCCCCGATCTCGGGGTTGTTCAGCACGTCAGTGCCGGTGCCCGACAGGCGGACCTTGCCATTTTCGAGGACCACCCCGAAATGGCTCATCTTGAGCGCTTGACGGGCGTTCTGCTCGACCAAGAGCACCGTGCGACCCATTGAGTTCATCATCTTGATGGTGTTGAACATTATCTTGAGGGTCTTCGGATCGAGCCCCATGGAGGGCTCGTCGAGCACCACGAGATCGGGTTCGAGCATCAGGCATCGCGCGAACTCGACGAGACGCTGCTGGCCGCCCGAAAGGCTGCCGGCCTTGTCGTTGGCCCGTTCGACAATGATTGGAAACATCTCGCGAACTGCGTTCATGCGACTCTCGATGACTTTCTTGTCCTTCACGAGGAAGGCCCCGAGCTCGACGTTCTCGTCGACGGTCATCTCTCGGAAGAGGCTGTGATTCTGCGGAACTTGTACGACACCAAGCCCCAGTATCTCTTTCGGGCTCATGCCCACCAGGTTGTGACCCTTGAACCAGATCTCCCCTAGACGGGGTCGCACGAGTCCGCTGACGGTCTTCAGGAGCGTGGACTTTCCCGAACCGTTCGGCCCGACGATGCACGTCACCCCACCGTGGGGAACGTCGAACTCGACGCCCTTCAGTACGTCGCCGCCGCCGTAGCCCGCGATGACACCCTTGATACTGACGTAGGCCGTCTCAGCCATGCGCGATCCCCTGTGACGCGTCCTCTTCCTCTTCCACTTCTTCGCCCCCGCCCAGGTAGGCGTCGAGCACGAGAGGATTGTTGCGAACTTCGGACGGTGTGCCGCTCACGAGACTCGTCCCTTGGTGCATCACGGTCACACTCTCACAGAGGCTCATGACGAACTCCATGTTGTGCTCGACGATCAAGAAGGTCTTGCCATCCCGGTTGAGTGTGCGGATGCGGTCAGCGATCTGATTGATCAAGGTGAGATTGACGCCGCCCGCGGGCTCGTCGAGCAAGATGACGTCGGGGTCGGCCACGAGCACGTAGGCGAGCTCCAGCAGCTTGCGCTGGCCGTAGGAGAGCGCGCCGGCCTGCAGATCGGCGAGTCGTGCGATTCCGACGAAATCCAGCCACTCCATCGCGGTCTCCACTTCGGCCTTCGACGACTTCGAGCGCGTCAGGCCCCGCAACCAACTCTCCTCGCGCTGGGTGGCGACCAGCATGTTCTCCAGCACGCTGATCTGTCCGAATATTCGCGTGAGTTGGAAGGTCCGTCCGATGCCACGAGAGAACACGTCGTCGGGACGGGCGTAGGTGATGAACTGCCCGTCGAACATCACCGCGCCGGCGTCGGGCTTCACGTAGCCGGTGATCACGTTGAACAGGGTGGTCTTGCCCGAGCCGTTGGGACCGATGAGTCCCGTGATGCTGCCCTTCTCGACCTCGAGCGAGCAGTCGTTGAGAGCTTGGACGCCGCCGAAAGCTCGCGACACTCCCTGCACGCTCAGGAGCGTCGTCACGTCTCTGAACCCTCGGCCATCGCCAAGTCGATACTCGCGACCGCCGCCTTCTCGCGGGCAGCCTTCTTCGTAACCGTGTCGCGCACGTAGACCACGATCCCCTGGGGCATGAACATGAACACTATGAGGAACAGTCCTCCGAGGAGAATGAGGTACAGCGAGCCATTGGAGAAATTGACGGTCAGATACTGCTGGGCCGATTCGAGAATCAAGGCCCCCACTAGCGGACCAACCAAGGTCCCCATCCCGCCGAAGAACGCCATCATCGCAATACTCAGGTCGAACATCGGGTCGAACGCGAACTGTGGATAGATCTGGCCGAGGAACATCGCGTAGACCGCGCCCGCCATGCCAATGGTGAACGCCGACATCGTGAAGCCGGTCAACTTCACGGCGGCGACCTTCACGCCGAGGCCGAGCGCGCGGTCCTCGTCGTCACGGATCGCCATCAACTGCAGACCGAAGCGCGAACGCCGCACCGCCGCCGAAAGGATGACGATGAAGATGACGAGTCCGAGGGCAACGTAGTAGAAGGGCAGGTCGTAGTAACTGAAGCCCCACGTGATGAAGGGGAGGTTCAGGCCGGCGGTCCCGCCGGTGAAGGAGAAGTTGATCGCGGCGTTCTGGAAGATGAAGAAGAAGGCGATCGTGATCACGACGAAGGTGTGACGGCGCACGCGCAGGCCGATCCATCCCAGCGGCACCGCGAAGGCAGCTGCGACAAGCCCACCGACGGGCACGAGCCAGAACATGGCAGCGCCGGGCGCCATGTGGGTGTGGATGGAGATGAGCGCCATAGTGAAGGCGCCCGAGCCGTAGAAGACTCCCGAACCCAGAGCGATGTAGCCCGAGTAGCCCGAGAACATGTTCCACGATGCCGCACAAGCCATGTAGAGGAGGCTGTAGAAGGCAATCGTCTGGTACGACGGGTTGGTCACGACCAAGGGGAAGCCCGCGAAGACGCCAAGGGCGAGCACCCACCAGAGCCTCTTCGTCTTCAGCATCAAGCGACCCTGGCCGACTGCTTGCCGAAGAGCCCTTGCGGGCGAACGAGCAGGACAATAATGAGCAGAACGTAATAGGCCATCGTTGACCACACCGCCCCGGCGATCACGCCGACGACATTGCCGACGAAGACCAACAACACTCCGGCGAGCATTGCGCCGCCGAGGCTCCCCATGCCACCGAGGACGATGATGGTCAGGAGTCGCGAAATAAGGTCATAGCTGGTACTGGCGTTGAACGTGGTCGTCGCGCCGTAGATCATTCCACCAGCGGCGGTCACGGCGACGCCGATTCCGAAGCAGATGGTCGAAACCCGCCGGACGTCGATGCCGACCAGGGCCGCGGAGGCCTGGTCGGCAAGCGACGCCCGAACACTCACACCGAAACGGGTGCGGTACAGCATGTAGTACAAAGCACTCAAGAGAACTACCGCCAACGCGAATCCAGCCAGATAGATGAAGGCGAAGTGGTATCCGCCAACAACGAATGACTTGTTCACGTACCACGCGTGCAACTGGACCGGATTCACCGAGAAAATCATGTTCAGCGAACCTTCGATCACCAAGGAGACCGCGTAGGTCACCAAGATCGACATCGCCGTCTTCTCCGGCCCCTTCAACCTTCCGAGGAAGGCCCTCTCGATCACGATCCCCACCACGAACAGCGTGGGGATCGTGATCAGAAGGCCCAGGAACAGGTCGATGCCGAAGTGAACCGACAGGGCGTAGCTCAAGTAGGCACCGACGATCACGAGGATCCCCTGAGCCACGTTGATGATGTCCATGACGCCGAACACCAGCGTCAGCCCGGTCGCCATCAGGGCATACAGCGAACCCGTCAGGATGCCATCTTTGGCGGCGTCAATGAGTGCGGTGACGTTCAAGGCCTATTTGCCCCATGCCGGCTTCGGGAATACGGCCTTCACCGTGTTCGGGTCACCGATCGGGCTGATCTGCAAGAACTTCGTGCCCGTCGCACCCTGCCACTGGAAGGTGTACGCCGTCATCTTGGGGTTCATGCCGAGCGCATTGAACTGCGCACCACCGAGCACCGTCTGGAGCATCACGCCCGAGTGCAGGTACTTGATGATCTTCGCGTTGTCAAAGCCACCCGTTGCCTTCACGGCAGCGGCGGCAACCTGGCCCACCGCGTATCCCTCGGCAACGTCGCCATTGACGCCCGCGGGGGTGCCACCGTACTTCTTGATGTACTCCGCGACCATCGTCTTGCTCGCCGGAATGGCCGAAAGGCCGTACCAGCTGTTCGGCACCATTATGCCGTCGGCGTTCGCGGCCCCTACGGCCTTGATGAAGGTCGAGCCCTGGTCAGGCCCGGCCGTGGCGATGAACACCTTGGGCGTGTAGCCCGACTGCTCGAACGCCTGCATGAACGCTGACACCGTCGGAACGTCGGTCGAACCGAGAACGACGACCTGGGCCTTCGTTGCGGCGACGGCGTCAGCGATCGGCGTGAAGTCGGTCACCTCGGCAGGGAAGACCTTGTTGTACACGGTCTTGATGCCGGCCGGCTGCATGATCTTCATGGCAACGGGCAACTGCGGCTGCGTGAACGGGTCGTTCGACGTCACGTACGCGACGGTCGTCGGACGCTGACCCTTGGGCAACGCCGTGATCCACTTAGCGAACGGCACCAATGAATTGGCAACCGGCAGAGCCACGTCAAAAACGTTGTGCAGACCGGCCTGGAATACGGATGGCGCACCACCGGCACCCTCAATCATGGCGTAGCCGTAGCGCGAGACCGCCTTGGCGGCTGGCAACGTCAACAGCGACGAGAACGGGCCGAAGGTCAAGTTCACGTGGTCCGTCGAAATCAGCTTCTGATAGTTGGTGACGACCTGGGTGGGGCTCGAGGCGTCGGACACGATGTCGAGTACGACCTTGTGGCCGAGCAGTCCACCCGTCTTGTTGACGTCCGCGGCCCACAACTGGTATCCCTGCTTGAAGGCCTGTCCATCTGCCGAGAAGTCACCCGAGAGCGAGAGCGAAATTCCAATCTTCACGGGTTGACCCTTAGCGGGCCCGCTTGAGCTGGCGCCACTTGCGGTCACCATCATCAATAAAGAAACTGCTGCGACCGAGGTCACACCAAGCGTGCGAAAAAGTTTCCCTTTTCTGTTCATATTTTCCCCCTGCGGTTGTTCAACCCTGGAGTACCCCGAACTGCCTTTATTTCCAAGGTGATCGCTCGGTGAGCGATTTCGTAACCCTAACGACAGTGCGATGGTCCGTCAATTGGAGGAAGGCCCAAAACATGCCCTTTTAGCATGAAATGAATTCAAATCGCCCGTTAAATGTTTTCACACGTTCAGCCCTGTTCACATCGAGTCCTTCTCCGTTACCATCACCTTCTACTTAGTTGTCCGAGGGAGACCATGGCCGATGCACTTCTCGAGGCCGCGATTCTCAATTGGGAGCCTCGCTTCACCGTCAACGGCGTCGACGCCAACGACTATGCGCGCATCACGAGGGGACTCGATCGCTGGGACGACTGGTGCTCGGCGTGGAGCGCCGGCGCCGAGATCCACCACGAACTCGCCCAGACCGCGCTGCGCGAAGGCCGTCACCGTAGTGCCGGCGAGTCCTTCGCCCGGGCGGCGACCTACTTCCACTTCGCGAAGTTCCTCTTCGTCCACGATCCCGAGCAGGCGAGATCGGCCCACGCGAGGGCCGTCGACGCGCTGAACCGGGCCACGCCGCTCTTTCGCCCGCCGGGCAGCCGAGTGGAGATCCCCTTCGGAGGCTCGACGCTCGTGGGGCTGTTCCGCCCGCCGGACCTCCATGGACCCCACCCGACGGTGATCCTCATACCGGGACTCGACTCCACGAAGGAGGAGTTCCGCGACGTCGAAAGGGCCTTCCTCGACCGGGGTATGGCGACCTTCGCCCTCGACGGCCCGGGTCAGGGCGAAGCCGAATGGACGCTGCCGATCCAGCCGGAGTGGGAGCAGGTGGGCGAGGTGGTCATGTCACACCTGCACACGATGGCCCAGGTCGACGACGCGCGCATCGGCGTCTGGGGGGTGAGCCTGGGGGCCTTCTACGCCGCGAGGTTCGCGAGCGCCGGCCTTCCGATCCAGGCGACCGTCGCCGTCTCTGGCCCGTACGACTTTGGGGCGGCCTGGAAGGAGCTCAATCCGTTGACCCGAAGGGCCTTCGAGGTTCGATCATTCTCGAGGTCACCCGAGGAGGCCGAGAGGCGGGCCCGGGACCTGACACTCGACGGCTTCGCGTCGAGGATCACGATGCCGCTCCTCGTGGTGATGGGCAAGCGAGACCGGCTCTTCGCGTGGCAGGACGGGCAGCGCCTGACCGACGAAGCACGCGGCGAATCGAGGCTCCTCCTGCTCGACGACGGCAATCACGGCTGCGCCAACGTCGTCTATCGTCATCGCCCGTTGAGCGCGGACTGGATGGCTGCACGCCTCGGCGTGCCAGCCCACTAAGAATGGATACCGAACTACCTTGAAAGTCGAGCACCCACACCATGGCTGACATCACGATGCCCCAGCTGGGAGAGACCGTCGCCGAGGGCACGGTCACGAAGTGGTTCAAGGCCGTCGGCGACACCGTCGTGCGGGGCGAGCCACTCTTCGAGGTTTCCACCGACAAGGTCGATACCGAGATCCCGGCGCAGGCGAACGGTGTGCTGACCTCGATCCTCGTCGCCGAGGGCGTCACCGTCACCGTGGGCACCACTCTCGCCGTCATCGGAGGTGATGCGTCGCCAGCCCCCGCTCCAGCGATCGCGCCCGGCGCGTCCGCGACAACGCCCGAGCGCGCGACGACGCCCTCGGCGACGCCAAGGATTCGAAGCGCCAGTGACGGCGACACTCAGCTCTCACCGGTCGTGCGCCGCCTGCTGACGGAGAACGCCCTCGACGCCGCCGACGTCACGGGGACGGGACCCAATGGCCGAATCACGCGCGACGACGTGCTCGCGCTCGCTGCCGCTGCGCCACGGCCAACGTCTGCGTCGACGGGGTCGCTCTCCCCCGTCGTTCGCCGACTACTCAACGACCACCGCATCGACCCCACGACGGTGACCGGCACTGGAGCCCAGGGTCGCCTCACGAGGCGCGACGTCGAGGCTCTGATCGAGTCGACCGACTTCTCGACGACGGCATCACCGGCGAGCGGCGACGAGGTGATCCCGTTCACCAAGATCCGCCGTCTCACCGCGGAGCACATGGTTCGCTCCAAGGCCACGTCCGCGCATACCTTGATGGTGACCGAGACCGACTACGAGCACGTCGAGTCTGTTCGACGCCTCTACGGCGCGGCCTTCAAGGCGGCGGAGGGCTTCAGCCTGACGTTCCTGCCGTTCAACGCGCTGGCCGCGCTCCAGGCGCTACGTGAGTTCCCACACCTCAACGCCTCGGTGGGCGACGACGAGCTGATCGTCCACCACAACCTCAACCTGGGGATCGCGGTGGACCTCGACGGTGACGGGCTCGTCGTACCGGTCGTGCGCGACGCGGACCGCTACGACCTACGGGGGATCGCGCGGCGCATCCGTGAACTGGCGACCGCCGCTCGGACCAAGAAGCTCACCGTCGACGATATGGCCGGCGGGACGATCACCATCACCAATCCGGGGCCCTTCGGAACACTGCTCACCGCCGCGGTCATCAACCAGCCCCAGGTCGCAATCCTCTCGACCGACGGCGTCACCCGCAAGCCGGTGGTCGTCACCGACGCCCACGGCGGGGAGTCCGTCGCGATCCACTCGATGGGCAACCTGGCGCTCACCTTCGACCATCGCGCGGTCGACGGCGCCTACGCCGCGCGGTTTCTCCACCGGATGGCCGAGATCCTGGGCACCCGCGACTGGGCCGCCGAGCTCTAGGGCGCCTCTCCGGTACCGGGATAGTCTTCGATTATGAAGACCCGCGACAAGATACTTGACGCCGCTGCGCTCGAGATCGAGCGAAACGGCATGACGCAGTTCCGTGTCAAGCGAGTCGCCTCCGAGGCGGACGTCTCGGTCGCTCTGCTCTACAGCTACTTCGACGACCGCGAGGACCTGATCGCCTCGACCATGGTCCACCGGTACCGCCAGGTCCTCGTCGGCACGGCCGAGATCTTCACCAAGCCACTGCGCGACGTCGAGACCACCGACGACCTTCGCACTGCACTCAGGACCATCATCGCCGACGCCCAGACCCCCGAGAGGACCGAGGCCCGGATCCATCGCATCGAGGGAATGTCCTTCGCTCAGCACAACCCCGCCGCCCTCGCCGGCATCGCCGACGCCAAGCAAGAGACCAGTTCCCTGATTTTGAGTTGTGTCCAACCACTCGTCGACAAGAACTTGCTGGCCGACGGCATGAGCGGCGTTGCCTTCGCTCGTATCTGGTACGCCCTGTTCTTCGGCCAGATCGCCCTGGAGGGTGAGCACGCGCTCTCGATTGATCCCGACGACTGGTTGCGGGCATTGCACGTGCTCGCCGACGCGGCGATCCACTCCGAGTTCGTCGACCTCGCCGTCTAGCGAAGGGCCCCGTCGCGCGCCTCAAGAGCGTAGGTCCACTCGATGAGGCACCAGCCGAATCCGATTTGGTAGACAATCTGGCCGACGAGCAAGACATCGAAGCTCCAGGCCGGAAGGGACGCCGCGGCCAGCACGCCGCCGATGAGTTGCACCGAGAACGCCGTGCCCGCGCGGAACGTTCGAATCTGACCCAAGAGCACCAGGGCGACCGTGAGCTGCAGCAGGGCGCCCGCCACGCCGGCGCTCATGTGGGCCCAGTTCATGAAGGGCCCCTCGTCGTAGGGGGTGGCCAGGAGCACGAAGAGGTCGACGGCGACGAGTCGCAGGCAGACCCACACGGTGCGTGAGACTCCCGCGTTCCGAAGGCGGCCGGCCGTTCGCCAGAGCCCGATCGCCGCGACGGTGAACCCCCCGATCAGCGCCGGCACCGTCGGGGCGTAGACGCCGTAGTAGGAGATGCCGTTCGTCTGAGCGAGGCGACCGTGTTCGACCAGGAGGCACCAGAAGAGGGCGAGGAAGAACAGCGACTGGGTCACGGCCAACAGGTGACGGGTCTGGACGACGAGCGACGTCTGAGGTTGCGATTCCTCGATCGTCGTCATGTGACCATCACCTCGAGCGCCAGGTTCAGCCCTGGAATCGTGCGCGAGAGGCTTCCAGCTCGACCAGGGCCTCGGCGCGACCGACGTAGTTCTCGACCTTCACCCACTTGCCCTCGTCGAGGTCCTTGTAGACGGTGAAGAAGTGGCTGATCCGGTCGAGGTCGCGCTTGGGCACGTCGCCGATGTCGGTCGCCGCCTTCCAACGGGGGTCATAGTTGGGCACCGTGATCAACTTGGCGTCCTCGCCCTTCTCGTCGGTCATGATGCACATGCCCAGGATCCTCGCCTCGATCAGACAGCCCGGGAACGTCGGGTACTCGGTCAGCACGAGCGCGTCGAGCGGGTCACCGTCGCCACCCAGGGTGTCGGGGATGAACCCGTACTCGGCAGGATAGCCCATGGAGACGACGAGGTGGCGATCGAGCATGATCGTGTGCTTCTCGTGGTCGTACTCGTACTTGTTGTGGCTGTCGCGAGGGATCTCGACGATGACGTTTACCGTGTCCATGGACTTGACGTCCCCTCCTCGATCTCGGACGCGTCACCTGACGCGTTTGGGCACAATCGTAGCCACCATCACCGCGCCGCACTACCCCCGAAAATGCCTTTCGCCCCGGTTGCGCCCCCGAGGAGCGTCACGGTCCCGGGCGTAGACTTTGCCGTCGGACGAACGACGATTCGTCGAATGAGGAGGTCCTGATGGATCGCATTGGCGTAGTGGGATGTGGCCTGATGGGTTCGGGAATCGCCGAGATCGCCGCGCGCGCAGGCGCCGACGTCATCGTCATCGAGCGCGATGCCGCGGCCGTCGCCCAGGGTCTCGCCCGCATCGAGAAGTCCCTGTCACGGGCCGTCTCGTCCGGGAAGGTCCACGAGGACGAGGCCAATCGAGCCCGCGGCAACCTCACGTTCGGTGAGGACTACGCGATGCTCTCGGACCGCGAGCTGGTGATCGAGGCCGTCGCCGAGGACGAGGCGACCAAGGTGGCGGTCTTCGAGGCGCTCGACAGCGTCGTGCTCGACCCTCACGCAATCCTCGCCACCAACACGTCGTCGATCCCCATCATCAAGCTGGCGATGGCCACGAAGCGCCCCGAGCAGGTGATCGGCATGCACTTCTTCAACCCCGTTCCGGTGCTCCGACTCGTCGAGGTGATCTCCTCGCTGCTCACGAGCTCCGAGACGACCGCGCGGGTCCACGCCTACGCCAGCGAGTCGCTGGCGAAGAAGGTGATCACGTCCAAGGACCGCGCCGGCTTCGTCGTCAACGCACTACTGATCCCGTACCTCCTCTCGGCGATTCGGATGCTCGAGACGGGCTTCGCCAGCGCCGAGGACATCGACACCGGCATGGTTCTCGGCTGCGCCCACCCCCTCGGGCCACTGGCGCTGACCGACCTCATCGGACTCGACACCACGCTGGCGGTCGCCGAGTCGCTCTACGAGGAGTTCAAGGAGTCCCACCTCGCTCCCCCGCCACTGCTCTCGCGCATGACCCAGGCCGGACTCCTCGGACGCAAGAGCGGCCAGGGGTTCTACTCCTACAAGTCCTAGGGAGTCGCCACTCGATGGCCGGCGGACCACGCCTCCTCTCCGACCTTCGCGGACAGCGCTACGGCGAGGTCTTCCTCGCCTTCCTCGACGGTGCCCCTCGCATCGACGTCTATAACTCGTTCCCATTGAACGACTGCCCGCCCGACCTTTGGCGCGGCCTCGACACCAAGCTCATCGCGAAGGAATGCGGCGCTACGGCCGCGGTACTGAACGGTCCGCGCCACTGGATGATGGACGGGATTGGCAAGATCGACCCGGTCGAGCCAGTGCTGCGCGACTTCGGCGGCATCGAGATGCGCCGAGTGGCGACCTTCGACGTCGACGGTCGCTTCCACCAGGAGTTCTACGTCGAGCGCCACGTCAATCGCGGAGCGATCTGGTACTTCGACGCCGGCAAGCCGGTCCACGAACTGGTTGCGCCGAAGGGCCGGACCTACGTCCTGCAGGCCTACTGCGTCGGCGTTGACCAGTCCCTCACCCAGTCGAACCTGTCGGAGCTCGGCGAGCGCCTCTCACTTCCCGTTGGCTGGACATTCCGCACCCGCGTCCTCGAAGAAGAGCTCGTCGTGGACACCACCGCGCAGGTCGCCACCGTCCTCCAGGACGAGCTCCAGAACACCTACACGCTGGTCCGCTGAGGCTGGCGCGCTCGCGCACACCGGTCCGCCGTGCAAGGGACCGTAGAATCAGGACGGAACGGACCGCTGAAGGGATGACCGTGATCACCTACGTCGTCACCCTGCAGTGCACCGACGCACCGGGCATCGTGCTCGCCACAACGTCGGCGATCGTCGCGCTGGCCGGCAATATCGTCGAGAACGACCAGTTCACCGATCCCGTCACCGGCCAGTTCTGCATGCGCACCAGGTTTGAGACCGAGGTGCGCGACGTCGAGAAAGTGCGCCTCGAGCTCTTGGCCAGTCTCGCCCGTTTCGACCCCATCCTCGGGCTCCGGCTCGAAGACGCCCGACGTTCGGCGCTGGTCCTGGTCTCCAAGCTCGACCACTGCCTCGCCGACCTCCTCTACCGAAAGGAGCGAGGAGACATGCCAATGGACATCCCGGCCGTCGTCAGCAACCACCCTGACTGTCGGGCGTTGTGCGAGCGCTACGGCGTCCCCTTCCACCTCATCCCGGTGACCGCCGAGACGAAGTCGTCGGCCGAGGAGGTCCTGCGAGCGCTCATCGACGACTACGCCGTCGACTACGTGGTCCTCGCTCGCTACATGCAGGTCCTCTCGCCAGAGCTCTGCGACGAGTTGCGCGGCCGGGCGATCAACATCCACCACTCGTTCCTGCCGGGCTTCAAGGGCGCACGCCCTTACCACCGGGCCTACGAGCGCGGCGTCAAGCTCATCGGAGCCACGGCGCACTTCGTCACCCCGGAACTCGACGAGGGTCCGATCATCGAACAGGACATCGTGCGCGTGAGCCACGCCCGCCGTCCCGAGGACCTCGTCTCACTGGGCCGCGACATCGAGCGAAGCGTCCTGAGCCGGGCCGTGCGGCTCGTCTCCGAGGACCGCGTCACCCTGGTCGGCCAGCGCACGGTGATCTTCTCGCAGTGACTCACGTCACGGCGTGGCGCACGGCGAACTTCGCGTCGCGGAAGGACTCGCTCGCCATGACCTGAGCGATCCGGTCGACCGCGTCGTAGACGTCCACGTAGCGAAGGTACAGCGGCGTGAAGCCGAACCGACAGATGTCGGGCGCGCGGAAGTCCCCCACGACACCCCGGTCGATTAGCGCCTGGATGATGCCGTAGCCCTCGGAGTGGCGTAGCGCCACCTGGCTCCCACGCCGCTCGTGCTCACGGGGGGTGACCACGTCGAAGAGGCCGGGCATCCGCTCCTCGACCAAGGCAATGAATAGGTCGGTCAGGGCGAGGCTCTTGGCTCGGACCTGCTGCATGGTCACGTGGTCCCACACGTCGAGAGCGCCGTCGAGTGCGGCGAGCGCGATCATCGAGGGCGAAGAGGTCACGAAAGCCTGGACGCCCTCGGCGGGCTGATAGTCCAGTTCGAAGTCGAAGGGGCGGGCGTGACCGAGCCAGCCCGGCAGCGGATTCTCGAGGATGCCCTGCCAGGACTCACGGATGTAGAGGAAGCCGGGGCCACCAGGGCCGCTGTTGAGGTACTTGTACGTGCAACCGGCGGCGAAGTCCACGTCGGCGTCGGTGACGTCGAGTGGCACCGCTCCCGCCGAGTGCGCGAAGTCCCAGAGCATCAGCGCGCCGGCGTCGTGGACCTTGGCGGTGATCCCCTTCATGTCCAGCGACTCGCCGGTCCGGTAGTCGACCTGGGTCAGCTCCACCAAGGCGACGTCGTCGTTGAGCTCGGAGTCGAGCGTGTTGCGGTCGATGGTCTTCACGGTGATGGGCCGGCCGGCCCGGGCGCAGACCGCCCGGATGATGTAGATGTCCGAGTGGAAGTTCGCCACGTCGGTCAGGACAACGTGGCGTTCCGGGCGCTGGGCGAGCGCCGCACCGACCAGCTTGGCGAGAAGGAACGTCAGCGTGTCGGCCACCAGCACCTCGCCCGGACGAGCGCCGATCAGCGGCGCGATACGGTCGCCGAGTCGCGTCGGAGCGGCCATCCATCCGGCGTCGTTCCAGCTGCGCACCAGTCCCCGGCCCCACTCGTCGTCGAGGACTTCGTTCACCCGCAAGCGAACGGACTTGGACAGTGGGCCGAGGGAGTTCCCGTCGAGGTAGATCTCGTGCTCATCAAGCGTGAACTCGTGGCGTAGCGCCGCGAGCTCATCACTCGCGTCAAGCACCATGCACTCTTCACGGGTAATCACTGGAGCGACCTCACTTCCCGTCTGACGGGACTCGATGACGTACTGGGCGTGCCACCAAAATACGCCACGAGGTCACGAGCGCGTGATTGGCTTGTACTTCAGACGATGGGGCTGGTCGGCGTCGGTGCCCAGGCGCTTGTGACGCTCCGCCTCGTAGTCCGAGAAGTTCCCCTCGAACCATCGCACGACGGTGTCGCCCTCGAAGGCGAGCACGTGGGTCGAGATACGGTCGAGGAACCAGCGATCGTGGCTGATGACGACGGCGCAGCCGGGGAAGGTGAGCAGCGCGTCCTCAAGGGCGCGCAGCGTGTCGACGTCGAGGTCGTTCGTCGGTTCGTCAAGCAGCAGGACGTTGCCGCCGCCCCGAAGCACCTTCGCGAGCTGGACGCGGTTGCGCTCGCCACCGGAGAGCTCTCCGACCTTCTTCTGCTGGTCGCTGCCCTTGAAGCCGAAGCTCGCCACGTAGGCCCGAGCGTGGATCTCACGGTTGCCGACCACCATCTGCTCCTGGCCGCCACTGACCTCGTCGTAGACGGTGGCGAGGGGGTCGAGGTTGTCCCGGGACTGGTCGACGTAGGCGAACGAGACCGTGGCGCCGATCTCGATGGAGCCGCTGTCGGGCTTCTCGTCGCCGATCATCATCCGAAAGAGCGTCGTCTTGCCAGCGCCGTTGGCTCCGATGACCCCGACGATGCCACCCGGGGGCAGGAGGAACGAGAGGTCCTCGATCAGCAGTCGGTCGTCGTAGCCCTTGGAGATGTCGACCGCGTTCACGACGACGTCGCCGAGGCGCGGGCCGGGAGGGATGGCGATCTCCAGTCGGTCGGCCCGCCGGTCGGCCGACTCGGACTCCGCCACCAGTTCGTTGAAGGCACTGAGACGGGCCTTGCCCTTGCTCTGGCGGGCCCGCGGCGACATCCGTATCCACTCGAGCTCACGTTCCAGCGCGGCCTGGCGAACCTTGTCGGACTTCTCCTCCTGGGCGAGGCGAGCCTGCTTCTGCTCCAGCCAGGACGAGTAGTTGCCCTCCCACGGGATGCCCCGTCCCCGGTCGAGCTCGAGGATCCACGAGGCGGCATTGTCGAGGAAGTAGCGGTCGTGGGTGATCGCGACGACGGTGCCGGCGTAGTCGACGAGGGTGCGCTCGAGCCACGCCACCGACTCGGCGTCGAGGTGGTTGGTCGGCTCGTCCAGCAGCAAGAGGTCGGGCTTGGAGAGCAGGAGCCGACAGAGCGCGACACGGCGACGCTCGCCACCGGACAGCGTGGACACATTGGCGTCGGCCGGCGGAAGTCGCAAAGCGTCCATCGCGATCTCGAGGGTGCGCTCAAGGTCCCAGGCGTTGGCGGCGTCGATCTTGGTTTGGAGCTTCGCTTGCTCGCTCAACAGCGCGTCGAAGTCGGCGTCGGGGTCGGCGAAGGCCGCGCACACCTCGTTGAATCGGATGAGGAGATCGCGCTGCTCACCAATGCCGTCGGCGACGTTGCCGACGACGTCCTTCGTCAGGTCCAACTGGGGCTCTTGGGGCAGGTAGCCGACCGAGAATCCCGGAGTGAGACGGGCCTCGCCGGTGAAACCGTCGTCGAGGCCGGCCATGATCCGCAACAGTGACGACTTGCCGGAACCGTTCGAGCCGATGACACCGATCTTCGCCCCCGGATAGAAGGAGAGGTTGATGCCCTTGAGGACCTCGCGGTCCGGCGGGTAGAACCGTCGAAGGTCCCGCATGGTGAAGATGAACTGGGCTGCCATGCCCTCAAGTGTTGCCGAAATCGCGTGGTCCGCCAATCGGGTGCCGGGATCCGCTCGACATCGTTGGCCCATACACTCGGCGAATGTCCGAGAAGGCGAAATCCTCCGAGAAGTCGAAGACGGCCCACCGCCACGCGCCGGACTGGATCGTCCTCTCGATAGCCTGCCTCGCCCAGTTCATGGTCGTGCTCGACGTCTCGATCGTGAACGTGGCCCTGCCGAGGATGGGCCACGACCTGCACTTCACGGCCTCGAGCGCCCAGTGGGTCGTCAACGCCTACGTGCTCACCTTCGCGGGCTTCCTACTCCTCGGTGGCCGCGCTGCCGACATCTTCGGCCGACGCCGCGTGTACTTGACCGGCCTGTTCATCTTCACTCTCTCGAGCGTGGGCGCCGGCTTCGCGGCGACCGGAACCCAGATGGTTGCGGTGCGGGCACTGCAGGGCCTGGGCGGCGCGATCCTCTCGCCCGCGACGCTGACGATCATCGTCACGACGTTCCACGGCGCTCGCCTGCCCAAGGCCATCGGCGCATGGAGCGCCGTCGCCGGTGCCGGCGGCGCCGTCGGCGGACTGCTGGGCGGCGTCCTCACGGGTTGGGCCTCGTGGCGATGGGTCTTCTTCATCAACGTCCCCTTCGGCATCGCTGCGGCGATCCTCGCATCGATGTTCCTGCGAGAGTTGCGCAATCGCGAGGCCGCCGTGAAGCTCGACGTCACTGGCGCGGTGCTGGTGACCGGCTCACTGGCCTCCCTGATCTACGGCGTCGTGAACTCACCGACCAAGGGTTGGACATCGTCGACGACTCTGGAGTGGTTCATCGGCGGGGCCATCGGCCTGGTCGCCTTCCTCTTCTGGGAGTCCTCGCTGGCCTCGCACCCACTGATGCCATTCCGTATCTTCCGCTCCCGGACCCTCTCGACGGCGAACGCCATAATGTTCCTCGTCGGAGGCGCATTCTTCGCAATGTGGTACTTCCTCACCTTCTACTTCCAGCACATCCTGGGCTACGGACCGGTGAAGGCCGGCTTTGCCTTCCTGCCCATGGCGATCTCGATCATCCTCGGGGCCCAGATCAGCTCGCGGATCATTTCGCGCACCGGCGTACGGCCCCTGCTGCTGGTCGGTGCGACGCTTGGCACACTGGGTTTCCTCTGGCTATCAATGATCGAGGTCGGCAGCTCCTACGGGGGGACGATCCTCGCGCCCTCCATGATCTGCGCCTTCGCGATGGGACTGCTCTTCTCCCCCCTCGCCATGGCCGCCACGTCGGGCGTCGACCGCTCCGACGCGGGCCTCGCCTCGGGAGTCCTCAACACGGCTCGCCAGGTCGGCGGTTCACTTTCGCTGGCGATCCTCGGCACCGTCGCCGCCGACCGCTCCCTCTCAACGCTCAAGACCCTCGGTCCGGCGGCCTCCCAGGTGGCCGGCTATCAGCGCGCCTTCCAAATCTCTGCGCTGATCACGCTGTTGGCCCTGGTGGTCAGCCTCACTCTCCCCGGCCATCGCCGTCGAGTGTCCAAGGACTGAGGCCGTGTCGGAGATCGGTTTTCGGCTCTGACGAACGTGATGGCCTGACCCAACTTTCTGTCAACTTCAGGGCTAGTCTCACAATTGACAAATATCTGGCCGTATGTGGCGACCCAGTCGGGGGCCGTGCCAAACGTTCAGACGATCCTTCGTAAGGGTTGACCAATTGGATAAGGGAGAAATAATGGGGAGCATTCGTCGCCTCGCAATGACGCTGGGTGCCGCATCGCTCGTAATGGGGACGCTGACTGTCAGCGTCGCCGGAACAGCCGCGACAGCCGCATCAAAGTTCAAGGCCTGCGTCGTCACTGACACTGGTGGCATCAACGACAAGTCGTTCAACGCTTCGGCGTACCAGGGTGTCAAGGATGCAATGAAGGCGAACAAGAACGTGGTGGGTTCGTACCTTTCGTCCACGTCGTCGGCCGACTACGCACCGAACATCAACAGCTTCATCAACAAGAAGTGCGGGATCATCGTGACGGTCGGCTTCCTCATGGACGCCGCGACCACGAAGGCGGCCAACGCCCACCCCAAGCAGCCCTTCGCGATTGTTGACGACGTCCCGACGGTGAAGAAGGGGACTCACGTCCTCGCCCTGACCTACGCCACCAACCAGGACGGCTTCCTCGCCGGCTACCTGGCCGCGGCCAGCACCAAGAAGGGGACGGTTGCCACGTACGGTGGTATGCAGTTCCCCACGGTCGCCATCTACATGGACGGCTTCGTGGCCGGCGTGCGCTACTACAACAAGACCATGGGCGCTGCCGTCAAGAGTCTGGGCTGGAACCCGACGCCGGGCAACCGTGCCAAGGGCGTCTTTAACGGCACCGGTACCTTCGTCGGCAACTTCACTGACCAGACTGCCGGAAAGACCATCACCGCCGGCGACTTTGCGGCCGGTGCCGACATCGTCTTCCCAGTCGCGGGTTCGGTCGGACTCGGTTCAATCGCTGCGGCGAAGGCAGCCGGTCCGGGCAACCAGATCCTCTGGGTGGACACCAACGGCTGCGTCTCTGACGCTCCGGACTGCTCGTGGTTCCTCGCCAGCGTGACCAAGGGCGTCGAGGCGTCGGTGAAGGCCGCCGTGCTCTCTGCCGCCACCAACAAGTTCAAGGCCGGATCCTACGTCGGTACGTTGAAGAACGGCGGCGCTGCATTGATCTTGAACTCGAAGTCGATTCCGGCTTCGGTGAAGGCCAAGCTCAAGAGCCTCACGGCTGGGATCATTTCGGGTGCCATCTCGCTCGACCCGAACTCGTACCCCGCTCCGTAGTCACTACGCGTCGTAGGACGCATTGAGTCAGCACGAAGGCCCGAGTCTCTG
>JANXWA010000021.1 GCA_025351385.1 Acidimicrobiales bacterium | reverse complement strand
CGCTTCCCAGGGAAGCGCCACCACGAAGCGCCCACCAGAAATGGTCGCGTTCGAACGCGAATTCCCCGGTTCGTCGTGGTTGGCGACCCGAGTCATGCGCGAGCTCGAGGTGGTCGGCGGCATCGCCGAGGCGCTCGTCGCCGGTGTGGCCCGACGCCACGGTCTGACCCACGCGGCCCTCAACGCGCTCGCAATCATCGAGGGCAACGGCGAACCGATCGCCGCGGGTGATGTCGCAGCGCGCATGCACATCACCAGTGGCTCCACCACCTCGGTGTTGGACACACTGGAGCGCAAGGAGTTCATTCGACGTCTGGTCGATCCAGGTGACCGGCGCCGTGTCATGGTCGAGGTGACACCGAGCGCCCAGGCCTTGCTCGACCAGATGCTTCCCGAGGTCCAGCAGGTCGTCACTGCGGCCATGGGTGGAATCGACCCGGCGAAGCTCCACGAGCTACTCACCGCTCTGGCGGCCGTCCGAGAGGCCATTGCGGCAGTCCCGACCGCGTTTTCACCGCCCTTGCCTCGCCGTCGACCCGCCAGGGTGCAAGTGTCGGAACGTCACCCGTGAGGGCAAGCGAAACGTAACCCTCGAGGGACTCGGCGGGCATCGTCACGAAGTCCGAATGACCTCGGGACGGATCCATGCCTTCAGCGACGGCGTGTTCGCGAGCCTCATCACGATCATGGGGCTGAACCTCCACGAGCCGCACGGCGCCCCATTCGCGGACCTTCGGTCCACGCTGCCCACATTCTTCGCGTACATCGTCAGCTTCGTGCTCTTGGCGACGTACTGGAACAACCACCACCTCCTCTTGCACGCCGTTCGTCGGGTATCGCCGGAACTGATGTGAGCGAACAACAACCTCCTTTTCTGGATGTCGTTGATCCCCTTTGTCACGTCGTGGAGGTCCGAGCGCGGACACGTAGTCGACCCGGTCGCGGTCTACGGCGCCGAGTGCGTCATGTCGGCCGTCGCCTACACGGTGCTGCAGAAGGTAATCGATGCCGCCCACGGTCCGACGTCAGGTCTGCGCACCACGCTCGGAAACGACCCTAAACCGAAGTTGTCGGCGAGCGGCTACGTGGTCGCGGTGCCAATCGCCTTCGTGTCGCGCGGGCTGACGGTCGTCATCTTCGTCGCGGTCGCCCTCAGTTGGTTCATCCCCGACCGGCGACTCCAGGACTACATCGAATCGCCGGAGGGCCAGGAGGATCTGGCGCGTAACTCGGGCGAGTGAGGTCGGTCGACGACCCCTTAAGTGACTCTGGACGCGGACCGGCGACATCGTACCTTGCGGCCCCTTGGCTCGTAATCCATTTGGTGAGGGGTTCGATCGAGCACGTTCGTCGCGGCCGGAGCCGTTTAACCACGTCTTCGACCGCTACTTCCATCGCCCCATGATGCCGAGCGACCGGGATCGACCCGAGGACGCCGTGGAAGCGCGGCCGTGCCCGCGTCTATGGTCGTGTCACGAACGGTGTGGGTGACGGGAGCGACCATGGAACTGAAGGGAAAGACGGCGGTCATCACGGGAGGTGCCAGCGGCATCGGTCTCGCCACGGCTAAGCGGTTCGCCGCGTCGGGGGCGAACCTCGTGCTCGGCGACATCGAGGAGGCCCCATTGGCCGCCGCCGTGAAGGACCTCACCGATCAGGGCGCCCGCGTGATCGGCGTGGCCGGCGACGTCGCCCTGGAGTCCGACGTATTCGCGATGCGCGACGCCGCCCTCGCCGAGTTCGGCGCGGTCCACCTCGTGTTCAACAACGCGGGCGTCGGTGGCGGACTCACGATCGGCACGCCCAAGAAGATCTGGGACTGGGTGCTCGGCGTAAACGTCGACGGCGTGATCAACGGCGTGAACGCCTTCGTGCCCCTGTTCCTCGAGCAGGACGAGGGCCACGTCGTCAACACCGCGTCGGAGGCCGGCCTCGTCGGCGTCCCAGGCAGCGGCCCCTACTGCGCCAGCAAGTTCGCCGTGGTCGGCCTCTCCGAGGCGCTGTTCCAGGAGCTGGCCCTCACCGGCAAGAACGTGCACGTGACGGTCCTGTGCCCGAACTTCGTGCGGACCCGGATCAACGAATCCCAGCGCAACATGCCGAGTGAGCTCGTCAGCTACCTCGAGGACCCTATCGCCCAGGAGGTGAAGAAGTTGGCCGACGCCGCGGTCAACTCCGGCATCGACCCTGCCGACGTCGCCCAGATGGTTGAGGACGCCGTCGTCGCCAACCGCTTCTGGATCCTCACCAACGAGCACTCCGCTACTCGCATCACCGAGCAGCGCCTCGAGTGGATGCGCGGCGGACGTCCGCCGATGGCCAAGCGGATGGCGCCGAAGGACGCCTAGCGGTCGATGCCGCTCGGTAGTTGGTCGATGGGCCAGTTGAGGAGCGACACGGCGCTGCGACAGGCGAATCGGTCGGTCATCCCCGCGACGTAGGCGACGGACAGCTCCAGCGCGGCCGACTGGCCCGGAGGCTCGTTGTCGAGCGCGACGTCGGGTATGAGGCCCGGGTGCGCCGCGTAGTACTCGACGAGGGCGCGCAGCATGCCCACGACGGCCGACGCCTGCTGGCGTGAGGCGCCGCGCAGGTAGATCGCCTCGTAGTTGAACGAGCGGAAGGCCGCGAGCGACTCGGCGTGGCGCGCGTCCATCCCGATGACGCCCGTCGAGCGTACCGAACGGATCATGGCGTTGATGAAGGTCCCCAACTGTTGGCTGCGTCGCTCGCCGCAGCGTTCGCGCACGAGTGCCGGGAGGTCCTCGGACGTGACGATGCCGGCCGACACCGCGTCCTCGAAGTCGTGGCAGACGTATGCGATGCGGTCCGCCCAGCTGACGACCTCACCCTCGGGCGTGCTCGGCGCCGGTCGAGACCAAGAGTGGTTGCGGATACCGTCAAGGGTTTCGAGGCAGAGGTTGAGGGGCAGCAGTGACACGTTGGCACCCCAGGTGGCGTGGTCGAAGCCGCCGACGACGTAGGGGTCGAGGGCCTCCTCACTGGCGTGGCCACCCGGTCCGTGGCCGCAGTCGTGCCCGAGGGCGATGGCCTCGGTGAGAGCGACGTTGAGACCGATGGCGCGCGCGATGCCGGTCGCCACCTGGGCGACTTCGAGGGCGTGGGTCAGGCGAGTGCGCATGTGGTCGTCGGGGAAGACGAAGACCTGGGTCTTGCCCGCCAGGCGTCGGAAGGCGCTGGAGTGCAGGATCCGGTCGCGGTCGCGCTCGAAGCACGTGCGGAACTCGTCGGGCGCCTCCTCGCGCACGCGGTGCCCGGCGCCGTGGCTGCGCGTGGCGCCCGCCGTGAGCATGCCGTCGAGCTGCTCGTCACGCTGCGCGAGACTGGTGGCGAAGCGACCGCCGGCCACGTCGTCGAGGTCGATCGTCGCCGTCGAGTCTTGGTGGGCGACCGTCACGTCGTCGGCGGCGCCCTCGTAGCCCTCCATGGTCGCGGCCCAGCGACGGCTCCGTTCGGAGATCGACTCGTTCGTCACGAACTCCATCATGCCCGACCGCCATAACATGGTGAAAGTCGCCACAACCCCAGAGGAGTGACCATGGACATTCGCATAGGCATCGTGCAGTCGATGAAGGAGATCGAGATCGAGCTCCCCGAGGACGCCAAGCGTGACAAGGTCATGAAGGAAGTCGAGACCGCACTGAGCGGCGACGCGGTCCTGTGGCTCACGGACCGCAAAGGTCGCCGCGTGGGCGTCCCCGCCTCGCGGATCGCCTACGTGGAGCTCGGCACCCCGGCGAGCGACCGCATCGTCGGTTTCGGCACGGCCTGACCCGAAGGGCATCAAGCGGTGATCGACTACCACTTGCATCTCTGGCCCCACTCGGAGTCCTCGGTGTGGTTCCAGCTGGACCAGATCGCGGCGTACTGCGACGAGGCGGCCCGCCACGGCGTGACCGAACTGGCGATCACCGAGCACGCCAGCCGCTTCACGGACGTCCTGGCAGCCGTCGGGCCCTTCTGGCAGCGTTGGGGCCACGAGCCGACCAGTCCGGTGCTCGCCGAATACCTGGACTTCCATGCGCGCAACTCGCTCGAGCAGTACGTCGCACTGGTCCAGGCCGCGAAGGACGAGGGTCTGCCCGTCAAGATCGGACTCGAGGTCGACTACTACGAGGGCCAGATGGACGTGGTCTCGGCGCTACTGGCCCAGTACCCCTTCGACGTGCTGATCGGCTCGGTCCACTGGCTCGGCACGTGGCAGTTCGACGATACCGACAACGAGGTGCACATGCACCAGTGGACCGTGCGCGACTGGGACCAGTGCTGGGCCGACTACGCCCGAGCCATTGACGAGCTCTGCGCCGCGAACGCCGTCGACGTGCTCGCCCACCCCGACCTCATCAAGGTCGCTGGCCACTACCCGTCGCGCTCGAGCGACTACTGGGACCAGATGGCGGAGTCCGCGGCCCGCGCCGGTGTCTCGATGGAGTGCTCGTCGGCCGGCTGGAAGAAGCCGGTCGGCGAGCAGTACCCCGCGCAGGGCTACCTCGACCGACTGGTCGCCCAGGGCCTCACCTTCACCACCGCGAGCGACGCCCACCACCTCGAGCGGGTGGGCGAGCGGGCCAACGACCTCGCCGAGTTGCTCGAGGCCCGCGGCGTGCACGAGCTCGCGACCTACTCGGCCCGCGCGCGACAGATGACTCCTCTGCGGGCGCCGTAGTGGCCACCCTCGTCGAACTGGCCTCGCAACGCACGGCCCTCGACGAGCCGACCGTCGACCACCTGCTGCGCCTCACCGCGTCGTGGTCGCTCCTGTCGGACCTCTCGTTCTCGGACATGCTGCTCATGGCCCTCGTGGACGATCCGACGAACCACACTGATCCGAACTTCGTGGTGTTGGGCCAGATGCGTCCAAACAACCGCTCGACGCTGATCAACGACGACCTCGTGGGCACCACCCAGAGCCCCGACGCGTGGCCCCTCGTGCGCCTCGCCTTCGAGAGCGGCACGCGGATCGTCGGCCAGTCCCGGGTCGAGAGCATCGATGACGTGATCCCGATCTGGTGCGTTCCGGTGCGGTTCAACGGCCAGATCGTGGCGATCATGGTCCGCCTCCAGGGACCGCTACGGGGTCCGGCCTCGCTCTACGAGCAGGCCTACCTTTCGATCTTCGAGCGCCTGTGCTCGATGGTCGCCGACTCGACCTTCCCGTTCCGCGAGGACAGCGTCGCCGGCCCCGGCCTGCCGCGCGTCGGTGACGGGATCATCCTGATCGACTCCAAGGCGAGGGTCGAGTTCGCGACGCCCAACGCCACCAACGCCATGCACCGCCTCGGCATCTACGCCCCGGCCGAGGGCCACACCCTGCGCGAGCTGGGCGTGCGCGTGCGCGTGGTGGAGCGGTCCCTCGAGTTCTCCATCCCGGCGATGGAGGAGATCGACCGCGGCCACGACGTGGCGATCCTCTTCCACTGCGTGCCGCTTATCGAGCACGGCCTCGTGACCGGCGTCGTGACCTTGCTGCGCGACGTCTCGGACCTGCGCCAGTTGAACCGGCTCGTCTTGAACAAGGAAGCGGCCGTGCGTGAGGTCCACCACCGGGTGAAGAACAACCTGCAGACGATCTCGTCGCTCCTGCGCCTCCAGGCCCGGCGCAGCAGCGAGCCCGAGACGCGCATCGCGTTGGGCGAGGCCGAGCGGCGCGTCCGATCGATCGCGGTGGTGCACGAGGTGCTCTCGCGCGAACCGGGTGAGGAGGTCGTCTTCGACGAGATCGTCCGCTCCCTGGTGCTGTTGGTCGAGGACACGGTGCTGGCGCTGCACCCCGTCGAGATCGTGGTGAACGGCGAACTCGGCACCTTGTCGACAGACCTCGCCACTCCCCTCGCCGTGGCATTGGCCGAGTTGCTGACCAACGCCGTGGAGCACGCCTTCACTGATTTCGGGGGAGTGAAGAACGATGACGTCGGGGTGGTGACGCTCAACCTCTACCGCGAGGACGACAACGCCGTCGCCGAGATCCGTGACAATGGCCGCGGGCTCGGGGCCGACTTCTCACTCGAGGTGCCGACGAGCCTGGGCCTGTCGATCGTGCGAGACCTGATCCGTGCGCAGTTGCACGGGACGATCGAGATGGAGAGCGTCGACTACGCCAAGGGTGGCGGAACGTTCGTCAGGGTCGCGGTCCCGATGACCGCGCGTCTCTAGTTCGACGTCGCGCGACGGCGGGCGGCCAGCCACTGCTTGCGCAGCTTGCGGCGCTCGTCCTCGGTCGTGCCGCCCCACACGCCGGACTCCTGATTGGTCGCGAGCGCGAACTCGAGGCAGAACTTGGACGCGTCGCAGTTGCAGCAGACGCGCTTGGCCGACTCGATCTGGTCGGTGGCCATTCCCGTCGTTCCGATGGGGAAGAACAACTCGGGCTCGGTGTCACGGCACGCGGCGTTCGAGCGCCAGTCGGCATCGTCCCACGCGTGGGTGCGGTTCCAGATCAACGACATGCAAATTCCTTCGATTGGGGGGTAAATCGACGTCACTTTCGTGGCGAACTACCTGTGGCGGAAAGAGAATTTTACTGAATTTTCGCTCAGAATACAAGGGCTGTTTCCACAATTATCAGTTCGTCGACTCGTGGGCGGACCCTCTGACCTGCCATGATCGTCCGGTGGTCGAGATCTTCGCGCACCGGGGGCTGCACCAGGTCGAGCGCGAGAACACCCTTCCCGCATTCCGGGCCGCCGTGGCGCTGGGGGTCGACGGGGTCGAGCTGGACGTCCGCCGGACCCTCGACGGGTTGCTCGTCGTCCATCACGACCCGGCCGCCGCCGGACTGGTCGTGGCCGAGACCCTCCGCGAGGCCCTGCCCGCCTACGTACCGACCCTGGAGGAGGCCCTCGAGGCCCTCGAGGGCGTGAGCGTCAACGTCGAGATCAAGAACATCCGCCACCCCTCCGAACCCAGCTACGACGACACCGGCGATTTCGCCCGCCAGGTGTTGGAGGTCATCCAACGCACCGGCGCGGCGCCGTCCGTCATCATCTCGTGCTTCGACCTGCCCACCTGCGTGATCGTGCGCCACGTGGACCCCACGATCCCCGTCGGCTGGCTGATTTGGGACGTTGCCCCCCTGGAGGCCGTCGTCTCGGCCCACGAGGCGGGGCTGAGTTCGGTCAACCCCCATTTCACCACCGTGACCGGCGAAGTGGTCGCCAGGGCCGGCCTCGTGGGGCTCGACCTCAACGTCTGGACGGTCAATCGGGCGGCGGACCTTCAAGCGATGGCCGAGCTCGGCGTTCGTCGAGTGATCACTGACGATCCGGCGCTCGCGATGGAGTTGTTGGGCTAAAGGTCCCTAGCGGGCACCCGTGGGCGATGCCCTAGATTGTTCCCCATGAACATCGTCGTCTGCGTAAAACAGATCCCCGACCCGGCCGCGCCCCAGTCCCTCGACGCCTCGCACAACCTCGATCGATCGGGCAAGCTGATCCTCGACGAGGCCGACACCTATGGCGTCGAGATGGCCCTCCAACTGGTCGACAAGGCCGGCACCGGCGAGGTCACTGTCGTCTCGATGGGCTCGGCCACCGATGTCGCCGGACTGCGCAACGCCCTCGCCATGGGCGCCGCGAAAGCCGTCATCGTGAGCGACGAGTCGCTGCGCGGAACCGACGCCCTCGGCACCGCCAAGGTGCTCGCGGCCGTCATCGGGCGCATCAGCCCCGACCTCGTGCTCTGCGCCACCGAGTCGTCCGACGGCTACACCGGCACAACGCCCGTTCAGGTGGCCGAGCTGCTGGGACTGCCCTCGATTACCTTCGCCAAGTCGGTCGCCGTCGACGGCACGACGGTGAAGGTCGACCGCCAGACCGAGTCCGGCTACGACGAGGTGACCGCGCCCCTGCCGGCCCTCGTGACCGTCACCGCCGGCGTCGTCGAGCCGCGGTACGCGTCGTTCAAGGGCATCATGGCCGCCAAATCCAAGCCCCTCGAGGTCCTCTCGGTCGCCGACCTGGGGCTCGCCAGTGAGACCGGCGTCGCCGGTGCGCGCCAGACCATCACCGACGTCGTCGCCTCCGAGGCCCGCGCGGCGGGCGAGAAGCACGTCGATGACGGCGACGGCGCCGAGAAGATCGTCGCCTTCCTCGAATCCATCAAGGTCCTCTAGGAGAGATTGACATGACCGTCGCCACCATCTGGGTCGTCGTCGAGCCGTCGAACGGTTCGCTCACCACCACCTCACTCGAACTGCTCTCTCACGCGCGCACCCTGAGCGCCGCCGTCGCGGCGATCACCTGGGGCGAGAACGGCGCCCAGGTCGCCTCCGTCGCCGGCGAGTACGGCGCTACGACGCTCTACGACGTCGGGGCCCTGAACGGCTCCCTGCCGGGCGTGCCGGTCGCCTCAGCAATCGCCGCGCTGGTAGCGGCCCATGGCGCCCCCGACGCGATCCTGGTTCCCACCAGCTACGACGGGCGCGACATCGCCGGACGGCTGTCGGCCCGCCTCGACCGGCCGGTTCTGACCAACGTGACCGGCCTCAGCGACGAAGGCGGCCTCGTCACCGAACACCCGGTCTTCGGCGGCACCCAGACCGTGAAGGCCCGCTTCACCGGTGACGGACCCGGCATCGTCGTCGTTCGCGCGAAGTCCTTCGTCGCCGAGCCGAGCGGCGGAGTTGGCGCCGCGGTCGTCGCGGCCCCGGTGGGGGACCTCGGCAGCGAGGCCGGCGCGATGATCACCAAGAGCCACGTCGAAGAGCGCACTGGACCGAAGCTCGAAGAGGCCGCCGTCGTGGTCTCGGGGGGCCGGGGCCTGGGTGAGGCCGACAAGTACGCCCTGATCGAAGAGGCGGCCAAGCTCCTGCACGGCGCGGCGGGCGCGAGCCGCGCCATCGTCGACGCCGGGTGGGTCCCCTACAGCCACCAGGTCGGCCAGACCGGCAAGACCGTCAAGCCCACCGTCTACATCGCTTGTGGCATCTCGGGCGCGACTCAGCACATGGTCGGCATGAAGGGCTCGAAGAACATCGTGGCGATCAACAAGGACCCCGACGCCCCGATCTTCCAGATCGCGGACTTCGGGGTCGTGGGCGACGTGCACAAGGTGCTGCCGGCCCTCATTGCCGCCCTGAAGGCGCGCGGGTAGCGTTTCTGGCTCGACCGGAGCCATCGGCCACGATTCCCCCGGGCATTTCCGATGCAGCGCCGATGACGCTGCGTTCCTTAGGCTGGGGAGACCACTATGAGTAGATCCTCGACCGTCGACGCCCATCGCTGGTGGGCCCTCAGCGCGCTCAGCGTCACCGCGCTCATGGTGGCCCTGGACGCCACGGTGATCAACATCGCGCTGCCGCGCGCCCAGTTCGACCTCCACTTCTCCTCGGCGAACCGTCAGTGGCTCATCACGGCCTACGTCCTCGCCTTCGGGTCCTTGATGCTGCTCGGAGGGCGACTCTCGGACCTCTGGGGCCGACGCAACGCCCTCTACGTCGGACTCGTCGGCTTCGCCCTCGCCTCGGCCTTCGGCGGCTTCGCGCACAGCTTCGCGGTCCTCGTCACCGCGCGCGCCGTCCAGGGCGCCTTCGGCGCTCTGCTGGCGCCCGCGGCCCTGGCGGCGCTGACGACGATGTTCGAGAATCCCAGGGAGCGGGCCAAGGCCTTCTCGATCTACGGCGCGATCGCCGGCTCCGGTGCGGCGATCGGCCTGCTGCTGGGCGGGTTCCTCACCCAGTGGGCCTCGTGGCGTTGGTGCCTCTTCGTCAACTTGGTCTTCGCCGGCTTGGCCCTCGTCGGCGTCGCGCTCTTCGTGCCCGGAGGGAGGCGCGAGCACCACACGCACCTCGACGTGCCCGGGGCGGTGCTGGGCAGTGGCGGGCTGTTCTTCCTCGTCTACGGCCTCGGTCACGCGGTGACGACCAGCTGGTCGGACGGCCTGACCTGGGGCAGCCTGGTCATCGGGGTCGCGCTGCTCGCCCTCTTCACCCAGTGGCAGCATCGTGCCGCCTCACCGTTGCTGCCGCTGCGACTCCTCATCAACCGGGTCCGCGGCGGATCGCTGCTGGCCCTGTTCATCACGAACATCGGAATCTTCGCCGTCTCGCTACTCCTCGCCTACTACCTGCAGAGCACGATCGGCTACTCGCCGCTGCGCACCGGGGTCGCCTTCTTGCCCATGGTCGTGGCGTTGGCCCTCTCGGCCTTCGTCGCGAGCGCGCGACTCCTCGCGATGGTCGGTCCCCGGCCGCTCGTGCCCACCGGCATGCTGCTCGGGATGATGGGCATGGTGCTTTTCACGAAGCTGACCCCGAGAGCGGACTACCTCGGTGACGTCCTGCCCGGGCTGATCGTCACTGGCCTCGGGCTCGGGCTCATCCTCGCCCCGGCCTTTGCGAGCGCGACCGCGGGCATCGAGAAGAAGGACGCCGGGGCGGCGTCGGCCCTCGTCAACACGACCCAGCAGATCGGCGGGTCCGTCGGCACGGCGCTGCTGAACACGATCGCGGTGTCGGTCACCGTGCGGGCCGTCAACGCCCTGCCGGCCCAACTGGGCAAGGACACGCGCGCGGGGGTGCTCGCCCAGATCCACGCCACCCTGCACGGCTACGCCGTCGCCTTCTGGTGGGCCGCGGGGTTCTTCGGGGTCGGGGCGGTCCTCACCTTCGCCCTGCTCGAGTCGGGCGTGCCCGAGCTCGAGGGCGACCTCGTCCCGCTGATCTAGCGCTAGATGAGCGGCCAGGGGTAGGGCGGCCAGTCCGACCCGTCGTCGGGAGTGGGGTAGGAGGCGTTCTCCACCAGTCCGTGCGCGCGCATCTGGGCGAGCGCCAGCTCACCGGGCGTCAGCCAGTCGCCGACGTGGCCGGTCTCGCCCCGGGCGAATCGCGCCACGCGCTCGAGCAGGTGCTCTTCGACCTCGAGCCCGGCGTACTCCCAGATGACCGTACGCAGTTTGTCCTGCTCGTGGAAGCACAGGCCGTTGTCGATCGCCCAGCAGCGCTCCCCGTCGAAGATCACGTGGCCGGCCTTGCGGTCGGCATTGTTGGCGATGACGTCGAAGGCCGCGAGCTCGGCGAACCAGTGGTGGAAAGCGGGATTCTCGCGCAAGGTGAAGTAGTGGTCCTCCAGGTTGTCGTCGACCCACCACTGCAGTGACCCGATGCCGAAGGGCCCGTCGTCGCGACCGACCGTCGCGGGCACCAGGTCGGTGCCGAGCGCCACGTCGAGCTCGTAAGCGGCGACCTCGCGGCGCCAGAGCCCGTCGGGGAAGTCCCAGAGCGGACGCTCACCGGCCTCGGCCTTGTAGCAGGCGAGCGCCTCGACGCCGTCGAGTGTGACCGTGACCAGCAGCGCCTGGTTCGACGATCCGGCGACGCGCCCCTCGACGGCGATCGCCCCCTGACGGAGCAACGTGCACTGTTGGTCGCGGTTCATCGTCGCTAGCGGATCGGCGGACGATGACCGTTCGTGCGCGGACAGTCGTGACCCTTGGGATCGAGGGGCCCGCCGCAGAGCGGGCAGGGCGGACGACCGGCCTCGACGAGGCGCGCGATGGCGATCGCGAGGCCGCCGGCCCACTCGCGGCTGAGCGTGAGGACCAGGGTGTCGTCGTTCTCCTCCTCGAGCGACTCGAATGTGACCTCGATGGACTTGTCCTCCTCGTCGAGCGCGACGGCGATCTCGCCCGCGACGAAGTCGACCTCGTACTCGGGCTCGAGGGAGAGGTCCTCGGGCAGGTGGCCGGGGCGGCCGAGCTCGGCGACGACCTGGCTCAGCCAGAGCGCGAGGGCCGCCAGTTGGGCCTTCTCGCACTTCACGATCACCAGGCGCTTGCCCTCGCGGGCCTGGAGCAGGAAGAGCCGGCTGCCCACCTCGCCGCGCACACCGACCATCACCCGATCCGGTTGGGCGAAGACGTAGTTCACGAGGGTGCGAGGTCCTTCAGGGTCCCCGTGCTGTTCACGCAGAGCACGACCGGGGTCGAGTCGGTGAATGCGACCGCGCTGACCGAACAGGTCGATATCACCGTGCGCTGGAAGAGGTCGAGGGGCACTCCCTGGGCGTAGGTGACGGCGGCCTTGATCGGGTCGGCGTGGCTCACGACGACGATGGTCCTATTGCGATGCTTGCGCGCGAGGCGCTCGAGCGTCGACCAGATCCGCAGCTGCATCTCGGTGAAGGACTCGCCCTCGGGGAACCGGAACGTGCTCGGCGCGTGCTGCACTGCGCGCCAGTCCGACCGGCGCCGCAGGGTGCTCAGGCGCTTGCCCGTCCACGTGCCGAAGTCACACTCGAGCAGTCCACGCTCGATGACGGGACGCAGGCGCAGGGCCTTGGCGATCGGCGCCGCGGTCTCGCGGGCCCGCTCGAGCGGCGAGACGTAGAGCGCCGAGGGCCTTCGGGCGAGCTCGGCGAGCCGCTCGGCCGCGGCACTCGCCTGACCGGCGCCCCGCTCGGAGAGGTGCAGGCCCGGGGCACGGCCCGGCAGCACCGTGCCGGTCGTGGCGGTGGCGCCGTGTCGGACCAGCAGGACCGTGGTGAAGGTGGGGGTCGACGCCATGAATCGATGCTAACGGTCGTCTAGTGCGAGGTCAGGGGGATGCGCCGTGGCCCCGGCGCCGCGCTCTCGGGCCAGCGCTTACGCGAGACGAGGGCCAGTTTGTGCAACAGCGCCACCGCTCCCGGGTCGTCGTCGCCGGGGCGGGTCTCGATGAGACCGCGCTCCTTCAGGTCGCTCATCAACTCACGGCCCTTGTCGGTGCGCACGATGACGAGAGTCCAGTCACCGTAGGCGCCGATGCCGCCCGTCGAGATGTCGGCGTGCTCGGCGGCGAAGTCGGGGCACCGTGTGCAGCCCTCGCGGGTGTAGGCGTGGGCCTCCTTCAGGGGCACCTCGTGGAGGTGGCCGTCACGGGTCCAGATCTGGAAGACGCCCTTGATGTTCATCTTCATGATGTCGGCGCGCTTGATGGCGTACTTCGCCTCGAAGAGCTCCTCGAAGATCGAGTCGTCGAAGGTCTTGGAGCAGAGCAGGCCTATGGTCAGGCTCAACCGACGGGCGATCTTGCCGGCCTTGCGGGTCTGCATCGCACCGGGGGCCGAGGTCATGCAGCCCATCCCCACGACGGCGATGCGCTCGGCGCCGCCCTCGACCGCCTCGGGGTAGGCGAGCAGGTTCGCGCTGTAGGTGTAGCGCGACTTGGCGGTCTCGAGCACGTCGGCGCGGTTTCGAGCGACGCGGGGCATGGCGCGCCACGTCGACCCGTCGCCCTCGAGCCCCGAGACGAGCGCGGCGTCGATGACGTCGTTCTCGAGGGCGTAAATGAGCAGCGCCGAGACGAACCCGCCGTCCTGGCCGTTCTCGATGAGCTCGTGGTCGTTCGCTCGCGCCAGCAGGACGTCGCCGATCCCGTAGACCTCGTCGTCGGTGCGCTCGCGGGCGAACTTGTGCGTGTCGATCTCGGACTCCCAGTTGCGGAACCTCGGGCAGGCCCGCGTGCACATCGTGCAGCCCTTCTGTCCGTGGGTGCAGTCCTCAGGTCCGCCGTCGATGTCGAGGTGGAACGGCTTGTAGACGCCGCCTTCGGCGTTGTAGTCGAGCACCGGGTGCGGACAGGCGATGACGCACGCGGCACATCCCGTGCACAGGCCCGAGGTCACCACCTCGCTGAAGAGTTCCTTCCACTGCGGCTTGTCGGTCGGCACCCTTCAACCTTAGTAAGAGGTCCGATTCGCTGAGCCGGTACGCTCGCGGCGTGCCCGAGATCCTCGAAGTCGAGTCCTATCGCCGATTGGCCGAACGGGTGGTGGGTTCGACGGTGACGCGCGGCTGGGCCGACGCGTTCGCGGCGAAGAAGCTCACCTCCCCGGCGGCGTGGGCGCGGGCCGTGAGGGGCCTCACGGTGACGGGCACGTCGCGTCGCGGCAAGCTGCTCGTGCTCGAGACCGACGGCGTCCCCCTCGGGGTGCGCTTCGGCATGACGGGCGTGCTGTTGATCGACGACGAGGCCGGAATCGACGGGCTCTTCTACGGCCCCCACCTCTTCAAGGCCGGATGGGTCCGAGGCGGCCTTGAGTTCGACGATGGGCGAAAGCTCATCCTGCACGACCCCCGTCGCCTCGGTCGCTTCGAGATCGACCCCGACATCAGCCAGCTCGGCCCCGACGCCATGGCGCTCACCCGCGCGCAGTTCGATCGCGTCGTCGCCGTCACGCGCGGCGACGGACCGGCGATCAAGGCCCGGCTGCTCGACCAGTCGTCGGTCGCGGGGGTGGGGAACCTGCTGGGCGACGAGATCCTCTTTCGTGCCGGAATCGACCCGCGCACACCGACCGGACTGCTCAGCGCCGACCAGCGCAAGCGCCTCTATCGGGCCTTCACCCAGACCATGCGTACGCTAGAGAGCCGAGGTGGCTCGCACCTGGGCGACCACATGGACGCGCGCTTCCCCGGTGGCTTCTGTCCGAGGGACGGGTCGGCCATGCGCTCGGCGACCATCGGCGGGCGCACGACCTACTGGTGCTCGACCCATCAACGCTGAGCGCCGTCAAGTAGACCAGTGAGTCCAGAGGGGCCGTAGGGGCCGATCACGAACTGCTCGAGCACGCCGATGCCGACCTCGTCGCCCCGCCGTGCGCGCACGACGTGCTGGACGTGGACGTTCGAGAAGTCCAGGGGGTCAAGTCCGTCGAGGTCCAGCACTTCGCCGGCGACGACCGGCGCGGGGTGCTGGCGACCGTGTCCGAACTGAGGGTGCGAGTAGCCCGCTCCGCGCATCTGGAAGCGCAACAGCGGAGTCAACGTGACCTCGTCGCCGTCCACGGCGAGCGTGGCCTCTCGCATCCAGCGGGTCCCGGACTCCATCGCGACCCGTAGCGATCCCTCGGCGCGACGGGTCTCGCCCACGAGGGGCATGCGCGCGGCGGAACGGCTGATCGGGCAGCCCTCGGCATCGTCGAAGGTCATGAAGTGCAGGCCCCCGTCATCGAAGTGCAAGGGTGCCCAGAAGAAGCAGAGCTGCGGCGCGCGCTCGACCGGCCCGGGCAACGGTTCGCCGACCGGCCGGATGCCCCACGAGCGGTCCTTCGTGCCGAGCACGCCCTCGTCGAGTTCGACGCGGCCGTGGGGGGTCTCCAACCAGCCGCTCCACGTCCCCAACTGCGTCGCACGCGTGACGTCCATGAAGATGCGCGGCCCGTCGTGCATTGTCTGGCGGGGCTCTTCGCTGGTCGCGGCGCGCTGTCGGTAGGTGAGGTCGCAGGCGAGACCCTGCTCGGGCGCGTCGACGACGAGCCGGTTGACGCGCAGCGGCTCGACGATGTCGATGGCGATGGGGCCGACGCGGGTCGGGCGACCCAGGAGCACGTCGCTCGCGAAGACCGAGTACTGGCGGCCTCCCTGGACGACCGAGAAAGCACCGTCGATGACGCCACGATTCGGGTAGAGGCCAAGCGCGAGGGCGAAGTAGAGGTCCTCGGTGTATCCGTTGAACCAGAACCGGTCGTAGGCGTTGGGGTGGCCGTCCATCACGTGGGCGATCGGCAGCACCGTCTGGTGCAGGGGGTAGTCGTCACTGGCCAGCAGCATGTCGCTCCAATTCGTCAAGGGCGTCCCAGCGCGACGCGGCCGCCACTCCGCGCCCGATCATCTCGAGGAACATCTGGTCGCCTCGCTCGGTCTGCTCGACGTACACCGAGGCCGCCACGAGCATCAGCACCGGCTGGAGCGTGTAGCGGGCGTACTCGTGGCGCGCAACGTCGGGCGAGTAGCGCACGTCGTAGTGTGCGAGGCGATCGAGGTAGTGGTCCAACAGGTCGGTCTCGTGTCGCGCGCAGTCCTCGGGTGAGAGGCTCGTCGTGAGGAAGTAGGCGACGTCCAGCAGGGGACTGCCCACGGCGATCGTCTGCCAGTCGACGACCGCCATCGGAACGGTGCCGCCGGCCGCCTCGATGAGCAGGTTGTCGGTGCGAAAGTCACCGTGCGTCACGCAGGGATGCGGCGTCTCGTAGTCGCTGTAGAGGGCCAGGCGCTCCTTCAGGGCCTCGACCGTCGCGCGGGTGAGCTTGTCGATCCGCTCCGCGTAGCGCTCGAGGAACTGCTCGAAGAGCGACGGCAGTACCGCGGCGTAGAGGGGTCCGAGCGACTCACTGACCCCGCCGAGCCACGGGGACTGGTGGAGGTCGCTGCGACGGTGGGTCGGACCGTGAAGACCGGCCAGCGCGTCGAGGCCGTGACGGGCCACGTCGAGCGTCACGCCGGTGAACTGGTCGATGTCGGCCGACGGAGCGAGGTCCTCGAGGAGGAGCACGAAGGCGTCGTCGTCGTCGCGTTGGGCGAAGTAGCACCGCGGCGTCCTCGTATCGATTGTCGGCGCCAACTCTCGGTAGAACGCGACCTCGCGCTCGTAGAGGTGCAGTGCGGCCGCCGTCGTGCGACTGACGGCGTCGTGGGAGGGGACCTTCGCGATCACGTCGATCGGGGGCGCGCCGTGGCGCGCAAGGCGCAGTCGATGGCAGTTCGCCACCTGGCCCGAGCCGATTGGCGTCGACGTCAACGACGTCGCGTCGTCGACGCCCAGCCGTGCGCCCACCCACCGGGCGTCCAGTTCCTCAAATAGCGGTACCTTGACCATTGCTCCCCCCGATTCAGTCTGCCCGACGCGGTTGTCACGCCGGGGTGCCGGGGTCGGCAAGAATGGGACCATGCAGTCATTCGTGCAGAACTACGGTTACTTCGCCCTCGTCGTGCTCTCGATCGTCGAGTCGGCGTGCGCGCCGATCCCCTCCGAGGTCACCTTCGGATTCGCCGGGGCGTTCTGCACGGTCGCGGTCGGCGGCGAGGCGCACTTCAACATCGGGCTCGTCATCCTCATCGGCACGCTCGGCTCGCTCGTCGGTTCGATCATCGCCTACGAGGTCGGGCGCACGGCCGGGCGCACCATCGTGGACCGCTGGGGCAAGTGGATTCTCCTGACCCACAAGGACCTCGACGCGGCCGAGCGCTGGTTCGCGAAGTACGGATCGATCTCGGTGCTGATCGGTCGGGTGCTGCCCGTCGTGCGAAGCGCCATCTCGGTGCCCGCCGGAATCGCCGAGATGAAGCGAGGACGGTTCATGGTGCTGACGGTGATCGGCTCGGCGGCGTGGGTCTCGCTGCTCACGGGGCTCGGCTACGCGGCCGGGAGCAACTGGAAGAACGTGAGCAAGGACTTCCACATGTTCCAGACCCCGACGATCATCGTGCTCGTGCTGCTACTCGCCTGGGGCTTCTGGCACCGTCTTCGCACGGTGCGCCGCCACTACGCCCCTAAGCACCGAGCGAACTGAGCACCTTCGCGGCGTGGCCGTCGGCGCGCACGCCGTACCAGGCGTGCTCGACCTTGCCGTTCGGTCCAATCACGAACGTCGAGCGGATCACCCCGGTGACCCACTTGCCGTACATCATCTTCTCGCCGAAGGCGCCGTAGCTCTCCATCACCGAATGGTCGGGGTCGCTCAGCAGCTCGAAGTCGAGACCGTACTTCGCGCGAAACGCCACGTGCCGGTCCGCGCCGTCAGGCGAGACCCCGACGACCTTCACGCCGAGCTTCTTGAACGCCCCCAACTCGTCATTGAACTGGCAGGCCTCCCTCGTGCAACCGGGCGTGTCGTCGGCGGGATAGAAGTACAGGACGAAGCGTTGACCGACCAGGTCCTTCAATGAGAACCTCGCGCCGTCCTGGTCCATCAGCGTGAAGGCCGGTGCTTTGTTGCCGACTTCGAGTCGTGTCATGGTGCTCCTCAAGGTTTTCGCAAGAAATCGCGGTATCTGACGTAGACTAGGAGCGAAGCTCTGGGAATTGAGCTTGGGCCCTCACTTTCGAACGCCGGTTTCGGGTCCAGCCGAGAAAAGACCGCCGTCCGTGAGTAGTGAAACCAAGGAGTCCGTGCCGTCGGCACAGGACCTGTACGCGACCAATAAGACCTTCGTCGACCTGGGCGTCTCGCCCGAGTTGTGCGCCGTCTTGACCGAACAGGGCATCATCACCGCCTTCCCGATCCAGGCCATGACCATCGCCGACGCCCTCGCGGGACGCGACGTCTGCGGCAAGGCCAAGACCGGGTCGGGCAAGACCCTCGGATTCGGCCTGCCGATGCTCCAGCGAATCTCGGCCGGCGAGTCTCTTCGCGCCAAGGCCGGCGGCCCAGCGCGGCCCCGCGGCCTCGTACTGCTCCCGACGCGCGAACTGGCCGTCCAAGTGCACGAGGTGCTCGAACCGCTCGGCGCGGCCCTCGGCCTACACGTGAACGCCGTCTACGGTGGCGCCGACATCGAGCGACAGGTGAAGTCGCTGCGCAAGGGCTGCGACGTCATCATCGCCACGCCCGGACGTCTCATCGACCTGGGCGACCGCGGCGAGCTCAACGTTGAGGGCCTCGACGTGCTCGTGCTCGACGAAGCCGACCGCATGGCCGACATGGGCTTCATGCCCCAAGTCGAGTGGGTGCTTCGTCGCATCGCCGAGCACCCCCACCAGACGCTGCTCTTCTCGGCGACCCTCGACGGCGCGATCGACCGGCTCGTCAAGCGCTACCTCTCCGACCCGGTCTTCCACGAGGTGGCGAGCGACACCCAGACGGTGTCTCTCATGGTGCACCACTTCTTGAACGTCCACCAGATGGACCGCATCAAGGTCGCCGCCACCATCTGCCAGTCCTTCGACAAGACGCTGATCTTCTGTCGCACGAAGCGCGGCGCCGATCGCCTCGTCGAGCAGCTGCAAAAGGAGGGTGTCGACGCCGCGGCCATCCACGGCGACCTTCGCCAGAGCCAACGTGAGAAGGCGCTGGCCGACTTTTCCGCGGACCGCCTCGCCGTGCTCGTCGCGACCGACGTCGCGGCGCGCGGCCTGCACATCGAGGGCGTGGACTGCGTCATGCACTTCGACCCGCCCGAAGACCACAAGGCCTACCTCCACCGCTCGGGGCGTACCGCTCGGGCCGGCTCCGCGGGGGTCGTCGTGTCGCTCCTGCTCTGGAACCAGATCATCGAGGCCGAGGTCATCATGCGCCGACTCGGCTTGAAGCGCCCGATCATTGAAGTATTCTCGAACGACCCGCACCTGAAGGACCTCGCCAGTTGGGATCCGACCAAGGAGGATTCGGTACTGTGAGCAAGAAGAGCAAGGCGCTGCCCGTCTTCAAGTACGACAAGTCGATCAAGCGGGCCCTCGTCGTCGTCGCCCACCCCGACGACGTCGACTTCGGCTCGGCGGGGACCGTGGCGACGCTGACGAGCAAGGGCGTCGACGTCGCCTACTGCCTCGTCACCTCCGGGGACGCCGGAGGGGACGACTCGAGCCACACCCGTGAGGAGCGCACCGAGATCCGCGAGGCCGAGCAGCGCGCGGCCGCCGAGGAGGTCGGTGTCACGAACCTCACGTTCCTTCGCTGGCCCGACGGCCAGGTCGAGCCGACGTTCCTCCTGCGCCGCGAGATCGCCCGCGTGATCAGGACCCACAAGCCCGACCTCGTCATCACCCAGAGCCCCGAACGCAACTGGGAGAGGATCCGAGCGAGCCACCCCGACCACATGGCGACCGGCGAGGCGACGATGCGCGCCGTCTACCCCGACGCGCGCAACCCCCACGCCTTCCCCGAGCTGTTGCGCGAGGGCCTCTCGCCCCACACGGTGCCGCTCGTCTGGCTGAACGGGAGCAGTCCGACGATGGTCGTGGACATCACCAAGCGATTCGATCAGAAGCACGCTGCCCTCATGCGCCACGAGAGCCAAGTCGGCGACAACAAGGGTCTCAAGAAGATGCTGAAGAACTGGGCCCGGCTGACCGCGAAGAACGCGGGGCTTAAGAAGGGCCATCTCGCCGAGGGCTTCCGAGTCATCGTCACCAGCTAGTCGCCGATGCGACCCCGTCGTAAGGTGTCGCTATGGGTCCCAAGCGTGACGTCGAACGAACGCCCATCGACAGTCGGGTCGCCCCCCGCGGCCTTGGTCAGACCCTTCTCGGCCTGACCAAGGGCAACTTCCCCGGACAGTTCCTCGCCGGGATCACGTTGCTTGCGATCGCCATCCCCGAGCAGCTGGCCACCAGCCAGCTCGCCGGAGTGCCGGCGTTCACGGCGATGATCGCCTTCATTGCGGCGTCGCTCGTCTTCTTCGTCATTGGATCGAACCCGATCCTCTCCGTGGGCGCCGACTCGACGATCGCCCCGCTCTTCGCCGTCGCGCTGTTGCGCGTGGCACCGGCCTCGTCGGCCCAGTATCTGGAGCTGGTCGCCGCGACGGCGGTCGTCACCGGCCTCATCGTGACGGCCATTGGCCTGCTGCGCCTCGGCTGGCTGGCCGACTTCCTCTCGGTGCCGATCGTCGCGGGTTTCATGGCCGGCATTGGCCTCATTATCATCGTGCACCAGCTGCCCCGCGCCTTCGGGGTCGTTTCGGGCGGCGAGACGTTCTTTCAGCGACTGGCCTCGCTCAGCCACCAACTGGGCCACGTCAGCGCCTGGTCGGTCATGATCGCCGCCGGGACGCTCCTGATCATGGTCGTCGGCGAGAAGTTGAACGCGAGACTGCCCTGGGCGCTCGGGGCCGTCGTGGCCGCCACGGCGCTGAGCGCGTTGGCGTCGCTCGCAAGTCACGGGGTCCTGGAACTGGGCGCGGTCAGCGCCGGGGCGCCGACGTGGCGCCTCCACTGGTTGCACCCCCACGAGTGGGGGATCGTCGCCACGACCGCGCTGACGCTGGTCATCGTGATCGTGAGCCAGAGCGCGGCGACGTCGCGAACGTCGGCCGACGAGCTCGGCGTCGCCGACGACCTCAGTCGGGACTTCGTAGGCATCGGCCTCGCCAACGTCGCGGCGGGCCTCGCCGGGGCGTTCCCGGTGAACGCCAGCCCCGCCCGCACCACCGTCACCCGGCTCGCCGGCGGTCGCACCAAGATGGTCGGGCTGGTCGCCGGCCTCGGCGCGCTGCTGCTTTCGCCGTTCGCCAGGTACGCCCACATGATCCCGTTGGCGGCCCTGGCGGGCGTTTTGTTCTTCGTGGCCGGGCGGCTCATCAAGGTCGGCCAGTTCCGCGCCATACTTCGCACCAACCCGATCGAGTTCGCTCTCGCGATGGTGTCCCTGCTCGGAGTCGTGCTCCTCGGCGTGGAGCAGGGCCTCGCCATCGCGGTCGGCCTCGCGATCCTCGACCAGACCTGGCGATCGGCCCGTCCTCGCATGGTCGTGATGGGCCGGCGCAAGGGGACGACGAGCTGGGAGCCCTACGACGAGCACGCCGTCGACCGGGTCGACCACATTCTCGCGGTGCTCTTCGACGAGGACATCTTCTTCGCCAACGCCGGGGTCTTTCGCCGCGAGCTGCACGACCTCTTGGCCAGGTACCCCCACACCAAGCACGTCGTCATCGACGCGGTCGCCATCTCCGAGATCGACTACACCGGCATGGTCATGCTGGGCCAAGTCGTCGAGGACCTCACCAAGGACAAGGTCTCGATCTCCTTCGCGCGCGCCAACCACGTCGTGCGGGCGCGGCTCAACGACTCGCCCATCAAGGCCGTGCGCCACATCCAGCTCTTCGACAGCACCGACGCCGCCGCCTCGAACGCCCTCGGCGACAAGAAGAGCTAGTTCGCGGCCAGTTGGCGCAGCACGAAGTTGAGCACGCCACCGTGGCGGTAGTACTCGGCCTCGGTGGGGGTGTCGATGCGCAAGCGCACTTCGAACACGACGACCTCGCCGCTGACGCGAGTGGCGCTCAGCGTGACCCGCGGCACCGTCTCGCCCCGGTTGAGCGGGTCGAGCCCGATGATCGAGAACGTCTCAGTGCCGTCGAGGTCGTAGGTCTGGGCCGACTCCTCGGGGAGGAACTGCAACGGCAGGACGCCCATGCCGACGAGGTTGGAGCGGTGGATCCGCTCGAAGCTCTCGACGAGGACGGCCTTGACGCCGAGCAGCTTGGTGCCCTTGGCCGCCCAGTCGCGGCTCGAGCCGCTGCCGTACTCCTTGCCGCCGATGATCATCAGCGGAGTCCCCTCGTTGGCGTAGGCCATGGCGGCGTCGAAGATCGACATCTCGGTGCCCTCGGGCAGCTTGACGGTAACGCCGCCCTCGGTGCCCGGGGCCATGAGGTTGCGCAGTCGGATGTTGGCGAACGTGCCGCGCACCATGACCTCGTGGTTGCCCCGGCGGGTGCCGTAGCTGTTGAAGTCAGACTGGGCGACGCCGCCGTCGGTCAGGTAGCGCCCGGCGGGGACGCTGGCTCGGATGTTGCCGGCGGGCGAGATGTGGTCGGTCGTGACCGAATCGCCCAGTTTGGCGAGCACCCGGGCGCCTCTGATGTCGCTGACGGTCCCCGGCTCCATCGTGAGACCGTCAAAGTAGGGCGGCAGCTTCACGTAGGTCGACTTCGCGTCCCAGTCGTAGGTGACGGCGTTGGTCGTGGGCACTTCCTGCCAGCGGTCGTCGCCGGAGAAGGCACTGGCGTAGCGCTCCTCGAACATCTCAGGAGTGATCGAGGCGCGCACGGCCTCGGCGACCTCGGCGTCGCTCGGCCACAGGTCCGCGAGGAAGACCGGCTGGCCGTCCGAGCTCGTTCCGAGCGGCTCGGACGTGAGGTCGATGTCGATGGTGCCGGCGAGGGCGTAGGCCACGACGAGCGGGGGACTCGCGAGGAAGTTCTGCTTCACGTCGGGGTGGATGCGTCCTTCGAAGTTCCGGTTCCCGGAGAGCACCGAGACAACGGAGAGGTCGTGTTCGCTCACGAGTTCCGAGACGCCCTCGAGCAGGGGCCCCGTGTTCCCGATGCAGGTGGTGCAGCCGTAGCCGGCGAGATAGAAGCCCAGCTCATCGAGGGGATCGACGAGGTTCGCGCGTTCCAGGTAGTCCATCACGACGCGGCTCCCGGGCGCGAGCGAGGTCTTCACCCAGGCCTTGGAACGCAGCCCGCGTTCGACCGCGCGACGCGCCACGAGCCCGGCGGCGACGAGCACCGACGGGTTCGAGGTGTTGGTGCACGAGGTGATCGCGGCGACCGTGACGGCGCCGTCGCGCAGGCGCTCGGCCGCCCCGAAGCCGAGGACCTCCTTCGGCTCCCGGCCGAGGGCGTGGCGAAAGGCGCCACGGGCCCCCGCAAGCGAGACCCGGTCCTGGGGCCGCTTGGGCCCGGCCAGGCTCGGCTCGACGGTCGAGAGGTCCAACCGGACGTGCTCGGAGTAGGTCGGCTCGACGGAGTGCTCATCGTGCCAGAGTCCCTGGGCCCTCGCGTAGGCCTCGACCAGGTCGAGCTGCTTTTGCGGGCGGCCCGTGAACTTGAGGTAGTCGACCGTGACCTGGTCGATCGGGAAGATGGCGCAGGTGGCGCCGTACTCGGGCGACATGTTGCCAATGGTGGCGCGGGTCTCGAGCGAAAGCGACGAGATGCCCGGTCCGTAGGCCTCGACGAACTTGCCGACGACGCCGTGCTTGCGCAGGTGCTCGGTGATGGTGAGCACCACGTCGGTGGCGGTCACGCCCTCGCGCGTCGCCCCGGTGAGGCGCAGTCCCACGACCGGCGGGATCAGCATCGACGTCGGTTGGCCGAGCATGCCGGCCTCGGCCTCGATGCCACCCACTCCCCAGCCGAGGACGCCCAGTCCGTTCACCATGGTCGTGTGCGAGTCCGTGCCCACCACCGTGTCGAGGTAGGCCACGCCGTCGTGTTCGAAGACCACCCTCGCGAGGTGCTCGAGGTTGACCTGGTGGCAGATGCCCATGCCCGGGGGCACGACGCGGAACTGCTGGAACGAGCTCTGGGCCCACTTCAAGAAGGTGTAGCGCTCGACGTTGCGGTCGTATTCGATCGCGACGTTCTCCTCGTAGCTCTCCGGGGTCCCGGTTCGCTCGAGGATCACCGAGTGGTCGATGACCATCTCCACCGGGACGAGCGGATTGATCTTGTTCGGGTCGCCGCCGAGCGCGATGATGGCGTCGCGCATGGAGGCGAGGTCGACGACCGCCGGCACGCCGGTGAGGTCCTGCATCAGGACCCGCTCGGGAGTGAAGGCGATCTCTCGGGCGTCGTCGCCCGCAGCCTCGCCGTGGCGCGTCGGAGTCTCGGCCCAGCGGGCCAGCGCCTCGATATCGGAGCGGTCGACCTTGACGCCGTCCTCGTGGCGAAGCAGGTTCTCGAGCAGGACCTTGATCGAATAGGGCAGCTTGTCCACCCCGAAACCGGCGAGGGCGTCGGCGCGCAGTGAGAAGTAGGTGAGCGAGCGGTCCGACAGTTCGAGTGTGGACTTCGAGTCGAAGGAGTTGAGTGAGTTCATGCAACCATTCTGCCGTGTTCGCGCAGGACCCGTCTCAGGCGAGCGTGCGGGCGGCCCTGGGGACCAGGTGCGAGACTGATGGCCATGGCTTCGACCTATGACGTACTGCTCTCACGCCTCCAGGCCGCCTTCGACGTCGTCGAGGTCGGCGCCGATCCGGTGCTGCGCACGTCGGACCGCGGGGACTACCAGGCGAACGGCGTGATGGCCCTCGCCAAGCGGGTGGGTCGGTCGCCGCGCGAAGTGGCCGTGGAGGTCATGGGCCACGCCGACCTCGAGGGCGTCGCCGCGGTCGAGGTCGCCGGGCCGGGATTCCTCAATCTGGCGCTCAGTCCGGGGTTCTTGAGCCAGCAGTTGACGGCGCAGCGCGCCGACGAGCGCCTCGGCGTCGCCGCGTCGCCAACGGCGCGCACCGTCGTCATCGATTACTCGGCGCCCAACGTCGCCAAGGAGATGCACGTCGGCCACCTGCGCTCCACGGTCATCGGCGACGCGTTGGCGCGGATGTACCGCTTCGCCGGCCACCGGGTGATCGCGCGCAATCACGTGGGCGACTGGGGCACGCCCTTTGGCATGCTCATCGAGCACCTCTTGGACCTCGGCGAGGATGAGGCGGTTGCGTCGCTTTCCATTGGCGACCTCGACGGCTTCTACCGCGCGGCGAGGGTCAAGTTCGACGCCGACGACACGTTCAAGGAGCGCAGTCGGGCACGAGTCGTCCTGCTGCAGTCGGGTGACGTCGAAACCCGCCGCCTCTGGCGGATCCTCGTCGACGAGTCGATCGCCTACTTCGACCTGGTCTACGCGAAGCTGGACATCACGCTCACGGTCGCTGACATCGTGGGCGAGTCGTACTACAACGACATGCTCGACGACGTGGTTCGCGACCTGGGCGCCCAGGGCCTGCTCGTCGAGAGCGGCGGGGCACTGTGCGTCTTTCCTCCGGGCTTCACGAACCGCGACGGCGAGCCGTTGCCACTCATCGTCCAGAAGCGCGACGAGGGGTACGGCTACGCCGCGAGCGACCTCGCGGCCGTGCGCGACCGCGTCGGCACCCTGCACGCCGACGAGATGCTGTACGTCGTGGGGACCCCCCAGGCCCAGCACCTCGAGATGGTCTACGCCGTGGCGCGCCTCGCCGACTGGCTGCCCCAGTCCGTGCGCTGCGAGCACGTGACCTTCGGCAACGTGCTGGGGCCGGACCGCAAGATGTTCAAGACCCGCAGCGGCGAGACGGTCAAGCTCGTGACGCTGCTCGACGAGGCGGTCGAGCGTGCGAGTGCGTCGCTCGCCGAGCGCGACAGCGACCTCGACGAGGACGCGAGGCGCCACCTCGCCACGCAGATCGCGCGCGCCGCCATCAAGTTCGCCGACCTCTCGACCGAGCGTCAGCACGACTACGTCTTCGACCTCGACCGGATGATCGCCTTCGAGGGCGACACTGGCCCCTACCTGCAGTACGCGCACGCTCGGGTCCGCTCGATCTTTCGCCGCCTGGGCGAGCAGTGGAGCGTGGGACCGATCACCTTCGGACTCGACGCGCCAGAGGAGCGGAGGTTGGCCCTCGGGCTGCTCGCGTTCCCCGAGGCCTTTCAGATGTCTCTCGCCGCACTGCAGCCCCACCGGCTCTGCGTCTACCTGTTCGACCTGGCCCAACGATTCACGGCATTCTACGACGCCTGTCCGGTGCTCTCCTCGGAGGGGCCGCTGCGTGACGAGCGACTGGCGCTATGCGACCTGACCGCTCGCACGCTGAACCTGGGTCTGTCCGTGCTCGGCATCGACGCTCCCGAACAGATGTGATCGACGGTTCGCGCCGGTTGGCTACTGCTCAGTAGAGTGATTCCGCGGGTCACATCGACCGCTTCGAAACCTGGGGGATTCATGCAAGTCAAGGCCTCAATCCTGACCGAAGTCCACGGACCGTGGCACGCCGAGATCGTCGAGATCGACGAACCCCACGCCTTTGAGGTGAAGGTCAAGATGGCCTTCTCGGGCCTGTGTCACTCGGACGAGCACCTGCGGACCGGCGACCTCTCCCAAGACCCGGGCGTGCTCGAGCTGGTCTCGGGACGTCCCACGATGTTCCCCATCATCGGTGGTCACGAGGGATCGGGAGTCGTCGAGTCGGTGGGTGAAGGCGTCACCTCGGTGAAGCCCGGCGACCACGTCGCGACCTCCTTCATCCCCTCGTGCGGGAAGTGCGAGTACTGCATCTCGGGCCGGCCCTACATCTGCGACATGGCCGCGGGGACCCTGGCCGGTCCGATGATGTCGGACGGCACGTGGCGCCACCGCATCGGCGACGTCGACCTGAATCGCATGTGTCAGCTCGGGACCTTCGCCGAGTACATCGTCGTGCACGAGGCGTCGGTCATCCGGGTGGAGCCGTGGTACGACCTACGAGCCGCCGCACTGCTCTCGTGTGGCGTCTCGACCGGCTTTGGCGCCGCCGTCAACCGCGGCGGAGTGAAGCCCGGTGACGTCGTGGCCGTGATCGGCTGCGGCGGTCTCGGTTCGGCGGCGATTCAGGGGGCCGTGCACGCCGGCGCCCGGGCGGTGATCGCCATCGACACCAATCAGTCGAAGGTCGACCGAGCCATGAAGATCGGCGCCACCCACGGCTGCGCCACCGCGCTCGACGCCGCGTTCAACATCCTGCCGGACCTGTCGTGGGGCAAGAACTGCGACGTCGTGATCATCACTGTCGGTGCTCCGACGGGGGAGATTGTCGAGGAGGCCCGATCGATCACCGCGAAGGGCGGCGTCGTGGTGTTCACCTCGCTGGCCGCGTTCAACCTGCGCGACGTCCAGCTGAACCTCTTCATGTTCTCGATGATGAATCAGGAGCTGCGCGGCACTGTCTTTGGTTCCGAGGCCCCCCGCATCCAGATCCCGCGCCTCTTGCGACTGCACCACGAGGGCAAGTTCATGATCGACGAGCTGGTCACCCAGGAGTACTCGATCGACGAGGTCCAACGGGGCTACGACGATCTCGAGTCGGGCGCGAACATCCGGGGCGTCATCCGCTTCTAGGGGTGCGGTCCATCCCGCGGGGCTTCAACCCGAGGACCTCTCGCAGGCCCAACGTCGACTTCGTGACGTGCGGGCGAAGTGCTCCCAGGGTCTTGGAGCGCCACGCACCCCAGAACACGCCGAAGCCGTAGGCGAGGTCGTCGCCCACGGCGAGCGGGATATCGGTGATCCGCAGCCGCGTCGAGCGCCAGCGCCACGTGGTTCCCGCGGCGAAGAGGGCGAGAGCCCGTCGGCGCATCCTCGGGTGCAGGGCGACCATGAGCAGCGGGACGCCGTAGGTGCGAACGACGGCGCGAGCCAGCGGCCCTCCGGCGCCGACCATTCCTCGACCGACGAGCGCCCCCGCGACCTTGCCCGGTTCGTCGGTCGTCGATGCCAGTCGCCGACGCAAGCGTTCGTGGGCCACTCGGGCGACGCGTGCCCCGACTATTGGCTTGCCCCAGAGCACTGCAGACCAGGCGGCCAACGTCCACCCGTCGACGCGCAACGGTGCCATCCGCGCGCCGTGTCGCTTGGCGAGCTCGGCGGTCGAGGCGCCGTAGCCCACCCGCTGGTTCCACCAACGCGGCCACGTCGCACGGGCGCGGTGCGCGACGACGGTGTCGGCGTCGTAGCGCACGAGCCATCCCCGGTCGTGGAGGCGCCACACCAGGTCGACGTCCTCACCGGTTCGCAGCGACTCGTCGAACCCCTCACCGAAGGCCTCGCGTCGCACGAGCAGGCAGGCGCTCGGCACGTAGGCGACCGGTCCGCCGGCCACGACGAGGCCGCTGCGCGCTCCCATGTCCAACGGACTGAAGCGCAATTCGAACCGGTCCCGCACCGACGGGCCACCTCCTCCGCGAACACGTGGGGCAATGGCGCCCATCAGGGGGTCGGCGAAGTGGGGTTGGAGGTGGCCGAGCACGTCGAGGGGACTGTCGAGACCTACGTCCACGTCGAGGAACCACAGCAGCGGTCGAGACGTGGCGGAGACTCCGGCGTTGCGCGCGCTGCCCGGACCTCGGTTCTGTGACAGTCGAACGGGTGAGGCCCCGAAACGAAGAGCGCACTCCTCGACTGACCCAGGGTCGACCGAGCCGTCGTCGACGACTGTGACGTGCCAGCCCGACAGGTCGGCGAGCAGACGGGCCAGCCCGTCCACGTCGTCGCGCACCGGGATCACGACATCGACCAGATCGACATCGGCGCGCGGCGGGGGGACCGGATGCAACAGGCCCTGCTGAAGGAGCGTGCGCGCGAACCGCTCCTCGCCGGCGCCGACTTCGCTGGCGCCTCGCCATCGCTCGGCGACGACCCGCGACCCGCCGGGCAGGCGCAGCAGCCGCCAGGGCGACCCGCCACTCAGCAGGTCCCGGTCCAGGAACGTCGCGTGCTCGTCGAGCGCCACTCGCGTCCCTGCGGGGATCGGTGCCTCGGTCGGCGCCGGGGCCAGGGGCAATAGTGCGCTCACGGGGCGAGTTTGACACAATGGGCCGATCGTCGATCGCGCCACGCGACAGAATGGATGAGTCCGAGGAGGAATGATGTCGACCGAGACGTTGATCGCTGATGAAGAGGTAGTGGAGATCGGAGAGGTCGAGGAGCTCCTCGTCGAGGAGGTCTCCATCGACGGACTCTGCGGGGTCTACTAGACCGTGACGACGTCGACGACCGGCGTCTTCGACACGTCGGCGCCCTGGTCCCTCTCCGAGCAGGTCTCACTTCGCGACGAGTCGTTCGGCGCCCTGGCCTACCACCACGGAAATCGACGACTGGTGTTCCTCAAGTCGCCCGAGCTCGTGGCCCTCGTGCGACGGCTGGACGAGTTCGAGAGCGTCGACGACGCCGTCGAAGCGGTGGCGCCGGCGCACGAGCGTGGCCGCTACACCGGGGCCCTGCGCTCGCTCCATCGGTCGGGGATGCTCCGTGGGCGCTGACACCTCGTTGCGCGACCGGTTCGAACGGGGCCTCGCCGCGCCGATCTGCCTGACGTGGGAATTGACCTACGCCTGCAACCTCGCGTGCACGCACTGCCTGTCGTCGTCGGGGCGCCGTGACCCGAAGGAGCTGACGACCGAGGAGGCTCTCGGGATCATCGACGAGATCGCTGACATGAAGGTCTTTTACATCAACATCGGCGGTGGCGAGCCGATGATCCGCCGCGACTTCTTCCAGCTGATCGAGCACGCGGTTGACCGCAGGGTCGGCGTCAAGTTCTCGACCAACGGCACCCGTATCGACCGCGCCGCCGCGCAGCGACTCGCCAGCATTGACTACCTCGACATCCAGGTCTCCGTCGACGGAGCCGATGCCCTGACCAACGATCGCATTCGGGGGACCGGGAGTTACGTCGCGGCGCGCCGGGCGATGGACAATCTCGCCGCGGCCGACTTTGGACCGTTCAAGATCTCGGTCGTGATGACCCGCGAGAGCGTCGAGCAGCTCGACGAGTTCGAGCAGCTGGCCGCCGGCTACGGCGCGCAGCTGCGCCTCACGCGGCTGCGCCCCTCGGGACGGGGGGTGGACGTGTGGAACGAGCTGCACCCGTCGCTCGCCCAGAACCGCCGGCTCTACCGATGGCTGGTGGAGCGGCCCGAGGTCCTTACGGGCGACTCGTTCTTCCACCTCTCCGCGCTTGGCGACCCCCTCGACGGGCTCAACCTCTGCGGCGCCGGGCGCGTGGTCTGCCTGATCGACCCGGTGGGCGAGGTCTACGCGTGCCCGTTCGTCATCCACGATGAGTTCCGCGCGGGCAACGTGCGCGACGCCGGTTTCGCCGCGGTGTGGACGCGGAGTGAGCTCTTCGAGTCATTGCGCGAACCGGAGAGCCCCGGCGCCTGCGGGTCGTGCGGCTCATACGACGCGTGTCGCGGAGGCTGCATGGCGGCCAAGGTCTTCACCGGTCTCGAGATGACCGATCCCGACCCCGAGTGCGTCTTTGGCCACGGCGAGGCGGCGCTCGCGGCCAAGGGCGTCGTGCACCGCCCGACGCCGACTCCGGACCACTCTCGTCGGGTGCCGGTATCGATCTCGGCGAGGTAGCCGAGGACGGTCGTCCACCCCTCGGGTATTGTCGCGTTGGGTTCAAGACGGGGGATCGATGGCGAGCAAGTGGTTCGAGACTGTGGCTGTCGCCCAGCGCCGTGCCCAAGCGCGCCTGCCAAAGTCCGTCTACGGGGCCCTCGTCGCCGGCTCGGAGAAGGGGCTCTCCGCGAGGGACAACCTCGACTCGTTCGACCAGCTGGGCTTCGCCCCGCACGTGGCGGGCAACCACGCGAAGCGCTCCATGGCCACGACGGTCATGGGCCAGTCCCTGTCGATGCCGGTGCTGCTCTCGCCGACCGGCGTGCAGGCGGTTCACCCGCAAGGCGAGGTGGCGGTCGCGCGCGCGGCCGCCAATCGCGGAGTCGCGATGGGGCTCAGCTCGTTCGCTAGTCGCTCGATCGAGGAGGTCTGCGCGGTCAACGGACAGGTCCTCTTCCAGATGTACTGGTCGGGGGATCGTGACACCATGCTCCATCGCCTCGAGCGGGCGCAGACCGCGGGCGCCAAGGGCATCATCCTCACGCTCGATTGGAGCTTCGCGAACGGTCGCGACTGGGGCAGCCCGTGGATTCCGGACAAGATCGGCCTGAAGGCCGCCGTGAAGCTGGCGCCCGAGGTGCTGGCCCGGCCGGGGTGGTTCTGGTCCTTTGCGAGGACCGGCCACCTGCCCGCACTCACGACGCCGAACATGGCGTTGCCCGGCCAGAAGCCCCCGACCTTCTTCGGCGCCTACTACGAGTGGATGCAGAGCGAGCCGCCGAGCTGGGACGACGTGGCGTGGCTGCGCGGCCAGTGGAACGGTCCCTTCATGGTGAAGGGCGTCAGCCGCGTTGATGACGCCCGACGGGTCGTCGATCTCGGGGCGAGCGCCCTCTCAGTTTCTAACCACGGTGGCAACAACCTCGACGGAACCCCGGCGCCGATCCGAGCGTTGCCGGCCGTCGTCGACGCGGTGGGTGACCAGATCGAAGTCCTGCTCGACGGCGGGGTGCGCCGCGGAGGCGATGTCGTCAAGGCCCTGGCGCTCGGCGCCCGGGCCGTCATGATCGGCCGGGCCTACCTTTGGGGACTGGCCGCCGAGGGTCAGGCCGGGGTGGAGAACGTGCTTGACGTACTGCGTGGCGGGATCGACTCGGCTCTGCTCGCCTTGGGCAAGGCGGACGTCAGCGAGCTGGACCGCGACGACGTCGTGGCCTCTGCGGACTTCTTTCGAAGGCTGGGATGAGCCGCGTCGCCATCGTGACCGGCGCGGCGCGGGGCATTGGCGCAGCCACGGTCGACGTCCTCGTGAACGAGGGTTATCGGGTCGTCGTCGTCGACCGCTGTCGCGACATCCCCGAGATTCCCTACGCTCTTGCGACCCCCGCCGAGCTCGACGGGGTGGTCACCCGACACGGTGACGCAGTACTCGGCCTCGTCGGCGACGTGCGCAGCGCCACCGACATGCAGCTGGCCGTCGAGACCGCGGTACGCCACTTCGGGCGTCTTGACGCGGTCGTCGCCTGCGCCGGAGTCGTCGCCGGCGGCGCGCCGCTCTGGGAGATCAGCGACGCCGCATGGGACGCCGTCTGGTCGGTGAACGTGCTGGGCACGCGCCGGCTCATCGAGGCGGCCGCGCCGACGCTCATCGCCAACGGCCCCGATGCCAACGGTCGCATCGTCGCCGTCGCGTCGGCGGCCGGCCGCACCGGCCTGTTCCACCTGGCCGCCTACTCCGCCGCCAAGCACGCCGTGGTCGGACTCGTGCGCAGCGCCGCGATGGACCTCGCTCCTCACGGGGTCACGGTCAACTCCGTCAGTCCGGGATCCACTCGCACCGCCCTCCTCGAGGCCTCGGCGAAGGTCTACGGCCTCTCGAGTGGCGAGGAGTTCGCGTCCCAGCAGCCGATCGGGCGCCTGCTCGAGCCCATCGAGGTGGCGTCGTCCATCGCCTGGCTCTGTTCGCCGGCCTCGTCGGCCATTATCGGCGCCGACATCGCGGTCGACGGAGGCATGACCGTCGGCTAGCCAGTTCCTTCCCGTGCGAGCAGTTGGACAGAACCGATGACCTACGTGGGGACGTCGTGCCCCACGTAGGTGACTTGCGCCGGAGGGCGACTCCTGATACCCTAGGGGGTATATAATCGACGCGATTGGCAACTCGGTCCCGTCGTTCAGACCGTGGGACGCGAGACGCAAAGGAGTACGACATGGCACGAGTCGTGGTGTTGGGCGCCGGTATCTCGGGCCATACGGCCGCCCTGCACCTTCGCCGCATGCTGGGCAAGGGCGACCAGGTCGTCGTCGTGTCGCCCAACTCGAAGTGGAACTGGATCCCCTCGAACATCTGGGTCGGCGTCGGCAAGATGACCTCCGACCAGGTGACCTTTCCCCTCGCGCCGATCTACCGCCGCAAGGGCATCGAGTTCCACCAGGCACTCGCGACGGCGCTCTACCCCGAAGGCTCGAGCGACGTCGCGTCACCGCACGTCGCGATCACGTACACGGATCCGGCACGGGTGAACGAGAGCGCGACCCTCAGCTACGACTACCTGATCAACGCCACCGGGCCGAAGCTCAACTTCGCTGCCACACCCGGCCTCGGGCCCGACGGCCACACACTCTCGGTCTGCACCGCGCAGCACGCGACCGAGACGGCGGCCCGGCTGGCCGCGGTCATCGAGCGGATGAGGAACGGCGAGCGCCAGCGCCTGGTCATCGGTGTCGGGCACGGCACCTGCACGTGCGAGGGAGCCGCCTTCGAGTACACCTTCAACGTCGAGCACGAGCTTCGCGCGGCCGGCGTGCGCGAGATGGCCGACGTCACTTACTTCACGAACGAGTACGAACTGGGTGACTTCGGAGTCGGAGGAATGGTCTTCGCCCAGCGCGGGTTCGAGACGACGAGCAAGATGTGGACCGAGTCGCTCTTTCGCGAGCGCGGGGTCCACGCGGTGCTGCAGGCGCACGTCGAGATGATCGAACCGGGCGTCATCCACTACGAGCAGCTCGACGGCACGAAGAGCACGCTCGAATTCGATTTCGCCATGCTGCTCCCGCCCTTTCGGGGGGCCGACCTCCAGGCGTTCGACGCGACGGGCCAGGAGGTCTCCTCGGAGGTCTTCGCCCCGAGCGGCTTCATGAAGGTCGACGCGAACTACGCCGCGACGCCGTACGAAGAGTGGCGGGCCGAAGACTGGCCCTCCACGTACGAGAGTGCACGGTTCGCGAACGTCTTCGGAGTGGGGATCGCCTTCGCGCCGCCTCACCAGATATCGCGTCCGCGCACCAGTCCGAACGGCACCGTCATCACCCCGGCGCCCCCGCGCACTGGCATGCCCTCGGGCGTCATGGGAAAGACCGTGGCCCTGACGATCGCGGACCGGATCAAGTCCGGTGAGTCCGTGGCGCCCCACAAGGCGTCGATGGCCACGATGGGCGCGGCGTGCGTCGCGTCGGCCGGTGTCGGCCTGCGTAACGGATCGGCCGCCGCGATGACGATGTATCCGGTGGTGCCCGACTTCCAGCGGTACCCCGAAACGGGGCGAAGCCTGAAGGACACCTTCGGTGAGATCGGCCTCGCCGGTCACTGGATCAAGTACATGCTCCATCTGGTGTTCATCTACAAGGCCAAGGCTCGACCGCTCTGGTTCATGATCCCCGAATGAGCCGCCGACCACCACCAAGGAGCCCCCGTGGATAACGCCAACGCCAGTATCGCCGCCGCCCCTCTCCCGACGGGCCAGACGCTCAGGCGCCGAAAGAACCTGCTGTTCCAGCTCTGGCGCTTCGCCGCGATCAACGTGCGAATGTTGACCATGATCACCAAGGGCAGTCACTAACTACAGATCGGGTCGGCGGGGCCGGCCAGAAGAAGATGAGGAGCATCAATGGTCACGACGGCAACGGCACACGTTCTCCAGGACCAGGAGCAGGTGATCGCCATCACGAAGCGTCTGAAGCGGGCCCACGGTCAGATGGGGGCGATCGTGCGAATGCTCGAAGAGGGGCGCTCGTGCGAGGACGTGGTGATGCAGATGGCCGCGGTCGGCAAGGCCATCAATACGGCGGCCTTCACGCTGATCTCGGCGAGCCTTCGCGAGTGCATCGCCGATCCCACCATCGATGGTGATGCGATGACCCTGAAACTGCAGAAGCTCTTCTTGAGCCTGGCGTAAGGAGCACTATGAAAGTACTGATCGTGGGTGGAGTCGCGGGCGGGATGTCCGCCGCGACACGTTTGCGTCGCCTGGACAACGACGCGGAGATCATCGTCTTCGAAAAGAGCGGGCACGTCTCGTACGCGAACTGCGGCCTGCCCTACTTCGTGGGCGGCGTGATCGAGGAGCGTTCGGCGCTCCTGCTCCAGACCCCCGAGTCACTCCACCAACGCTTCCGCATCGATGTTCGGGTGCACCACGAGGTGGTCGCGGTGGACGCCGAGGCGAAACGGGTCACCGTCGTGAACCACGACACCGGTGAGACGAGCTCGGTCGACTACGACGTGCTCGTGCTCAGTCCTGGTGCATCGCCGATCATCCCGCCGATCCCGGGGATCGCCCGCGCCCTGCCGCTGCGCAACGTCGAGGACGTCGAGCGGATGTCCCTGGCGGTCGCTCTCACGCCCCGCCACGCCGTCGTGATCGGCGGCGGCTTCATCGGCGTCGAGGTCGCGGAGAACCTCCGTCATCGCGGCATCGACACCTCGATCGTCGACGTCGCCGCGCAGGTCCTCGACCCGCTCGACCCGGAGATGGCCCAACTGGCCGCGCAGGAGCTGGAAAGCAACGGCATAAGGCTGCACCTCGGCGCGGCCGTCGTGGCCGTGCACGAGAGCACCGTGGAGCTCGACTCCGGCGAGCTGCTCGCGGCCGACCTGGTAGTCGTCGCCGTTGGCATGCGTCCTGAGACCGGCCTCGCGCGCGACGCCGGCCTCACGATCGGTCCTCGCGGCGGCATCGCCGTCGACGACTTCAATCGGACGAGCGTCCACACCATCTACGCCGTTGGCGACGCCGTCGAGAAGTTCGACGCCCTCGACGCCAGTTCCACCCTGGTCCCTCTCGCGAACATCGCCAATCGCCAGGGCCGGGTGGTCGCCGACCACATCGCGCGACGTCCGGTTCGACCACTGCCGGCGATCGGGACGGTGATCGTCAAGGTGTTCGGACTGACGATCGCCGCGACTGGTTGGAACGAGAAGCGCCTGGTCGCCGCGGGGCGCACCCCCGTCGTCATCCACGCCCACCCCGGCTCGCACGCTGCCTACTACCCCGGCGCCAAGGACATGGCCCTCAAGTTGCTGATCGACCCCACTGACGGGACCATCCTGGGAGCGCAGGGAGTAGGGCCGGAAGGAGTCGACAAGCGCATTGACGTGCTCGCGACCGCGATCCGCGGCGGCATCACCGCCCCCGAGCTCGCGGACCTAGAGCTGGCCTACGCCCCACCGTTCAGTTCGGCGAAGGACCCCGTCAACATGCTTGGCTACATCGCCGAGAACGTATTGACCGGTCTCGTGCGCACGGTCCAGTGGAACGAGGTCGAGGCAATGCAGTCGGCGGGCGCTCAGGTCGTCGACGTGCGCACGGCCAAGGAGTTCGCCGGCGGCTCGATCCCGGGCGCGGTCAACATCCCGCTCGACGAGCTGCGTGAACGTCTCGACGAGTTCCAGGCCGATCACGTGATCGTGACCTGCCAGGTTGGCAAGCGGGGCCACACCGCGGTCACGCTGCTCAACGAACTCGGCGTCGGGGCCAGCAACCTGGACGGGGGCTACGAGACGTGGCGAAACTCACCGAGTGCGAAGAGGCTCCACCCCGTCGGCTGAGTCCGATTTCTAGTGAAAGGCAGTGACCAGATGTGCAGTAGGACGACGTGCAAGCGATGCGCCAAGGCGACGTGGAAGGGTTGCGGCAACCACGTCGAACAGGCGTTGGCCGGTGTGGCGAAGGACCAACGATGCCGATGTCGCGAGAACTCGCTCACCGAGCCGTCGAGCGGCGGGTTCTTCTCGCGGCTTCGTGGACATCAGGACCGTTGAGCGCTTCGGCGCGGTGGCGCCAGGCCCTCGAGTCATGGGCGATCCCCGATGAGATCGTGGGCCAGGCAGAGGAGAGTCCCTGGATCCATCCTCCGACGCTCTTCGACGCGCCAGCGGTCGCGACGGCTTCGCCGTCGCACGACCGCGCGAGGGAGTCCTTGGGCGACGAGGCGAGCGTGCTCGACGTGGGCTGTGGTGGCGGCGTGGCGGCCCTGGCCCTCGTGCCCGAAGTACGGATCGTGATCGGGGTCGACCATCAGGCGGAGATGCTCGCGATGTTCGAGCGAAACGCCACCGCGCGCGGTCTCGAGTTTCGCACCATCGAGGGCAACTGGCCGGAGGTGGCCGGCGCGGCGCCGACCGCGGATGTCGTCACCGCACATCACGTGGTCTACAACGTGGGCGACATCGACCCCTTCCTCGTGGGACTTGATGTCCATGCCCGTCACCGGGTCGTGTTGGAGATGCCCACCAGTCACCCTCTCTCGAACCTCAACGAGGCGTGGCAGTTCTTCTGGGGACTCGAACGGCCGGTCGGTCCCACACCCGATGACCTCATGGATGTCCTCGACGAGTTGGGATATCCCGCATCACAAGAGCGCTGGTCGGGTCCGCCTCGCTCCTTCGTCGACGTCGACCAGGTGGCGCACTTCGTTCGCATCAGGCTCTGCCTGCCGTCGGCGCGTCACGACGAGGTCCGTGAGTTCATTGCTCGTCGGCCAGAACCGATCGAGCGGGAACTCGCGACGATCTGGTGGGACGTGATTCGTTAGTCACGACCACCGCGTCGCTCGCTGACCGATCGAACTGCGCGGCGGACGCGTCGAGCCGTCGCGATTGAACGTCCCCTAGACGTCGCCGATCCGATGCGGTAGGGTCAATGGTGCCTCGCGGCAGCGAAGTTGGTGAGATTCCAACGCTGTCCCGCAACTGTAAGTGGTCATCGCGAGAAGACCATGTAGCCAGGTCGCCTTCCGCGAGGAGATGTGAAAGACAGCTCTCGAGGTAAGGAGCGGTCGTTCGGATATCCATCCGTCGCCCAACCCACTTCGACGGAAAGGAGATATCCATGTTCAAGATCCCCCGGTTGACCTTCGCGGTCCTCGTGGGCACCCTGGCTCTGCCGCTCGTCGGCTCCACGTCCGCTCTGGCCGTGACGACCCCTCAGTGCATTGTGTCGCTCTCGCCCTCGGCGACCGAGACGCTCTACGCCATCGGGGCCGGTCACCAGGTCCAGGCGGTCGACAAGGACGCCAACTTCCCAACGGCCGGCCTGCCCACCCAGCGAGTCGACGCGCTCAACCCGAGTGTCGAAGCGATCATCGGGATCTGCAAGAAGACGGCTTCGCACCCCTCGACCAAGCCGGACCTGGTGGTGATCTCCTACGACGCGAACTCCATCAAGGCAAAGCTCGCCGCCGTGGGCGTACGAGTCGTGGAGATGGACGCCCCGACGACGACAGCGGGCGCGCTCAGCCAGATCGTGCGACTCGGTGAGCTCACCGGTCACGGCACTTCCGCCGGCCGCCTCGCTCGTTCGCTCGACCAGTCGATGAAGTCGCTGGTGCGCTCGATCCCCGCCCACCCCGGCAAGGTCCTCACCGCGTACTACGAGCTCGACACGACGTACTACTCGCTGACGAGCCGGACGTTCGTTGGCACGCTGTTGAAGTCCCTCGGGGTCGTCAACATCGCCGACGCCAAGGGAACGTCGGCCGACGCGGGCTACCCGCAGCTGTCGGGCGAGTACGTCGTGAGCGCGAACCCCAAGTTGATCTTCCTCGCCGACAGCGTCTGTTGCAAGGCGTCGGCCGCGTCACTGGCGAAGCGACCGGGATTCTCCAAGGTCGCTGCCGTGATGGACGGCGAGGTCATCACGCTGAACGACGACGTCGCCTCACGCTGGGGCCCCCGTCTGGTGCTCTTGCTGCACGAGATGGCCTTCGCGGTGAAGGGCTCCTTGCACAACGCGAAGCTCTGGCGCTAGACCCTTGCCGGTCAACCCTCCGACCGCGCGCCGTGTGGGCGTCGTCGCGGGGCTCTGCGTCGTCGGACTGGGTGTCGCAGTCGTCGTCGGGCTGGTCGTCGGCCCGACGTCGATCGGCACGTGGCGGGTCGTCGGTTCGGCCTTCGCCCACGTCGGCCTCGGCCACAGTACGCTCACGTCTCTCCAATCGACGATCGTCTGGCAACTGCGCGCCCCGCGCATGGTGCTGGGCCTCCTCGCCGGGGCGATGCTGGCCGTCGCGGGGGGCACCTACCAGGGGGTCTTTCGCAACCCGCTCGCCGACCCCTATCTGCTCGGCGTCGCGGCCGGGGCCGGGCTCGGTGCCACGTTCGCGATCGTCAACGTGGGCAATGGCGTCGGGACGCCCTCGTGGACGCCGCTGCTCGCCTTCGTGGGTGCCATGGCCGCGGTCATCGTCACCTGGCTGATCGGCGGGCGGAGTTCGCGTTCGGGCGCGGCGACGCTCATCCTCGCGGGGGTCGCGGTCTCGTCGCTCCTCACGAGCGCCCAGACCTTCCTCCAGCAGCAGTCGACCGGCTCGATCGCCCGTGTCTACATCTGGCTGCTCGGCTCGCTGGCGAGCGCCAGCTGGCACTCGGTGTGGATGGTTCTGCCCTACGTCGCCGTCTGCGTCGTCGTGTGCGTGGCGGCCGGCCGGGCCCTCGACGTCATGAGCGTCGGGGAGGAGGAGTCGCGCTCACTCGGGGTACCGGTGCGCCAGGTCCGCATCGCCGTCATCGCGGCGTCGTCGCTCGGCACTGCGGCCGTCGTGTCGGCCGTGGGGCTCATCGGCTTCGTCGGCATCATCGTGCCCCATATCGTGCGCCTGCTGGTCGGCACCTCGTACCGTCGGATCTTGCCGATCTCGGTCCTCTTCGGCGCAGCGTTCCTCGTGCTCGCCGACACCATCGCTCGCACCGTGCTGGCCCCGTCGGAACTGCCCCTCGGCGTCGTCACGGCGCTCGTCGGCGCGCCGGTCTTCGTCCTCATCCTCAGTCTGCGCCGTCCGGTCGCCGTATGAGCGGAGTCGAGCTCGTCGCGCTCAGCGTTCACGTCGGCAAGAAGGCCCTCGTGTCGGACGTCTCGCTTGTGATCGAGGCCGGGACCTGGTGCACCGTCGTCGGCCCGAACGGCGCAGGCAAGACGACCCTCGTCGAGACCATCGCCGGACTGCGTCGACCATCGAGCGGCTCGGTCTCGATTGGCGACGTGTCGGTCGCCGACATGAGCGACCGCGAGCGGGCGCGCACCGTCGCGCTCGTGCCCCAACACCCGGTCGTACCGGACGGCATGACGGTCTACGACTACGTTGCCCTTGGTCGGATCGCCTACCACGGGCTCTTCCGCCCGCCGAGCGTCGCCGATAGGCGCATCGTCGAGTCGGTGCTAGAGCGCCTCACACTCGGGGAGTTCCGGGACCGTGACGTCGCCACGCTGTCGGGCGGCGAGCGCCAGCGCATGGTGCTCGGACGGGCCTTCGCCCAGTCGACGATGGTCATCGTCTTGGACGAGCCCATCACCGGACTGGACCTTCGCCACCAGATGGAGTTGCTCGAACTGCTGAAGTCCGAAGTCGCCGACTGCGGCCTCACGGTCGTGGCGACGCTGCACGACCTCACGCTGGCCGGTCAGTTCGCCGACCGCCTCGTGCTGCTCGACCGCGGTGAGGTGGTGCTTGACGGACCGGCCGGCGTCGTCGTGCGCAGCGGCGAGCTGGCCTCTCGCTACGGCATGAACCTGCGGGTCGTCGACGTCGACGGTGCCGACGTCGTGGTGCCGGTGCGTCACTGAGACCGACGTCCGCAACCCATTCGTTCAGATTGCGACGTCCTTTACCGAGCGGTAGCGACGTGATGCTCAGGGCCACCGGGCACGTTGTGGACGTCTCGTAGACTTGAAGAAAACAACGAAGGGAGCGACGTGCGGCGCACGAAGATTGTAGCTACCATCGGACCGGCATCGGACAGCGACGAGACGCTCCTCGAGCTGGTCGAGGCCGGCGTCGACGTGTTCCGACTCTCCTTCGCCCACGGTGACATCCCGTCGGGCGTCGAGCGCCTGCGTCGGGTGCGGGCCTTGGCCCCGGACGCGGCGATTATGGTCGACATTCCCGGTCCGAAGATCCGCGCCGGATCGTTCGGTACGACACCCGTATCGCTCAACGTCGGCGACGAGGTCGAGCTGGTCGAGGCCTTCGACGAGACGTCGACGGTGGCGCGCATTGCAGTGGAGCGATTCAACGTCCTCTCGCAGTTGAAGCCGGGCGACAAGATCCACATCGGCGACGGGGGAGTCTCCCTGGACGTCGAGCGCGCCGGCGCAACGGTGCTGGCGCGCGTCTCCTCGGGCGGCGCCGTCATGGGTAAGCCGGGCCTCTCGTTGCCGACCTCGATCCTCAACGACCGGCTGCCAACCGACGACGACCGCGAACGTCTCGAGGCGCTTCGTGGCGAGTCATTCGAGATCCTGGCGGTGTCGTTTGTCCGCTCCGCCTTCGACATGGTGTCGGTGAGAACGGTCCTGTCGCGCGACGACGTCATGATGATGGCCAAGATCGAAACGGGGGAGGGTGTCGAGAACCTTGACGAGATCATCGCGGTGTCGGACGCGATCATGGTCGCGCGCGGCGACCTGGGCGTGCGGATGCCCATTGAGGAGGTCCCCCACCTGCAGAAGGAGATCGTCCGACATGGCGTGCGTTACGCCCGCCCGGTGGTGGTGGCGACCCAGATGCTCGAATCGATGACCCACGCCCAGGTCCCCACCCGCGCCGAGGTGACCGACGTCGCCAACGCCGTACTGGACGGCGCCAGCGCCGTGATGCTGAGCGGCGAGACCGCGATCGGGGACGATCCCGTGGGCACCGTCATCACGATGGACCGGATCGTGCGGCGGGCCGAGGAGTACTTCGACTACGAGACCTGGGGTGCGGGCCTTGGCGTCCAGCAGATCGGCATGGGCACGCGCTCGACCCGGATCACCGCCGCCATCACGGGCGCCGCCTGGCGCGCGGCGATGGAGGAGAAGGCCGTGGCGATCGTGGCCTGCACTCGCTCGGGGATGACCGCGCGAGCCATCTCGCGCTTCCGTCCGCCGATGCCGATCGTCGCCATCACGCCGCACGAGTCGACGGCTCGCCAACTGCGCAGCTCCTGGGGCGTTCAGGAGATCTACATCTCGTCGGCCCACGACATCGACGAGCTGTGCGCCTTCGCGATCGATGAGCTGAAGAAGTCGGGCATCGCCAAGGCCGGCGACCCCGTAGTGATCATGGCGGGGTCCGCCTCGGGCGGAGCGCAGATCACCGACACCGTTCGGATGGTCATCGTTCCCTGAGGTCCGGGCAGGGACGAAGCAGAGAGCCCCGCATCGCGGGTGACGGCGTCGCGTGGAGTGATAGACCTCGTGGGCAAGGCCGTGGCGGTGAAGAACGTGCCCCCGACAGGAGTCGAACCTGCGCACATGGCTTCGGAGGCCAATGCTCTATCCGCTGAGCTACGGGGGCGGCGAACCCAGCCTACCGGACGGACTTTCCAAGACCACTTCCGGGCGAGCAACGACAACTTCTAAGGTTGAAGCATGGGTGCCGAACCGATCCTCACCTCACTCCTGGCTGACACCGCGACGCTCAGCGCCACGGACGTCACCATCGGGGGCGTCTCGCTGCGCGACCTCGTCGCCGCCTACGGGACGCCGCTCTTCGTCTACGACGAGGCGACCCTGCGTTCACGGTGCCGAGAGGCCGCCGCGGCCTTTGACGACGGCGTCGCCTTCGCCTCCAAGGCCTTCCTCTGTGGCGCCATGGCTCGCCTGGCGTTCGAGGAGGGTCTTTGCATCGACGTGGCGACCGGCGGCGAGCTGGACATCGTGCTGAGGTCGGGAATTCCGGCGGACCGGGTCATCATGCACGGCAACAACAAGTCCCACGACGAACTGGAGCGGGCCGTCGCCGTCGGCGTCCACCGAGTGGTCGTCGACAACTTCGACGAGATCGAGCGGCTGCGCGCGATGGTCAGCCCGTCGGCGCCGCTCGACTGCCTGGTTCGGGTCACGCCGGGCGTCGAGGCCCACACTCACGAGTTCGTGCGCACCGGCCAAGAGGACACCAAGTTCGGCTTCTCGGTGGCGACGGGCGAGGCTCGAAAGGCCATATCGATGCTCGGCGAGATCCCCGGCCTGACGCTGCACGGCGTCCACGCCCACATCGGCTCGCAGATCTTCGACGTCGCGGGCTTTGTCGAGTCCATGTCGATCCTCGCGGGCTTCACGCGCGACGACCACTTCGGCGAGCTGTGCGTCGGCGGCGGACTGGGCGTCGCCTACGTCGCCGGTGAGTCGGCGCCGTCGCTGACCGAGTGGGGGCGGGCGATTCGCGACGCCGCACGCCAGGCCGGACTCGACGAGAGGGTCCGGCTCATCGCCGAACCGGGCCGCTCGATTGTGGCTCAGGCCGGCCTCACGCTCTATCGGGTCGGGGCGGTCAAGCCGGTCACCCAACGTACGTACATGGCCGTAGACGGCGGGATGAGCGACAATCCCCGGCCCGTCCTCTACGGCTCGGGCTACGAGGCCTTCGATGTCGTGGACCCACTCGCCGACCGACCCCAAGCCGTGCGCCTGGTCGGTAAGCACTGCGAGAGTGGCGACGTCCTGATCGACGAGGCGTGGCTGCCGTCGACGACCGGCGTCGACAGCGTCATCGCGACCCCGGTGACGGGCGCCTACGGCTACTCGATGGCCTCGAACTACAACCGAGCCACCCGACCGGCGGTCGTCTTCGTGGGCGACGGCCACGCGCGCGAGGTCCTTCGACGCGAGACCTTCGAGGACCTGGCGCGACTCGAAGTCTGAACGGCGCTCGCGGTGGTGTCGGTTAGCCTTGATGAGTGGACAAGCCGGTCATTCGTGTCGGGATTATTGGGGCCGGCTTCGTGGGCAGCGCCCTCGTCCAGCTCCTGACCGACTCGAGCCGCCACGCGGCCCTGCTGGACGCGGCGACCGGATCGATCGAACTGGTGGGCGTCGCCGTGCGCGACGGCTCGAAGCCCCGTCCGGGCATCCCCGCGGGGATTCTGACGACCGATGCCGAGGCGCTCAGCGCCCGCGAGGACCTTGACGTGCTGGTCGAGGTCGTCGGCGGCATCGAACCGGCGCGCGCCTATATCGAGTCGGCCCTGCGAAACGGCGTCTCGGTCGTGACCGCGAACAAGGCGCTGATGGCCGACAGCGGCACGGCGCTGGCGCAGCTGGCGCACGAGCACGGCGCCGACCTGTTCTACGAGGCTGCGGTCGGCGGGGGCATCCCGATCCTTCGCGCGCTGCGCTCGTCGCTGGCCGGTGAGCGGATCAACCGTGTCATGGGCATCGTCAACGGAACCACCAACTTCATCCTCTCCAAGATGACGAGCGAGGGCAGCGACTACGCGGTGGCCCTCGCCGAGGCCCAGGCCCTCGGCTACGCCGAGTCCGACCCGACGGCCGATGTCGAGGCCTACGACGCGGCCGCCAAAGTGCAGATCCTCTCCTCGCTCGCCTTCGGCACCGAGCTGGTCGGCGAGGAGATCTCGCGAGAGGGGATCACCCGGGTCCGTTCGATCGACGTCGAGTTCGCCCGCCGGGCCGGCTACGTCATCAAGCTGCTCGGAGTCGCCGAGCGCGTCGGCGAGTCGGGCATCTCGCGCCGGGTCCACCCCGCGATGGTCCCGGTCGACCACCCGCTCGCCTCGGTGCACGGAGCCATGAACGCGGTCTTCGTCGAGGGGGCGCGCAGCGGTCCCCTGATGTGGTTGGGCCAGGGCGCCGGCGGGGAGCCGACGGCGACCGCGGTGCTCGGCGACGTCCTCGACGCCGCGCGCAACCGCGTGAGCGGACGTCACGACGTCCCCTTCACCGTCGACGACACCCTGCACAGCTTCCCCGCCGGCGAGCTCTCCAGCGTCTTTTACATCAGCATCGACGTCCTCGACCGGCCCGGGGTGCTCGCCGCGGTCGCGGGCATCTTCGGGAGCAACGGGGTCTCGATCCAGTCAATGGAGCAGTCCGGGTTCGGCGACGAGGCTCGGCTGTCGTTCCTCACCCACCTGGCCAAGACGAGCGACGTCGAGGCGACGGTCGGCGACCTCGCCCAACTGGAGTCGGTCGACTCGATCGGCGCCTGCATCCGCGTGATCGACGGAGGTGGCCAGTGACCGGCTGGAACGGGCTCCTGGCCGAGTACGCCCAGTGGTTCGACCTCGACGGCGTGGACGAGATCATCACGCTCCAGGAGGGCAACACGCCGCTCATCCACGCCGACCGGCTCTCGGAGCGACTCGGGGCCGACGTCTGGCTGAAGTACGAGGGCCTCAATCCGTCGGGATCGTTCAAGGACCGCGGGATGACGATGGCGATCACGAAGGCCAAGGCCAACGGAGCCAAGACCGTCATCTGCGGCTCGACCGGCAACACCTCGGCCGCGGCGGCGGCGTACTCGGGCAAGGCCGGCATGGACTGCGTGGTCCTCGTGCCCGAGGGCAAGATCGCACTGGGCAAGCTGGCTCAGGCCATCGTCTACGGGGCGAAGGTCCTGCAGATTCGCGGCAACTTCGACCAGGCGCTCAACCTAGCCCGCGAGCTCACCCAGCACCTGCCGATCACCATTGTCAACTCGATTAATCCCGATCGGATCGAGGGACAGAAGACCGGCGCGTTCGAGATCGTCGACGTGCTGGGCAAGGCGCCGGACATCCTCTCAATACCCGTCGGGAACGCCGGGAACATCACCGCCTACTGGCGGGGCTTCACGCAGTATCACTTCGCCGGGAACTGCACGACGTTGCCCAAGATGTGGGGCTTCCAAGCTGCGGGCGCCGCTCCGATCGTGCTGGGTCACCCGGTGAAGAACCCCGAGACGATCGCGTCCGCGATCCGGATCGGCAATCCCGCGAGCTGGGTCCCCGCGCTCGAGGTGATCCACGAGTCGCTCGGCGACATCCGCGCGGTCACTGACGACGAGATCCTCGAGGCCTACCACTACGTCGCGCGCTACGAGTCGATCTTCTGTGAGCCGGCGTCCGCCGCCTCGGTCGCGGGCCTCTTGAAGTACGGGGTCCCGAAGGGCTCGACCGTCGTGTGCGTCCTCACTGGCAATGGCCTGAAGGACCCCGACACGGCGGTGAGCACTAGTGACACCCCCGATGTCGTCGACGCCACATTGAAGGCACTTCTCGCCAAGCTGTCGTAACCGAGCGCTGCACTGCCCCCTTCGGCGCCATTGGTCACTGGGCCGCGAACTGCCTGGCCCTAGCGCCGAACCCGCCTCTCACCTATCCTCCAAGCGGGGGGTCACTCCCGACACAAAAGACCCGGTGGGAGTCACTATGTTCAGACGGTCCGCACGTACGCTCATGTTCGTTTCGGTATCGGCATTGTGCATCGGGGCTTTTGTTCCCGCGGGCGCCGCTGTCGCGCCAGTCCCACGTGGTTCGTCGACGCTTCATGCTCAGAAGTACCTTGGCACCTGGGGCACTGCGACCGAGGTTCCCGGCACCGGAAGCTTCAACGTCGGCGGCAATGACGAGCTCGACGACGTCTCGTGCTCGTCGCCGGGGAACTGCAGTGGCGGGGGCGTCTACAAGGACGTCGCGGGCAACTTCCAACTCTTCGTTGTCGACGAGGTGGGTGGCACCTGGGGTACCGCGAAGGAGATGCCCGGCAGCCCGTTCCTCAACGCGGGCGCCGACGCCAGTTTCTCTCAGATCTCGTGCGCGTCGGCCGGTAACTGTGCAGCCGTCGGTGGCTACCGGGATATCAGTGGTCTGTATCAAGCCTTCGTCGTCAACGAGACGAATTCGATCTGGGGATCGGCCATTGAAGTTCCGGGCACACCCGTGCTCAATGCGGGCGGCCTTGGGGTGATCTTCTCGGTGTCGTGTCCAACGGCGGGCAACTGCACCGCGGGCGGCTTCTACTCTGACACCCCCACTACCATCCAGGCGTTCGGCGTCAGCGAGACCAACGGAAACTGGGGCACGGCCGTCGTGATCCCGGGCTCTTCCGCCTTGAACGCCGGGGGCGCCGCCGGTCTGGTGACCGTGAAGTGCCCCTCGGCGGGCAACTGCTCCGCGAGCGGCTTCTATACGGACGCGTCCACCCACCAGCAGGCCTTCGTCGTCAGTCAGACTGGCGGCGTGTGGGGTACGGCGACGGAAATCCCCGGCACCGCGGTGCTGAACGCCGGCGGACTGGCGCTCGCCACCAGTCTCTCCTGCTCATCGCTTGGGAATTGCAGCACCGGGGGCTACTACACGGACGCCACCACCCACCAACAGGTCTTCGTCGCCAACGAGGCGAATGGCGTGTGGGGCACGGCGACGGATATCCCCGGCACCGCGGCGCTCAACGCCGCCGGCAAGGCAGTGCTCGAAGATGTGTCCTGTCCGGCGGACGGCAACTGCTCGGCCGTGGGCTACTACACCGACTCGGCGAGCTTCAAGCAGGTCTTCGTCGTCGACGAGGTGAACGGCACGTGGGGCACGGCAATCGAAGTCCCCGGATCGGCCAGTCTCAACACCGCAGGTGACGCCAACCTCTTCATGGTGTCGTGCCCGTCTGCCGGCAACTGCACTGCGGGTGGCTACTACAGCGATACGGTCAATACCTCCCAGGCTCTCGTCGTCGACGAGGTGAACGGAACGTGGGGCTCGGCGATTGAAGTCCCGGGCACCGCGGCGCTCAACGCCGGTGGCGACGCGACGATCTACGCGCTCTCGTGCCCGACATTCGGCAACTGCGGCGCCGGTGGCTTCTACAAGGACGCCACCGGGAACTGGCAGGCCTTCGCCGTCGACGAGGTGTTCACGAAGACGGCGACCACCATGGCGGAGAAGATCGTTCAAGTGAAGAAGGTCGTCAAGCACAAGGTCGTCGTAGTGGGACTTCGACTCTCAGTTTCGGGACTCGCGACGGCCGAGACCGGCACGGTCACCTTCACCTGGGGGACTGTCACCCTCTGCAGCGCGAACGTCACCAACGGGTCAGCCTCGTGCTCATCACCGAGGAAGTTCACCAAGGGGCGCCGATCGATCCAAGCGACGTACTCGGGGGACCAGGGCTACCTGGGGTCGGTCGTCTCTGCGCAGTTCACCGTGAAGTAGCCATTACCACTCGGGCCCCGCGGAGTGCCGCGATTCATCACAATCCAAAGTGACACCAGGTACTCCCATCAGGCCCGCGCGACGAGTGGGCGGCCCGTGTCGCGGGACGGCGAGCCGTCCGCCGACCGAAGGCTTGCATTTCGCGAGGAGTCGGCTACACTGCTTGATGTCGTCCACGTCCGGCCTTTCCACCGACGTGAGGAACTCTTCCCAGACGGCATTTCTTGATTTTCTTCTTCGCTCGGCTGAACTTTTGCGAGCGGTGAGAAAGGAACCTCCATGGCTGCAAGGCCCTCCCCAGACCGGTCGGATCTCGAGTCGAAGACTCGCGAAGACCTCCAAACCATCGCCAAGGTGAAAGGTGTCGACGTTTCGGCCCGCGCATCCAAGGCGTCACTCATCGAGGCGATCATGGGCGATCCCGCCCCCGTACTCACGTCGAGCCCCCGGGACTCGGACGCTCCCTCCCGGGCCGTGCGTTCTCGTCGGACGGTGGCCACGCCGGACGACGACTTCGACGACCTGCTCGGCGAATTCGTGGCCGACGTCGCCTCCGACGGTCCGGCGTCGTCAAACGGCCACGAGTCGTTACCGGACGAGCAGTCCGCATCGTCCATTCCCGCCGCCGACCGGCCACAGCCGAACCCCCGTCAGTCCAACCAACCCCGACAGGACCGTCAGCCCCGCGAGGACCGCCAGCCCCGTGACTTCGGCAACGACGCCAGCGGTCGCAACCGTCGCAACCGTCGCAACCGCAACGGTCGTGAGCGCTTCGCGGGCGACGCCATGCCCAACGCCGACCAGCCCTACGCCGGCGAACTCATCGAGATCGAGGGTCTTTTGGACCTACGCGACGACGGCTACGGCTTCTTGCGCACGAAGGGCTACCACCCATCGCCCAACGACGTCTACGTCTCGATCAACCAGGTCCGGCGCTACCACCTGCGCAAGGGCGACGCGATCGTCGGGGGCTTTCGCCCGGCCGCGTCGAACGAGAAGTACCCGGCGCTACTGCGCGTCGACAGCGTGGCCGGCATGGACCCCGAGGTCGCCCGACTGCGCCCGCGCTTCGAGGATTTGACGCCGCTCTTCCCCGACGAGAAGCTGAACCTCGAGACCAACGAGGGCAAGGCCGACCTGACGCCGCGCATCGTGGACCTCTTGTCGCCGATCGGCAAGGGCCAGCGCGGACTCATCGTCTCGCCGCCCAAGGCCGGCAAGACGACCGTGATGAAGCAGATCGCCCAGTCGATCGAGGCGAACAACCCCGAGGTGCACCTGATGGTGCTGCTCGTCGACGAGCGCCCCGAGGAAGTGACCGACATGCGCCGCAGCGTGAAGGGCGAGGTCATCTCCTCGACCTTCGACCGTCCGGCCGAGGAGCACACCCACGTCGCCGAGCTCTGCATCGAGCGTGCCAAGCGGCTCGTCGAGCAGGGTCGTGACGTCGTGATCATCCTCGACGGCATCACGCGCCTCGCGCGCGCCTACAACCTGGCCGCGCCCGCGACCGGGCGCATCATGTCCGGTGGCGTCGACTCCGGCGCGCTCTACCCCCCCAAGAAGTTCTTCGGGGCGGCGCGCAACATCGAAGAGGGCGGCTCGCTCACGATCATCGCCTCGGCGCTCGTCGAGACCGGCTCGAAGATGGACGAGGTGATCTTCGAGGAGTTCAAGGGGACCGGCAACATGGAGCTGAAGCTCGACCGCCGTCTGTCCGAGCGTCGCATCTACCCGGCCATCGACGTGAATGCCAGTTCGACGCGCCACGAGGAGCTGCTCTTCAGCCGCGAGGCCCTGGCCCAGGTGTGGAAGCTGCGCCGGGTGCTCAACGGACTGGCCTCCGAGGGCCGCGAGGCCGCCGGACTCGAGCTCTTGATCGACAAACTCAAGACCACCAAGTCCAACGACGAGTTTCTGAACGAGATCGCCCGGGGCCCCGCATCGACCAGTTGATTTTCCGATAAACTCTCCATTCGCTACAAGGAGCACTCATGAAGCCAGACATTCACCCCCAGTACGGCGAAGCGACCGTCAAATGCTCGTGCGGGAACACCTTCACGACGCAGTCGACCCGGCCCGCGATGACCGTGGAGCTGTGCAACGAGTGCCACCCGTTCTTCACCGGCAAGCAGAAGCTCGTCGACACCGGAGGACGCGTCGAGCGCTTCCAGCGCCGCTACGCGCAAAAGACCAAGGCGCGCGCTCCCAAGGCCTAGGCCCCGGAGCGCCCACCACCCTTCGTGCGCTCCGTTGACGAGACTCTGAACGTCCTCGCCGACGAGCTTCACGACGTCGAGGCGGCTCTCTCCGAGCCCGACGTGGCGTCGGACCTCAACCGTCTTCGGGACCTCTCGCGCCGACACAAGGAACTGGCCGAGATCAACAACGCCTGGCACGAGCTGAAGTCGGCCCGTGACGACCTCGCGACCGCGAAGGAGATGTTTAACGAGAGCAGCGGCGACGACCGCGAGCTCTGGCGCGACGAGGTGAACACGGCCGAGGCCCGCCTGCCGGACCTCGAATCGACCCTCGAGACGCTGCTGTTGCCGCGCGACCCCAACCAGGGGCGCAACGTCATCCTCGAGATTCGGGGCGCCGAGGGCGGCGAGGAGGCCAACCTGTTCGCCGGCGACCTCGCCCAGATGTACCGCCGCTACGTGGCGCTGCGCGGATGGAAGCTCGAGGTCATCGAAGAGCGCGAGTCCGAGCAGGGCGGCCTCGACGAGGCCATCTACCTCATCAAGGGCGACGACGCATGGGCCCGTCTCGAGCAGGAGGCCGGCGTGCACCGCGTCCAGCGAGTCCCCGTCACCGAGGCGAAGGGCCGCGTCCACACGTCCTCGGCGACCGTGTCGGTGCTGCCCGAGGCCGAGGAGGTCGACGTCGACATCAACCCGGGCGACCTCAAGATCGACGTCTACCGCTCGTCGGGCCCCGGTGGGCAGAGCGTCAACACGACGGACTCCGCCGTTCGCATCACGCACCTGCCGACCGGCATCGTCGTGGCGATGCAGGACGAGAAGAGCCAGATACAGAACCGTGCCAAGGCGTTGATCGTCCTGCGCTCGCGGTTGCTGAAGGCGGCCCAGGACGCCCAGGCGAGCGAGCAGGGTGACCTCAAGCGCTCCCAGCTCGGCAGTGGCGGACGCAGCGAGAAGATCCGCACCTACAACTTCAAGGAGAACCGGGTGACCGACCACCGGATCAACCTGACGACCTACACGCTCGACACCGTGCTCGTCGGGTACCTCGACCCCTACGTCGACGCGCTGCTCGCCGAGAAGCGCGCGCGCCAACTGGCCGAGAGTGACGGACGCTAACCCCTACCTCGTCGCCGAGCTGATCGACGCCGGCCTCAACCGGCGTGAGGCCCGCTGGCTGCTCGAGGAGTTCGGCGCCGACGACCACGAGTCCATCGCCGCGCTGCGCCGTGGCGCCCAGCGGCGCCTCGCCGGCGAGCCCCTGCAGTACGTTCTCGGACACTGGCCCTTCCGCTCACTCGACCTCGACCTCGACCCCCGGGTGCTGATACCCCGCCCCGAGACGGAGGAACTCGTCGGCGTCGCCATCGCCGAGTTGGCGCGAGCGGACGTCACCGTCCCGGTAATCGTCGACCTCGGCTGCGGCTCGGGCGCGATCGGACTCTCTCTGTTGGCGGAGCTGCTCGAGCGCGGCGTCGTCGCCAGCCTGGTCGCGGTGGACGAGTCACTCGACGCGCTGGCGGTCGCTCGTCACAACGCCGCAAAGCACGGCCTGCACGCGGTCTCGTTTGTCCAGTCGTCGTGGTTCGAGGCACTCGACCGATCGCTGCGCGGTCGCGTCGACCTCGTCGTCGCCAACCCCCCGTATGTCGGAGCCGAGGAGTTCGCCTCCCTGGAGCCCGTACTTCGATACGAGCCACTCGGAGCGCTGGTCGCCGGGGATACGTCGGCGACGCCCGGCTTCGCCGACCTCGAAGCGATCATCGTCGAAGCTCCTTCGTGGTTGGCCCCCGGTGGACTCTTGATATGTGAGCATGGCAACATGCAACGAGACGCGGTCTTGACGACTGCGGTCGGCGCCGGCTTCGGCGACGTGCGCGACCTCGATGACATGTCGGGATGGCCGAGAATCCTCGTGGCGCGACGATCGTGACTGAGTTGCTCAGCGTCGACCAGGCGATCGCGATGCTCGAAGGTGGCAGGGTCGTCGCCCTGCCGACCGACACCGTCTACGGCGTTGCGGCGTCCCTCGGTGACGTCGCCGCGGTGGCCGAGCTGTTCGCCCTCAAGCACCGCCCGGCTTCGACTGCACTGCCGATCCTGATCGACTCGTTGAGGCAGATCTCACGTCTGGGCGTCACGTGGCCCCAAGACGCTCGCCGCCTCGCCGAGGCCTTCTGGCCGGGCCCGTTGACCATCGTCGTGCGCGTCCCCCACGAACTCGCCGCGCGGGTCGGCAGTGTCACGGACACGGCCGGCTTTCGCATCCCCGACGACGGCGTGCTGCGAAATGTCCTCGACCGCTGCGGACCTCTGGCGCTGACGAGCGCCAATGAGCACGGCGAGCGACCCTGCACGACGGCCGATGAGGTGATCGAGGCCCTCGGTGACAGGCCCGAGCTGGGGGGAGTGCTCGACGACGGCGAGCGCTCCGGCGTGGTGTCGACGGTGGTCGACCTTTCCGAGAGAGGGTGGCGATTGGTCCGCGAAGGATCGATTGGTCACGGGGTCATCGCGGGAATCCTGGGCCCCAGCGTGACGGCGTAGTCCGTCAGCTCCGTCCGCGAAGGACTTGCATGCGCAGTCGATCAAAGACCCGGCACGAGATTCGTTGACGGGTAGCCTGCGGTCATGCCGACCTCCCCGAGAACCCTGGCGCGGCGGTGGGTGCTCTCGGGATTCAGCACCATCGCGGCCTCGTCGTTGTACAACTTCGCGCACCTCGTCGCACACGGCGCTTTCGACCTCACGTCATTCAACACGTCGCTGGAGTTCGTCCTCGCGCCGGTGCAGTCACTCGTGGCCCTGTGGGCCTGGATGTGGCTCTCGAAAGTGGAGGTGACGGGCGACGAGCAGCGTTCGATCATGCGCAAGGCCTTCTACGGCCTGGCGACGGTCTACCTCGCCGTGGCCACGTCGTCCATCGCTCTGTTGAGCGGCTTGTGGCCGTCGCCCGTCGCGAACTTCGCGTACGTCGCCCCGTGGTGGCTGGAGGCGGTGGGTGCCGCGGCCACGTTCATCGGATTCGTCTTGATGGGGCGACTGTTCGTCTCGCCGGCTGATGACCCGGTCTCGAGCGACGAAACCGCCTAGGGACTGCGCAGGAGAGCGTCGTCGCCGTGGTCGGTGATGACTGGTTCGGGCAGCAGCTCTTCGACGTCGAGGTGGACGGATCTACGTCGCGTCGCGTCCGTCGAGGCGCCGCACCCAAGCGGCCGGTCGCTTCTCGAGGAATGCGGTCATCCCCTCGCGGGCCTCGTCACTCGCGAACAGGCCGAGCGACAGTTCCGTCGTCCAGGCGAATGCCTCGTCGAGGGGCATCGTGGGCACGACGACCGTCAGTCGCTTGGCCGCGGCGATTGCTCGGGGCTCGCCGGCCAACAGGTCGTTGACAACTGCTGTCACCGCGGCGTCGAGTTCCTCGGCCGCCACGGCCTGGTTGATGAGGCCGATGCGCGCCGCTTCGGCGCCGTCGAAGCGGTTGCCGCGCAGGAAAGCCGATTGGGCGTCGCCCAGGCGCATCTTGGGCAGGCAGACGACCGAGATCATCGCCGGCGCCACCCCGACGCGCACCTCGGTGAACCCGAACTTGGCCGACTCGAGTGCGATCGAGACGTCCAGGACCGCAGCCAGCCCTACGCCTCCGGCGACGCAGTGTCCCGCGATGCGACCGACGAACGGCGTCGGGGAGTTCTTGATCCTCATGAACAGGTCGCTCAGCTCGACGCTGCGGCCTTCGTGGGTAGTTGGCGCAGCGGAGCGTTCGGCGAGGTTGGCGCCGGCGCAAAAGACGTGGCCGCGGTTGGTCAGGACGGCGACGCGAACCTCAGGATCGCGCTCGACCTCGTCGATCGCGTCCACGAGCTCGCCGAGTAGTTGACGGCCGAGGGCGTTTCGACGCTCCTCGTCGCAGAGCGTAATCGTCACGACGCCCCCGGCGAACGTCGTCTCAACCAGCGCCACGGCCGCCCCCTGATCGCGGTCCCTCGGAGGGGCCGCCGGCGAAAGCCTGGGCGCGAAGCAGCCAGTGGCGGCCAAGCTCGCCGGTCACGAGCGACGTGTCGTCGACGTGACGTCGCTGCGTGACGACGTGACAGAAGTCCTCGGCCGGGCCGCGCACGACGTCGTCGGCGTCGTCGGGGCCCCACGTCCAGAGCCCGCCCATCGGTCCGGTCACCTCGACCCGGACCGAACCCTCCGGAACGTCCTCGCCGCGCACGGTGTAGGACCACGTGCGGGTGATGAAGCCGAGTTGGGCGACGTGGCGCAGCCGGTCGGTCGCGGGCAGCCTCGTGCCCAACGCGTCGGCGACGTCGGTTCCGTGGGCCCAGGTCTCCATCAACCGGGCCGTCAGGAACGACCGAGCCGACATTGACGGTCCGTACCACTCGATGCGGGCGTCGTGACGCAAGAAGAGCGCCGCATCGAGCAGGGCGGTGCGGTTGGCTCGCCAGACTGTCAGGAGCGCTCGCGGCTCGAGGGCGCGGAACCGGCCGAGAGTGAACTCGTCGTAGCCAACGGCGCTGGCCCCGGTGATGAGGTCGCCGATGCTCGCCCGGAAGGCCTCGGGGTCCCTGATCGCGACTGTCGCGATGCCGTCGAAGAAGGTGAGGTGGCCGATCTGGTCGGCGACGTCCCAGCCGGGGCTGGGCGTCGCCAGGTGCCACTGCGCCTCGTCGATGCCGACCACCAACAGGTCGAGTGAGTGCTGTTCGGCGAAGAGGTCTTCGCGCAGCTGGTCGAGCTCGGTCATGGCTCGCTCAAGAGCGCGATCGGGACCTCGACGACGCGGCTGCGCAGCCACTCGCCCAGTCCCTTCGCCTGGGCGTCCTGACGCGTGGAGGCGGCGACACCCTCCTCCAGCAGGTCGTGGATCAGGAAGTTGAGCGACCGCAACGCCGGGAGTCGGTAGCGCTCGATCGCCAGGTCGGCCGTCTCGGGCAGGAGCCGTCGGAGCTCGTCGAGCGTGAGGTACCCGTCCAGCCACGCCCAGACCTCGTCGCTGCGGGCGAAGATTCCGAGGTTGGCATTGCCGCCCTTGTCGCCCGAGCGGGCACCGCAGAGGTCGCCGAGCGGCATCGGGGTCGTGGGGCCGACGGGGGCCGATACGTTAGGACCCTCGTCGCCGACCACGGTGACCGAACCGGGGGGCGCGACCGACTCGACCATGGTGCGCTCGCCGTCGAGCATCGTCACGTACTGGGGGACGAGGTCCGCGGGCACCAGGGCCGGGCGGTAGACACCGAACGCTGAGCCGGCCGAGGGAGCGCTCCCGGTGATGAAGAATCCCGGCACGGTCGACAGGGCGAGCTCCACGACCGCGTCGGCGACGGCCCGGCCGACCTTTTGCTCATCGCGGTCCTTCAGGGTGAGCCGCCAGAGCGCGACAGCCTCCTCGTTGGTCGCGGGGTCGGGCTTGTCCGTGCGGATGAGCCGCAAGGACACGCTGTCGAAGTCGTCGGGGCCAAAGGGGCACGCCACCCAGAAGGCCTCCTCGACGAGCCGGGCCTTCTTCTCGATGTCGAGACCGGTGAGCGCGACGTTCAGGTCCTTGCGGAAGCCTCCGATCTCGTTCATCGCGACCTTCAAGGTCGGCGGCGGCGGCTCGCCCTTGGTGCCGCTGATGCGAACGCGGTCCTTGGCGACCTGCTCGAGCCGGATGGTGTCGAACCTCGCCGAGACGTCGGGGCCGAGATACGACGGGCCGGCGATCTCGTAGAGGAGTTGTGAGGTCACGGTGCCGATCGAGACCTCGCCACCGGTGCCGTCGTGCTTGCCCACGATCGATGAGCCGTCCTCGGCGACCTCGACCCAGGGGAACCCGACCCGCTCCATGCCCTCCACCTCGGTAAAGAACGAGTAGTTGCCGCCGGTCACCTGGGCGCCGCACTCGACGACGTGGCCGGCCACCACCGCCCCGGCGAGGGCGTCCCAGTTGTCGCGGGCCCATCCGTGGTGCCACGCCGCCGGCCCGCAGACGACCGCGGCGTCGGTGACCCGTCCGGTGATGACGATGTCGGCTCCCTGGCCGAGCGCCTCGACGATGCCGAAGCACCCCAGGTAGGCGTTGGCGGTGATGAAGCGACTCGTGTCGCCGACGGGCTCGCCCGTCTCGAAGTGGGCGAGGTCGATGCCGGCCAATTGGAGCTCCGCGAGGCGCGGGAGGAGGTCGTCACCGTTGACGTAGGCGATCCGCGGCGAGAGGCCGAGCCTCGAAGCGACCTGGGCGACTGCCTCGGCGCAGTGACCGGGATCGAGGCCGCCGGCGTTGGACACGACCTTGATGCCGCGGTCGAGGCACGTGCCCATTACCTGCTCCATCTGGGCGACGAAACTGCGCGCGTATCCCGCTCCGGGGTGCTTCACCTGGGTCCGCGCGAGGATGAGCATGGTCAGCTCGGCGAGCCAGTCCCCGGTGAGAACGTCGATGGGCCCGCCCCCGACCATCTCGGCGGCGGCCGACAGCCGGTCGCCGTAGAAGCCCGAGCAGTTGGCGATGCGAATCGGCGAGGTCACGGCTGGTCCTTCTGCGCGTCGTCGACGGAGTCGATCGCGAGCAGTGCCGCCCCGCCGTCGACCTGCTGACCGACGGCGACGAACAGCTCGGTGACCGTGCCCGAGCTCGGTGCGCTGATGACGTGCTCCATCTTCATGGCCTCCATCACGACGAGCGTCTCGCCGGCGCTGACCTCCTGGCCGACCACGACCCGAACGTCGATGATGGCCCCGGGCATCGGAGCCACCAGGCCGCCGTGGACCAGTTCGACGCCGGGAGCGACGAAGCGCGGGACGATCGCGAGGGCTGCGGTGCCGCGCGCCACCTGGACGTAGAGCGCGGCACCGTCGCGAGTCACCCGAGTGTTCGTGCGGACCCCGTCGACCTCGACGTCGACGTGCGACTGGCTCCAGTGGTGCACGCGCGCGACCGATCCGGCCCCCACGTCGAAGGACCCGTCGCGCCGGAACCGGTAGGTGACGTCGACCAGTCGGTCGCCGAAGCGCAGCCACGTGCTCTGACGCGGGAGCCGGGCGTTGCGCCACCCACTCGGAACGTTCGCGAGCACCGGGGCCTGTGACCGGTTCTGGCCCTGGAGCCACAGCGCGCCCACGGTGGTCGCCACGCGCAGCTCCTCGTCGCTCAATTCGAGCGCGAGCGTCGGCCGGGCGCGTTCGATGAAGTCGGTGGTGGTGTCGCCGGCGAGGAATCGCTCGTGGCGCAGGGTGGCGGCGAGGAAGTCGCGGTTCGTGGTGACCCCACCCAGGTGGAGACGCTCCAGGGCGAGCGCGAGGCGCGACGCCGCCTCGGCGCGGGTCGGGGCGTGGGCGATCACCTTGGCGAGCAGGGGGTCGAACGAGACGGTGACGACCGACCCGGCGCTGACCCCCGACTCGAGGCGAACGGCCGGCTCGCTCGCCGGCTCGAAGGCGACGATGGTCCCGGTCGCTGGCAGGAACCCAGCAAGGGGGTCCTCGGCGCAGAGTCGGACTTCGATCGCGTGACCGACGAAGGTGACGTCGTCCTGCCCGTAGCCGAGCGGTTCGCCGGCCGCCACTCGCAGTTGTTCGCGCACGAGATCGATGCCGGTCACCTCTTCGGTGACCGGATGCTCGACCTGCAAGCGCGCATTCACCTCGAGGAAGAAGAACTCGCGCGTGACATCGTCCACGATGAACTCGACCGTGCCGACCGACTGGTAGCCGATGGCGCGCGCCAGTTCGAGCGCCGCCTGGCCCATCTTCGAGCGCATGGCGCCGTCGACGGCCGGGGAGGGACTCTCCTCGACGAGCTTCTGGTGGCGACGTTGAATCGAGCACTCGCGCTCGCCGAGATGGACCAGATTGCCGTGATGGTCGCCGAGAATCTGGACTTCGACGTGGCGCGAGCGCGCGACATAGCGCTCGAGGAAGACCCGGTCGTCGCCGAAGCCACTCTGGGCCTCGCGGCGCGCCGCCGCCACGGCCTCGTCGAGACCGCCGGGATCGGTGACGATGCGCATCCCTTTGCCGCCCCCGCCGCCGGCCGCCTTCACCATGAGCGGGTAGCCCACGGCACTGGCGTCACCGGGGTCTTCGCTGGAGACCAGCACGGGCAGTCCGGCCTCGCTGGCCAGGCGCTTCGCCGCCAGCTTGTCGCCCATCGTGGCGATGACCTCGGGCGAGGGTCCCACCCAGACGAGGCCGGCATCTCGCACCTGCTGGGCGAACGGGCCGTTCTCCGAAAGGTAGCCGTAGCCCGGGTGGACGGCCTCGGCACCGCACCGTCTCGCGGCCTCGAGGATGGCGTCGCCGTCGAGGTAGCCGCCAGGAAGGCGGATCGCCTCGTCGGCGTCACTGACGAAGGGGGCCCGCTCGTCGGCGTCGACGAAGACGACGACGCAGCGAACGCCCATTGACCGGGCACCCCGGATGATGCGCCGGGCGATCTCGCCGCGGTTCGCGATCAGGAGGGTGGAGAACGTCACAGTCGGAAGACCCCGTAGCTCGTCGCGCCCTCGATCGGCTTGGAGCGAACGACCGACAGGCATAGACCCAGCACCGTGCGGGTGTCGCGAGGGTCGATGATGCCGTCGTCGCTGATCGCGCCGGTCGCGGCGAGAGCGAGCGAGCCCTTCTCCTGGGCCTCTTCGACCATCGCGACGATGGCGCGGTCCTCGTCCTCGTCGAAGGGGAGACCCTTGCGCTCCGACTGACCCCGTCGGACCTGGGACATCACCCCGGCGATCTGTTTGGGGCCCATGACGGCGATCTTCGCCGTGGGCCAGAGGAACGTGAAGCGGTTGCCGAAGGCCCGTCCCGACATGCCGTAGGTGCCCGCGCCGTAGGAGGAGCCGACGATGAGCGTGAGGTGCGGCACGGTCGAGTTGGTGACCGCGTTCAGCATCTGCGAACCCTTCTTGATGATGCCCTCGGCCTCGGCGTCCTTTCCCACCATGTAGCCGGTGATGTTCTGGATGAAGACGAGCGGCACGTCGATCTGGTTGCACAGCTGAATGAACTGACCGGCCTTCTCCGCCGCTCGGGGGTAGATGACGCCGTTGTTGCCAAGGATCCCCACGGGGTAGCCGTGAATGCTGGCCCAGCCGCACACGATGGTCGCGCCGTAGCGGGACTTGAACTCCTCGAAGCGCGACCCGTCGACGACGCGCGCGATGATGTCGCGCACGTCGACCGGCTGACGAAGGTCGCGGCTCACGACCCCGAGCAGGTCTTCCGCGTCGTAGACCGGCTCGTCGCCGCGAAGGGCCGGGGTCGGACCGTGCTTTCGCCAGTTGAGGTGCGACACGACCTCGCGGCACATCCGGATCGCGTCCATCTCGTCCTCGGCGAAGTAGTCACCGAGTCCCGAGACCTCGGCGTGCAGTTGGGCGCCACCGAGCGTCTCGTCGTCGGACTCCTCGCCCGTCGCCATCTTCACGAGCGGTGGCCCGGCGAGGAAGACCTTCGACTGGTTCTTCACGACGATGTTGTAGTCCGAGAGCCCCGGCTGGTAGGCGCCGCCCGCCGTCGAGGAACCGAAGACGACACAGACCGTCGGCACGCGCATCTTGGAGAGCTCGATGAGGTCGTAGAAGAACCGACCACTCTCGGCGAAGTGGGCGGTGTGCATCCGGCCACCTCCGCCACCCCCGCCGGCCCCGACGCGCAGGTCGGCGCCGGCCGACTCCACGAAGCTCACGTAGGGGATCGCGTTGTCGCGCGCGATCTCCAGGGCTCGGGCCCACTTCTTGGCCGAATAGGCGGTCAGGGCGCCGCCCAGCACCGTGGGGTCATTGGCCATGATCACGCACTCGGTGCCGGCGATGACGCCGATGCCGACGATCATCCCGCCGCCCATCGCGTAGTCCGAGTCGTAGCCCGCGAGCGCGGAGATCTCGAGGAACGGGGAGTCGGGGTCGAGGACTTGGGCGATCCGCTCGCGCACCGGCAACTTCCCTCGCGACCGCAGCCGTTCCGTGGCCTTCTCGCCCCCCCCGGCCTCGGCCTCGTCGAGGAGTCCGTCGATCACTTCGAGCTGCTCGAGCATGTCGGCGCGGTTCTTCACGAACTGCTCCGACGACGTGTCGAGCGTCGAAGGATAGGGCGGCGCCAGCAGAACTTGCTTCATGAGCCGATACTACTGACGGGGCTCACGAGGAGTTTTGAGGTGTCTGGCGCGAGAGTCGTGAGGTTCGGCGAGGCTCGAAGCGGCGCGTCGAGCGAGTGTCAACACACCGTCGTAGCGCCATTCGCGCCGCGGTGTCGCCCCGGACCACTCGAGGGCGACGGGTAGGGTGGGGTCGATGCGCGTCGCCCTTGGTTCTGATCACGCCGGCTATGACTTGAAGGCACTTGTCGCCACGACACTGGCTGACTGGGGCCACGAAGTGGTCGACCTCGGCACCGACAGCGCCGAGACGTCCGTTGACTATCCCGACTTCGGTGCCGCGGTCGGTCGGTGTGTCACCTCGGGCGGAGCCGATCTCGGAGTCGCGGTCTGCGGCACGGGCATCGGGATCTCGATTGCCGCCAACAAGGTCGTTGGCGTGCGCGCCGCCGTCGTGCACGACGTGACCTCGGCGCGGTTCGCTCGTGAGCACAACCACGCCAACGTCCTGTGCCTCGGTGCCCGGCTGACCGGTCCGGCCGTCGCACTCGACGCCGTTGCGGCCTGGCTGAACGCCACGCCCTCCGGGGGCCGCCACGTCGCTCGAATCGCCAAGATCGACGCGCTCGACGAGCACCTCGAGGAAGAAAGGTAGCCCTCATGGGTTCTTCACCCTTCGACGCCTGGATCACCAATGACCCAGAGGTGACCTCGCTGCTGGCCCGCGAGTGGGAGCGACAGACCACGACCCTCCAACTCATCGCGAGCGAGAACTTCGCTTCACCGGCGGTGATGGCCGCAACCGGCTCGATCCTGACGAACAAGTACGCGGAGGGCTACCCCGGGCGTCGCTACTACGGCGGCAATCAGGTCGTCGACGAGGTCGAGGAGCTGGCCCGGCACCGGTTGACGTCGCTGTTCGGTGCCGACCACGCCAACGTGCAGCCCCACAGCGGAGCCAACGCCAATGTCGCCGTGTATCAGGCGTTGCTCGAACCCGGGGACACGATCCTCGCCATGCGCCTCGACCAGGGTGGTCACCTGACCCACGGTTCACCCGCCTCGATCACGTCCAAGTGGTGGAACTTCGTCTCCTACGGAGTCACCCCCCGGTCCGACGACCCCGCCCACCCCGGTGAGCTGATCGACTTCGACAACGTGCGCGAGCTGGCCCACGCGCACCGTCCGAAGATGATCCTCGCCGGCGCTACTGCCTACGCCCGCATCATCGACCCGGCGCCGTTCCGCGAAATCGCCGACGAGGTTGGCGCGCTCCTGATGTTCGACTCGGCCCACGTCGCGGGACTTATCGCTGGCGGCTCGCATCCCAATCCCGTGCCCTTCAGCGACGTCGTCTCCTTCACGACGCACAAGACGCTGCGCGGTCCCCGTGGCGGGGCGATCCTCTGTCGCGAGGAGTTCGCTAAGAAGATCGACTCGGCGGTCTTCCCCGGCCAACAGGGCGGGCCCCTCGAGCACGCGATCGCCGCCAAGGCCGTCTCGTTCAAGGAGGCGTCGCTGCCCAGCTTCGCCACGTACACCAACCAGATCGTCGCGAACTCGAAAGCCTTCGCGGCGGCCCTCGGCGCGGAGGGCTTTCGCAACGTGTCGGGCGGAACGGAGAACCACATGGTGCTCTTGGACCTGCGCCAGTTCGACGAGGAGCTGACCGGCAAGGTCGCCCAGGAGGTCCTCGATCGTGCGGGCATCACGACGAACCGCAACACCATCCCCGACGACCCCCGCAGTCCGTTCATTACCTCGGGACTGCGGGTGGGCACCGCCGCGCAGACGACCGCGGGGATGAAGGAACGGGAGTTCGCCGCGATCGCCGCCATGATGGCCCGAGCGTTGCGCCACCGTGACGACGATGCCGAGATCGTCCAAGTGCGTTCGGACGTCGCTGCACTGTGCGCCGACTTCAACCCCTACGGCTCCTTCACCAAGTTGTAGATGGACAACATCGTCGCCTACCTCGCGGTGGTGCTCGTGGGGACATTCGTGACCCTGGCGGCGAACATCCCGGCGCGCAGGATCGCCGTGCGCGTGGGCTACACCGCCCAACCTGACGAGCGCAAGGTGCACCAGGTTGTCACTCCCTACGGCGGCGGCGCGGCGATGCTGGTGGGGTTCTGCGTCGCGCTGATGGTGGCCATGGTGATCCCGACGTTGCGCAACGTCATCACGTCGAGCCACGAGATGCTCGGCGTGTTGCTCGCCACCGGTGTGATCTTCGTCGTGGGCGTCCTCGACGACTTTCGTGAGATGAGCGCCCCGGCCAAGGTGGCCGGGCAGTTCCTCGCCGCGTCGATCCTCTACTTCAGCGGCTGCACGATGTACCAGCTGAAGCTGCCGTTCGCCGGATTCGTCGTCCTCGGACCGTCGATACTCCCCATCATCACCGCGATCTGGGTCTTTGCCCTCTCCAACGCCGTCAACCTCATCGACGGACTCGACGGCCTCGCGGGGGGCATCGTCGCCATCGCCTCGGGCACCCTCTGCCTCTACGGTCTGCGCCTCGAGGACCTGGGCCTGTTGCCGGTCACCAACGTCGGGCCACTGATCGCGGCGTTGACCTGCGGCATCTGCCTCGGTTTCTTGCGCGACAACTTCCATCCGGCGAAGCTCTTCATGGGTGACGCCGGTGCGCTCATGCTGGGCCTCTTGATGAGCGCCTCGACGATGGTGATCGGCGGGCGCACTCCTCCCGCGAGCGGCGTAACGTTCTTCTTCTTCGCGCCGCTGCTGATTCCGGTCTTCATCCTGGGCGTCCCGCTGATCGACGCGGTCTGGGCTTTCGTGCGCCGCACCGCCTCCGGTCAGGGATTCCACACCCCTGACAAGAACCACATCCACCACCGGCTCATGCGCCTCGGCCACGGGCATCGCCGGACCGTCATCATCTTGTGGCTCTGGACAGCGCTCCTTTGCGGATTCGTCCTCTTCCCGCTCTACGACACCCAGGCCAACGTCTTCATTCCGCTCGGCGTGGGACTGCTCCTCGTCGGTCTCTTCACCTGGTTCAGTCCCCGTGCGAATCGACGGTTCGCGCGGCGCGAGGCCATCGAACGCGACGAGGAGCGTCTATCGAGGTGAGCGACGACGATGACGACGACGTTGTGGTCCCCATTACGCCTGAACAGGCAAAACGGCCGTTTTCGGACCTTCCCGGAACGGCGGCCTTCGCCACGATGGGCATGACCGCCGCGATCGTGATCGCCGTCGGCGTTCTGGTCGGACTCTGGGCCGACCACGCCTGGGGCACCTCGCCGTGGGGTCTCCTAATCGGGATAGCATTGGGAACGGTCGCCGCCGTGGTGAGCGTAGTGAAGCAAGTCCGGCGTTTCCTCTAGAAACCCATTGCTGATGCTCGATAACCTCCCCACCGACACATTGCCGCGCCTGCTCCGTCGCACCACCGTTTCCGCGGTGGCGGCTGGCGCCGTCGGCTTCATTGTGGCGATCATTGTGGCCCCGCCGCTCGCGGCCCTCGGCCTCGTTATCGGCGTCGGCATGGCGGTCCTCAATCTTCGATTCCTCGACAGCCAGGCAGCGAAGGTCGAACTGCGGGGCGAACAGAGCACCAAGGCGATCCGCCGTCAGCTCGGGGGCAAGACCACGTTGCGCCTCGCCGCGATGACCGTGATCGTCATCGTCGTCGTCTTTTTGAACGCCCCCCTGGGAATCGGTATTGTGTCAGGGCTTGTTATTTATCAGATCGTGTTCGTCATCAACGTCATGCGAGCAGTGACCGGTTCGGGAGGAGCGGAGTGAAGATGCTGGTCGCCGTCAAGAACATCGAAGTCGGCGTCCACCCGCACCTGAGCATCCTCGGCCTCACCGTCGACTACGACGTCGTTCTCTCGACCCTGCTGGCCATGGCGATCTTCATCTTCCTCGGATTCCGGATGCGCGCGAAAGTCACCGACGGCGTGCCGGGCAAGCTGCAACTCTTTTGGGAGATTCTCGTTGAGCAGGTGAGCGAACTGGCCCTGTCCGCCATCGGCCCGAAGGGTCGGCGATTCGTGCCCATCGGCGTCACCGTCTTTCTGTTCATCCTTATCTGCAACTGGATCGGCTTCATCCCTTCGGCGATGCACCCCGGTGTCTCGGGCGAGATCCTTCCCGCGCCAACGAGTGACGTGAATCTCCCTCTCGCAATGGCACTGCTGGTCATCATCTGGGCTCACGTCGAGGCCTTCCGGGCGCGAGGGTTCACGGGCTACTTCAAGCACTACACGCAGCCCTACGCCGCGTTGACGCCGATCAACCTCGTCGAGGAGATCACCAAGCCCATTACCCTGACCTTCCGTCTCTTCGGCAACCTTTTCTCGGGCGGCCTCATGATCGTCGTCGTCGCGGCTCTCGCACCACTGGCCCTTGGACCATTCGAGATCGTGTGGAAGCCCTTCGACCTGTTCATCGGGTTGATCCAGGCCTTCATCTTCATGCTGCTGACGATCATGTACTTCGGCATGGCCATGAGCCATGACGAGGAACACGAAGTCGAGCACGAATCACCCCGTACCGTGGCACTCGAAGCTTCGCACTAAAACCAACCAGGAGGAATAGAAACATGGCAGCACAGACCATTGAAGGCGCAATCAGCATCGCCGGTGCACTCGTCGGCGGCGGACTCGCCCTTGGCGGCGGTGCCATTGGCGCGGCGATTGGTGACGGCTTGGCCGGTAGCCAGACGATTGCGGCGATCGCTCGCCAGCCCGAGATCGAGAACAAGGCCCGTCAGTACTTCTTCTTGACCGTCGGTCTCGTCGAGGCGATGTACTTCATCAACCTCTTGTTCATGGTTGTCTTCGTTTACGTCTTCAAGAAGCAATAGCCCCGACGCCGTTCGCACCGCTTCGGCTGGCGCGCCAGCGTTTGTCGTCCACTAGATAGAAGGTCCATTGAGATGATTGCCACGTCAGTCTTCCTCCTCCCCAACGGCACGTTCGTCGTCGAACTGGTCGCAGTGGTGGTGATCCTGTTCCTCGTGACGAAGTACATCCTGCCGCCCCTCAACAAGGCCATGGAGTCTCGTCAAGAGAAGATTCGCTCGTCCCTTGTGGCGGCCGATCAGGCCCGTGCCGAGGCCGCCGCAGCCGGTGACGAGAAGGCCCAGGTCCTTACCCTGGCCCGCGACCAGGCTCGCGACATCGTCTCAAGTGCCCAGGCGACCTCGGACCAGGTGAAGGCCGAGGCCGGGGGACGGGGCCAGGCCGAATACGACCGAATCGTGGCCACGGCGAACGCCGAAGTCGTCACGGCCCGCCAGCGGGCCATCGACGAGGCGTCGGCGCGGATCGGCGAGATCGTCTTCGAGCTCGTCACCAAGATCGTCGGCCGCGAGGTCGACCAGACCGCTCATCAGGACCTGATCCGCGAGGCGGTGGCCGCCCTCAACGCCGAGGCCGCCAAGGGGACGAACCACTAGTCATGCAGCCAAAGCTCGAAGGATACGTCGCGGCTCGATTGGGCCCACTGGATCGGACCGTGGTCGCCACGGTCGCCCGTGACTTCGCGACCCTCGAGCAGACCATCCTGGGCAACGCCGACCTGCACGGACTGCTGACCGACACCTCCATCAACCCGATCGCGCGCGGTCAGGTGCTGGGCGACCTGCTCGCCGGGAAGGTGACGGACCTCGCGGCCGACCTCGCCGTATACGCCGCGGTGGAGGTCCCGGCCCAGGAGGTCCCCCACGCCATCGCCGAGCTGGCATCCTCGATCCACCTGCGCCAGGAGTCCGGCGTCGCGGAGTTCGCCAGTCTCGGGCTGCTCGCGGCGCGCCAGCGCGTGAGCGGCTACGCCGACGCGCTACTCGACGACGTGACCACCGACAACTTCACCGAGATCGAGCACGACCTCTTCCGGTGGGCGCACATCGTTCGCAACAACAATGAGCTGCGACGCTTGCTCACCGACCGCGACGCCCCGCTCGAGGAGCGCCTCGGCATCACCCGTTCGCTCCTCGAGGGCAAGGTCCACGAAATCGCCCTCGCGCTGGCGTGCTTCGTCATCGTCGGCGGTCGGCCCCGCGACGTCACGGGCAGCATCGACCACCTGGTCGACTACATCGCCCGGGCTCGCGACTGGCGCATCGCCCGGATCCACTCCGCGCAGCCGCTCGACGAGACCAGTCGGGCGCAGCTCGTCGCCTCGCTGATGGCGGTCACCGGCCGGTCGGTGGAACTGCAGGTCGCTCAGGACCCTTCGTTACTGGGTGGCCTGTTGATCGAGGTCGGAGACCTTCGCCTCGACGCCACCACCCGCGGGCGCCTCGGCGCACTGCGCGACGCGGTCGCCTCCGGACGGCTGTACGAATCCGCATTGAATCGAAACGACTAAGCAAAGGAAGCTGTGATGACTGAGCTCACCATTAGTGCCACTGAGATCACCGACGCGCTGCGCAAGCACGTGTCCGAGTTCAACCCGGCCGTCGGCGCCGAGCAGGTGGGACGCGTCGTGGAGGTCGGTGACGGCATCGCACGAGTCTCGGGCCTGCCGTCGGCGAAGGTGAACGAGCTCCTCGAGTTCGAGGACGGCACGCTCGGGCTCGCGATGAACCTCGACGAGGACACCATCGGCGCGGTCGTGCTCGGGTCGGTCGACTCCATCGAAGAGGAGCAGATCGTTCGCTCGACCGGGCGCATCCTCTCGATGCCCGTCGGCGATGCCCTACTGGGCCGCGTGGTGAACGCACTGGGCGAGCCGATCGACGGCAAGGGTCCGCTCGTCAACCCCAAGCAGCGACGCATGGAGATCCAGGCGCCGGGGATCACTGGGCGTCAGCCCGTTGGCCAGCCGCTGCAGACCGGCATCAAGGCCATCGACGCGATGACCCCGATCGGACGCGGCCAGCGTGAGCTCATCATCGGCGACCGCAAGACCGGAAAGACGACCGTCGCCGTCGACACGATCCTGAACCAGAAGGGTCAGGGTGTGAAGTGCATCTACGTGGCAATCGGACAGAAGAACTCGTCGGTCGCCCAGACCGTGAAAACCCTCGACGACTTCGGCGCCCTCGAGTACACGGTCGTGGTCGTCGCTTCGGCCGGCGACCCCGCGCCGTTCAAGTTCCTCGCGCCCTACGCCGGTTGCGCCATTGGCCAGGAGTGGATGGACTCGGGTGAGCACGCCCTCGTCGTCTACGACGACCTCTCGAAGCAGGCCGAGGCCTACCGTCAGATCTCGTTGCTGCTACGCCGCCCGCCGGGCCGCGAGGCCTACCCCGGCGACGTCTTCTACCTCCACAGTCGCCTGCTCGAGCGCGCGGCCAAGTTGAGCGACGAGCGCGGTGGGGGCTCGCTGACGGCGCTGCCGGTCATCGAGACCAAGGCTGGCGACATCTCGGCCTACATCCCGACCAACGTGATCTCGATCACCGACGGTCAGATCTTCCTGCAGTCGGACCTCTTCTATTCCGGGGTGCGCCCGGCGATCGACGTGGGCAACTCGGTGTCGCGGGTCGGTGGCGCCGCCCAGATCAAGGCGATGCGGTCGGTCGCGGGAACCTTGAAGATCGACCTCGCGCAGTTCCGCGACCTCGAGTCCTTCGCGACGTTCGGCTCCGAGCTCGACAAGTCCTCCCAGCAGCAGCTGGACCGGGGCTACCGGCTCACCGAGCTGTTGAAGCAGGGCCTCAACGCCCCCGTCCCGGTCGAGGAGCAGTGCATCGCGATCTACGCCGGCACCAAGGGGTGGCTCGACGAGGTCCCGGTCGAGGACGTGCGTCGCTTTGAGTCCGAGCTGCTGACCAACTTCCGCGCCCAGCACGCCGACCTGCTCGAGCAGATCCGCAGCACCGGCACGCTGCCCGAGGCGTCGAAGTTGGACGCGGCGATGAAGTCATTCAGCGACGGCTTCGCCGTCAGCGTCCAGTAGCAACCGAAGCAGTCGAACGAGAGAGGAGGAGCGATGGCCGGTGGACAGGAACGCATCCTGCGTCGACGCATCAAGTCGGTGCAGTCGACCCGCAAGATCACCAAGGCGATGGAGCTGATCGCCGCCTCGCAGATCTCTCGTAGCCAGGCCCGCATCGTCGCGAATCGCCCCTACCGCCACGGCATGCGGCGCATCATCGTCGAAGCGGCGCTCGCCGATCCGGCCGGGGCGGCGAAGCTGCTCGCGACACCGACTGACGTCGACGTGGCGATCGTGCTTGTCGTCACCGGCGACCGCGGACTGTCGGGCGCCTACAACTCCGCGGCGCTGCGCGCTGGGGAGCGCCTCGTGCGCAAGCTTCGCGCCGAGGGTACCCACGTGCGGCTCTTCTGCATTGGCAAGAAGGCCGGCGCGTTCTACCGCTTCCGCGGAATGGAGGTCGAGGAGAGCTTCGTGGGCTTCGTCGACCGCCCGTCCTTCACCGACGCGCGAAGGGTCGCGAGCGTGATCGCCGCCCCCTTCATCGACGGCGAGGTCCAGCAGGTCCTGCTGGTCTCGACACGCTTCCTCTCGGCCGCCACCCAGGCCGTCGAGGTCGAGCAGCTGCTGCCCCTCGCGATGCCCGCGGTACCGGTCGACAACGCGCCGACGAAGCTGAAGGGCTACACCGAGTTCGAGCCCGAGGTGGAGAAGCTCCTGACCTCGCTCGCCCCGCGGGCCCTCGAGAGCGAGATCTTCTCGGCGCTGTTGGAGGGCGCGGCGTCGTTCCACGTCAGCCAGCAGCGCGCGATGGCCGCCGCCACCGACAACGCCGACGAGCTCGGCCAGACCCTGAGTCGCATCATGAACCGAGCCCGCCAGGACTCGATCACCACCGAAATCATGGAAATCGTGAGCGGCGCCGAAGCGCTCCGCTCGGGAAAGTGAGATACCAATGACCATGGCACCCGAAAAGGCCACTCTCGAGACCGGGCGCGTCGTCGCGATCGCCGGACCGGTGGTGGACGTCGAGTTCCCGCCGCACTCGTTGCCCGAGATCAACCACGCCGTCGAGGTCGACATCGTCATCGACGGCAAGACGGTCACGGTTACCGGCGAGGTGGCCCAGCAAATCGGTGAGGGCCGCGTGCGCTGCGTGTGCATGAAGCCGACCGACGGCCTCGTCCGCGGCGCCGTAGTGCGCCAGACCGGCCGGGGGATCACCGTGCCCGTCGGCGACGCGGTGCTCGGCCACGTCTTCAACGTGATCGGGGAGTGCCTCGACACCGACGACATCGGACCGGTGGAGGACCACTGGGAGATCCACCGCAGCGCACCGGCCTTCGACCAGCTCGAGCCGCGCGCCAACATGTTCGAGACCGGCATCAAGGTCGTTGACCTGCTCGCCCCGTACGTCCAGGGCGGCAAGATCGGACTCTTCGGCGGGGCCGGCGTCGGCAAGACCGTCTTGATCATGGAGATGATTCGACGCGTGGCCGAGCAGCACGAGGGCGTGTCGGTCTTCGCCGGCGTGGGGGAGCGCACCCGGGAGGGCACCGACCTCCTGATCGAGATGCGCGAGTCGGGCGTCATCGAGAAGACGGCGCTCGTCTACGGCCAGATGGACGAGCCGCCGGGCGTGCGACTGCGCGTGGCTCTGGCGGCGCTGACCATGGCCGAGTACTTCCGTGACGTGAAGAACCAAGACGTCTTGTTGTTCGTCGACAACATCTTCCGCTTCGTTCAGGCCGGCTCCGAGGTGTCGACCCTGCTTGGACGCATGCCGAGTGCGGTGGGATACCAGCCCACGCTGGCCGACGAGATGGGTGAGCTCCAAGAGCGCATCACCTCGACTCGCGGCCGCTCGATCACGTCGCTGCAGGCCGTCTACGTGCCGGCGGACGACTACACCGACCCGGCGCCGTTCACGACGTTCACCCACCTGGACGCGACCACCGAGCTCAGCCGTCAGATCGCCGCGCTCGGCATCTACCCCGCGGTCGACCCATTGACCTCGACGTCGAACATCCTCGCGCCCGAGATCGTCGGGGAGCGCCACTACGCCGTCGCGCGCCAGACCCAGCAGATCCTCCAGCGCTACAAGGAGCTCCAGGACATCATCGCGATCCTCGGCCTCGACGAACTCTCCGAGGAGGACCGCGTCACGGTGACCAGGGCTCGCAAGATCCAGCGCTTCCTGTCCCAGCCGATGTTCGTCTCCAAGATCTTCACCGGCATCGACGGCATCAACGTGCCCGTGCAGGAGACCATCGAGTCCTTCGAGCACCTCGTCAAGGGCGACCTCGACGTCTACCCCGAGCAGGCGTTCCTCAACGTCGGTGGAGCGTCGGACGTCGAGCGCAAGGCCGCCGAGCTCCAGAGGGACTAGACGTGGCCACGTTGAAGGTAGAGATCGTCACGCCCGAGTCGGCGCTGTGGGTCGGAGAGGCCAAGGCCCTCGTCGCGCGCTCGTCCGACGGTGACTTCACGATCCTGCCCCAGCACACCGACACCGTCGGCGACATCGTCGCGGGCGTCGTGCGCGTCGACACGGCCGACGGTGAGGTCGCCTTCGCCGTGCACGGCGGCTACTTCCAGGTCGGTCCCGACGAAACCGAGGGCGTCACCCTCGCCACGGTCCTCGCCGGCGTCGCGGAGCGGACGTCCGACATCGACGTCGCGCGGGCTCAGGTCGCCAAGGAGGTCGCCGAGGCACAGATCGCGTTGGAGACGAGGAACGAGCAGCACGACACCGCGTCGCACCTACTCGCTCACGCCGACCTCGCGCGCGCCGAACTGCGTCTGAGCGCGGCGAGCAAGTAGCCCGTCACCAGGACGAGACGTAGTCCAGCAAGTCCTTCTTCTCGTGCTCGAGCTCGTCGAAGCGGGCCTTCACGACGTCGCCGATCGAGATCATCCCGACCAGGTTTCCCTCCTGGACCACGGGGACGTGGCGGATGTGGCGTTCGGTCATCAGGCCCATCAGCTCGATCACCGTGGTCGACTCGACGCACGAGGTGACGTCGGTCGACATCAGCTCGGAGACCTTCGCCTGGAGGGCCCCCTCACCCCGACTGGCCAGGGCGCGCACGATGTCGCGTTCGCTGAATATGCCAACGAGCGGGGCCGTCGGGCCGGTCACGACGAGCGCTCCGATGCCGCGCTCCTTCAAGACCTGCAGGGCGTCGGTGACCGTTCGCTCCTGGGAGATGGTGGCAACGTCGCGACCTTTGGTGGTCAGAAGATTCGAGACTCGCATGCTCTCTCCTTGTTCAATCGCCGACCACAGTACTGCATCGGTTCTACGTCGGACCTTACGCGCAGGACATTAAAGGCGCAACATGGGAAGTGGCAAAACGGGATAAAGGTTTCGCACACGTCGTGAAAGTTCTCACGAGACTTAGAAGCCCGCGGACGTGAACTCCTCGAGCTTGTTGTGCCGGTGGAACGTCTCGATCGTGCGCACGGTGCCCGAACGCGATCGCACCACCATCGACTGCGTCGTCGCGCCGAAGTCGTGGAAGCGCACGCCGCGCAGGAAGTCGCCGTCGGTGATGGCCGTCGCGGAGAAGAAGCAGTTGTCGCTCGCGACGAGGTCGTCGGTCGAGAGCACGCGCGTGAAGTCGTAGCCGAGGGCCTCGGCCTCTCGACGTTTCTCGTCGCTCGACGCGTGCAAGATGCCCTGGATCTCGCCGCCGAGTCCCTTCAGGGCGGCCGCGGCGATAACGCCTTCGGGCGTGCCGCCGATCCCGAAGAGCACGTCGGCGCCCGAGTTGGGCCAACCGGTGGCGATGGCGCCCGCGACGTCGCCGTCGGTGATCGAGAGCACCCTCGCTCCGGCCTCTCGCACCTCGGCGATCAGGTCGGTGTGGCGCGGTCGGTCGAGGATCACGACGCCGAGTTCCTGGACGGGCTTCTTCAGCCGCTTCGAGAGCTCCGTGAGGTTGTCCGTCGCCGAGGCGTTGATGTCGACCGATCCACGTCCGCGCGGACCCACGGCCACCTTCTTCATGTAGAAGCAGGGACCGGGATTGAACATCGTCCCGCGCTCGGAGAGCGCGATGACCGAGATCGCGCCGTCGCGGCCCATGGCGGTCAAGCGGGTGCCGTCAATGGGATCGACGGCGATGTCGACCTGGGGAGGGCGGCCGTCGCCGATGTGCTCACCGTTGTAGAGCATCGGGGCTTCGTCCTTCTCGCCCTCGCCGATGACGACGATGCCGTCCATCGCGACCGCGCCGAGCACGAAGCGCATCGCGTCGACGGCGGCGCCGTCGGCAGCGTTCTTGTCCCCCCGTCCGGACCAGCGGGCGGCTGCGATCGCCGCGGCCTCGGTGACACGGATCATCTCGAGCGCGATATTGCGATCGGGCCTCGATGGTGGCTGCACGGTCAAAGAGTACTCGGCGGTCGCACCGTGCCCGCTCGGGAATCTCGCCCTGCGGGCGATACCGGCAATACTTGAGGGGTGAGCTCTCTCGTGGTGAAGCCGGCCGGAGCCCTCGAAGGCGAGGTGCGCGCACACGGCGCCAAGAACGCGGTGCTGAAGCAGATGGCAGCCTGTCTGCTCGCCACCGGGCGTCATCACCTGACCAACGTCCCGGACATCACCGACGTCAGGGTGATGAGTGAGTTGCTCGTGGCGCTGGGCTGCACGGTCGATCGACCGGCGCACCACGAGCTCCTGATTGGTGTGCCCGACTGCGATGAAATCAACCCCGTCGCCCCGGCCCACCTCTTCGAGGCCATGCGCGCCTCCATTGTGGTCCTCGGACCGCTGCTGGCGCGCTGCGGACGGGCCAACATGGCGCTGCCGGGCGGCGACGACTTCGGACAGCGCCCGATCAACTTCCACACCGACGGGCTGACCGCGATGGGCGCGACCTTCCACAACGACCGAAACTCCATCCACGCCTCCTCCGACCGCCCCCGCCTGCGCGCGACCCGGATCACTCTCGAGTACCCCAGCCACACCGCCACGGACAATCTCTTGATGGCGTGCGTGCTCGCCGACGGCCGTTCGGTAATCGACAACGCCGCACGGGAGCCCGAGGTGGAGGACCTGGGCCGACAGTTGATCGCTATGGGCGCCCAGATCGATGGGCTTGGCACGTCGCGGCTCACCATCGACGGCGTCGAGCGGCTCGCACCGGCGACCCACGAGGTCGTAACCGACCGGGTCGTGTCGGCGACGTACCTCGCCTCGGCCCTCATCACCGGCGGCCGGGTGCGGGTTCTCGACGCGCGCCCCGAGCACATGGAGATGCTGCTGCGAAAGATCCAGGCGATGGGCGCCGAGCTCGACCTCACCGGACCCGGCATCCTCGCCCAGGGGCCGAGTCAACTGCACGCCTGTGACGTCGCCACCCTGCCGTTCCCGGGGGTCGCGACCGACTACAAGCCGCTCATCACGACCATGCTCAGCGTGGCCGACGGAGTCTCGGTCGTGACGGAGAACCTCTTCGTCGGCCGCTTTCGCTACGTCGACGAGCTGGTGCGAATGGGCGCCAGCATCACGACCGAGGGGCATCACGCCATGATCCGAGGCGTTGAGCGACTCGTCGGGACGACCGTGCGCGCCACCGACATCCGCGCCGCAGCCGCACTGGTCCTCGCGGGGCTCGTGGCCGAAGGCGAGACGACCGTCGCGGGATTGGAGCACGTGGACCGCGGCTACGAGGACTTCGTCGGCCGGCTCCAGGGTCTCGGCGCCAACATCGAGCGGACACAATGATTCCGCGCGACCCCGCCGAACTGGTCGGCCTGGCGCGCGTGGGCTCGCGCACGGCGCTCGCGCGACTTCTCACCTACGTGGAGTCGGGCGGATCGGCCCAACTGGCCACGGCAGCGCTCGCCTACGCGGCTCCGGCCCCGTACGTCGTCGGTCTCACCGGTCCGCCGGGCGCCGGCAAGTCGACCCTCACCGACCAGCTGATCACGACGGCCCTCAAGCGGGGCTCGTTCGACGGGACGGCCGACTTCGACGAGGTCGGCGTGCTCTGCGTCGACCCGAGCTCTCCCTTCACCGGAGGGGCGATCCTCGGCGACCGCATCCGGATGCAGGACCACGCCACCAACGACCACGTCTTCATCCGTTCGATGGCGACGCGCGGCCACCTCGGCGGGCTCTCATTGGCCGTACCGGACGCCGTGCGGGTCTTCGGCGCCGCGAACTTCCGCCTCGTGATGGTCGAGACCGTCGGCGTCGGTCAGATGGAGGTGGAGATCGCTTCGGCCGCCGACACGACCATCGTGGTCACCAACCCGGGCTGGGGCGACGCCATGCAGGCCAACAAGGCCGGGCTGCTCGAGGTCGCCGACATCTTCGTCATCAACAAGGCCGATCGGGCCGGCGTGCGCGAAACCCGACGTGACCTCGAGCAGATGCTCGACCTGGGCGGCGCGAAGGAGTGGCGACCGACCATCCTCGAGACCGTCGCCACCTCCGACACGGGCACCGAGGCGCTCTGGGACGCCATTGGCGATCATCGACGGTTCGTCAGCGGCGCTCGCCTCGAGGAGCATCGCCGCCGGCGAATGCGCGCCGAGCTCGACAAGGTGATCGCGGCGATGGTCCGAGCACGGATCGGCGAGCTCGCGCACGGCGAGTCGTACGAGGAGCAGGTGAGCGCACTGCTCGCCGGCTCGACCGACCCCTACCGGGCCGCACAGGCCCTGCTGGACGACCAGTGATCGCCGCCTCGGTCGCCTACGACCTCGTCTTCCTCGTGCACATCCTGGCGGCGATCGCCACGCTGGTCGTGCTGATCACGATGAGGTTCTCGGCCGTCGCGGTGCTGCGCGGCGCCGACGCCGACCAACAGCTCCGCCGCTTCCCGGAGCGGCGCAACTGGGCGGCACGCGTCGTGCACGTGCTGCCGGCGACCGGGTTCGTGCTGTCGCTCAGCGGCGACAGCTCGGTGTCACTGTCGCGGCCCTGGATCGGAGTCGGGCTGCTCTGCTACCTTGCCGCCGCCGGGCACCTCGAGGCGAGGACGCTGCCGCTCGAGCGGGTCGTGGCCGACACGATCGCCCACCACGGGTTGGCGTCACCCGACCGGGGCCGTCAGTTGGTGAGGTCGGTCGACGTGCTGCTGGGGCTGATTGGCGTCGCACTCGTCGCGATGCTGGTCCAGTTCTAGAGCTAGAGGAACGAAGCCCGCCCGACCATGCCGGCCGCGACGGTGGCGTTGGTGGCCTCGTCGATCAGCACGAAGCTTCCGGTGACGCGGTTCGATCGGTAGTCGTCGACGACCATCAGGTCGGCGGTGTTCAATGTGGCGAGCCCGATCTCGTTGGTCGCGAGCGAGGTGGACTCGTCGACGTCGAGCTTCTCGATGTCGATGACCCCGTTGATCGTCTTCACCCGAACGGGTGAGACCTTCGTCGTGTGCTTCATGCGAAGGCGTTGGCCGACGTGGAGCGGTCTCTCGCCGAACCAGCAGATCGTCGTGTGGATCTCGTTGGCGACCTGAGGCAGCGGCGAGGTCACGATCATGTCGCCGCGCCCGGCATTGGTCTCGGCCGCCAGCGCGACGTCGGCGGCCAGTCCCACGGTCGCCTCGTCGATCGCCTCGCCGCCGAAGTTGAGACCGGTGATCGTCGTCTCGATGTTGGCGGGCAGCAGGGTCACTCGGTCGCCCACGTGCAGGGTGTCCCCGCAGACCATCCCCGCGTAGGTTCGTCCGCCCCCGGGCTGGCGCAGCACCCACTGGATCGGGAGGCGGGCCCCTTGGGTATTCGTGTGCTCCCACGCGCCGGCCTCCGAGCTCTCGAGGGCCTCGAGGACCGACGGCCCCTCGTACCAGGGGAGGTTCGACGACGTCTCGACGACGTTGTCGCCGAGCAGCGCCGAGATCGGGATGATGTGCACCTTCTTGAAGCCGAGCTGGCGCGACAGGGTCTGGATCTCGTCGACGACCCGTTGGAAGGCCGTCTGGGACCAGTCGACGGCGTCCATCTTGTTCACGGCCACGATGATCGAGCGCACCCCGAGCAGGGCCGCGATGCAGAGGTGCCGACGGGTCTGCTCCTTCAGACCGGACGCCACGTCGAGCACCACGAGGGCGAGGTCGGCGGTGGAGGCGCCGGTCGCCATGTTGCCGGTGTACTGAACATGGCCCGGGCAGTCGGCGATGATGAACTTGCGTGTGGGAGTCGTGGCGTAGCGGTAGGCGACGTCGATGGTGATGCCCTGCTCACGCTCGGCGCGCAGCCCGTCGGTGACGAAGCTGAGGTCGAGGTCCCCGACGCCGCGCTTCTCCGACGCGGCGGCGACCGCGTCCAACTGGTCGTCGAAGAGCTGGCGGGTGTCGACGAGGAGCCGTCCGATCAGTGTCGACTTGCCGTCGTCGACCGAGCCGATCGTCGCCAGTCGCAGGAGGTCCTTCGCAACGACGAGCATCCTAGAAATACCCTTCGCGCTTGCGGTCTTCCATCGCCGTCTCGGAAAACTTGTCGTCCGCCCGGGTCGCGCCCCGCTCGGAGACGTTGGCGAGGGTGATCTCGTCGATGATCGCCTCGAGAGTGTCGGCGTCCGACAGCACGGCGCCCGTGCAGTTGGCGTCGCCCACCGTGCGGAAGCGCACGGTGAGTCGCTCGATCGGCTCGTCCTCGCGCGGCTCGACGAACGGGCCGACGGCCAGCCACATGCCATCGCGCTTCACGACGTCGCGCTCGTGGGCGAAGTAGATCGTGGGCAGCGCCATCTTCTCGCGCTCGATGTACTGCCAGATGTCGAGCTCGGTCCAGTCCGACAGGGGGAAGGCGCGAACGTGCTCGCCGGGATTGACCTTCCCCTGGTAGAGCTGCCAGAGCTCGGGACGCTGCTGGCGCGGATCCCACTGGCCGAAGGTGTCGCGGAACGAGAGGATGCGCTCCTTCGCCCGGGCCTTGTCCTCGTCGCGGCGCGCTCCGCCGAAGGCCGCGTCGAAGATGTTGTCGTTGATCGCGTCGAGCAGCGTCACGGTCTGGAGTCGATTGCGTGAGCCGAGGAGTCCCGGGTCGACGACCTTGCCCTGGTCGATGGTGTCCTGGACCTTCGCCACCACGAGGCGTGCGCCAATCTCGGCCACGGTGGCGTCGCGAAAGGCGAGGACCTCGGGGAAGTTCTGGCCGGTGTCGATGTGCATCACCGGGAAAGGGAGCTGCTGGGGCGCGAAGGCCTTGACAGCGAGGTGCAGCAGCACCGCCGAGTCCTTGCCGCCCGAGAAGAGCAGCACCGGCCGTTCGCATTCGGCCACCACCTCGCGCAGGATGAAGATGGCGTGGGACTCGAGCAGGTCGAGATGGTCGGTGGCGTGCGAGGGGCGCAGGGGAGTCGTGGTCATGGTCCGTTGGGTCATTAAATATCCTAGTAAACCACTGGAGAATGTGATTCCATGGAGAATTCCCTTAGACTTCGCTGGGAATGACCGTGATTGCCCCCACCCCCGCGCTGCTCGAACAGCTGAGCGCAGTGAATGACCGCTTCGAGCGTTCCACGCCGCTCGAGATACTTGAATGGACCTTCGCGCGCTTCGACGGCGACGTCGCGATGGCCTGCTCCTTCGAGGACGTGGCGCTCTTGCACATGGTCCATCAGCAGCGCCCGTCGACCGAGGTCATCTTCCTCGACACGCGGGGCCACTTCGATGAGACCCTCGAGTTCGCGTCGCGCATCGAGCGCGAGTGGTCGCTCAACATGACGCGCACGGTTCCGGGGCCGGAAGCCGACGAGTGGCCGTGCGGCACCGAGCGCTGTTGCGAGTTGCGCAAGGTCGCGCCGCTCGGCCGGGCACTGGCCGGACGAAGCGCCTGGATCACATCGGTGAAGCGCGCCGACGCCCCGACCCGTGCGAATATGAAAACCCTGATGTGGGATGAGAAATTCGACTTGGTCAAGGTCAACCCGCTGGCGACCTGGAGCGACGACGACGTCGCGTACTACCTGAGATCGAACGGCCTGCCCGAGCACCCACTGTGGGCGCAGGGCTACGCGTCGATCGGGTGTGCCGCGATGACCGAGAAGCCGCAGGTCCCGGGCGACCGCAGGTCGGGTCGTTGGGTTGGTGTTGACAAAGAGGAGTGTGGCCTCCACGAGGCCTGATATCCACCAAAAAAAGGCAACATCCTTGTATCTTTGACTGCAATGTCAACGTGGCGTGCAATGGGGTCGTGCGAATGCTCCTGATAATCCTCGCCCTCTTCTGGGTGGCGCTGCTGGCGCCCACGGTGGTGCGACGGTTCCGTGAGAACGGCACCGAGCGCTCGATCGAGTCGTTCCACGCCGAGCACCAGGTCCTGAGCCGCCAGGAGTACACCGTCCCGCCGGCCCATCGCCTGGACCAGCCCGACGAGCTCCCCTCGTTCGGCGGCCCTGATTCGCCCCGTCGACCCCGTCTGACGGTCGTTCATGCCGATGACACCTACCGCTCACTCGAGTCGCGCAACTCGTGGGACGAGTGGAGCGAGGACTACGACTACGACGACGGACCGGGCACTCGCCAAGCGCCGGCGAACCGCTACGCCGCCGCCTACTCGTCGGCGCCCCACACGCCAACCGCCCGCTACGAGTACGAGCCGCCGATCCGTCGCCGCTCGATGAGGTCGCAGCGCCGGATGATGTTCAGCCGACTCGTGCTCGCGGCCGTCGTGATGACGGCCATGGCCTTCATCTCGGGCTTCTCACCCGTGATGGACCTCGCCCTCGTCCTGTGGGTGGGCGTCGTCGCCTTCGTCGCCCTCGCCCTCTACTCGGTCAGCCAGGGGTACCTCCACGAGTCGTCGCTCCCGCTGCACCTGCCCCAACGCCGGTCGCTCGCCACTGTCCAGCCCCTCTACGACGAGTACCCCGAGCAGTATGAGGACGAGTACCGGTCGGAGTTCTACGAGCCCGACAGTGACGTGCGCTGGCAGCGCGAACCGCAATCGCGAGCGTTCGGCTAAAGTTAGAGCCTCTTCGGGGGTGTAGCTCAATTGGTAGAGCGCTACGTTCGCAATGTAGAGGCAGTGGGTTCGAATCCCATCACCTCCACCGAGTGTTGACAGATTTACAACGTTGTCGTCCGAGACCTCATCGAGAACCGAGTTCCTGTCGTTTCTTCACCGAATTAGTGAGCGCAGCCCGTGGGTAGGCTCGGCCCATGCCTGAGTACTTGTTCTCCTATGGAACCCTCCAGTCGGCGACAGTTCAGGAAGCGAATTTCGGCCGCGCCCTGCCGATAAATCCTCATGTGCTACCGGATTTCGTATCGAAACGATCACGATCACTGATCCTGACGTGATCGAGACGAGCGGATCAGACCAACACCCAATCTTCCGGCGCTCCGCGAATGCGGCCGACGATGTTGACGGATTCGTGCTCGAACTCACGTCGGACGAGATGCGAGCGGCCGATGCGTACGAGGTGGACGATTACCACCGAATTGAAGTAACCCTGGCGTCAGGGCGCCGGGCTTGGGTCTACGTCGCCCACGAAGATCAGGCCTGATGGCAACACTGAGATTGAATGTGCCAACAGCAGGCGTGCATTCGGACGAGTTCCAAGCGCGGCCCAATTAGTTCGATGAAGGATCGGCAGACAAACTTGTATAGGTTCCAGCTCGGGTAGTTAGACATGTTTGGTGACATACTGACGTCGTGCGGCGTGGTTCACTCTCCCTTGTGGCCGTTTTTGCCCTCGTCGCGGGGTGTCCAAT